>CACYKY010000039.1 GCA_902775135.1 uncultured Bacteroidota bacterium | reverse complement strand
CGGCTTCGCCGACGGAAGCCTTCAGGTGGATTACAGCTCGCTGCACCTGAGCTTCGGCGATGTGCCGCCGGTGGAGAGCCCCGAGGCTTCGCGGTCGGAAGCCAATGTGCTGAGTGTCAGCTTCCGCCGCGGACGCGGAGCGGGAACCGACTATGTCTACCTCTATGCCTATGCGCCCGACCTGGGCGAGGGCTACCTTTCGGCCCCCGTCTATCGCCATGAGAAGCGCCTGTCGCTCGCGCTGCCCGACCACTTCGGGGGCCATGCGGTGCATCTCTACCTGCTGGTGCAGCACGCCGGCGGCCATTGGGGCAACAGCCAGTATATCGGCGCTTTGGCCGAAGGGGAGACGACGGAGGAAGAGGTTTCAGAAGAGGTTGATACTGTTGGCACTACTGTCTCCGTGCCCCAGATGTCCGGCGTTGGCGCTTCCGTATCAGAGGTGCTTCAAGAGGGTGTCGCCAGCGCTCCTCCGGGATGCGGATAAAAAATGGTGGGCATTTGCCCGCTTGGAATTTTCATCGACCATAGTCATAAAGGGTGTCGGACGTCAGATTCATCTTGCCGTTCCGATAAATTGTGTTTTTCCTCTATTTTTATCTTTCTCATTTTCAGATGACAAATAAAAATTTTTCATTTTTTTGAAAAAAAATTTTGTCAGTATTGAAAATTGTATTACCTTTGCAGTGTATTAGTTAACTAATACACCAATATTGAAAGTAAATTATCAATTGAAAAACAAATAGATAGACCTCTATGACCTACAAGGAACATTTGAAGAAAAAAGATTGGGTGTTCGCCCTGACGATCTTCGCGCTGCTCTCGGTGGCCTTCTTCCTGTCGTCGCTGTTCATCGAAGGGCACATGGTGAAGTACGCCGTCGTGAACGGTTTGGTTCACGGTGTGGTCATCGCAGGTTTGTGGTGGCTGATAGATGTGTTGATTGCCGCCCATAAAGATAATAAGTAATAATATAATAATACAGACAACAATGAAAAAATTGGTTTTTGCTATGCTTGCCCTGATGGCTGTGATGACGGCTGCGGAGGCACAGACAGTAAAGGTGAAAGGCTCCGTCAAGGACGCCAAAACCGGCGAGGCATTGCCCCTGGTGAACGTGGGCCTCATGAGGAGCACGGACACCGTCTTCGTGCGCGGCGCCGCGAGCGACTTCGACGGCCTCTTCGAGATCAAGGACGTCAAGCCCGGCCAATACCTGATGCAGGCTTCCTGCGTCGGCTACGAGAGCTACATGGAGATGGTCGACATTACCTCCAATGTCAACAACATCGTGATCCAACTCAAGAGCGGCACACTCCTCGAGGAGGTGGAAATCGTGGCCGAGAAGCCTCTCTACCAGATGGACGGCGAGAAGAATATGTACAATACCAAGGAGGATCCCTCCATCCAGACGGGGACCGCCAGCGACGCCCTCCAGAACGCCCCCGGTGTGGAGGTGGACGCCGAGGGCAACATCACCCTGCGCGGCGTTTCCAGCGTCGAGATCTGGGTCAACGACCGCCCCTCCCACATGAACGAGGAGGCCCTCAAACAGTATATCAAGCAGATGCCCGCCAACGCCATCGAGCGCATCGAGGTCATCACCAATCCCTCCGCACGCTACAGCACCACCGGCGGCGTCATCAACATCGTCACCAGCCAGAAGATCACGCGCAACGAGCTGCTCTGCTTGGGCTTCCGCGCCAACACCATGCCGAGTTTCTCGCCCTGGGCTTCCTACGTCTACGCCAACGAGAAGTTCGACGTCAATTTCTACCTCAACGCCAACATCGGCATCCACAACATGTATTCCGACGGCACCAGCACCCTCTTCGACGCCAACGGCGACACCAGCCGCTACCAGAGCTCCTCCAGCGAGACCCACTCCAAGAGCTACGGCGGCTACAGCGGTCTCAACCTCAACTGGAATATCTCCGACAAGACCCACCTCGCCACCTGGCTTGGCGTCTACCCCTACTGGGGCAACAACTCCACCGAGCTCGACCTCGTCCACCGCGAGTATCTGCCCACGCTGCGCAACCTGGGGTACAACTACCAGCTCGAGAATCCCGACGGCTTCGGCTGGGGCGGCTACATGGGCGCCTGGCTCGAGCACCGTTTCGACACCACCGGTAGAAAGCTCTCCTTCTCCCTCAGCGGCAACACCTGGAACGATCACGGCATCGGCACCGAGACTTTCGCCTACGCCGACCCGTCCATCGACAGCCTCCTCCGCCGCACCGAGAAGCGCAACGTCAGCCCCAGCGGCAGCATGGAGCTGAATTACACCCACCCCCTCAAAAACCAGCTCGAGATAGAGGCCGGCGTGGAGCTCGATCTGGGCGGCGGCACGCAGTTTCAGGGGCTCGACACCCTCGCCTCCGACGGCAACTACCAAGCTGTCCCCCTGCGCACCACCGAAGGCGTGGAGCGCGGCACAGGCCTCAGCGGCTACCTCACCCTCCAGAAACGCTGGGGCGGCTTCACCGCCAAACTGGGCCTCCGCGGCGAGCAGGCCTGGAAGCACAGCGAATGGAGCTACCTCGACGGCGCCGGCAAGACCATCGTCGACACCGCCTTCTTCGGCCTCGTGCCCAGTATCCACCTCAGCTACCAGACCCCCACCTTCACCTCCTACAGCTTCAGCTACACCCTCCGCCACTCCAATCCCGGCACTTCCCAGCTCTCGCCCTTTGTGCGCTATGAGGACTACAGCTACGAGGTCGGCAACCCCAACCTGCTGCGCTGCTACACCCACAATCTCGAGGCCGCCTGGAGCAAGTACATCATGGGCTTCGGTATGCTCAACCTCAGCGCCTACTTCCGCGCCAACACCGACGAGATCGGCTCCATGACCTACGCCGGCTACGCTCCCGCCTACTTCCCCGCCACGCAGCTGGTGAACTACAGTAAGCCCGAGAACATCGGCTCCAGCCACACCGAAGGCCTCGAGGCCAACATCACCTACCGCCCCAGCGGCTTCTTCAACGTCCGCCTCAACGCCTCCCTGTTCAACTACGCCTACGACTACAATGGCTTCAGCGACAGTAAGGTCAGCTGGAGCGCCCGCGTCAATCTCTGGGCCAAACTGTGGAACAAGCTCGAGGTCTTCGCCAACGCCCACTACTCCTCGCCCCGCCTGGGTCTCTACAGCCTCTCGGTGGCCAACAAGGGCATCGACCTCGGCTGCTCGGCCGACTTCTTCGAGCGCCAGCTTTCCGTCTTCTTCAACGTCAACGACATCTTCGGCATGGCCGAACTCACCTGGCGTATCGGCAAGATGGAACTCGAAAGCAAAGCCCGCCAAGGTGCCACCGACACGGGCAACACCCCCCAAATGTAAAATGAATAATCAATCAAAAAAAAACTTATAATCATGAAACTTGTCACCATTGAAACCCTTCCGGGTATGAATTTCGAGGTGCTCGGTGTTGTCGAAGGCAGCACCATCCAGAGCAAGAACATGTTTGCCGACTTCGGCCAGGGACTCAAAAGCATCGTCGGCGGTGAGCTCAAGAGCTACACCGGCATGATGGAGAAAGCCCGCGCCCATGCCACCCAGCGCATGGTCGACCAAGCCGTCAAACTCGGCGCCGACGCCATCATCGGCGTGCGCTACACCACCAGCGCCATCATGGCTCAGGCCGCCGAGGTGCTGGTTTACGGTACTGCTATCAAATACAAAAACTGAAAGCTATGATAGAGATTCGCAATCTTGACTTCATGTACAAGAAGTCGCCGGTGTTCAGCAACATCAACCTGTCGTTCCCCCAGGGGAACATCTATGGCCTCCTGGGCGAGAACGGGGTCGGCAAGACCACACTCCTCAAGCTCATCTGCGGCCTCCTCCGCCCCTCCCAGGGCTCCGTCACCATCGACGGCGCCACCTCCTACGACCGCCATCCCGACATGCTGCAGCGCATCGTCTTCCTCCCCGACGAGGTCTCCCTCCCCGACGGCCGCACCCCCCAGCAGTTCGTCGACGAGCTCGCTCCCTTCTACCCCAACTACGCCTGGGGCACCTTCCTCCACCTGATGGAGGAACTGGAGGTGGACCCCAACCGTAAGTTCCGCGAGATGAGCTTCGGCCAGCAGAAGAAGAGTCTCATCGCCGCCGCCCTCTCGCTGGGTACCGACTATGTGCTCTTCGACGAGCCTACCAACGGCCTCGACATCCCCAGCAAGGCCCAGCTCCGCTCCATCCTCAGCCGCCGCTTCGAGGAGCGCAACACCATCATCATCTCCACCCACCAGGTGAAAGATGTGGAAAACCTCATCGACCCCATCGTCATCCTCAGCAACAGCGGCGTGCTCCTCGACGCCAGCGTCCAGCGCATCCAGCAGAAGCTCTTCTTCGAGTACGGCGGCGAGAAACGCGACGACGCCCTCTACAGCGAGATGCAGCCCGGCGGCTGGCTGAACGTCATCCCCAACCAGAGCGGCGAGGAGAGTCAGCTCAATATCGAGGCGCTCTTCAACGCCGTCCTGCGCAACAAGAACACAATCAAGGAATTGTTTAAATAATATAGGAGGTTTTGCTTTATGAATAATACTTTCGACTGGACCCGTTTCTGCAAGGTCGTCAACAAGGATTTCCGCAATCTGTGGCCCATGTTCGGCACCACAGCCATCGTGCTCGCCACCCTGCCTTTCGCCATCTGGCTGCTGGCTCTGGTCCTCAACCGCAATTTCGTCATCGACCCCAACTACCGCGTCGTGATGCTCATGGGCTTCTCTTCCCTGGCAGCCCTCATGCTGCCCTCGCGTCTCTACCGCACCATGAATCTCCGCAACAAGGGCATCTACTACGCCATGCTCCCCGCCTCCAAGCTCGAGAAGTTCCTCAGCATGCTGCTCTTCACCTTCATCGTGGCTCCCGTGGTGGTCTACCTCGGTAGCCTCGTGCTCGACATCATCCTGCGTCTGATGCCCGCAGGCGCCTACCACGAGTGGATTTGGGAGGGCGACGGCGGATTCCCTCTCTTCACTCGTATCCCCATGGACGACGACACCATTCCCGGTTTCCACAGCTGGCTCCTCACCGCCGCCACCTACTCCAGCTGCCTCGCCTCACCGGCCATCTTCCTCTATGCCGCCACACTCTTCAAGAAGCACAAGGTGCTCTACACCTTCCTCGTGCTCTATCTCATCGAGTTCGTCCTCACCATCATCGCCATCCCCGTCATCGTCGCACTGGCACAGAAGCCCGACTTCGTCGAGTGGGTCTACGATTTCTTCAACCTCTCCAGCCCCGAGCGCATCTTCAACCAGTTCTTCGGCATCACCGCCCTCGTCAACACCCTCATCTTCCTCCTCTTCACCTGGATGGCCTGGCGCCGCCTCAAAAA
>CACYKY010000038.1 GCA_902775135.1 uncultured Bacteroidota bacterium | reverse complement strand
CCACGCGCAGGTCGGCATCGGCGCCGCTCACCCCAGTGATCAAATTGCGGAAGCCGAATTGTAAAACCCCGGGGTTGAGCAGGGTGGAGTCGTAGCTGTAATGCTGGTAGCGGCACAGGCTCTGCAGCTTCACCCAGTAGAACGCCTCCGGCGCCAGGCTGTCCAGGCGGAGGGTCGTGTCCGCGGTCTCATACACGACGGTATCGTCCGGCCCTTCGACAGTCACGCGGTAGCTGTCGCCGGAGCCGCTGTTCCACTGGAGCACCGCCCACCCGTTGCCCCGCTCTCTCATGCGCAGCCCCGAAGGCCTCCGGCAACGCGTCCTGTTTGGCTCCAGGATCGGAAACTCAAAACCCCATGGAGCACCAGAACTACTAGTCGTACCAGTCCTTGGATAAAAACATTGTGGTGTTTCTATACTGTCTCCCTCCCTAGTATAACACCATCGTTGTATGTATTCGGGTTCGCCAGACACATATCCAACCCCTACCCATACTTGTAAAGCCGATACCAATGGTGAATGACAGACAACCACATAAAACGTGTCCCACATTTGCCACGGACGATGGAAATAGATTTCGTTGCAGTTTTCTACATAATCAAACTCGGCTCCAAAATGAATGTTACTTACTGCCCTGAATTTCAAATAGCGATATACAACTGATGAATCATACCATGCTGTATCAAGGAAAAAATACTGATTGCCTTCCTTTATTGCAAGCACGGCATAAACCGATGAATCCAAAGGAAGGCTCCCTCGGAGCGACACTCCGTATAGCATGGTTCCCGGAGAGGCAATATTTTCCCACCAATAATTACCTGCCCAACTTATAAAACTGTTTGAGTCTGCAAGAAACAAATCGTAGGAATGAGGATAAAATATATAGCAGTTATTATCCTCTGTGATGGTATCCTGTGCGTGTGAAGAAACCATCGTCAATATGATTAGCATCGGAATTAACCCCCTTTTCATAACTATATTTTAGTTGGACAAACACTTAACATTCAACGTTTCTATTGGCTGTATGGGACGATAGACGGGATTAGAAGATGGGAGTGGATTATTATAAGAAATAGGCCGAGGAAAAACATTCTGTATAGCGTCGTCAATTATCGCAACCTTCAGCACCTCATCTTTCGGACACAAAGCAGGCCCACCTGAATATATATTATTTGCAGGATACGATGCTGACACATCCCTCAAGAGGAAATGGAACCCTCCTGCCCCCACAAAAAAACTCCCGTCCAGATTGGTCAGGGACTGGAATTTCCAATCATCGTCGTTGACAAATACCGAGGTGTATGTTGTTGTCTGATAGGGCTCAAGGTAGGAAAAATTGGACAGGAACGCAGGCGTGGGGAAGTTGCCGCCGTCCGTGAGATTTTTTTGCGTCATCTTTTTCATATTCAGTCGGTTTTATTGTTTGCAGCAAAATGGATTATACTGCAAATATACAAAATAATTTTTATATTGGAAAAAAATAACGCAAAAAAAAATAGAAAACGGAAATATTATTTTGCCAGTTCGGAAAATGTTCGTATCTTTGCAGCACGAAAATAATTAACGGAATATAAACAATCGTCTAACAATGAACGGGTTAGACGGCAAAAAGTAAGAAAATGAAAAAAGGAATCCATCCCGAAAACTATCGCCTCGTGGTGTTTAAAGACATGTCGAACGACACGATGATCCTCACCAAGAGCTGTGCCAACACCAAAGAGACCGTCACCTATACCGATGGTAAGGAGTATCCCGTGGTGAAACTCGAAATCTCGAACACCTCTCACCCCTTCTTCACCGGCAAGCTGAAACTCGTTGACACCGCTGGTCGCGTCGACAAGTTCATGAACAAGTACAAAAAGTACGCCAAGAAGGCCGAGTAAGTGTTAATGCTTAATGGTTCGACAACCATTAAAGTGTTTAATCGCCTAAGCAAGAAAAAAGGTAATTTGTTTTAGATTTTTGATCTAGATACCCTGCTTCCACAGCAGGGTTTTCTTTTGTCTCCATGGACGAAACCCATATCTATACCATCCGCTGCAAGTTCCCCGTCGGCGAGCTGGAACTCGGCTCCATCGGAGATCGGCTGTGCCTGAGCCTTTGGCCCTATTCCACCCATTACGAGGCCGTCCGCCGCCGCTTGTCGAAGGGCTTCGGCGCCACCTTTGTCGACGGGCAATGGACCGATGTGTTGCGCGAGGCTGTCGAAGAGCTGAGGTCCAATTTCTTTCGTGCCTACGACATGAATCCGTTGCCGCTCCGCACCTTTGGCACCGAGCTGCAGCAGGAGGTGTGGCGGCAGGTGGCTCGCATCCCGGTGGGCAGCACGGTGAGCTACGGCGAGTTGGCGTCCCTCGCCGGACATCCCACAGCCGTACGCGCTGTCGCCAGCGCTGTGGGGGCCAATGCGTTGAACCTCTTCATCCCTTGCCATCGTGTGTTGCCTGCCGACGGCTCGTTGGGCAACTATGCCGGATTGCCCTATTGCAAGTATCGTCTGCTGCGGATGGAGGGTGTGGATATTGAATATCATCGCCGTGTGCCCTACGGACACGATCGGATGGAATGAAAAAAACGCCGCCCGATTTCATTTCTGGCGGCGCTTTTTTTTGTCAAATTAACAAAAGTTTGCTATATTTGCAAAACGTATCTCTCTGTGATGGTACGTGCAAGTTATTAACAATTAAATACATATTACAATGGAAGAACAGAATCTCAGGTTTCAGGAAGAGGCCAAACAGTATGTCCGCAGCATCGGACGCTGGAACAGGTTTTTCGCAATCCTCAGCATTATCAGCTGCGTTTTCATGGTGCTTGGTGCAATGGTGATGTTTGCCACCGGCAGCATGATGGAGGGCATGATGTCGAATATGGCCGACAATGAATATGCCTCCACCGCAGGCATGGCCGCCTTGCCGACGGCCTTGATAGCTGTCCTTTATCTGGTCATTGCCGGATTGCAGGTGCCTGTCATTATTTATTTGATGCGCAGCGCCAAAGCCGCCGAAACGGCTGTGGCGCTGAACAGCAACGAGGCTGCTGTAAGCTTCCTCGCCAATAGCAAGAGCTACTGGAAATATTACGGCATCCTTACCATTGTAGTGTTGGCATTCTGCATCATTGTGCTGCCTATCATCGTTATCGGTGCCGTTGCCGCTGCCCTCTAACGGAGCAGCTCCTCGACGGCGTCCGCTACTGCCGACATCGGGTCGGTAGGTTCGAAGCGGCGCACCACATTACCCTGACGGTCAATGAGGAACTTGGTGAAGTTCCACTTGATGTCGGGGTTTTTGTCGTATTCGGGGTCCTGCTGGCGGAACATCTTGTCGAGGTAGGCCCCGCGGACATCGGTGGTGTCGAAGCCGCCGAAGGGGGCTTTGCTCTTCAGCCACACGTAGAGGGCTGTGGCTGAGTCGCCGTTGACGTCGATTTTGGCCATCTGCGGGAAGGTGGTGTTGTAGGTGCCCGTGCAGAAGGCATGGATCTCCTCGTTGCTGCCGGGAGCCTGCAGGCCAAACTGGTTGCAGGGGAAGTCCAGGATCTCCAACCCGCGGTCGCGGGTGGCGGCGTAGAGCTTCTGCAGCTCCTCGTACTGGGGCGTGAACCCGCATTGGGTGGCGGTATTGACAACCAGCACCACTTTGCCCTCGAGGCTGGCAAGGTCGAGGGTGTCGCCGTTGCCGTCCACAGCGTCGAAGAGGTAGAGGTTGTCGGTCGGGAGGGTGTCTGTGGGTTCTGTGGCTTCCGTAGGCTGCTTGCAGGCGCCGGCCAGGAGGGTGGCCAATGCCAGGAGGATGATGTGGAGATGTTTCATTGTGGTTTCTGTTTAATGTCTGTTGATTCGTTTTTTTTTTTCGCGTGCAAAGGTACAACTAATTTCCGATATGGCCGAAAAGATTTTTGTTGCATCGGGCGGCACACCGTTTAAGTGGTGGAAATATAGCGTTTTAGTAAAAATATTTTGCTATATCGTCAAAAAGGTGTATTTTTGCATTTTCATCAACCCAGGAGAGATGGCAGAGCGGTCGATTGCGGCGGTCTTGAAAACCGTTGACCTGCGAGGGTCCGGGGGTTCGAATCCCTCTCTCTCCGCCAAATCGTTATAAACTAAAAACACACACAAATTATGAAAACGATGAAAGTTCTCGCAGCCCTGTTTGTCGCTGCCTCCATGTTTTCCGTTTCCGGCTGCTCCAAAGACGAAGAAAAGACCGTCAACAAGAATGATGTTGTCGGCAGTTGGAATATGACCAAACAGTACGTCTCTCAGACGGTCAGCGGCCTGACCGGCGAATATGCATCCTACAATGGCACCCGTGAGCGGGAGACGGAAGTTGAGGAAGGCACAAGCAACGTTTTCATCTTCGGTAGCGATGGCTCCTTCTCCATCGTGAATACTACTCCCGAAAGTTCCCGCACCAGAACAGGCACCTGGAGCCTCAGCGGCACCACCGTCACCATGAACGTCCCCTACACAGAAGGCGGCGAGCCGGAACCCCAGCAGATGAATGTCGATGAAGTCAGCGGCAGCAAGCTGGTACTCTCGACACGCATGACTGAGACCACCGAGGTGGGCGGCCAGGTGGCAACGCTCGAAAACGTCGTTAAGATCTATTTCGACAAGATGTAAGCATTATGCAACAATAGAACCGGCACCATCATCGGCGCCGGTTTTTTTTATTATGGTTGTATAATAAAATGCCCCATTCGTCGTTTTTGATAGAAAAATATAATAATTGACGACATTTTGCGTTACATAATGTATTTAATATTTTAACAAGATGTTACAGTTACAATATATCAAGGATCATACCGAGGAAATCATTTCCCGACTGAAGATTAAGAACGTGCAGAACGTCGAGGAGCGCATCGCCGAAATCCTCGAGCTCGACGCCCAGCGCCGTGCCCTCCAGGTGAAGGCCGACGCCGTCAAGGCCGAGCAGAACAAGATTGCCAAGGAGATTGGCATGCTGATGAAACAAGGCCAGCGCGACGAGGCCGAACAGGCCAAAGCCCGCACCGCCCAGCTCAAGGGCGAGGAGAAAGCCCTCGCCGAGGAGCAGGCCGCCACCGAGAAGACCCTCAACGAGAAGCTCATCTCCCTGCCCAACGCCCCGCACCCCTCCGTGCCCTGCGGCAAGAGCGAGGCCGACAACGTCGTTGTCGGTGAGTTCGGCCATAAGCCCGACCTCCCCGCCGACGCGCTGCCCCATTGGGACCTCTGCGCCAAATACGACATCATCGACTTCGAGCTCGGCAACAAGGTCACCGGCGCCGGCTTCCCCTTCTACAAAGGCAAGGGTGCCCGCCTCCAGCGTGCCCTCATCAACTTCTTCCTCAACGAGGCCGCCGATGCCGGCTTCGTCGAGGTGCAGCCGCCCCTGATGGTCAACGAGGCCTCCGGCCTCGGTACCGGCCAGCTGCCCGACAAGGAAGGCCAGATGTATGCCATCCCCCTCGACGGCTTCTACATGATCCCCACCGCCGAAGTGCCCATCACCAACATCTTCCGCGGCGAGGTGGTCGACCCGAAGCAGTTCCCCATCAAGCGCGTGGGTTACAGCGAGTGCTTCCGCCGCGAAGCCGGCAGCTACGGCAAGGACGTCCGCGGCCTCAACCGCCTCCACGAGTTCTCCAAGGTCGAAATCGTCGTCATCGAACACCCCGACCGCTCCTACGACATGCTCGAGGAGATGAAACGCCACGTCGGCGGCCTGCTCGACAAACTCGGCCTTCCCTACCACATCCTCAAGCTCTGCGGCGGCGACATCAGCTTCACCTCCGCCATGACCTTCGACTTCGAGGTGTGGAGCGCCGCGCAGAAACGCTGGCTCGAGGTGAGCTCCGTCTCCAACTTCGAGACCTTCCAAGCCAACCGCATGAAGCTCCGCTTCAAGGACGAGAACGGCAAGATGCAGCTCTGCCACACCCTCAACGGCTCCGCCCTCGCCCTCCCGCGCATCGTCGCCGCCCTCCTCGAGAACAACCAGACACCCTCCGGCATCGTCATGCCCGAGTGCCTCCGACCCTACCTGGGATTCGACGTGATTGACTGAAAGGGCGCCTGACCCCATAAAAAAAAAGCCCCGCAGGAATCTCCTGCGGGGCTTTTTCTTTGCCCTTGTTCCTGATGAACTTTGTGTTCCCGCTCTTAAATCGCCCTTCCTAACCCCTTGCAACCCAGCATCAAGCCTCCACCCCCTCTTACTCTGCTCTTACTCCTCTCTTTATCCTCTCCTTATAAAAATTTTCTCCAGTAGGCAATAATAAGGCGAAGATAACGTTATGATTAGGTACAATATAAACTTAAACCCTTAGTTATCATGGCGAAGACAGAGAATGGCATACTGGATAGCTTCATCGGCAAGGTGGGCACGGTGGTGGGCTACAAATGGAACGGCAAGGCCTGCATACGGGCCTATACCAAGGAGGTGAAGAATCCTCGCACGGCGCTGCAAGTGGCACACCGTGAGATGTTTAAGCAAGAGGTGCAGCTGGCGGCGAAGATGCATTGGGCGGTGAGCCTCACGCTGCGCGACCTGGCGCGCGAGGCCGGCATGACGGCCTACAACCTCTTCGTGAAAGCCAACCAGCGGGCCTTCGGCTTCGCCGACGGAAGCCTTCAGGTGGATTACAGCTCGCTGCACCTGAGCTTCGGCGAT
>CACYKY010000037.1 GCA_902775135.1 uncultured Bacteroidota bacterium | reverse complement strand
CAACCCGGCCACCGACATCGTTAGCGTCGAGCGCAAAAGGAACAATCCGGCGAGTGGCGACATCCTATTGATTGAAGTCTTCTCCATGAATGGACAAAAAGTTTTGTCCCAAGAATCTTCAAATCAGTTCGATGTCTCCCGGCTTGCGGACGGAAGCTATATCGTCAAGGTGGTGACAGCAAATAACGACTACGAGTATCTGAAATTGATAAAGCAGTAAATACAATTGATTATGAGCCTAAATAGAACACTCAAAATATTATTTGTCTATATCCTGCTATGCTACGCAATGCCTGCGAATACCGCCCACGCCCAGCAGCAGGGCTTCCGCTGGGGCAAATGGGCCAAAGGCCAAACAATCAATAACAAAGTGATGGACGAAATTGTGGATTCCCACATTGATAGTGCAGGGAACACATATATTTTCGGGAAATGCGGTATGAGTGCCCGACTGGGTGGAAACGGGCCTTATATTAATCCAATGGATTCAATTACAGGATACTCTCTCGGAAATATATATGGCGTATTTCTGGCAAAGATTGATACATTGGGGAATATTCTCTGGTGCAAGTCTGCTCGTGGATCCAATTCTAATTCTCCTGGTATTCCGTGGAATAACATGGTAGTGAAAGACAACAGAATAACCATCGCATTTGACTTTCATTGGGGATCGGGGCCTGGAACTTGGTTCTATTTCTTCGACACACTTATCACTATATCCAGCGACATGTTTACTATTAGCAAAGACGCTACCTATTTTGTTACCTTTGACTTGGATGGGAACCGTCTCGATTATCATAGTATCAAACTGTATGCTTATTCCGATCCAGACCATCTTTCTTTCTGCCCTCTTCCATTTGGTCATCTTAAGTCATCCGTTGGCAATTTTTTAGTTGATGAAAATGACAATATTCACATTTTCGCCTGTAGTGATTTTTTTGATGAGGATTCAATCCACAAAGCATACATCATTGTCGATGGCGACACCGTTAAAAGATACCCGTTGAATATCAAAACCCTGAAGGGGGAAACATTCAATACATCAATGTACTTTAAGATGGATAGAGAATGGAACATGATTGGCTCAAGATTTATGATTGACAGCATTTCAGTCTGGAATCCCGATGGCCGGTATAGGGCATATATTGAATTTAAGAAAACAACTATTGTGGATGATGAGATTTATGCCAATTGCATCTTTTATAATGAAGACTATAACTTCAACCCTGATACGTTGCCAGTCAGAGTGTTTCTGGACTCTGTCCACTACTTGAGGATTGATAACACACAGGACTGGCAAACTATGCCATGCCTTCTGAAACTGAATAGAGATGGTGAGGTCGTATGGACGCAACAACTTTATAACGAACAAACCACAACTACTCCAAATAATTATATGGCTCTAGGAGGTGTTGCGACAGATGCAGAAAATGTTTATGTATTATATAAGCCCTCTTGGGTAAACTCCACCAGATTCTATATAGACAGTGTACACAGCATAAGACTCCCATTAGTTTCTGATATTAATGCAAGTGGTTATTGTTTAGTGGTTTCCTATAATCGTAATACAGCTTCTCCTGTCGATTATTACATTGCTGATACCGTTAACAAAAATGAATCAAACACACTGGCGATTATCGGTGACGAATTGCTTTTAGATGTGGATTATAAATATGATTTAAAAAAGACTGAACTATGTAAGATTAACAAATACACAAAAGATGTGACATGGACATCACCGATACAATATAACTTCATTGTAGAATGCAAAAATATGACGGTCAGTAGCCAAGGATGTGTGTTCCGCGGAGAAAAGGGAGATGAGCCTCGAGTTTACGACAGCATCTTCCTCGGAAACTATCAGGAAGCCTCCGTCATGGCCTTCTTCTACGACTCCACGTTGGACATGCGCCGTCCGCAGCCTTGCTACGGCGTGGATACGCTGTGGAGCGCCGGAACGGCGGGCCATACGGTCACCCTCTCCTGGCACAGCCCGTTCCCGCACCCGCGCTATGAGCTGGCCTACATCCCCGACGGCGGCAGCTGGGACGACGCCACTCTCGTCGAGACGACCGACACCACCGCCACCGTCGTCCTCCCCGACGGCCAGTGCCATCTGTTCCGCGTCCGCGGCCTGTGCGACGGCCACCGCGTGGCATACGGCCCCTGGAGCCAACCTGTCACCGTCTGCCCCCAGGTAGGCATCGGCGACGCCGACAACCCGTCGCCCCTCACGCTCTCCCCCAACCCCACCGACGGGACGGTGCAGATACTGGGACTGCAAGGCCGAACGGCCACGGTCGAAATCCTGGACATGACAGGCCGCGTGGTGGCAACCTTTGAAAAAAACGCCTCCTTCGACATCACAGCCCTCCCCTCCGGTGTCTACACCGTCCGCGTCAAGACAACCCACGGCGGTACCGAAAACAGCGCCACCCTCAAGCTCGTAAAGAAGTAGCAGGTTTACCGGTCATTGCATATTAACGTGGCCTTGGACTCGAGGTCCAGGGTGCCGTCGATCCATCGGATGGGCACTCCGCTGCGTTCCATGCGGCGGAACCAGGTCATCTGGCGCTTGGCGAAGCGGCGGATGTCGGTGAAGAGGTCGCGGAAGAGCTCGTCCTGGGTACACTGGCCGAGGAGGAAACGGGTGACGTGGCGGTATTCCAGTCCGTAGCGCATCAGGCGCTCGGAGGCTATGCCTTGGTCCAGGAGTTGCTGTACTTCGGAGGTCATGCCTTCGTCCATACGGCGACGGAGACGGGCCTCGATGCGGGCTATTACTTCTTCGCGCGGCAGCAGGAGACCATAGATGCGGTGCTCCAGGGCTGGCGCTTGGGTGCAGGAATCGGGGTGGGCGAGGGCGAACTCCTGTATTTCGAGGGCGCGAACCAGACGGTCTCGCGTCTCGGTGTCGGTGTGGTTGTGCAGGGGGCCGAGGGCTGCGAGGCGTGCTGTGAGCTCCTCGTCGCTGTAGGGCTCCAGGGAGCGGCGGTAGTCGGGGTCGACGGGGGCGTCGGCCAGGCGGTATCGGCGAAGGACGGCGTCGATGTAGAGACCTGTCCCGCCGCATAGGATGGGCTGACGTTGGCGACTTTGGATGTCGGCCAGGGCAGCACAGAAGGCACGCAGGAAACGATAGGCGCTGTACTCCTCGCCGGGGTCGCACACGTCAATGAGATGATACGGTATATGTGTGCCGTGAAGGTCGTAGTCGGCGAGGTCCTTGCCGGTGCCGATGTCCATGCCACGGAACACCTGGCGCGAGTCGGCGCTGATAATCTCGCCCCCCAGACGATAGGCCACCTCGGCCGCAAGGGCTGTCTTGCCCGTGGCTGTGGGGCCGAGGATGGTGATAAGGGTATTACTCATCGAGGAAGATGAGCTTGGAGCGTTGCTTGTCGAACTCGTAGTTTCCGAACTGCTGGAGGCCGGTTCGGTTGATGATGAACTTGTAGTCGATGCCCTTGACGACGACGACCTCGACGTTCTCGCGGCGCTGCTCGCCGATTTGCATGTGCTTGAAGACGATAGTGGTGCGGTCGATGATGTTGCCCTCGGGGTCGAAGGATTTGTCGCGCAGGGGGAAGTCCTCCTTGTTGAGACGCTGCTGGTAGAGCAAGCTCATGGCCTCCTCCCAGGAGATGGCGATGGGTTCGGCATAGCGTTCGTCGATGAGCATGGGTACCTGGAAGCCATTGGCGATGCAGGAAATCTCGCCGCTGGTGGAGTTGATCATGGTGACGTAGAGGGTGCTTTCGTCGTGGACGATGGTGGGCTGAATCTCGGGTTCCTCTTCGGTCGGCCGGTCGACGAGGTCTACGACCTTGCCGTTGCCGCCCTTGCCACCCTTGTTGTCCTTGGCGGGCTGTTCGGTGGCGGTGAGATTCTCGACGAGGCTGCGGGAGACGTAATCCTCGCGGAGGACGAGGAACTCGATGCGACGGTTGAGCGAGTGGGCTGCCTGCTGGCGGTCGCCGCTGAGGGTGGCGATGTAGTCGCACTCCATCACGGTGCCAGCGGAGAAGTCATATTTTTTGCCGTTATAGTTGACGGAGATATCCTCATCGAGGGTGCGGGGCACGCGGTCGGCGTAGCCCTTGGCCACGAGACGCTCGCGCTCGATGCCACGGCTGACGAGATAGTCCACCACACTCTGTGCGCGGCGCTGCGAGAGGGTGTCGTTGGTGAGGCCTACGTAAGGTTGGCAGTCGGTGTGGGCACGCACCTCAACCACAAGGTTGGGGTTGTTCTCCATGACGAGATAGAGGTCCATCAGCGAGTCCATGAATTGTGACTGGATGTCGGTCTTGGCGAGTTCGAAGTTGATTTGCGGCAGCACGATGGGGCGGCGCGGCACAGGTTCCATGCGGAAGTCGTGCACGATGGTCTTGTTGGTGTTGTAGCCGCGTGTGCTTTCGGAACCCTCGAGGGAGTAGTAGCTCTGCTTGGAGAGGTACATCTTGTAGACGACGTCGCGGCGGACGATGGTGCTGTCGAACTTATAGAATCCTTTCTTGTCGGTGCGGGTTTCGGCGCTGGAACCGTCGGAGCCCACCAGCTTGATGCGGACATCTTTCATGAGTTGCATCGACTTTTCGTCGCGTACGGTGCCCTGGATGGCGTAGTTGAGGCCGGGGAGTTCGAAATAGAAGAGATTGTCGTTGATGGGAGGAGCCTGCGTGCTTCGATTGTCGTTTTGGGCGGCGCGGTTGTGCGGGTCCACGTAGGGGCGGTTCGAGGAGAAGTAGCCGCGCTCGAGGATATTGTTCTTCGAGTGGTCGGGGTAGAAGACGATGGACATCTCGTCGTAGGACGAGTTGATGGGGATGCCGAGGTTCTCGGGCACGGACCATTTGCCGTTGGGGTTGAGACGGGTGTAGAAGAGGTCCTGTCCACCGACGCCTGCGAGGCCGTTAGAGGAGAAGTAGAGCAGGGAGTCGTTGCGGAGCACCGGCATGAGTTCCTTGCCGGGGGTGTTGACGATGGAGGTGAGGTTGACGGGGCGGCCGAAGTCGTCGGCGGTGCTCTTGCGCGTGGCGCGCCAGAGGTCGTATTCTCCGAAGCCGCCAGGCATGTTGGACGAGAAATAGAGCGTCAGCCCGTCGGACGAGATGGCGGGGTAGAGGAATGTATAGGCGGTGTCGCCGAGGTGGACATAGGTGGGCGTGCTCCACTCGCCGGGCTTGGGTTCTTCAGCGGCGGTCTCGGCCACGGGTTCTTCCTCCTGGTCGCCTTTTTTCTTGGAGCTTTTCTTGGTGGACTTCTTGGCTACGGTCTTTTTCTTTTTCTTGCTCTTGGAGTCGAGGTTCTGCTGGGCACGTGTGGATGTGTAGATGCGACAGCGTACGGTCTCGTTCTCACGGATGTCGCAGCGCGAGAAGAAGACGGTGTTGCCGTCGGGGGTGAAGGAGGGTTCGCCCTCGTTGACATCGGAGTTGATCTTGCCGCTCTTGTCCCACGGCTCGGGGGTGGACACCCACTGGCCATTGCGGTCCATGTAGACGAGGAAGATGTCGGAGAAGGCTTGGTCGGTCCAAGGGTCCTTGCCTATGCCCTCACCCTCGGGAAAACGGGCGGAGGTGAAGACGATCTTCGTTGTGTCGTCGCCCACAAAGCGCGGAGCGAAGTCATTGTAGTCGGTGCACCACTCCGAGAGCTTGTTGATGGTGTGGCGGGTACGGTTGTTGGCTAGTTGGTTGACGTACACCAGCGACTGCTTGCGCTTGGCGGCATAGCTGTCCTTGGGTTCCTGCTCGAGGTACTTGGTGTAGTACTGCTCGGCCTCGTCGAACTTCTCCTGGAAGCGGCACATCTCGGCCAGGTTGAAATAGAGTTTGCGCTCGCTCTTGTAGTACTCGTCGTCGGCCAGACGTTTGTAGATGCGTTCGGCGCGGGGGTAGTTGTAGGTGAGGCGGTAGCACTCGGCAATCTGGAAATAGACGCGGTTCTTCTCCGCCTTGTTGTCCTTGATTTTCTCGTAGGCAGCTTCGTATTCCCTCACAGCCTCGATGAAACGTTGCTGGTCGAAGAGGTCATCCGCTTTGGCGGCAAGACTTTTCGACTGGGCGTAGGCGCCGGAGGCCATAAGCATGGCTGCGAAGAGCAGGAAGAGTCCTTTTTTGAGTGTTTTCATATATATACCCAAGTTTTCTTTTTGTTCGTACTAATATCTAATTCAACGCATTAAACGGCTTTTGCGGCCGATTCAATGTGCCAATTCAAAACGCTAAAATACGAATTTTTCCCGATATGGCAAAATATTTTTATTTTACCACCAATTTCTTCGATGTGGTGCCGTCCATTGTTTGCACGGTGACGATGTAGGTCCCTGCGGGCAGCCACTCGAGGTCGATTGTGGCCATGTGCGATGAGGCGTGCTCGCTGTAGAGCAGGGTGCCCTTGGTTGAGCGTATTTCTATGTGCTGCAGGAGACTGGCCGATGAGACCGTTACCTCGCCATTGGCGGGGTTGGGCAGCAAGGTTACGCTGCGCGACAGCTCCGATTCCCCCAAGAAGGAGTATGGCGCGTGCTGTAGCAGTTGTGGGGAAAACGTTTTCTGAGGGGCAGGAAGGCTCATGCCTGCCATCAAGTAGCGGTCAGCAACGGTGCAACTCCGTGTTTTCGACGATGTTCCGACAATAGTTCAACGATAGTTCAACGATGCTGCATCGTTGAACTATCGTTGATGTATCGTTGATGTATCGTTGAAGTGGCAGCGTTGTGGCTGATTTGCAGCGGAGTATGTGCGGAGTGTGGTTTGCTGATTTAGGTTGTCACTTTTGTGACTTGCGACTGAAATCAGTTGACGGGTTAATAACTATCGACTGTTTTCGGTTGTCAGCCGCC
>CACYKY010000036.1 GCA_902775135.1 uncultured Bacteroidota bacterium | reverse complement strand
ACTGGTCCACTATCGGTCTCTCAGGAGTATTTAGCCTTGGCGGATGGTACCGCCGGATTCAGACAGGATTTCCCTGGTCCCGCCCTACTCAGGATACGGATATGTATGCATTCGCTTTCGAATACTCGGCTTTCACGGTCTACGGCCGAACTTTCCAGTTCGTTCTTCTAGCAAATACAAGTCAACGTCTCCGTCCTACAACCCCGGACACGCCGTAACGCCTCCGGTTTGGGCTGTTCCGCGTTCGCTCGCCACTACTTGCGGAATCACTGTTGTTTTCTCTTCCTGCAGGTACTTAGATGTTTCAGTTCCCTGCGTTCGCCCCACTTCGTGGTAATATCTCTTCTAGATATTGGGTTCCCCCATTCGGAAATCCCGGCATCAATGGTCATTTGCACCTACACCGGGCTTATCGCAGCTTGTCACGTCCTTCCTCGCCTCTGAGAGCCTAGGCATCCCCCGTACGCTCTTACTTGACTTTCTCGTCTCGAGTTCAATTGTAAAAGATTATTCAGTGACGAGTGACTGGTGACGAGTGACCGGACTAACGCCCTTTCACTGTCCTCCTTTCACTTTTCACTATTTCGTTACGTTTGATTCTAGTTTTGTTTTCTCTTATATGTCTTGTTTATTCCAATATGTCAAAGGGCTCTTTGTGCTTTTCGCACAGGGTGGATAGTCAGGAATCTCTTCCCGCACTACCCTATGGTATTGAAACCACAGAGATAGCTTGAAAGCCACAGGCTACATTTTTAAGAGGTATTCTTATCGAATCCTCTCTCTAGAAAGGAGGTATTCCAGCCGCACCTTCCGGTACGGCTACCTTGTTACGACTTAGCCCCAATCACCTGTTTTACCCTAGGCCGCTCCTCGCGGGCACGGACTTCAGGTACCCCAGACTTTCATGGCTTGACGGGCGGTGTGTACGTACAAGGCCCGGGAACGTATTCACCGCGCCATGGCTGATGCGCGATTACTAGCGAATCCAACTTCACGGAGTCGAGTTGCAGACTCCGATCCGAACTGAGACCGGCTTTCGAGATTCGCTCCCCCTCGCGGGGTGGCTGCCCTCTGTACCGGCCATTGTAGCACGTGTGTCGCCCTGGACGTAAGGGCCGTGCTGATTTGACGTCATCCCCACCTTCCTCTCGGCTTGCGCCGGCAGTCCGTCCAGAGTCCCCGGCTTCACCCGCTGGCAACTGGACGTAGGGGTTGCGCTCGTTATAGGACTTAACCTGACACCTCACGGCACCCTCGCGTATCATCGAATTAAACCACATGCTCCTCCGCTTGTGCGGGCCCCCGTCAATTCCTTTGAGTTTCAACCTTGCGATCGTACTCCCCAGGTGGAAGACTTATCGCTTTCGCTTTGTCACCGACATTCTATCGCCGACAACAAGTCTTCATCGTTTACTGCGTGGACTACCAGGGTATCTAATCCTGTTTGATCCCCACGCTTTCGTGCCTGAGCGTCAGTCCCGGCCTCGCCAGCTGCCTTCGCGATCGGTGTTCTGTGGCATATCTAAGCATTTCACCGCTACATGACACATTCCGCCGGCGCCGTCCGTACTCTAGTCTGCCAGTATCAACGGCAGTTCCATGGTTGAGCCATGAGATTTCACCGCCTGCGCACCCTTTAAACCCAATAAATCCGGATAACGCTTGCATCCTCCGTATTACCGCGGCTGCTGGCACGGAGTTAGCCGATGCTTATTCGCCCCATACTCTCATCGACCCCCGCAGGGACCTTATTACTCTGGAGCAAAAGGAGTTTACAACCCATAGGACCTTCTTCCTCCACGCGGCATGGCTGGTTCAGACTTCCGTCCATTGACCAATATTCCTCACTGCTGCCTCCCGTAGGAGTCTGGTCCGTGTCTCAGTACCAGTGTGGGGGATAAGCCTCTCAGCTCCCCTAGACATCGTCGCCTTGGTAAGCCGTTGCCTTACCAACTAGCTAATGTCACGCATGCCCATCCGTAACCACAGAAAGCTTTCGTTGTGGAAACATGCGAATCCACAACAATATGGGGGATTAGTGGAAGTTTCCCTCCGTTATACCCCTGTTACAGGTAGGTTGCATACGCGTTACGCACCCGTGCGCCGGTCGTCAGCGGAGTATTGCTCCCTGTTACCCCTCGACTTGCATGTGTTAAGCCTGCCGCTAGCGTTCATCCTGAGCCAGGATCAAACTCTTCATTGTAAGAATTGTTCTTTTACCTTTATTGACTCGTCTTCGTGTCCCCGCCGTATCTCATACGGCGGCTGACACACGCTATCTCTTCTTCTCATCCGTTTCAAAGTTCTTTCGTTTCAGCGACCTCGTTTGGTCGAAAACGGGTGCAAAGATACAACCTTTTTCAAAACAGACCAAATATTTTTTTGCCTTTTTTTGAAAATTATTTTGAATCGATAGTCAATCAGCGATTTGTGAGCGAAAAAAATTTTTGCTTTCCCCAATTTTTCCCACTTTTCCACCTATTAAACGTCCCAAAACAAGGGCAAAAAATCCAAAAATTGACACCTTGAAATCAACAAAATCGAGCAAATTAAAATATCTAACTGATTTACAATTACATAACATATTTTTAATGAATATCAGGTCTCATCTTGGTCCTTTTTTCTATGCTTTACGTAGTAGGTGTATGCCCCACACTCAGGAGTGGGCGTTGATACGGTGTTGATACGGCGTTGATACGGCGTTGATATGGAGTTTGCCCCAACCCTCTGCTCAATGCCGCACTAACGTGATTTCATCTACACAAGCCTGCAAGCAGGCAGGATACGGAGCTGGTGTTGGTATGGACACGCAAGGTTGTTATTCTTATTGAATACATATTATATAATAAAATAAAATTGCACAGGTGACGGGATATTCGAATTTTATTCGTACATTTGCAGAGTTATAACAATTAGAATTAAAACCTTAACGTTTTGAAAACAAAGATACTAACTATTGCTGCGACAGTTGCAATGCTGTCCATTTCCTCGCAGGCAAGCGCCCAGGTGGCGTGGGACGAGGTGTTCAACAAGTTCAAAATCGAGGCTCGTGCCGATGCGGAATACACCAATCGCACCACCACCATCGACGGCAATGCCTTCGGCGACCCGGGCCACCTCTATGGCATCCACGGACGCTACTTCAACCTGCACCTCGGCGGAAATCTGGGCGAGAACTTCAGCTACTATTTCCGTCAACGCATCAAGGCCGAAGCCGGCACAGTCAACTTCTTCGACAACACCGACTTCCTCTACCTCAACTACCGCCCGACACAGAACTGGCAACTGCGTTTCGGTAAGGATGCAATGGCCATCGGCGGCTTCGAGTACGACGCTCCCCCTATCGACGTGTACTATGAGACCAACATGTGGGACAACTTCTACTGCTTCCAGCTGGCCGCCAGCGCCGCCTACATCACGGACGACGGTCGCCAGACGATGATGCTGCAGGTGAGCCAGTCGCCCTACACCAACTTCTACGGTCTCAACTGGGATGCCGGCCTCTTTGCCTACAACCTCTACTGGGCAGGTGCCATCGGCGACCATGTGAAGACCCTCTGGGGCATAAGCATGATGGAGCGCGAGCGCGGCAAATTCATGAATTTCATCTCCCTGGGCACCCAAGCCACTTTCGGAGATATGAACTTCTACGTGGACCTCATGCACCACGCCCTGTCCACCGACGACTGGGGCAAGAACTACGGCATCGTCAGCCGCTGGAACTACAACCTCAGCAACGAATGGACCCTCTTCATCAAAGGCAGCTACGAACAGAACAAGTCGGAAGTGGACCTCGACAACGCCGGCGTCAGCATGGACTTCCTGATGCCTCTTGCCGGCCACAGCTACGCCCGCTATGGTGCTGGTTTCGAATACCGCCCGAAAGGTATGGCCAGCGTGCGCATCCACGGATACGTGGCCGAGATGACCGACAGCTACACCAACACCCTCAACCAGGACGTCACCGAGAACTCGCTCAACGTCAACCTCGGCGCCACCTGGACGATGGACGTCATGAAACTTTTCAAAAAGTAACACAAAGCCCTACCCCTTATGGAAGAGACGAAGAACAACGAATACAAGCCGGCAACTCCCCTCGAAGAGCCTTCCACCCCCGAGGGACAGCAGCCTTCCAAGACCCCCAGCCACAACCTGCTAAACTCGCTGCTGACGGTAATAGACCCGTTCCAGGTGTTCCGCCACCACGAAACGCAAGAAAAGAAAAACCACAAGCCCCGCCGACTGAAGTTCACCACCAGCCGCAGCCTTGAGGCATTGATTTTCCTCGTCTGCTTCTTTGGCTTCTTCGGCTTTCTGGCTTACAAGATGACCCTGCCGCACATGCTGAACACCTTCATGCAGACAGCCTACCAGCTGCTGCTCGAGACGGTGTTCTACATCATGGCTATCTGCGTACTGATGGGTGCCATCTCGAAACTGCTGACCGAATTCGGCGTGGTGCGACTGATGGAGAACATCCTGCGCCCGCTGATGAAACCCCTCTACAACCTGCCCGGTGTGGCCGCCCTCGGAGCCGTTATGACCTTCCTCAGCGACAACCCCGCCATCATCTCGCTGGCCAAGGACAACAACTTCGCCCGCTACTTCAAAAAATACCAGCTGGTATCGCTCACCAACTTCGGCACCGCCTTCGGCATGGGCCTGGTGGTCATTGCCTTCATGACCGGCAAGGGCTATGGCGGCGGAGCCTTGGTGGGACTCATGGGCGCCGTCATAGGCAGCATCGTCAGCACCCGTCTCATGCAGCGCTTCACGCTGAAGAGCTACCCCGAGATGGACAGCCCCGTCACCGAAGCCGAGGGTACGGAACAGAATATCTCCTTCAAGAGCGAAGGTTCTATCTTCCAGCGCTTCCTCAACGCTATGCTCGACGGCGGTAAAAGCGGCGTGGGTATTGGCGTGGCCATCATCCCCGGCGTGCTCTGCATCTCCACCATCGTCATGATGCTCACCTTCGGCCCCGCAGGCGAACATGGCGAATATCTCGGCAAAGCCTACGAAGGCGTTCCCGTCATCACATGGCTGGCCGACAAGGTCAACTTCATCTTCTTCTGGCTCTTCGGCTTCGAGAATGGTGCTCTGGTGGGCTTCCCCATCACCGCGCTGGGTGCCGTAGGCGCAGCCATCGGCTTGGTGCCCACCTTCGATGCCGCCGGCATCATCAACAACAACGCCATTGCCGTATTCACAGCTATGGGTATGTGCTGGAGCGGATACCTCTCCACCCACACCGCCATGCTCGACTCCCTGGGTTACCGCAAACTCATCGGCAAAGCCATCGGCGCCCACACCATCGGAGGCCTCTGCGCCGGCATCGCCGCCCACTGGCTTTGGGTACTGCTTAGCTTGATTTTTTAAACACCCCGACAACACCTTGAGAAACAGCGACAACATAATACACGCTCACCAAAAATAGTGATAAAATTTTGCCATATCAAAAAAAGTGTGTATTTTTGCAATCGCTTTAAAGCAAAAAATTGATCAATTATTAATCCTAAAAAACTGAAAGAAAATGGCTTACAAAATCACTGACATCTGTGTTGCTTGCGGCACCTGCATCGACGAGTGCCCCGTTGGAGCTATCAGCGAAGGCGACATCTACAAAATCGACGAGAACGCTTGCGTTAGCTGCGGTACCTGCGCTGGCGCTTGCCCCACCGGCGCCATTGTGGAAGGCTAAGCTCACAGACAGAAATGACAAAAAGGGAGCCACCCGCAAGGATGGCTCTCTTTTTTTGTCCATAGACGAAAGATCACATCGTTGTTTCGGCAATCTTGTCGACATTCATGCTGCGGGCAGAGGCGTCGAATATTTCCTTGTAGAGGCCACCTTGCCGATAGACCTCCTGCGGCGCTCCGTACTGCACCACATGACCGCGATCGAGGACATAGAGCATGTCGCTGTCGATAATCTGACCGATGTTGTGGCTGATGACGATAACCGTGCGCCCCTGCTTGATGGCGTCGATACTGTTCTTGATCTGCTCGGTGGCAATGGCATCGAGGCTGGCGGTAGGCTCGTCGAGGAAGATGATGGGCGGGTTCTTGAGGAACATGCGCGCAATGGCTATGCGCTGCTGCTGGCCGCCGCTGAGGTTGAGGGCATTGCTCAGGAACCCTTCGGGAAGTGACGCCACCTGGTCGTAGATGTAGGCCTTGCGAGCCGCCTCGAACACCTCTTCCTGCGTGGCGTCGGGACGGCCGTAGCGGATGTTCTCCTCGACGGTGCCGCTGAAGATATGGTTCTTCTGAAGCACCAACCCGATGTTTTCACGCAGGCTCTGCGTATCCCAGTCGCCGAGGGGCACACCGTCGAGGGTGATGGTGCCGCTATCGGGGGTGTAGAACTTGTCGAGCAGGTTGACGATGGTGCTCTTCCCTGCGCCGCTGAGGCCCACAAGGGCTGTGGTCTTGCCGGGTTCGATGGTCATCGACAGGTCGCGGATGGCATGGGTGCCGCTGGGATAGGTGAACTCCACACCCTTCAGCTCGAAGCGTCCGTGCACTTTCATCTTTCCACTTTCACCTTTCCACTTCCCGCTCTCCTCCACCTCGCCGTCGGCCTCCAGAAGGCCGAAGAAGCCTTCGGCATAAACCAAGGCGTCGTTGAGGTCGTCGTAGATGCGATGCAGCTGGCGGATGGGGGCGCTGACATTGGCAAAGAGCATCACGTGGTACATGATCTTGCCTATCGACATGCCGGGATAGTCGGTCAGCACCAAGTAGGCCGTCAGGATGATAATCAGCACGGTACCTATCTGTTCCACGAAGGTCTTCAACCCCTCGTAGAGGAACGAAATGCGGCGCGTCTGCATCTGCTGGTCGGTACTCTGTTCCTGCAGGGCGGCCTGCTTGGCGGCCTCCACACGCTCGCGGTTGAACGACTTGATGACCCCCATGCTCTCGATGATGTTCAGGATGCCGTGACTGAGCTGCTGGTGGGTGCCGAAGACCCTATGGCGCCAGCCCTTCATCCTGCGCCCCTGCACAGCGGTAATCCAGAAGTAGACGGGAATGATGACCGTAGCCACCAGGCCTACATATACATTGGCGGCATACATCAGCCCTAGGGCCAAGATGGCACTCGTGAACAACGGCAGGATGTCGATGAAGAAATTCTTCACCGTGTTGCTGAGGCTCATGATGCCTCGGTCGATACGTGTCTGCAACTTGCCGGGCTCGTTGCCCTCCTGGCTGAAGAAGGCCATGCGGAAAGTCAGTATGCGATCCACCACCTGCAGCGAGAGGTCGCGGCTGACGTTGATGCGTATCTTCTCGCCGAAGATGCGCTGGCCGAAGGTGATGAGGGCCGACAGCACCTCCTTACCCAGCAGCACAGCGCTGATGATGAGGAGTATCCTTGCCGCCGCACTCCATTGGAATCCGCCCTCGAGGTGCAGCAGGGCGTTGATGGCATCCACCGCCCGGTCGAGCACCACAGCGTTCACCTGCGCCATCAGCGACCCCACGAAGGTCAGCACCAGCGTCATCGCCAGCAGCCACCGGTAGGGCAGCACAAAGGGCAGCAACTTGCGCAGCAAGCCCCCTATGCCCATCTTGCTTTCTGTATTGTTCTGTTCCATCTTTTTCCGGCTGCAAAAATACAAAAATTGTTCAATATGAAGAACAATTTTCATCGAAAACAACATATTTATTACCCCGAATGTTTAGCGGTATCTTTTTTTTGTGTATCTTTGCACCCTGAAAAAAGTGTGATAATTCATAAATATTGTCAAAAACAAGGTGCCTTTGTAGAACTTTTGGAAAAAGGATGTTATATATTATAGTATGAACTATTTTTTCGGGAGACAAAAAAGCAGAAACAACATGAAAAAGACCATCTTGATCATCATCGCCACCCTTATGGCCGCAGGGCAAATACAAGCCCAGCAGCGCGACCGGCGTGTGGATTTGCATATCAGCTGCGGAACGGAGGCCAGCGTGTCGTCGACCGGACGGCTTTGGATTGCTTCGCGCTGCGGCGAGGTGTACACGGCCGACAGCATCGGCGCCACCTGGCGCACCATATCGCCACGCAACGACCACACCGGCGAGATCATCATCCCCTTCGGCGACCGTGTGGCGTTGCATGCTGGCTACATCCCGATACACCGACCTAAGACGCGAGGTTACGATCTACAATACGACTGCCTCTTCCGCACGGAAACAGGTGGCCAGCAATGGGACACCGTCCAATTCGGCAAGGGGAACCATTGGCTCAAAGGGCACCACTACACCGCAGACGGCCATCTCTGGATAGGGTCGTCGCAAGCCACCAGGACGGGATGTCTTTTCTTCAGCGCCGACAGCGGACGTACCTTCACCACCTTGCGCAGCGAGTTCGACACGACGATAGGTATCGTGGATGTATATATGTCGGACAAGAACAATGGAGTGATTGCAGGATTCGACAACCAAATATATGTCACCACCGACAACTGGCGCACCTATCGCCGCCTGCCCACTCCGCGCGACCAAGGGCTGCATCGGGGATGGAGGAGCGAAAAGGTGCGTCCTTGGCACGGAATGCTGCTGGTCAGGCAGAAAGACAGCTCTTTCTACTCCCCGGCTGACAACATCCAATGGCGATACACGCCGCTGGCCGACTTCGAGGTGGACACCGTCAACGGCAACCTCTGGGCCATCACCGACAGCGGCCAGCTGGTGCTGATGCAAGACATGCAACACTGGCAGGTGGTGAAGGATAGCATAGACCTCCCGTTTGACAACATCTGCGGCACCCTGGGCGGGAACATCTACCTGTTTACATCGGCAGGCATGGTGCGCGTGTCGCCCGACGGACAGGCCGACACCAGTGGATTCTACACCGAGGAAAAGACGCTGGAGGAATTTTTCGCCGAAGTGATTGATTGGCATGGCGAATATGCGTCGGAGTATCTGCCCACCCTCAGTCATGGCGGCCGCCTATGGCGCACCGACAATACCAGCATCTATCTGCAGGATGCCCTAGGGTGGTACCGCATAGCCAAGCCTCATGGCATCCACGAGATGAACCCGCACCCCGACCGCACTCGCGTCGTCATCCTACGCGCCGACGGCAGGAACTACAGCGTCGACACCGCCGGACACATCGAGCCCTACACCTACAGCCAGCCCTTGGCCCGTTTCCTCAAAAGCGGCCTGAAGAGCGTGGGAATCCAGACTTACGAGGGCGGTTGCTTCCACTTCGACGAGCAACTCATCACCTACACCAGGAAGGGAGACCTCCTGCGCGAAAAGGAAAATACCGTCGAGAAAAAGCGGCATGCCAAACGCACCTTCCCCGTCGAGGCGCTGGAGAGCTCGCTGAGGCGCCTGGGCGAGGTGTACGACCGCTTCCCCTCAGTGGACCTGCACAAGGCATTTGCGCGCGTCGGCGGCTGCACCAGCTATAGCGGCTACCGCATCATCTTCACCAACCGCCAGGGCGACACTCTGCGGGTCGACGGCAACAGCGATGCCGAGTGCGGCAAGTACTTCCCCTGGATGCTGCCCATGAAAGTCGCTGGCGGAGGCGAGAGCTTCGTCACCTACCAGCCCCTGCTGTGGCAGACCCTACGGCCCATGATGCCCGAAGGCATGATGAACCGTCGTTTCCTGAACAACAACAGCCTCTACGACCTGCGCCCCTGCGACCTGCTCTTCTTCCCCGACACCGCCGCAACGGGCGAGTACACACATGTGGCTCTGGTGGAGAGTGTAGACGACACGGTGTGGATCATCGACGCCACACCACAGAACGGCGTCAGCCGCCGCCCTTTCCTGCGCACAGAATACGACGGCGACCTCCTGCCCGACGTGTACCGCTTCGAGCACACCTATTTCTACTTCGACTCGGTGCTTGCCCGTGCCCGAGCCTTCATCGGACAGCCCTACGACAACGACTTCCTGCCCGACAACGGCGCCCTCTACGACTCCGAACTTATCTACGAGTGCTACCTCGACGATGTCGACGAAGACAAAACCGACCGTCATCTCTTAGAGGCCACACCCATGCATCGGCGCAACAAAAACGTCATGGGCACCACCCCGACAAGCCTCTCACAATCGAAACGTTTACGTGAACTATAAAAAGATTATGAAAAAGACCATCCT
>CACYKY010000035.1 GCA_902775135.1 uncultured Bacteroidota bacterium | reverse complement strand
GCGGGCGGCTGACAACCGAAAACAGTCGATAGTTATTAACCCGTCAACTGATTTCAGTCGCAAGTCACAAAAGTGACAACCTAAATCAGCAAACCACACAGGTACAACACTACCATTTCAACGATACTTCAACGATACATCAACGATAGTTCAACGATGCAGCATCGTTGAAGTGTCGTTGAACTATCGTCTATCCATCGTCGGAAACCCAGACTTGCTCCGTTGTTGATCCCTGCCTCGTGGCGGGCTATACTTTTTTCTCATACTTCTTCGTTGGTACCATGAATGAATATTATGTGGGGAGGGACGAGGGGTGTTGGCTCCATTTCGCTTGGCTTCGCTCGCTGAGGTATAAGGGTAGGGAATGCGAGAAATTTTTTTTTGTGGCGTAAAGTTTTTTTTGTATTTTTGTAGGTTGTTATTATAGGGCAAAATACAAAATAAATAACGATAAAATATTGTAATTATGTACACTAAGTTTCAACAGCATCTGCAGAAAGAGTTGGCCGATATCGAGGCCGCCGGTCTTTACAAGCACGAACGTATCATCGAGAGCCCCCAGGGCGCCGAGATTATGGTGAAGGGCAAGAAGTGCCTCAACTTCTGCGCCAACAACTACCTGGGCTTGGCCGACAACCCCGAGCTCATCGAGGCCGCCAAGAAGGGCATGGACGCCCGTGGTTACGGCATGGCCAGCGTGCGCTTCATCTGCGGCTGCCAGGATCTCCACAAGCAGCTCGAGAAGAAGATTGCCGAGTTCTTCGGCACCGAGGACACCATCCTCTACGCTGCCTGCTTCGACGCCAACGGCGGTGTCTTCGAGCCCCTGCTGACCGAAGAGGACGCCATCATCAGCGACGCCCTGAACCACGCCTCCATCATCGACGGTGTCCGCCTCTGCAAGGCCCAGCGCTACCGCTATGCCAACGCCGACATGGCCGACCTCGAGGAGCAGCTCAAGGCCGCACAGAAGAACCGCTTCCGCGTCATCGTCACCGACGGTGTCTTCTCCATGGACGGCAACGTCTGCCCGCTGGACAAGATCTACGAACTTGCCAACAAGTACGACGCCATGGTGATGGTGGACGAGAGCCACTCCGCCGGCGTGGTCGGCAAGACGGGCCGCGGTGTCACCGAGCGCTACAACCTGCGTGGCAAGATTGAGATCCTCACCGGTACCCTCGGCAAGGCCTTCGGCGGCGCCATGGGCGGTTTCACCACCGGCAAGAAGGAGATTATTGACATGCTGCGTCAGCGCAGCCGTCCCTACCTCTTCTCCAACTCGATGGCTCCCGGCCTCGTGGCCGCCGGCATCCGCATGTTCGAGATGATGAGCGAGACCAACGCCCTGCAGGACAAGCTGCACGAGAACACCGACTACTTCCTGCGCCGCATGAAGGAGGAAGGCTTCGACTGCAAGCCCAGCGAGAGCGCCATTTGCGCCGTCATGATCTACGACGCCGCCAAGAGCCAGAAGTACGCCGCCAAGATGCAGGAAGAAGGCATCTTCGTCACCGGCTTCTACTATCCCGTCGTCCCGAAGGGTCAGGCCCGTATCCGCGTGCAGATCAGCGCCGCCCACGAGCACGAGCACCTCGACAAGTGCATCGAGGCCTTCAAGAAAGTCCGCAAGGAAATCGAAGGCTAATCCCCAATAGGGTAAAAAAAAGGGAGTCCCAACAGGACTCCCTTTTTTTTGTATGAGGCGGATTGCTACTCGGCGGAGTGGGCGTTGGCGTCGGGGTTGACGCGCTTCACCATGCCCTGCAGGGCGGTACCGGGGCCTACCTCGATGAATTCCGTGGCGCCGTCGGCGAGCATGTGCTGCACGGTATAGGTCCAGCGGACGGGCGAGGTGAGCTGCATGAGGAGGTTCTTCTTGATGTCGGCGGGGTCGCTGTGGGGCAGGGCGTCGACGTTCTGATAGCAGGGGCAGATGGGCTTGCGGAACTCGGTGCGCTCGATGGCTTCGGCCAGTTCCACGCGGGCAGGCTCCATGAGGGGGCTGTGGAAGGCGCCGCCTACGGCCAGGGGCAGGGCTTTGCCTTTGGCTTCCTTGACGAGCTCGCAGACGCGGGCCACACCGGCATTGGTGCCGCTGACGACCAGCTGGCCGGGGCAGTTGTAGTTGGCCGGCACGACGACTTCGTCGCTGACGGAGGCGCAGATGTCCTCGACGGTCTTGTCGTCGAGCTTGAGCACGGCGGCCATAGTGGAGGGGGTCTTCTCGCAGCAGCGCTGCATGGCGTTGGCACGGGCGATGACCAGGCGCAGGCCGTCCTCGAAGCTCATGGCGCCGGCGGCGACGAGAGCGGAGAATTCGCCCAGCGAGTGGCCTCCCACCATGTCGGGCTTGAACTGCTCGCCCATGTATTTGGCCAGGATGACGCTGTGGAGGAAGATGGCGGGCTGGGTGACCTTGGTTTGCTTCAGGTCCTCCGGCGTGCCGGCGAACATAAGGTCGGTGATGCGGAAGCCGATGATGTCGTTGGCTTTCTCAAACATGGCGCGGCATTCGGCGTTGCCGTCGTAAAGATTCTTACCCATGCCCACGAACTGGGCTCCCTGTCCGGGAAATACGTATGCTTTCATTGTTGTGTTGTTCTTGTAGTGTGTGTGTTATTGATTGGGTTGATTGTTGTCCTTGATGCGGGTGTAGATGCCGGAGAGGTCGCCTTCCTCGACCACGTAGTTGTTTAGGGTGTGGGTGTAGTAGGCGGTGGCGGTCATGACGGAGTCGTTGAGGTTGGTGACGGTGAATTTCAGCACGTCGACATCACGCGAGCCGTTGGCTATGGTGTAGTTGGAGCAGATGATATCCTTGCCCTCGATGATCCAGGAGGAGAAGAGGTGGTTGTTGTAGCTGGCGGTGTGGTCTTCGGAGAAGATGACTTTCTGTCCGGCGGCGTTGAGCACCTCGGAGGGCAGGTTGAGGGGTATGCGCCAGGTGCCGATGATTTTCTTTTCGGCGAAGGCGGGTTCTTCTTTGCTGCAGGCGGCCAGCAGGGTGGTGGCCAGGAAGAGCAGCAGGGCGGTGGTCGTGAGGTGTTTCATTGCTATGGGCATTGTTTTTTTTGTTCTCAAATATTGTATTAACGGCGGGTTGCGATTATTATTGTGCCGGAGGCATGCTTTTTTAGGCCGAAGGGGAGCGGAGTGAGGCCAGGAGGTGACGGAGGTCGGCGGGGCCGGGCATACGGAAGGTGGCGAGGGGCAGGTGGCAAAGGCGAACGGAGAGGAGGAACTGGGCGAGGGCCATGAAGCCTTGGGCGGTGAGGGAGGCCCAGGCGGAGCCCACGGCACCTAGGCGGGGGATGAGGAGGAGGTTGACGACGATGTTGAGCACCAAGCTGGCGGTGGCGAAGAGGTTGAGCTGGCGCAGACGTCCGTCGGCGGTGAGCAGGGTGCCGAAGATGTAGGTGAGGCCGATGGGGACAAGGCCGAAGATGACGATGCGGAAGACGGGCACATAGGGCTCGCTGTGTCCAGGGTAGAGCAGCGCCATCAGCGGCTCGGCCCAAAGGGCGCAGGCCGTGGCGGCGCCCACGGTGAAGAGCATCATGGGCCAGAAGACGAGGCGTAGGGCGTCTTGGAGTGGCTGGGTAGCTGAGTGGCTGGGTGGCTGAGTGGTGTCGCAGGCAGGCTGCCTGCGTCCCATGTCGGCGAAGATTTTCGAGAAGACGGGCAGCAGGGGGACGCTGACGAGATAGCAGACCATGGTGAGGGCGTCGAGGAGTCGGAAGGCACCGGCGTAGATGCCGGCATCGGCGTCGCTGGCCAGGGAGCGCAGCAGGATGGGGTCGATGCGGTTGTAGCTGGCCATGAGCAGCACCAGCAGGGCAAAGGGGGCGCTATGCTTGAGGATGACGAGGAAGAAACGCCGGTCCCATCGCAACCGGCGCAGATGGGCCTTGCGGGCTATCACCGAGAGGGCCAGCAGGGCGGTGAGACCATAGGCAGCGGCTTGTGCGTAGACAAAATGGTAGATGGTGAATTGCGAATCGAAGGGCCCCCATAGCAGGCAGCCGCAGATGAGAATCATCAGCAGGCGGTCGAGGATGGAGAAGAGGCTGTCCCAGCGGAAGAGGAGCAGTCCCTCGAAGTTGCTGCGCAGATAGAGGATGAGGGAGTTGAGGAATTGGCAGAGCGTGAGCCACGCCAGCAGGCGGAACTCTTGGCTGCCGTAGCCCAGCAGGGCGCCGACGGTGAAGGTCACCACCAGATAGAGTGCCAGGAGGCAGACTTTGATGCCGAGGATGCCGCTGAGGTGCTTGCCGATGAGTTGCGGGTGCTGGGCGATATTGCGGGTGTTGAAGTTGGTGACACCCAAATCCAACAGGATGTTTAGGATGTAGGCCAGGTTGAAGATGGAGAAATAGAAGCCGTAGACTTCGTTGCCGACGGCGTTCTGCACACCTACCTCGACTCCGAGTATCCAGAAAGGTTTCACCAGCAGGTTGGCCAGCAATACCCAAAAGAGTCCGGAGAGTAGTTTCTTCTGCATGGCAGGCGTGCGGGTTTATTGGTTGCCTTGGGATTTGGCGGGTTGGAGGCGGGTGCCGCCGAGCATGGAGGGTGTCAGCTTTTGGGGGCCGTCGAGGATCATTTTGCGCTCGGGGGCATTTGCTTTGTATGGTTCGACGGTCCATTTCTCCTCCATCTCCCATTTCTCGCGAAGGCTGAGTGTCTTCTCATAGAGGAGGAAGGTCTCGGGCTGGCGTTTGCGACGGTAGTCGCCGGGGGTCCAGCGGCCGTTGTCGTCGGAGTCGACGACGGCGCGCAGTCGGTAGTCGCCGGAGGGGAGGTGGATGAAGCGCACGCGGCCGGAGGCCGTAAGGATTTGCTGTTGCACGACGGTGTCCTTGTTGTCGAGCACCTCGATGACCAGGGGTGCGCCCATGTGGTTGTCGATGTCGATGCTCAAGGTGCCGTAGTCCTTGGGGGACATAGTGAATGTCAGGCTGTCGCTGTGGTTGCCGTAGAGGTCGGTGAAGAGTCCTTCGGCCAGGCGCACGCGGTATTGCTCACCGCTCTTGATGCCGGTGGCCATGATGTGTGCCGTGATACCGCTGATGTCGAGGTCCAAGGGGCAGAGACTGATGGTGCTGTCTTTGAGGTACATGACCTCGGCCTTTGCGCTGTCGGCCACGTTGACGATGGGGTTGGCGAAGGAAAGTTGCAGGTCGTCGTAGTAGGCTTTGTTGCCGTCGCAGAGGGCTTTCATCAGGGGTGGCTTGTCCTCCTTGGCGCCGAGGGTACGGCGGCCGCCGCCCTTGCGGCTGGCGGTGTAGCGCAGCTTGAGGGTGTCCTGCAGGCCGGTGTCGGAGATGACGAGGCGTGCCGAATCCCTTTTGGCATCGAAACACCAGGCCGTGAGGGTGTCGCGCTTGGCGTTGAGGCGTGTTTGCCATTGTGCTCTTTCGTCTTCGAGATGGGGGTTCTGCATGGGCAACTGGCTGACGATGGTGATGCGTCCCGGTGCAGCGAATTCACTCTTCAGGATGCGCTGCTGGCGGTTCTCGGGAGCCGAGAGGCGGAGGGTGATTGCTTGATTGCTTGATTGTTTGATTGAGTTAATGGTCAGGAGATTGTCCTGAATGCTGTCGCTGGCCGCGAGGCGGCGTGCCTGCGGGTGGCTGGCGATGAGTGTGGTGTCCCAAGCCACGGGGTCGGTGGCGTCGACGCGCAGGTTGCGGTTCTTGTCTTCGAGGGCCACCAAGCGGTAGCGTCCTTCGGGGATGTAGTGGAAGGCGAAGTTGCCCTCCTTGTCGCAGCGCGTCACATAGTCGGGCTGTTCCGTTGTGGCCATCGTGTCGCTCATGACGCCTGCCTCTGGCGTCCGCTCGCGGTAGGCCATCACCGTCACGTTCTCTTTCCATGCTTTGCCGCTGCGGGCGTCGAGCACCTGGCCGCCGAGCATCAGCGTGTCCATGCTGTCGCCCGTCGAAAAGACATATTCGTAACTGGGCAGGAGGTTGCCCTCGGTGAAGTCGGCGATGGCATCCTTGAACTGGAAGAGGTAGGTGGTGTTGGCCTGCAGGGTGTCCTTGATCTTCACCAGCACGCCCTTGCCCTTGGTGGTAAATTCGGGTTTTTCCTTCATGGGCGGCGACACAAGGACATTCTCCGTAGCGTTCTTCAGCACCACATATTCGTCGAACTGTATGTAGAACTCCTTCCCGTTGAAGTGGCGACTTTCATTGGCGGGCCGTGCGCCGAGGGATATGGGGGGCGTCTCGTCCTTGGGGCCTCCGGTGGGATAGCCCTGACGGGCACAACCGTTAGCCAAAACTAGTAATACTAGACTAGCTAGAGATACTAGAAAATGCCTCATTGTTAAAACAGTTCGTTGATTTCCTTGTGCAGTTCTTCGAGGGCCTTGTCGGTGGGCAGGTGCTTGGCGGCGGAGGCGAAGATGGAGGCGGCGAGGCGTGTGGGGTCGTCGGTGTCCGTGAGGGTCACGGCGCTGGAGTTCACGAGGTTCACCATCTCGTCCTTGGCCTCGCGGATGTGGGCCCAGGTGGCGGGGTCGAGGTAGACCTGCTGCGAGAGGTTGTGCTCCCACTCGTCGCGGATGTTCTTGGTCATCACGCCCTGCAGCAGTTTCAGGTCCATGCCGGGCTGATAGCAGCGCAGCACCAGACTGTCGGGGCTGATGCGCTCCAGGAAGAGGGCCATGCGTTCGTAGGCCTGCAGGCGGATAGGGGTCACCACCTTCAATGTCTCGCGCCGCTCGTCGATTTTCATCTGCAGCAGGCGCTCTTTCTGTTCGTTGTCGAAATAGCGTTTCACCAACAGGTACATCACTCCGCCGGCCAGTGCCATCGTGGCTAGCATGGCCACCACAATCATTATCGTTTGCATAGTTTGTTCTTTGTTTTAATCTTCCATCAGTTTTGAAACCAGTTGTGTCACCCCCTTCGTGGCCACCTCCTTAATGAAGGTCACGGGGTGGCTCACGGGCACCTCTTTGGGATCCACCACATAGCAGGGTACGCCGCGCCGCACATAGTGGATGAGTCCCGCGGCGGGGTAGACGGCCATCGAGGTGCCGACGACGATGAAGATGTCGGCCTCCTCGCAAAGGGCAGCGGCAGGCTCGATATTGGGTACCGCCTCACCGAACCATACGATGTGGGGCCTCAACTGTGTGCCGTCGGGGGCTTTGTCGCCGAGCACGATGTCCTTGTTGCCCACCTCCACGATGAGGTCAGGGTTGCGGTCGCTGCGTCCTTTGGTCAGCTCGCCGTGCAGGTGCAGCACATGGCTCGAACCCGCACGCTCGTGAAGGTCGTCGATGTTCTGGGTGACGATGCGCACGTCGTACTTCTCCTCCAGCCTCACCAGCTGACGGTGGGCCTCGTTGGGCTGCGCCGCGAAGAGCTGGCGCCGACGCTGGTTGTAGAAGTCGAGCACCAACTCGGGATTGCGCTCGTAGGCCTCATGCGTGGCCACATCCTCCACGCGGTAGTGCTCCCACAGCCCGTCGGAGTCGCGGAAGGTGGAGATGCCGCTTTCGGCGCTGATGCCCGCGCCGGTCAATACCACAATTTTCTTCATAGTATCTTCATAACGCAACACTTTTTATAATATTGTGTTGCGCATAAAAAATGGTTTCTTTGACGACAACAACGACAACAAAAACAACGGGCAAAGCACAACATGTGCTTTGCCTGTACTGTCCGGGGCCGTAGAGGAAGAGGCGCACTTCTCAATTTCAATTTTTTTTGTATTTCGAATTTTTTTACTATCTTTGCACATCGATTTGTAAACAAGATTTTATGTCGTATGAAAAAGCATGTGCTCCGATTTCCCTGTTGTTACAAAGGAATGCTCAAAAAAGGCAACATGGTGAATAGAATAATTGTTTTTTCCCTTTTCCTGTTGGCATCTACCGCACACGGATTTGCCCAGCAAGGGTGCAATCTGCAGCTTGTCCCAGAGGGCAACAATCCGTGCATTCTGGATATGAACTATGATTTTTCTGTGATAAGGGCTTGTCGTGGAAACACTGTTAATTATCGTGCCTACTCACCGTCTGCCATCAATTATGAATGGACTGTTGTCGGTGGCGACTATCAGTTGGCGGATAATGGCACGGTTTGTCAGGTTACGTGGGGCAATGGCTTTAACGGAACGGTTATTGTCGAG
>CACYKY010000034.1 GCA_902775135.1 uncultured Bacteroidota bacterium | reverse complement strand
TTAACTCCGGGCTTAGCCTTTTCTTCCCGTTCCTGGTTTTCACTTCTCTTGTTTGCATTTCTGTTGACTATTGTGTCAACTTTTTTCAGCGCAAGACAGTTGTTGATCCCTGCCTCGTGGCGGGATGACGTCTGCTGCCGTTGGCGCCGGGCGAGAGGGATCCCCAAAAAAGACCGGGGCCCGCGGCAGTTCTGCCGCGGGCCCCGGTCGATGTGAAGTGGGTGGTGATTGTTTATTTCTCGCGGATGACGTCGCCGTGGTCGCGGACAATCATGCGCTGCCATTCGCTGCGGTAGTGCGGCTGGGCGGGGAAGGCGGACATGCCGGTTTCGGTGCGGAGGAACTTGCCGTCCTTTTCCTTCTTGATGTTGCCGTCCATGTATTTGACGAGGAGGTAGCGGTCGAGGCGGTTCCACTCCATCATCATGCGCTCGGCTTGGCGGCCGGAGAAGTCGTTGAGCTGGTTGGTGAGGGCCTGGCCGTCGAGGTCTTTGACGCGGGAGTCGAACTTCTGCACGTCGGAGATGTAGGTGCTTTCAAGGCGCGACTGGACCTTCTGGAGGTCGAGGATCATGTCGCTGTAGCGGGAGTAGACGAAGTTGGTGACGCGGTTGAAGAGCCAGAAGGCGGCGGTTTCGCTGTAGGTCACCATGTCGCCGTTGCCCTGACGGAAGCAGAGGGGGATGTCGGTGATGCCGCAGTACATGGGGCAGTAGACGGTGGAGTAGGTGTCGTCGACGCCGAACCAGAGGATGCCGCCGACCTTGGAGGGCAGCCATCCGCGGCATTGTGCCACGAAGGAGAAGCCGGTTTGCTGGGTGGAGGTGGCGCGTTCGTGGATGTAGGTGTGGCCGTCGACCTCAAAGCTCATGGGGCGCCAGCGGTAGGGGCAGTTGAAGGGGCCTGCGCCGAGGTCCTTGGTCATGTCCATTGGGGTGCCCTCATAGTGGTCGCGCATGAGGTTCATGGCTTCCTGGACGTCGATTTTGTGGTCGGGTTTGACCCAGAGGGGGAGGCGCTCGGCTTTGGCGTCGCCCATGGCGTAGCGCTCATAGCGCTGCATGCCGGAGGCCACGCGGTTGAACATGGCGTAGACGCGGGCGTCGCAGCCGCGGAGGCCGCTGAAGGTCAGCGGGGCATAGGTGTCGGCGAAGGAGAAGTCGGCATCGTTCTTGCCGTCGTACCAGCCGCAGGCGCGGGCGTAGGTGACGACGTCGGCGGAGTAGACGCACTCGACCTCGGGCTCATAGATGTAGTCGAGGTGGGCGGAGGAGATGACGCTGTGGAGGCCTTTGCCTTTGGCCTTGGAGAACTTCTTGCCCTCCTGGGGGAACTGGGTGATGCGGGCCTGGTTGGCGTGGCCGCAGACGTAGCCGTCGGGGATGCGGCGGGCCACCCACACGCCACCGGGGGTGTATTTGTATTTCAGCTTCTTGGCGAGGTCGGCTTTGACGGTGCCGTCGCGCTTGCCGATGAGCTCGAAGATCCACACCTCGTTGGGGTCGGCGATGGAGAAGCTTTCGCCCTCGCTGTGGTAGGGGTAGTCGCGGAGGAAGCCGGCGAGGGTGACGATGGCCTCGCGGGCGTTCTTGGCGCGCTGGAGGGTGAGGTAGATGAGCGAGCCGTAGTCGATGCCGCCCTCAATCTCGGAGGCCAGTTCCTCGCGGCCGCCATAGGTGGTCTCGCCGATGGCCAGCGCATGTTCGTTCATGTTGCCCACGACGCTGTAGGTGTGGGCCACCTGGGGAATCTGGATGAGCTTGCGGCCGGAGTCCCAGTCGATGACTTGGAACATGGTGCCGGCGGGGTAGTCGGCGGCGCGGCGATAGTAGAGCTCGCCGTAGAGCACATGGCTGTCGGCGGCATAGGTGATCATGGTGCTACCGTCCTTGGTGGCACCTTTGGTGAAAAGGAAATTGGTGCAGGCTTCGGCCACGGAGCCGAAGAGCATGGCTGCACCGAGCAGGCTGGCTGCAATGATACGGGTGGATTTCATATTGTTTGTTTTATTATTTGTTGTTTTTTCATTTACAAATCAAAGTGCAAAGATACAACTTTATTTTTATATGGGAGAAAAAAGATTTTTTTTTCGCGCCGAATGTCAGATTCCGGATGAAAGATGTGTATTTGATTGGCAGGAACCATTCTTGTTCTGTTTGCGGGTGTCGCCCCGAAGCCAAGAATATTTGAGTCGGGGGGCAATAAAAGGGGCGGTGTGTCGTTAATAGGTGAAAAGAATAGAGAAAAACAACATGGAACTAAGCACCTATTTCGAACCTGTCGACACGACGATTGTGGATTTCCAGAGCCGCGAGTTCCACCCCACGCTGGGCGACTGCATCGCCGCCTACACCGAGGCGGGGGCTTTCCCTGAGTGGAAGAATGCGCGGTTGGCCCTGCTGGGAGTGAAGGAGGACCGCGGTTCGGTGGACAATCCTGGCTGCGCCGCAGCGCCCGACCACATACGCCGCAAGCTCTACCGCCTGGCCAAACCCCATGCCGACACCAGCATCGTCGACCTGGGCAACATAGCCCCCGGCGCCGAGAAGCGCGACACCTACTTCGCCCTCATCGAGGCGCTGCACCAGCTGATAGAGGCCGGCATCACCGTCGTGATCCTCGGCGGCAGCGACGACCTGGTCTTCCCTGTCTACAAGGCCTACGAGGTGCTGGGACGTGTCATCAACATCTGCTCCGTCGACTCGCGCTTCAACCTCGAGGGTGGCGACGAGATAAACTCCAACAACTACCTCCAGCACATCATCCTCCAGCAACCCAACTACCTCTTCGACTATGTCAATGTGGGCTACCAGACCTACTTCGTCGGGCAGGAGATGATAGACCTCATGGAGGACCTGAAGTTCAGCACCAAGCGTCTCGGCGAGGTGCAGGCTTCCATGGTTGGTGCCGAGCCGTTGGTGCGCTATAGCGACGTGGTGGCCATCGACATCAGCGCCGTGCGCCAGAGCGATGCTCCCGCCAACGCCAACCCCTCGCCGCACGGCTTCTACGGCGAGCAGGTGTGCCAGCTGGCACGCTTCGCCGGCATGAGCGACAAGACCTCCACCTTCGGCCTCTTCGAGATGAACCCCGCCCACGACCGCGACGGACAGACGGCCCACATGCTGGCTCACGCCGTGTGGTTCTTCATCGAGGGTTTCTACTACCGTCAGAACGACTTCCCCCACCGCGACAAGCAGTCGTACAAGCGCTTCACCGTGGAGATGCGCGAGCACGGCATCGACCTGGTCTTCTACAAGAGCCTCAAGAGCGACCGCTGGTGGATAGAGGTGCCCTGCAACGACGAGGAGCGGCGTGAGCGCTACCTCCGCCACACCCTCATTCCCTGCAGCTATGCCGACTACCAGCGCGCCATGGAGAACGAGATCCCCGAGCTCTGGTGGCACTACTATAACCGAATCAACAACTAATAAAAGCAATAACCTATGGACTTGAAATTCAAAGAAAAGATTGACGCCCTCATCAGCGAGGTGGCCGCCGTGCCCGACCTGATGACCAAGGTGGCTGTGCTGAACTACATCCAGCAAGAGTCGGGGTTTCTCCTCTGGCAACTCGAAGACGAACAACGCATCGATGAAGACTCGAGAGATTATTAAAGCGGAAAGCGGAAAGTGGAAAGTGGAAAGATGGCTGACGCGGTTGGCTTGCGTGGCCCTGTTTCTCCTTTTCCCTTTCTTATTTCTCATTTCCTGCAGCGGTGGCTATTCCTTCACCGGAGCCTCTATCCCGCCGGGGGCCAAGACCATCTCCATCGCCACCTTCCCCAACTATGCCGCCACCGTCAACCCCCAGATCAGCCAGAAGCTCACCGACGAGCTGATGCAGATGTTCTCCAGCCAGACGCCCCTCGACGTGATGAGCACCGAGGGCGGTGACCTCCAGCTTGAAGGCGAGATTACCGGCTACGATACCCGTGCCGCCGCCCTCTCCAGCGCCGACGAGGTCTCCATGAACCGCCTCACCGTCACCATCAAGGTGCGCTTCACCAACACCGTCGACCCCGACGCCAGCTTCGAACAGTCCTTCTCGCGCTACCGCGACTATGCCGCTTCGCGCGACTTCTCCTCCGTAGAGAGCTCGCTGGTGTCAGAAATCGTTACTGAACTATGCGAGGACGTCTTCAACAAGTCGGTGGTCAACTGGTAGGCCCTTTCATTTTTGTATTTTCCTTTTTGGTCTATTTCCTCACCATGGACCGTTCGGTCTCGTGGTGGGATTGCGGCGAGTTCATCGCCACAGGCTACGGCCTTCAGGTGGGTCATCCGCCCGGAGCGCCGCTCTACCAGCTTGTCAGCCATTGCTTCATGCTCCTCTCCTTTGGCAACCCCATGCTGGTGGCGCCGCTAAGCAACCTCGTCTCCGTGCTCTGTGCGTCGCTGACGGTGATGCTGCTCTTCAGCAGCGCGCGCCTGCTGCTGGCACGGGCGTCGTTCGGCCCGCGCCAGTCCCTCCTGGGGGCCGCCGTGGGAGCCCTGTGCTACCTCTTCTGCGACACCGCCTGGTTCTCCGCCGTCGAGAGCGAGGTCTACGCTATGGCCATGCTCTTCTGCGCCCTTACCGTGTGGCTCACGCTGCGGTGGGAGCAGCGCGGCGACGGACGTCGGCTCGTCCTCGTGGCCTTCCTCCTGGGATTGGGCATCTGTGTCCACCTGATGACACTCCTCGTGACGCCCATGCTGCTGTGGATAGTGCTGCGCAACCGCAAGGACTTCCGTCCGCGTCATGCACGTCTTCTCCTCCCCGCCGTGTTCTTTTTCCTCCTGGGCCTCACGCCCTATGCCGTCATCCCCATCCGTGCCGCCGCCAATCCCCCCATCAACGAGGGCAACCCCTCCACCTTCGAGGGCTTCAAGCAGTATTTCCAGCGCGAGCAGTATGCCCATGCGCCCCTCTATCCCCGCATGTGGCGCGACCGCGACGCCGCCAACTGGGACTCCTGGGGTGGCGGCGATCCCCATTCCCTCTGGAGCAATGCCAAGTACTGGTTCACCTACCAGCTGGGCTATATGTACTGTCGCTACCTGATGTACAACTTCATCGGCCGCGAAAACGGCTACTGGGGCATCGTTGTGGTCTTCGTGCTACCCTTCCTGCTGGGCCTGTGGGGCCTGGTGAGCCACCGCAGGCGTCGACGAGGCGACTTCCGCGCCGTGCTGCTGCTCTTCCTCTTCGGCGGCATCGTCCTCAACCTCTACCTCAACCACCCCTGCTACGAGCCCCGCGAGCGCGACTACGCCTACGTCCTCTCCTTCTACGCCTTCGCCCTTTGGATAGCCTTCGGTACCGCCGCGATAGGTGAAAGGTTGAAGGTGAGGGGCGAGACGAAAACGATGCGCCGAATGTGGTGCCTGCTGATTGTCGCCTTCTACCTCTTGCCATTCACTCTGATGGCCGCCGGCAACTGGGCCGACCACGACCGGAGCCGCTGCCATTCCGTCCACGACATCGCTATGGCGCACCTCCAGAGCTGCGACCACGACGCCATCCTCTTCACCTATGGTGACAACGACACCTTCCCCCTGTGGTACCTCCAGCACGTCGAAGGCCGCCGGCCCGACATCGACGTCTACAACATCAACCTGGCAGGCTTCCGCCAGGTGCTGCAGCTGATGGACGACAACGCCTACCGTCGACCCGTCTATTTCTCGCACTACGCCGCCGACAAGCTTCGCGGCATCTATCCCGACCGCCTGCGCTGCGAGGGCTTCTGCTGGCGGCTGCTGCCCACGCCTGTCGGCGTGGCCGACCGCGACCCCCTGCGCCGCCATGTGGAGGACTCCATCCGCTGGCACATCACCCCCACCGAATACCAGGACCGCGTCACACAATCGCTGATGCGCATCTGGCAAACCAACATCCAAGGCCTATGAAACGTCCCCTCCTCTTCCTCCTCCTGGTTGTCTGCTCAGTATCCCCTGTGCTGGCGCAGCGTCATGTCCCCCGCCCTCGCCTCTGGAGCCAAGGGCCCCTGCGATACGACGACTTCCGAGGCCGTCCTGCCGGCGAAGCCGACGGCAGCTTCGCCGACTTCTCCTTCGGCTTCCGCCAGGTTTACGATACCGTCGACCACATCGTTCTTCCGCGCCTCAAGGCCTGGGGCACCATGAAGAGCTATGCCTCGTGGATGCTCCCCGGCAGCCGCAACGCCACCCGCCTGCGCTACCACCAACAGCAGTTTGACCTCGTTGAGCGTGCCCGCCAGGAGCTGCAGAGTGGCCTCGATAGGGGCAACTACGACCCCCAGTCGCTCTTCGCCCATGCCGACGACCGCCTCGCCCAGCGTCTCGCGCTCCTCGACAGCCTCTCCTCCTACGGCACCGACAGCGCCGCCCTCAGCCGTTGGCAGGCCTATGCCGACACCACCTTCGGCCCCCTTGCCGCACAAGCCGACAGCCTGCCCCCGCTACGCCTGGGATGGATGGGCGAATTCCATTTCTTCATGGGTATGCGCTCCTTCCGCGGCAGCCTTGACGACTGTTTCCGCCCCAGCGTTGACTTCGCCCTCCTCTGCGCTGCGCTCTACGGACACCACATGCTAGCCTTCGACTTCGGCTTCGGTGTGGCCCCCTTGCGCGACAGCGTCTTCACCGCCGACAGTTACTTCTACACCGACCGGCCGGCCACCGACCTCCGCATCCTCTTCGAGTATGGCTTCCGCCTCGTCGACCGCCGCCATTGGTCGCTCACTCCCTTTGTGGGCGGCGGATTCCACATCCTCGACCAAAGCGAGGAGGACGACGAGTTCTCCGTCAGCACCAGCACCTTCGGTGGCGGCCTCCTCCTCCAATGGCGCTACGCCATGGGCTTCGACGCCCTCAACGGCGCCACCGTGGGACGCAGCGACTTCGACCTTTCTGCACGCCTCTCGATCCTCCGCTCCACCTTCTCCGACATCATCGGCCGCCCCTCCGGCTGGGGCATCTACCTCCAGTTCGGCGTAGGCTTCGGCTACGGCACCTACCGCCACCGCCGCTGATGCTCTCCCCCCTCCCCTGATCCAACCTGCACCACAGAGACGGTTCCCAACCGTCCCAACAGAGCGTTATGCCGACCCCCAATTCCTACCCGTGACTGCCCATGGTGTAAGATTCGGGGTGAAAAAAATATTGCAACGCTAATATTCAAAAAATGTAAAAAACAAAAAAAAATTCACTACCACCGTAAGATTTGGGGTAAAAAATGACTACTATATATATAGAAGGTGACTTCATCACACTCATGAACTCATGAACGACGCCGAACGATACACCGCCCTTCTGCTGCGCCACCGGAACACCATCTGGCGACTCTGCTACAACTATGCCCGGCATGAACACGGCCATGTTGAAGACCTGGTGCAGGAGGTCTGCATCGCCCTCTGGGAACGCTTCGGACGCCTGCGCCCCAATGCCGGCGTCGCCGCCGAACGCCTCTGGGTTGTCTTCAACACCCGCGACACCCTCCGCCTGCTCCAGCGCCAGCGCCAGCGCCGGCCGCCTCACGAACCGATCGCCGACACCCTCGCCGACACCATGCCCGACGACCGCGACAACCTCCACCAACTCGCCGCAGACATCATCGACAGCCTCAACGACTACGACCGCCACTTCATGCAGATGATTCTTGACGGCTACGACGCTTCCGAAATAGGACGCTCCTTGGGCATCACACCCAATGCCGTCTACCAACACACCTATCGTATCATACAAAAACTAAAAATAATCAATCATGGGAAATAAAAAAAACCTGGAATCCTTCACAGATGCCGACCAGCTCATCGACGCACTCCTGGGATTCGACCACCGCGCATTCCAGCACCAGATGACCGACGGCCTCGATGAGTGGCTCCGCCGTCGCAAAGAACGCGCCGGCGAGATGCGCCTCTACCTACAGTCCCTGGCCGTCGTGCTCCTCATGTCCATCCCGACCCATCTACTCGCCGGCACCGACAACTACCGCCTCAGCGGCGAGATGACCTACACCGAAGCCATCGCCGAAACCAACGCCCTCCTCGGCCTATGAAACGCAAACACTACATATCATTCCTCATCATCCTCTCTGGCCTCATCCTCTGCGCCTGGATCTACCACACCCCCCACCCCCTCCCCTACAGCCAGTGCAGCGAAATCTATCAACAATACAGCCACACTCCTGGCGTCAGCGCCTCATTCATCAAAGACTTCCCCATCAACGACTCTGTCGCAGTCGACGTCACGCTGCTAAGGTTTCAGGACTCCACCACATGGTTGGACAATATCTATATCCTTCACGAACTCGACAAAGAAGAGGATTTCAATCCTTTAAAGATTTCATTTAAAATGATAACAAAAGATGATGAGCAATACCTGATTGCTGCCAATTCAAACAATTTGACCATTGGAGTCTTCCCAATAAAAACAGACCAACAATTCGAAGCCATTTTCGACAATTATTTCAATCAATCATACAATTAAAAACAAAATGAAAAAGTTAATCGGAACAACCGCATTCCTGGCCGTCATTGCAATGGCAACTACCAGTTGTCAAAAAGGAGACAATGACCCTTTTGACTCCACTGGAGTCATTATGTCCAACCTCAAAATTAATTACGTAGCCAATGGGGTACCCCATTCCGTCACATTACTAAATGATGATGATTGGGACTTATTCTTTGACAACATATTTGCACTTGCAAAAGATGGGTACCTCGTAATCGTTCAAGGAAATGGATCGCAATCATCCATAACGAAAGAGACCGTAACCTTTACAACTACAATTGAAGATGAGGCAAAAGCCTGGATGAAAGAAAAAATAGGCCAAGGCTATTCTGTCAGCTTAGAATATGACAAATCCACAGGCATTTACACTTGTACTGCAACGAAATAACCAACCTTAAAGCATCGACCCTTGATGCTTAGATTAACCCCTACCCCTTATGAAACTCATCCGACCCTGCCCTTGTCGACAGATGTGCCGGTCGCACAAGGGCGTATAAAAAAAGGCAAGCCCTTTGGGCGGGGAGAGTGTTTGAAAA
>CACYKY010000033.1 GCA_902775135.1 uncultured Bacteroidota bacterium | reverse complement strand
AACGTCGAGCATCGTACAATTATAATCAGCATGGAAATTGTCGCCAACATGGATATTCTTACCAAAGTCGCAATGGAAATTATCACCAACGAAAGGATTACTACCAGAAGATCCGAACAATTCCTTGACAATTTCTTTCTTCTGGAAATGATTGACCAAAGATAGATTGTTTAATCGTTTGACAAGCTCAGATGTTTTGGCTAACTGTAATAGCACATCTTCACTAATATCTGTACGACTGAATATTGTCTTTTCCATAAATTCCGATTTGTCTGCTTAAACCCCTCTGTTTTTAATCACATTTGCCGACCAAACGCTTGCCCAGCTCCTGGGATTGGGGAAAGCCTCCTTGGGGTTGGGTCTGTTTTGTATCTTAGTCATAAGGCGTTTTTTCGTCTCGTTATCCTGAATGTGCAACGATCGCTTCCCCGAAGAATGGTATTCTCAATCCGGACATCGAATTGGCTCTCCGGTTCAAGCTGCGAGAGAATAAATAAAATGCTCTGTCGCGAACATTCGCATTGCTCTGGATTGCTCCTAAGTCCACTTTTTACCTTTGGGCACGAACACTCCAAATAACTCAATTCATATTCCTTCCCGGGTTCAATCACTTTGCCCCTATAGGAGGCATTATTGTACGCTTTGGTATAGATTCTGTCAAAATCCCCATTATACTCGGTATATATTTGCTTATGCATCTGGAGGACGTTGCCCTTGACGCACTCTATCGCTTCCTCTTTATAATCCATATTCTGTTTAATATTTAATGATTTCCTCTCTTACTTCTCTATAATAGGGACAAACTCATCCGTTTTTGTGAAGCAGTTATAGGTTCTTGTTAAAGAAGTCGGCCAGCGTGTCCCAAGGAATGTAGTTGCCCGTGCCGCCATCGTAAAGATCACAATGGGTGGCTCCAGGGATGATGAGCAGCTGCTTGTTCTCGGGGTTGGGATTAGGCTTGCCGACGAAGTTGTAGCCTTCGGCTTTGCCCTCCACCATGTAATGATAGGCGGCCTCGCCAAAGTAGCGTGAGTGGGCCTCCGCGCCATGCATCACAAGGACAGCAGAGCGAATCTCGTTGATGTAGTATAGGAAGCGGGCGTTAGCGTAGGCCTGAGTGCCGATGGCGCGCCAGCCGTCGTTGCTGTTGCCGCTGCGGGCGTGGTAGCCACGTGGGGTCTTGTAGTAGGCATGGTAGTCTTTGACGAACTGCGGGGCGTCTTCGGGCAGCGGGTCGATGACGCCGCCAGCCATTGCCGTCGGGTCGGCGAGGCGTTGCATGCCCATTGCCTCGCGAGCAGCGTGGCGCGACTCCTCTTTGTTCTCGCTGTCGAAGTAGCCGTTTCCATTGACGCGGGTCATATCGTACATCGTACTGGCGACGGTGGCCTTGATGCGGGTGTCGGCAGCGGCAGCGTTGAGGGCGATGCCGCCCCAGCCACAGATGCCGATGATGCCGATGCGTTCGGGGTCGACATTCTCCAGCTTGGATAGGTAGTCGACGGCAGCCATAAAGTCCTCGGTGTTGATGTCGGGCGACGCTGTGCGTCGGGGTTCACCGCTGCTCTCGCCGGTGTACGACGGGTCGAAGGCCAGCGCCACGAAGCCTCGCTCGGCCATTCGCATGGCATAGAGGCCGCTGCTCTGCTCCTTCACGGCGCCGAAGGGACCTGAGACGGCGATGGCAGCCAGCTTGCCCTGGGCATCCTTAGGCGTGTAGAGGTCGGCCGCAAGCGTAAGCCCATACTGTGTCTCGAAGGTCACCTTGCGGTGGTTCACTTTTTCGCTTAGTGGGAACACCTTGTCCCACTCCTGAGTCAGTTCCAATTTTGTCATAGTCGTTTCTTTTTGTTCGTTTGTTGTCGTCTGGTGGCACGCTGTCAGCACAGCGCCGAGCAGCATGGCCGCTAATAAGGTCTTTTTCATTTGATTTAGGGATTACATGGTTGTTCTGCTCCTTTGGCCGAACGCTCAGCAACAGATGCGGGTTTGGCGCAGCTGCTCTTTGCGGGCCGAGGGGATTATCTCTTCGTGGTAGAAGTAGTTGACCACCACCGGGGGCTCGCCGTGGCGGGCGTGGGTGGTGTCGTCGTTGCGTACGTAGCGCAGGCCGCGGTCGGCGCAGAAGTGGCTCAGGTCGGCGTTGAGTTCGTGCCAGTAGGTGCGGTCTTTGCGGGTGTAGATGTCGTGGTAGAGGGTGTCGAGCCTGGGATGGTGTTCATGCACCCACTGCAGTATGCGCCCTTTGTAGTCGCCGCGCAGGTTGAGATTCTCCAGCCACACGAGGTTACACTGACCCTTGGCGCGTTCGATGATGGCCTCCACGTCGGTGATGCCGGGGAAGATGGGCGAGATGAAGCAGGTGGTGTCGATGCCGGCCTCGTAGAACTGGCGCATGGCCTCCAAACGGCGTTCAATGCTCACGCCGCGGTCCATCTCGCGACGGAATTCATCGTCGAGGGTGTTGATGCTCCAACTGACGCGGGCGCCGGGGAATGTCTTTATCAGGTCGAGGTCGCGCAGCACGAGGTCGCTCTTGGTGGCGATGCTGATGCGTATGCCGCTGCCTTGAAGCTGTTCCAGCAGGGCGCGGGTGCGCTTGTATTTGGCCTCGCAGGGCTGGTAGCAGTCGGTCACCGAGCCGAGAAAAGCCTCCTTGCCGACATAGCGCTTGGCGTTCTTGATGTCGGGCCACAGCTTCACGTCAATGAAGTCGCCCCACGGCTCGGGGTGGTTGGTGAAACGTTTCATGAACGAGGCGTAGCAGTACTTGCAGGCGTGGGCGCATCCCACATACGTATTGACCGAGAAGTCGCTGACCGGCAGGTTCGACTTGGTCATCACACTCTTGACGTCGATTTCTTTGATTGTCATAAAAAAGTTAGTTTATATGAGCGGTTTTTTGATTGATTTCGCGAATCACCTTGGCAGGTGTGCCAGCCACCACCATATTGGCGGGCACGTCCTTGGTGACGACCGAGCCGGCGGCGACGATAGCGTTGTCACCGATGGTGACACCCGCCAGCACCTTGACGTCGGCGCCCAGCCAGGCGTTACGGCCGATGACGATGGGCTTGGTGAGCAGCGTGTGGCGCGTGGCGGGGTCTTCAGGATGGTACTCGGTGGCCAGCACACAGTGGGGTCCGATGAAGGCGCCGTCGCCGATGGTGATGCCGCCGAGGGCGAGGAGCGTACAGCCGAAGTTGAGGAAGCAGTCGCGCCCGAAACTCACTCCGGGGCCGTAGTTGATGTGCAGCGGTGTGAAGACGCGCACGGTGTCGTCGATGTGGCGTCCGGTGATTTTTCGCAGGTAGTCGCGCACCTCGGCCTCGGGTCGCCAGCCGGTGTTCATATAGGCCGCCAGCTGCATCGTGCGTTGCACCTCCTCGTAGAGTTCGTCGCTGCCGACGTAAGTCTTTCCTGTGGGTATGTCGCTCATCTTGCTTTTGTTATGAGGTGTGAATGATAGTTATATGGTTTGACTAGTAGTGTGTTAGGCTGTCTGGGTCGACTTTGGGAATGGTGATTTCGCTGTAGATCGGTTCCGGCTGGTCGATAACGATTTCTTGTTGGCGTTTCTCCATAAAGTCCTTCAACTCCTGCTCTGTGATGCCTATGATTACCATGTTTTTCCGGTTGCAATAGCGCAGAAATTTGGCCTGGTAACAAGTCCATTTGCGCAGACTGTGAATCATTAGTAGTTTCTGGCGGAAACCCGGGTCGCGGGCAATCTTGGCACTTGTCGTCTTGCCGGTGTATTGGTCGGGATGGGCAGCTATCTCACTGAAAGTGGCACTTAGCACATTCTGATGGCCATTCCATTTTTCTTCGCATAGTCGCATCGTTGAGAAACAGGTGCCGACGATGTCGATGAATTGGAAGTTGCCCATATTTTTCCAAGTGTCAATGTTGTTGGAGAAAATACTCTCGGTGGTTTTGTCGTAGTTTATAAATCCGATACTCTTGGCTTTTGTAATGATGGGCAACAGCTCAGACAGAGTCATTTCGTCTAAGGAATCTTCCGGTATATTCAGCAGCCAGGCAACGGCGGTGTCGGCGCTTGCCGCCTGAATCCATGCGGTGTCCAGTTGCTGTGCGAAGGATTCGATGTTGCTCATCACCATCAAGGCCGTCAGACGGCGGTCGTTGGCTCGCTGTTTCTTTTCGATGACTTGTGCTGTGCCAAAGGTGAGCACCAGCGACACTGTGGTGCCCAATACCAGCATGCCGAACTGTTTCCAAAATCCACCCCGTATACCCTTGTCATCCACTTTTGACGGAGGGACAATGTTAGGTTTATTCATATTATTTATATTTTTCAGTATGAATAACGCTTTACCTAGTAAAATATTGCTTTTGATGAAAGATAAAAGCAAGGGGGACTGACTCCGGTGTCAGCCCCCCCACTAGAGATAGGAGATGGTTGATTGTCCGGCTGTGGAGGCCTTCCCAATGCGCTTTACAGGCTCTTCAGCCACTTCTCCACCTTGGCTTTGCCCGAACGGACTTCGTGGCCATAGATGGAGAAGCCTTTGGTGACGGTGGCCTTGGGGAAGGCTTTCTTCACGTCGCTGACACAGTTGGCCAGGCCGCTGCCCTCGTGGGTGGTGAAGGGGATGACGGTCTTGCCGGCAAGGTCGATGTCCTTGAAGAGGGTGAACATCACCTGCGGGATGTGCGCGACCGGAGTGGAGCGAACGTCATTAACAGGTGCCCCACCACACGGGGCCTCCGATGAAGACGGTGTCGTACCGGCTGAGGTCGGGAGCGGCACCCTCGTAGGGCGGCAATTCGCCTTTGTTGGCCTCTTCCTGCGCCAGGTTGATAAGCGGCGTATAGGCCATTCCGTCGTACTTGTGGGTAACGATCTCGTATTGGTCGGCGCCGGTGATTTCGCTGATGTAGTCGGCCACAATCTTGGTGTTGCCGACCTCGATGTTTGTTATGTAGTTGGCTCCGTTGTCGCCGACTACATAGTTGTCGCCCGCGTGGGAGAAGAAGATGACTATCTTGTTCATTGTGTTATTGTGTGAATGCGTTATTGTGTTAGTGTTTTCTTGTTTGTTCTGTGCATTGCAACCCGACGAGGCCAGGAAGAGTGCAAAGGCCGCGAGGGTGGTGAAAATGTGTTTTGCGTTCATTTCGATGGGTCTGTTTGGGGTTGATATTCTTGTAAATCGTTGATGACTAAATATATTCCGCACATTCACCCTCACCAGTTTCCGCCTGCAAAGATACGAACATTCCGCCACACGGCAGTTTCACATTTTACGCCAATTCTTTCACAAATCACCGCAATAAAAACGACGAAAGCCGAGGCCAGCTGGTGGTCTCGGCTTTCTTATTGCAGTTGAGTCACGCCCTCATTAGTTGTGCTTCAGATATAGCATATTGTTCTTGTAGTCGAAAATGACGTTGAAGTGGCGGAAGAAGTCTGTGCCAAGAAGAATGTCGCAATCCAAACCTGCAAAGTCCATCCTGGTTCCCGGCAACTTCGCCACGGTGCGGCGGCTGTCATCCATGTAGCCAATCGGGAAATCCATGCTGTCGACGGCGGAACCAATCTGTGAAAGAATCAGCCATGCAAGTGAACTGGTGTCTATTTGGCTAAAATGCTGGTCAACACGATTCAAAAAAGCAGAATCGAAAGCTGTTCCAGCCGCATTTCCCAAATCCAGGAACACCCGTGCTATGCAGGGTGCCCCGTCTTTTAGCCTGAACCCATCGGTCTGGACACACCTGAATCGAGGGAAGCCTTGCTGATTAGTAAATTCCATAGGGATTGCCTTATATTGGCCTATCGATGCTGGGAGATGATTGCTCAAGACCATAAAATGCCGCTGGAGGTCAATCTCCACGACATATTTTTCAAAGACATCACGACCTATTGTTGCACCCAAAGAGGGCATGCTGTACATCAGTGCGGCCCATTTATTGATGTCTATTGTGTCCAGTCGAAATGATGTATGCCCGATTTTATAACAAAGGCTGTCCGTCACCACGCTATAACGCGCGATGTCCGCCAAATCCTCTGAGCCACGTTTAGCCCGCAGTGTGTCGGTACGATAAACCCTATAAGTGAAATCCAGTTTTGCGGCCAAATCGGGGTCGATGTCAGAGCGGTAGCAACCATTGTCAACAAGAACGGTGTCAACCTTCACCCCATTTATTTCGACACTACAGAATATTCCGCCAGCACCTGTGTGCCCCCAATCGGTTTCAAAACAGATAGGGATGGTGTCCGCAAATAGAGGCTCGGCCACGGTCTTTTCTCTCGTTCCGCTCTTGCAGGCGGTCATGGCGGCGAAGGTTAATGTCGCCGCGCATATCATCAATGTTTTCTTCATTGTTGCTTATCTTTTTGAGTTAGACATTTCTATCATTTGCTGTAGTTCCTCGGCGGTGAAGCTGCGGAAGAGGTACTTGTAACCGATTTCCAATGGGATGTCGGGCAGCACTCCTCGGGGGCCGGTGGTGCCGAGGTAGCGGTTTTGCTTGTCGGAGCAGTAGAACGTCAGACCGGAGTTGGGCAGTTTGCGCTGGTTGAGACGGATGTAGGTGGTGGTGAGGCCGCCGGTCTCCTCGCCGATGAGGGTGCCGAAGCCGTATTGCTTGGCGAGGTTGGCCATGACAATGGAGGCAGAGTAGGTGAAATGCGACTGGATGAAGTACAACCGTCCGCTATATTGCGGCTTCTCAGGCTGGAAAGTCTTGATGTAGCGGTCTTCGACAAGCTCTGAGGTGCCGTTGTAGGTGGTAGCAAAGTCGAACAGCACCGCCGAATCGGGCATCGCCGCGATGTGTTGCAGGAATCGGTAGCAGAACATGTCGTTGCCGCCTTGGTTCTGCGAGAGGTCAACAAAGAGGTGTCGGATGCCGAGATGGTTGACGGAATCGATGAAGGCACTCACCTCCGTGTCGAACTGCTCCAGTCGCTCGTCGGGACGGCATTTGTTGAGTTCCAGCAGCGCAATGCCCTTCTGGGGGAAAATATAGAAGTGCCACGGGATGTCCCGTTGGCCCACTCCACCGATATTGCTCTTGTCGCCGATATCCACAAGCCAGTGGTAGAGTGTCTGCCGGTCGAGTGTGACACGTTGCTCTCCTGTAGTGCTGCGATAGCGTATCTCCATCTCACGGCTGCATCCATAGAATGCCCTATAATACCAGTGCAGATACTGCAAGCCCAGGCTGTTGGTGTGAGCCTCACTCTCGTGGCTGACATAGGGCAACATATTATTTATAATCTCCGTTGACTGATGTCCTTCAATCGAAACAATCTCGACTCCCCGCAGGCTGTCGGGCATACCCTCGTAGTCGCTGAAGAAAAGATTCCCTTCGCGGTATTGGACCACGCTGTATGGCGGGAAAGCCATCACGCTCCTAGTGATTTGCTTCGACGGCGGCAACTCTGGCCAGCCCAACATCGTGTGGCCGTCGAAGTACTGGTTCCATCGGGCTATGATGCGCCAGAATTCGAGCTGCGACATCGGGTGGTCGAGCCGTGCCAACGTCTGTCGCTTCAACTCGTTGTACCGCTCCTCGCCGAGCGACCACATCGGGTTTGGGTGGATGCGCTCATATTGCTCTATCATATAATTGAAGTCCTCCTGCATCTGCGCCACAGTGAGCGTGTCCTGCGCCGAAATTGTTAAGACAAACACGCTAAGAGCCGCATATATCATCAATGCTTTCTTCATGTTCTAAACCATTAAAATATACACTGAAACAAACGCCGCCCTGCGGATTTTATTGCCCGCGGGGTGGCGAAAATTTGCGGTTTCTGTGCAATTTCGCCTCGCATCATCGCAAAACCCTCCCGCAGTCGTGTAAAACGGTCTCGCATCATTGCACGGGGCGTTGCAGCGTTGCAAAATGGTCCCGCATCGTTACAAAAGGCATTTACACCAATGCAAAACGGCCTCGCACCATTGCAAAACACATTTGCAGCATTGTTTCATGTCCTTGCAGTGGTGCGGGGCACGATTGCACGGCTATTTTATATGGTGTACTCCTGGCGGTGGTTCTCGTAGCCGCACTCCTTGAAGATGAAGGTGTAGGTGCCGTGGGGCAAGCTGGCGATGGTGAACATGTTGTCGATAATGCAGAGGCAGTCCACATAGCCGCCGCCGACAACAAGTACCTGCAAGGTCTTCTGCCGTCGAACAACTACAGCATCGGAGGCAGCATCAGCCTCAACCAGAACCCCGTCATCAAGGTCGACGACCGACAGGCGGAGATCCTGCTGGAAGACTTCCACCGGCTGCGCGACCGCCTCAACGACCGCCACCTGCTCTTCTACCGCGAGATGATGGGAAGCCTCTGCCTGACGATGATGTACGACATTATCGAGCTCCACGCCCGCCGCGACGCCACCGACACCCACAGCGACCGCACCGCCATCATCGTCCGCCAGCTGACCGACCTGCTCGCCACAGGCATCAGCCGCACCGAGCGCGACGTGAGTTACTATGCCGAGCGGCTCAACGTATCGACCAAATATCTCTCCGCCACCGTCAAGCGCGTCACCGGCCACAGCGTCAGCAGCTTCATCGACCGCGCCACGGTGCCCATCCTGAAAAAATACCTCAACAACGAGCGCCTGTCGCTCACGCAGATAGCCGACCGCATGAACTTCACCTCGCTGAGCTACTTCAGCCGCTACTGCACCAAGCACCTCGGCCAGTCGCCCAGCGACTACCGCCGAAGCCTCCAGCCGCGAGGGTGACTGGATGAACCAATCAATCTCCCCCTTTTATAACTGTCTAATGATGGTGGCGATGTCCTCGGTGAAGGCGATGAAGCGGGGAAGGTCTTCGATGTAAGGCTCAGGGTTGTCGCGGTTGAAGCGGACGAGGGTGGTGTGGGGGAAGCGTTGTGCCATCTGCTCGAAGGGGAGGCGGATGATGCCGGGGGTGTTGTAGCCGATGCCGAATTCCAGCAACAACAAGTTGCTCTGCGAGGCCTGCTGCACGAAGTCGGTGTAGCGACGCGCCTGCTGGTGCCAACGAAAGTCTTCGACGAACGTCTCGTCTACGCGCAGGTTCATGGCGGAGGGGCTGCCGTCGGGCATGGTGGGAATCATCTCCGTGGGGATGCGGCAATCCTTGATGAGCGGCAGCACTCGCATCACCCAGTCGTGGTTGTCAATCAATGCCTTCGGTGTTCCCGACGCCGGCTGAAACCAGCGGTAGTCGCCCTGAGTGGCGAAGATACGCTCGGTTGGGAAACCTGCCAACTCGAACTGCCCGTCGACATTGGTTGTCACCACAAAAGCCTCGGGGAAATGCATGAGGAGCATCTTGTATAGTTCGGTAGCTCCCGTGCGGTAGCGGCTGAACCATATATGCTTGGCCCAGTAGGCCCAGTATTCTTCCTGCGTCTCGAAAGGGTGGAACGACGAGGTGTAGAGGTCGGTGAAGCCGTAGCGCTCAATCCATGGGGCAAACTCGCGGCGGAACTCCTCACCAGCGTAGTCGATACCCGCTGCGGTTGAAAGGCCGCTGCCCGCACCGATGATGATACGGTCGGCATCATCGATGGCCTGCCGCAGAAGATCAATTCTGTCCATGGTATTTCTCGCGGTCGCTGATGATGTCGTGCAGGTTGTGGTAGGCCCAATCCATGAGTTGCTGCATGACAGGCATGAAACTGCGTCCACGCTCGGTAAGGGCGTACTCCACACGTGGCGGCATCTCGGAATAGACGGTTCGGCACACGAGGCCGTCGGCCTCCAAGCCGCGAAGGGTCTGCGTCAGCATCTTTTGGGAACAGTCGGGGTTGGCCTTTTCTATATCCTTGAAGCGCATCGCGGCGTGCTCGCCCTGAGCGTCAAGGTCGCTGCCGCCAAGCGTATAGAGAACGGCCAGCGTCCATTTGCTCCCGATGCGTGCCAGCACGTTGCGGATGGGGCACTCGGGGAAGAAGGGGTCTTTGATAAAGTCTTTGTTCATATCGATGTTTTGAATGTGCAAAGATACGAATAAAAAATGAAATCAGAGATGAGTGAATAGTGATTAGTGATGAGAGGGCAACCGACGCATCAGTCTCATCACTAATCACCAAACCCTAACTTACCAGGTCAGCGGCTCGCTGAGGATGTTGCCGTCGGTCATGGGACTGTCGGCCTCGGAGAAGGAGTTGGCCTTGTACTGGATGCAGAGCATCGTCAGGTTCTCATGGCCGGTGTTCTTCAGCGCGCGCTTGCCTTCGGGCGACACACGGACAACGCTGCCTTCGCCGACGGGGAACACCTCGCCGTCCACCTGGTACTGACCTTCGCCCTTGAGGATGAAATAGAGCTCCTCGTGGGTCTTGTGGGTGTGCAGGAAACCGCTGTCCTGACCGGGGACAAGTGTCTGGAACGACAGCTCGCTTCCTGTGGCGCCGACGGCCTGACCGACAAACACCTTGCCCTTGATGGTGACATCAGGCCCCATCGGAAGTTCGTGTTCGATTATTTCGTCCATTTTACCTACTTTGACAGCAGCATAGTTCTTGCCTGTCTTGATTGTCTCAATCTGTTTCATGATTCTTGTTGTTTTATTGTTTGATGGTGCAAAAATACACACTTCCCGGAGATCCCGCAAGAAGGTACCCGTAGGTAAGCCACTAACCTTGGGGTAAGTAATGTGATGACTGTTGTAACTCTACGATGAAGATTTAACAATTGTTAACTTCTCGCAAGCCATGTCTCCTTTGGAGCCAGGGAGGGGTCGGACTTGAGTCGGAGTTGGGTCGGAGTTGAGTCGGAGTTGGGTCGGAGTTGAGTCGGAGTTGGGTCGGTGTTGACTCGGAGTTGACTCGGAGTTGGGTCGGTGTTGACTCGGTGTTGACTCGGTGTATTTGAATGGGTACTCAGGGGTGTCAAGGGGCTGTGGTTTGCTGATTTAGGTTGTCACTTTTGTGACTTGCGACTGAAATCAGTTGACGGGTTAATAACTATCGACTGTTTTCGGTTGTCAGCCGCCCGCG
>CACYKY010000032.1 GCA_902775135.1 uncultured Bacteroidota bacterium | reverse complement strand
TTTGAAAAATTCTGCCGCAAAAATATAAGGAAAACTTCTCTTTTCGCCCCGAGAAGTAAAAATGTCTCATAAGTTACAAAACCACAATATGCCTCAAAATGCATTATATATTATAGAGGAAAAATGGCCCAAAAGAGCAAAAAAAAGCAGGCTTCGGAGAATTTTACCCCCAACCCACTCCCACAGCACAAAACCAAGGTTCAAAAAAGGAGAAAAAAAAGAGGGCCGCCCTAATCAAGCAACCCTCCAAGGTTAAGCGTACGCTGAGGCACCGCCTCAGCTATCCCATCCACCTAATTAACTTTTTTCTTGTTCATTGAATGTTCCATCCACAGGACTGCTTTCCGCAGAAATAAATCCGAGTCTTTCTGGTATTTATCCATGTCCTTTTGTCTTTTTCAGTCCCACATAAGCACCTCCTGGGTGCAATCTGAAACATCCGCAATCTCCGTCTTGCATTTGGGGCATCGTATAGGAGCGTCATCCGTGAATGTTCCACCGCAAGGGCAGTCGAGATCGCCGTCCGTCACCAAGTCGTACTTGTTCCACTCTTTCTCCTTGCCGCACTTGTCGCAATGCAGAATCTCCACCTCAAGGAAACCGCTGCCGGTACTCCATTCAAACTTCTTGTCGCAACGAGGGCATTTTATGTCAAGCGTCTGTCCCATATCATCCTTCCTTCTCTATTCTACCATACTCTTCATTTGTAACAACTTCGGGGTGATAACTCCATCCGTCACACTGTCCTTCTCTACTTCCATTATTCATCTAGGTATGCGTTAAGAAACCTCTGTGCCAGGCTGTCGGGGCGGATATTCTTCCGAGCCTCCTCCGGTGTAAACCATTCATAGGAGTCTATCTCCCCGTTGGGCGAAAGTTCGCTGTCATCCTTTACAAAGGCGGTGAAGTTGCACATCAGCGTGTTCGACGGCTCAAAGAAGCTGGTGCGGTTGAACTTGATGCGGCTAACGGTCATACCCGTCTCCTCCTTTATCTCACGCCCCACTGCATGCTCCACCTGCTCGCCTCGGTTCACATATCCCGCCACGAGGATGAAGTTGGGCCTGCCGTACTGCTTTATCAGCAGGATCTTCCCGTTCTGCTCGTTTATGACCACCATGCTCACGGCCACGTTATACATGGGAAAGCGGTACTGCCCGCACTTTGGGCAGTAAGGGACGACACCCTCTCCCTCAAGCTCTTTCTCTATGAGAGCCGCTCCGCATTCATGGCAATGTTTCTGTATCATAGTCATATATAATATTCCGTTTGTTCAGATGTGGGCAACCGCCTCCAATTCCATACCAATCTTCTCGGATATTTCCTCAATATTGTCGGCTATCTACGCCCTAAAATGCTGCTATCTGGTCATCCAACCTTTTTATTTGAGCTTCCAGAGCAGCCTCTATATCTTTCACAAACAACTCATCACAAGTACTCCTGCCTAGTCCGGGTTTAGAATAAAATGTGGAGGAACCAAGACAAGTTACATATAGAGCACTTGCGTCACTCTTCCAACTTTTAAGAACTTTCTCGTTGATTTCCCTATTGGTTAATAGTTCCTGGATTTTTTTTGCGTCATCTATTTTCATATTTCAATAGATTTGTTTATTATTTTTTGGGTATCTTGCAAAGTTGGGCTTTCGTATTTTTATCACCTAAGGTAACTTCTATTAATTGCCCGTAGGGCATTTCTTTCAATAGCAAATATCTAATTATCAACAATTTTCAATTTTCAATTTTCAATTTTCAATTTTCAATTTTACCCCATAGGGGTTTTCTTTTAAACGTATTTATAGAACATCCTCTAAGTGAAAGAATTTTCTATCACTACTAGCGCCCCTCGCCATTCAATTCACAATCGTCTTCCCTCAAGAATCCTTCTCCAGGGGTATTTATACGTTCCAGCGCCTTTTGTCTTATTGATTGTTCGTCCATAAAAAGGTTGTTTTTGGGTTATTTCATCACCAGGTCGCGAAGTTTCTCGTAAGTGTCCACTATGCCGTAGTGGACGGTGCCGTTGGAGAGTTGGTCGAAGAGTTTGGCGGCGCAGTCGGTCTTGGACTTCTCGATGCCGCGCAGCTCCATATCGTCCATGCTGCCCTTGGTTTCGGCGATGAAATAGACGTATTTCACGTTGCCTTCGTTGAAGGCAATGGCCCAGTCGGGGGCGTAGTTGCCCACGGGCGTGGGGATGTGGAACGACCTCGGCAGGCGGGCGTAGACGCACACCTCGTTGGCGGCGTCGAGGGCTTCAGCAAACTGCCGCTCGCCCTTCGAGTCGGTGAAGAGGTAGTCGGTGATGTTCTTCTTCACGGCCATAGCGCCGTCCATCGAGCGGTGGCGCTCGGTGGTGAAGATGTCGCTGTCGTATTTGCCTTCGGTGCGGTTGTACATGATGCTTTCCACGATCATGGTGGCCTTCTGCTCCTTGATGATGCGCACCACCTCGTGGATATAGCCCTCGGGGTTGTTCTGGTAGAGCGGCAGCTTGTCGGCGGTGCGCCGCAGAATCTCCACCACAGTTCTACGTGTCAGTGTGGCGCCCTTGGCGATGTCGCCCACCAGATCGTATTTGGCTGTGGTAGTGGAGACGGTGCCCGTCATCGGGGCTTCCGACTCGGCCACCTTGAACTCGTCCACCTCCTGTTGCTGCTCGCCGCGTGTCACCACATAGCGCATCTGCGGCACATGGAGGTTCTGGTTGATGGCGTTGACGGCGTTGTCCACCAGTTGGCGGCTATCGTAGTGGACGGTATAGACATACTGGTGGTTGATCTGCTTCCACAGTTTCTGGAACTCCTCTTTGGCGAAGTTGCTGTTGAGGCGGTTCTCCGGCGTCAGCACCTTGTTGGCGTCCTCCACCATCTTGTCGAGCATCGTGGGGTCGAAGATGGCTTGCACCAGTTGGTGGATACTCGCCTCGTAGGGCTGCAACTTGGCCGGCATGGGCGCGGTCTTCCCTTCGGCCACCTGCTGGCGGTAGAGGGGCGTGATGTTGTGCTTCTCGTCGATATATCCGTTGTCGTCGAGGTACACCATGATGCGGTTGGCCATCATCTGGTCGACGACCGTCTTTTGGCCGTCGGCGTCGACGAGGGTCTTGCCCTCGAAGTATTCGTCCACAGCCTTCAGTGGGCGTTCGCGGAGGTCGGCCCGGATGTCGCGCTGTAGGTCGGCCACGAAGCTTTTGTAGCTCTCGTTGGCGATGACGGTGAGCTTGTTGATGCCGAACATATCCTCGCCGAGGGTCTCGCTGTCCATGCGGTTGCCGTCTTTGTCCACACAGATGCGCAGGCCTCGACCCACCTCCTGCCGCTTGGTGATGCTGCTGTTGGCGTGCCGCAGGGTGCATATCTGGAACACGTTGGGGTTGTCCCATCCCTCACGCAGGGCCGAGTGGGAGAATATGAAGCGTGTGGGTTCTTCGAAGCTCAGCAGACGCTCTTTGTTTTTCAGGATGAGGTCGTAGGCGCTGATGTCGTCGCTGATGTCGCTCTTCTTGCCCACCTTGCTGTTGACGGAGTGGCCATCCTTGTCGATGGAGAAATAGCCTCTGTGCACTTGGCTGGCGTCCCACCGCCGCAGGTAGTCCTGGTAGCGGCCGGGGAAAAGCGTCAGCGTCTCGTCGAGGGCTTTCTGGTACTCCTCTTCGAAGTATCGTGCCAGATAGCCTTTCTGCTCCACCTTGTCTTCGTAGTATTTGTAGTGCTCCACCTCGTCGATGAAGAAGAGACTCAGCGTTTTGATGCCCTTCTCGAAGAGCTGGCACTCTTTGCGGAGGTGCGACTTGATGGTTTCGCGCAGCTGTATGCGCTGGATGGTCATCTCGTCGGTGTCGCCCACCACCTGGCCGATGCTGAGGCTTTTGCCGTTGAGGAAGGTGACGCTGTGGGTGGCCACGTTGATGTCGGTGACGACGTAGCCCTCCTTGTATTCCTGCGCGTTGTTGGAGGCGACGTAGATGTCGTCCTTCATCCCCACCGTCTTCACCATGCGGCGGATGCCGCTGGCGGTCTTCACGTCCATGCCGATGCGTGCCTCGGGGGCTTTGTCCTTGCTCAGCACGATGTTGTCGAGGTAGAGGTAACCCGTGGTGCCGGGCAGGTTCTTCACCTCCACGCCTTTCACCTCGATCTTCTTCACCAGCCGTTGGCGGTAGGCGTCGAGGGCGTCGAGGGCATACACCTGGTTGTGTTGTGTCTTGTGGGTGGCGCTGTAGTTGAGCACGAAGAGGGGCTTGAAGTTCTTGAGGGCTTTGCGTGTGGCGTCGCCTTCCATCTTCTGCGGCTCGTCCATGATGATGATGGGGCGGTTGGCGGCCAGCACGTCGATGGGGCGGCGGCTGCCGAAGTCGTCTCGCTCGCTGTAGATGATGCGCGACTCCTTGTTGGCGGCGCCTTCCTTCATCGAGGTGTTGAAAGCCTGCATATTGATGATCATGCAGTTCAAGTCGGCGCTGGAGGAATACTGGTCGATCTGGTAGAGGTTGCTGCTGTTGTACACGAAGTAGCGGGCTTTCTTCCCGTAGTGCTCCATGAAGTGATCCTCGAGCTGCGAGAAGCTCTTCATCACCCCCTCGCGGATAGCCACGCTGGGCACCACCACGATGAACTTGCTCCACCCGTAGCGGCGGTTCAGTTCGAACATTGTCTTGATGTAGACGTAGGTCTTGCCGGTGCCCGTCTCCATCTCTATGTCGAGGCTGCAGCGTCCGAGGCCGCTATCGATCATCAGGCTGTTGCTGAGGGGAATGTCGCCCAGCGTTTGCGCCTTCTGGATATTGGCCAGCAGGTCGGCGTTGTTCAGTTCGATGTCGCTGTTGCGGTAGCCCAACTCATCGAGATTTATAAGCTTGCCGGTGTCCCTGCGGTAGGCCATCTCCGCCTTTGCCGGCTGACCGGCGAAGACCCCCACCGTCCGCTCGACAGCGTCCGTCTGGTATTGCTGTATCTTGAATCTGAACTTCATAGTATTCTGCGGATTGTATCGGGGCTATAGTATTTGAAGAGCTGGTCGAAATTGTCGGCCACGTTGTCGTTGGCCAATCCTGCGTCGCGCATCACGAAGTAGTAGGGTTTCTGCTTGGCGATGTCGGTGATGACGCCCTCGTCGAGGTCTTTGGCGAAGCAGGCCAACAGGTAGCCGTCGTCGACATTCCATACAGCCTTGCCTGCGATGGTCTCCTTCTTGATTTTTGCCGAGAGGCTGATGCCCAGCTCTATCATCACCTGGAAGAGGAGGTCTTCGCCGTCGTTCTCCAGCCGGTCTTCCTTGATGTTCTCCGCGCTGTCGAAGAGGTTCGTCTGTGTCACCTTGCTGGGGGTGTAGAAGACATCCTTCATATTGCTACTGTCGAGCTTCAGCACCCGGAAGCCGATGTCCAATGAGGAAATAGGAGTTAGGAATGAGGAATTGCCTGCCCCTGCCTTAATTCCTCTTTCCTCATTCCTCATTCCTAATTGTTCAAGGATTTTCTTGCCTGCACGGCGGATACGCTCCTTGCCGATTTCGCAGATGTTCTTGTATCCAGCCTTCCTTGCCTCACTCTTCTCATCTGTTTCCTCGGGCAACTGCACCATAATAAACTTACGTTTGCCGCCATCTTCGGCATTGAGTTGCATAACTGCGTGCGCGGTTGTAGCGGAGCCGGAGAAGAAGTCGAGAATGGTATCATTTTGAGCACACGTCATTTTTGCAATCTGTTTTACTAATCTGACAGGTTTTTTCCCATTCTTAAAGTCAACATCCCCCTCCTTTGATACATTTCCCATATCAATATAAAAATTGGCCCACCAATCTCCTCTTATTTTCCTCAATCCTTCACTTCCATAATAATCATCACATTTTCCCCAGCTATCTTTTAATCTTAATAGTTGCCTAATATTATTATTTGCATCTAAAGTCAATATGTATTTTTTATCATTTCTGATTACTTCTTTCCAGAATCCTTTTTTTAATCCATCATCCAAACCAAACCCTGTCACTTTATCTGAACAAACAATGTCCGCGAGATGAGAACGAACAACGTCTGCGAATTCTTCACTTTTTTTAAAAGCCTCTGATAGTCTCATGGGTTTCTTATTTGAACAGTCTTTAGGAAATCTATAATCATAAAGCTCTAATAACTGACCAATGCTTCCATCTGACTTAAGATATAATGAATAGTGTTCATCGTATTCTGGTCGTAAATCATAAAGGGGAGTTTCTGAAGCGACATCTTTATGACCATCCTTAGAATACACTAGTATATATTCCCCATTTTTTACAATATTTCCAGATTGCGCAGCTTTGACTTTCATTCCCTGGGTAGTACTCATTTGGCAATGAATTGTTGTGATGCAACAATTCTCCCCAAATATTTCATTACAGACCTTCTTCAAGTTCTCCACCTCGTTATCATCAATGCTTATAAATATCACCCCATCCTCGCTCAACAAATCCTTTGCCACTTTCAGTCGGGGGTAAATCATATTAAGCCAGTCGGTGTGGAAGCGACCGTTGCTTTCGGTGTTGGCCACGAGACGGTTGCCCTCTTGGTCGTATTGGCCGCTATTGTGGATATACTCGCCAGCTTCCTGGGCGAAGTCGTCGTTATACACAAAGTCGTTGCCCGTGTTGTATGGCGGGTCGATATAGATCATCTTCACCTTACCCAGATAGTTCTCGCGGAGCAGCTTCAGCACCTGCAGGTTGTCGCCCTCGATATAGAGGTTCTGCGTGTTGTCGAAGTCCACACTTTCCTCACGACAAGGACGAAGGGTGTCGGTGGTGGGGGCGTTGGCCAGGCGGATGGCGTTGCGCTTGTCCGGCCAGGTGAACTGGTAGCGCTCGTCGGGACCTTCCACAATCTCCTTCGACAGCTCCTGACGCAGCTGGTCGAAGTCGATGGCCGTCTCCGGCTTACCCTCATCGTTGAGCCGCTCCGTCAGGCAGTTGGGGAAGAGTTTGCCTATGCGCTTGATATTCTCGTCCACCACATTCGTGGTTTGCATTGATAGATGTTCCATATATTATATTTTGTTGTTTCAAAAATTATTCGTATTTTTGCAGTCGGTTACACAATAAAAACAATTAGTATGAACACAGCCACAATCAATTCATACAGCGCTGATATCCTGCAAGGTCTGGGTGCTATCTCAGGCAATGAGATGGCATTGGCCCGTGTGGCGAAATATGTACGCCGTGTGGTCAAGGAGCAGGAAAAAGACCCGACTTTGATGACCGAGGAGGAGTTTTTCGCCCGCGTGGACCAAGCCCGTGAAAGTCTCCGCTTAGGGAAAGGGAAGAAAATGCTTCCGGGAGAAACATTATCAGAATTCTTAAAGAGGGTTGGTTGATGTACGAAATAGAGATCTCGCCAGAAGCAGAAGAAGACCTGCGAAAGTTGCAACGTTTTGAACCTTTGGCGTTCAAAAAAGCCGAGCGGTTTATTGGCGAACTTATGGTGCACCCGAAGACGGGTACTGGACATCCTGAACCTCTGAAAAAAAACAGGACGGGACAATGGTCTCGTGAAATCACGAAGAAACACCGTATGATTTACGAGATTTTTGAGACCAAAGTCCTTGTTGAGGTGATTTCGGCCTATGGACATTATGGCGACAAGTGATTTCATTCTCCTCCCTCCAGCATCTTTTTTAGTTTTAATATCTCCTGATGCAGCTCGTAGCGGCGGTGCGGCTGTTTCTCTGCGCGGCATCGCTTTTCGAGTGTCTCTATTTGTCGCTGGAGTTTGGCGCGCTCGTCGTCGATGGCTATCTGTTCGGTGAGGGTGTTGCCCTCTTCCACATGGATGTTGCCGATGGCGCGCACCCAGTTGTCCCATACGGTATCGAGGGTGGTGCCCATAAGTGCCAAGCAGGTCTCCTCCTCTGCCATCCAGCCGCCAGAGAGCAGCTTGGAGTGGAAGATGGCCAGCTGCAGTTGGCCCTCGAAGTGCAGAGCGAAGAGCATCTTCTGCGGGATGAGGGTGCTGAGCAGGGCTATGTTCTTCGGGTCGTAGTCGCGCCGCTTGAGCGCCACATCCACCACATAGATGGCCGCCACCTTCTCGCCCGCCTGCAGCGCCGGAACCGTTGATTGCGAGATGACGTTCACCAAGGTCATCCTGCTGATGTCGCCGTCGAAGCGGTCGCGCTGGGCGGGCTTCAGCTGGAACTTCGCAAAGATGGACTTCTTGGGAAGGGGCTTCGAAATCTCGGTACTATGTGGCAACCCTAACATTTTTACCTCCTATTTTACAACCAGAAAACAGATCAGTTCGAAGTCGTCGAGTCCTTTGATTTCTTTGGTGAACAGCTCGCCCTGTACGCCCTCGAGGAAGCTGTCGAGGTCGCTGTTCTCCTTGACGCTGATGATGCTGCCTATGGCGTCGCCCAGCAGCTCGGAGTAGTGGGTCATGCGGAATCCGTCGCGTGTCTCCTTGTTGAACTCGCGGCAGAGGGCCGTTTGTGGCTGGTTCTTGCCCTTGCAGAGGCTGCGGAACTTGTCGAGCAGTTCCTTAGGCGCTAGGTGGTTGACCACCACCGAGCCGTCGTCGCGCAGATAGACGATGTAGAATGGATGCAAACGGTTCTTCTTGTCAATATTGACCGAGTTGTCGCGGTTCTTCAACACATAGATGACGCCCGGCTCGGTGAACTGGTTGTGCCCCACCACAGCGTGCAACCCGAAGGGGGTGTGCTCCACATCCTCGTGGCTCTTCATATAGTCGAGCAGATCCAGTCGGAACTCGTTGAGGCCGAGGTCCATGATGGAGACGCCGTTGTTCATCTCCTCGATGTCGACAACCTCTTCCTGCAGCTTCTTCAGCTGCGCCTTGCGATATTCGAGGTCGCCTTTCTCCTCGGGCGATATGGGGTTGTCGTCGCCCGTGGAGGTGAGCACCGAGACCTTCATGCGGGCCTCCACGCGGCCTTTGAGGTCGATGTATTCGTCGAGCGTCATATCGGGCCAGTAGTTCACCAGCTGGATGACGTCGTTCTTGGAGCCGATGCGGTCGATGCGGCCGAAGCGCTGGATGATGCGCACGGGGTTCCAATGGATGTCGTAGTTGATGAGGTAGTCGCAATCCTGCAGGTTCTGACCTTCGGAGATGCAGTCGGTGGCGATGAGCACCTCTATCTCTTCGTGGATATGGGGATAGATGGAATCCTTCTCTTTGGAGACGGGCGAGAAGAGCGTCAGCACCTTGTTGAAGTCGAGTTTTTCCTTCAGCTTCAGGGTGCTTCGGGCTTCCACGTCGCCTGTGACGAGGGCGGTGTCCATCCCGTATTTCTGTTTGATGGCGTGAGCCAGGTTGTCGTAGAGGTAGACGGCGGTGTCGGAGAAGGCGGTGAAGATGAGCACCTTCTTATTGTCGCCGTTGATGGGATGGGCGAACTTGTGGCGGAGGTCGGCGATGAGCTGCTGCAGCTTGCTGTCGTGCTCGGGGGTGATGTCCTCGAGCATGAGGCGCGTGAGTTCAAGCTCCTCCTTGTCGCTCTGCAGATACTGGCGCCAGCTGACGAAGTCGATATCCTCGAGGGCGATCTTGTTCTTCTTGGTGCCCACGAAGGCGTCGTTTTCCGAGTCGTCGATATCCAGGTCGTAACCCGCGACCTCTTCGATGTCGACGAAGGCATCGTGGCGGTCGATGGTGGAGATGGTGTTGCTGATGAGGTTCAGCAGGCGCGTCAGCGTGAGCCGGAAGGAGTTGACCGAGCTCTCCAGTCGCTTCAGCATCAGGATGCACATAATGCGACGGATACCCATCTCGCGGCCGGCAAGGGATAGGCCGGCGCCGTGTGTCTCGGGGTCGAGGGCATATTTTTCAGCTTTGCTGGGCAGGATGAACGCCGACGGCGTGTAGATGGCCAGGTTGAGCTTCTGCAGCTGAGTGTAGATCTCGTTGTAGTTGATGGCCGACGGGAGGTCGGTGAGCGACGGGCGGCGCGACAACGGCGGGAGCCTGACGGGGAATTTGCCGACGGCCTCGGTGTTGTAGTATGACTCGATGTGCTTGCGGCTGCGGGCGATGGTGACCGAGTCGAGCACCTCGAAGAAGTCGAAGCTGAGCATGCCGAGGAGCCTCTCGGTGGTGCGCTCTTCGTTGGGTAGCTTCGACCAGAAGTTGTAGGCTTTCTGTGCCTGACGGAAGATGTCGTCGATGGAGGCGTTAGTGTTGAGCAGCGCGTCCATGCGCTTGGTGTCGCCCTCGTAGGCGAGCTGCAGTTGGTTTTTGAGGTCGTTGAAGCGGTTGTTGACAGGCGTGGCCGAGAGCATCAGCACCTTGGTCTTCACACCCGACCGGATGACCTTGTTCATCAGCCGCAGATAGCGGTTCTCGCGGGGGTTGGCGTCATCATCGTCATCGTGGCTGACCTTGCCGCCGTTGCGGAAGTTGTGCGACTCGTCGATCACCACCAGGTCGAAGTTGCCCCAGTTGATCTTCTCCAGGTCGTTGGCATTCGAGAGGCCACCGTCTCTCGAGAGGTCGGAGTGGAACAACACGGTGTAGCTCAGGCGGTCTTTGGCTATGGGGTTGGTGATGTAGTTGTTGCGATAGGTCATCCAGTTGTCGCAAAGCTTCTTGGGGCAGAGCACCAAGACGTTCTTGTTGCGTGTCTCGTAGTATTTGATGACGGCCAGCGCGGTGAAAGTCTTACCCAAACCCACGCTGTCGGCGAGGATGCAGCCGTTGTATTTCTCTAGCTTGTTGATGATGGCCAGCGCCGCATCTTTCTGGAAGTCGTAGAGCTTGTTCCATATCTGGCTGTCCTTGAAGCCTGTGGCCTCGTTGGGCAGCACGTCCTCGGAGATGTCTTCCAGGAACTCGGAAAAGATATTGTAGAGGGTGACGAAATAGATGAATTCGGGCGAGTTCTCGCGGTAGATGTTGGAGATGTGGTCGATGACGTCTTCGGTGACATCGGCGAAGTCCTTCCCGTTGTTCCAAAGCTCGTTGAATACCCGTAGATATTGACGGGCGTTGGCGCCTTCCACCTTGTTGACGAAATTCATCATGCTGTTGCCCCGTTCGCACCCCAGGTCGGTGGTGGTGAAGCCGTTCACGGGGGTATAGGTGTGCAGGTCGCCGCTATCGATATTGATGAAGCCCGGAAGGGTGTTGTCGGTGGTGTTCGACTTGAAGCGGACCTTCTTCCTTATCCACTCGGCGCATTCTGTGGCGATGGCTTTCTGAGTGAGCTGGTTGCGGAGACGTACCTCGAAGGGGGAACCATAGAGCGCACGTTCGCGGTCGATGCGCGGTATGTAGAACTCGCGCCGTTGCTTGGCCACCTTGTCGGCGGTGAAGGTGGGCGAGGTGAAGATAAAACGAAGCTCCTCAATGTCCTTCAGCTGCTCTTTCAACTCCTGGAAAGCATAGATGGAAAAACAGCAGGCGGCCATAGAGACCTTGCTCGCCTCCTTGATTTCTACCGCCAGATCGTCACGTAATGTCCGGGTGATGTTATCTATGAGTTCCATATTGAATAGGGTCAGCCTTTATAGCGCTTCGCCTTTCGGAACATCATAAAAAAGTTATCCGTGAGGTCTTTTGATGTCTAAGTCGAGGTTCTGGACTACCTATGCTACAAACAAGAAAGCTCACGGATACCCGCGAGCGTTCCGCTTTCTATGTAGCATAGTTGAAATTGTCCAGATTTCGACTTACTTCGAAAAGCAAAAACGCTTCTAATTTATGTCTTTATTCTGTTATTCTATTTCTCTGTTTCTATTCCGTTTTATCTGTTTTTCGTCATTCGTTTTACGCCACAAAGATACAAAAAAAATCCCGATTCCACCAACAAAATTTTTCTAGCCAAAAAGATTCACAAGGAAATCCTTTGGCAACCACCCATTTGCACTCGAAATCACCAATCACATCTCCCATCATACATCAGCCCTCTTACATCAGTTCCGCGTCAGCCGAAAAAAAAATTGGTTCTTCCTGCAAATGCGTAGGTGATACGCAATAAAAGAAGCTGGCATTTCGTATTGTAAATGCTTAAAAACGTACGGGTCGGAATCCAGCTTTGCGTAAGCTGAGGCACCGCCTCAGCTATCCATCTCTTGAGTTTTCATCTGCCGCCCATTTTTCCGATTCCACCAAACAAAAAGTTCCCTCCGTCAATACACATATGACCCACCACCACCAACCAGCGTCATGCGTAAAACATTAAACCTCAAAACTTAAACTATTTCCTCCCCTGGTGGATAGTGTGAACTGTGAACTGTGAATTGCAATGTTTTTGCACCCCTATCCGCTGCAATTTATAATTAAGGTATTA
>CACYKY010000031.1 GCA_902775135.1 uncultured Bacteroidota bacterium | reverse complement strand
TCCGGGCTTAGCCTTTTCTTCCCGTTCCTGGTTTTCACTTCTCTTGTTTGCATTTCTGTTGACTATTGTGTCAACTTTTTTCAGCGCAAGACAGAGTTAGATATCATCTAACTCCTTACCTTGTTGAATCCCAATACCAAATGGGCTCTTATTTGCTGCCGAAGTGGAGCTTCAGCTCATCGAGTTTGCGCTGTTTTTTCCGTTCCCAGATTTGGGTGATGAGTTTTTTGGTGGAGAGGGGGAAGTCGGACTTCATCATCCAGTCGTAGTAGGAGGGTTCCTGCTCGAAAATCTGTTCGACGGACTTGCCCTTGTGCTTGCCGAAGTTGAACACCTCGCGGTGCTGGGCGTCGTAGCCGATGTGGCCCACGAGGTCGGCCCACTGGCTGTTGGCGGTGAAACGGCTGAGGGCGGCGATGTCGTTGACCACAGGTTGGGAGACGTGGCCGGAGCGGTCCTTGTAGTCAACGCCCTGATAGCGGTCGAGCTGGGCTTTGAGCACCTCGTAGGTGGCGATGGTGTCGGCGGCGGCGCTGTGGGCGTTCTCGAGGTCTTTCTGGCAATAGAACTTGTAGGCGGCCACAAGGGTGCGCTGCTCCATCTGGTGGAAGATGTTCTGCACGTCGACCAAGCGGCGGCAGGAGAGGTCGAGGTCGAAACCTGCCCGCAGGAACTCCTCGACGAGCAGGGGGACGTCGAACTTGTTGCTGTTGTAGCCAGCGAGGTCGGCGTCGCCGATATACTCGAGAAGGCTGGGAGCCAGCTCGGGGAAAGAGGGCTTGTCCTTGACGTCGTCGTCGGTGATGCCGTGAACGGCGGTGGTTTGCTCGGGTATGTGAACGGTGTGGCCCTGGGCGTCGACGGGGCGCACGCGCTCCACACGGGTGTCGGTGCTGCCGTCGGGCATCACCTTGTGGAGACAGATCTCGACGATATGGTCGGAGCCCACCTGCACACCGGTGGTTTCAAGGTCGAAGAAGATGATGGGTTTGGTAAGGTTGAGTTCCATTGCTTTTAAAGATTTTATAGAGTGGATAGTATTTATAGGTTGAGAATTGTTTTTCTTATGGCAGTCAGGTGCTCGAGGAGGGTTTCGGCGAGGTCGAGACGGAGCATGTTGGCGCCGTCGCTCTTGGCGTGAGCGGGGTCGGGATGGGTCTCCATGAAGATGCCGTCGGCGCCTACGGCGATAGCAGCACGCCCCATGGTCTCAATCATGTCGGGACGGCCGCCGGTGACACCGGCGCTCTGGTTGGGCTGCTGGAGCGAGTGGGTGATGTCTACCACCACCGGCACGCGGTTGTGCTGCATGGTGGGCACGCCGCGGAAGTCGACCACCAGGTCCTGGTAGCCGAAGGTGGTGCCGCGTTCGGTGAGCATGAAGTTCTCGCAACCGAAGGCACGCATCTTGTCGGCCACCTGCTTCATGGCCTCCGGCGAAAGGAACTGGCCCTTCTTGACGTTGACGCACTTGCCCGTGCGTGCGGCGGCATGCAGCAACTCTGTCTGACGGCACAGGAAGGCGGGAATTTGCAACACATCGACATATTCGGCAGCCATAGCGGCCTCGTCTTCGCTGTGGATGTCGGTCACCACAGGCACATGGTAGCGTTCGCGGATGGTGCGCAGGATTTCGAGGCCCTCACGGTCGCCAATGCCCGTGAAGGAGCTGACGCTGGAGCGGTTGGCCTTGCGGTAGCTGGCCTTGAAGGCGAAGGGTATCTGCAGGCGTGAGGTGATGGCGAGGAGCCGTTCGCATACCTGGAAGGGGTTTTCGTGGTCCTCTATCACACAAGGACCGGCAATTAGGAAGAAATTGCCGGTCGCTTGATGGTTTAAAAATGGTAAGTCTGGATACATATAAATGTATTAATAAGACATCTCTTCGTTGGCGTAAGGATCGGCCGGCTCATCGTCGTTGGATTCGTGACGACGCTCGGACGAACGCTGGAGCGAAATGATGAGGGCGCCAAGCATACGGGTGAGCTCCATGAGGTACTCACGCGACTGGTTGTGCTGCTCGTCATTCATAAAGCCAAGGTTGTGAGCCACCTCGGTGTAGACGACACACTCGCGGATGGCCGTCTTGGCGATCTTCAGGTAGTGGTCGAACTGGCTCTTGCTGCGGCTCGAACCCTCAGCGATGTTGAGGGCGATGTCATAGGACGAATGGCAGAACGAGGCAGCGAGATTCTTTTCACTCTCGTTGCGGGGAGCTCCCACCTGGTTGGACACCCATGTGGCATAGTCAGTGGCTTTAGCATAGACACGCAGATCCTCAAAGCGGAAAAAGCTGACGGTTCTTTCTTCTTGTTGCTCCATAATTTTGTAATTTAGGGTTTAATGAAAATATTCTGTTGTTTTAATGAATCACACTATTTCGGCGAAATACTTCATGAACTGGGTACGCATGGCCACCGAGGCCTTGTCGTTGGGCTGCACGGCCAACTTGCCACGGAACTGGCTCAGGTTGCTGTAGCCTTTCTTCTCCATCCAGGCATTGAGGCCCTGGTTGAGCTGGGCAATGGTGTCGATGCCGTTCTTGTAGAGGCAGCTGACCACCTGCACGGTGGTGGCACCGGCGAGAAGCATCTTCACCACGTCGTCGGCGGCATAGACACCCGTCGAGGCGGAGATGTCGCAACGCATCTTCTTGCTCAGGATGGCCACCCAGCGGAGGGTGTTGTATAGATCCTCGGGGTTGGAGAGATAGGAGGCATTCTGAAGGGTCTCGTTTTCAATATCGATGTCCACCTGAACGCTCTTGTTGAACATCGTCACCCCCTGGATACCCATCCAGCTGAGCTGCTGCATCTGCTTGGCCATGTCGGTGAAGTAGGTGCCCACCTTGATGCTGATGGGGATGCTGATGGACTTGCGCAGAGTGTTGATAATCTGCGAGAAGGTGCGCTCCACATCGTCGGCGGAGAGGGAGGTCTCGTAAGGCAGGATGGCCATGTTGAGCTCCAATGCATCGCAGCCGGCCTCCTGGAACTTGATGGCATAGGTGAGCCAGTTCTCGTAGGAGAAACAGTTGATGCTGCCGATGACGGGGATGGTGAGGCGGCTCTTGGCGTCGCGAATCATTTGGAAGTGCTTGCCGAGGGAGTCGTCGGCCACATGGGCGGCGATGTACTCGTAGCTGTCGCCGTAGTTGTCGATGGGGGCAACAACATGGGTGTTGCGCTTGATATCGTAGATAATCTGTTCTTCAAAGACCGATTTGAGAATGACGGCACCTGCGCCAGCCTTCTCCATGGCGACCATTTTGTCGACGTCGGCGGTCAAGCCGCAGCTGCCAACAATGATAGGGCTTTTGAGGTCCAATCCGAGGTATTTTGTGCTAGTATCCATAGTATACTTTTTGCTTTTAATTTCTATTAAAAATACATTTTTTACACTTTACCCACACACAAATTTCAACTTGCAAAGATATGTAAAATATATTTACAAAAAAAATTTTTTTTCACTTTTTTTAACAATAGTCACACAATACGTTGAATATCAGACGCATTTTTTTATTCTATTTTTATAATGTTAAGATTTTATGGGCGCAACTTTCAACTTTCCTTCTTCAATTCATAAAAAATTTGTACTTTTGCATTCCGATTTTTACCAAAAGAAACATAAAAAGTCATTCATAATGGAAAAGCAATTAGAAGAAAAAAACACCGAGATGGGTAATGTCATTACCCGCACAGAGGAATTCATCCAGAAGAACCAAAAGAAGATCATCATCATCGTCTGCGCCATTATCGCCGTTGCCCTGATCATCTTCTGCTACTTCAAGTTCTACAAAGCCCCCCGCGAAGAGAAAGCCGCCGCTGCCGTCTTCTATGCCGAGAACTACTTCGATGCCGGCGACTACCAGCAGGCCCTCGAAGGCGACGGCCAGAACCCCGGTTTCCTCGCCGTCATCGACAACTACGGCTCCACCAAGAGTGGCAAACTGGCCAAACTCTATGCCGGCATCGCCAGCCTTCGTCTTGGCAAGTTCGACGAGGCCGCCAAACTTCTCAGCTCCTACTCCGGCAAGGACCTCTACACCGAGCCCATCGCCCTCATGGCCGAGGCCGACGCTATGGCCGAGAAAGGTGATTTGGACGGCGCCGCCAAGCTCTATGTGAAGGCCGCCAACACCAACGAGAACGACCTCACCTCCCCCTCCGCCCTTGTGAAGGCAGGTCTCTGCTACCTCGGTGTCGACAACGCCAAAGCCATCGAGCTCTTCAAGCAGGTGAAGACCCAGTATCCCACCAGCACCGAATTCACCGAAGTGGACAAATACCTCGGTCTCGCCGAAGCCAAATAAAGCACCGGCAACCCATACAAGAAAGGCTTCCCAATCGGGAAGCCTTCTTCTTTTTCTATCATCACGATGCTACAGCTCGTCGACGGAAAATAGCAGGTCGAACTTCTTTCCCGAAGGCTTACCCACATAGCGGAACCCCAAAGCTTTGCCCTCCTGCTTACACATAGCCATAAAGGAAGCGCTCGAAGGATTGGAGGCAAACTCATTCTTGATGGTATTGCGGTTGCTCGTAGCATTGACGGCGATATCATCGATAGAAGCGTATTGCTCGTCAATCTCATAGACGTAGAATACCGTATCGGTCACCACATCGACGCGAAGCATCGTCAAATACTCGTTAACCTTCATCGGATACATGGCATTTATCATATCGATTGTTCCCTGGAGTTTGCTCTTCGAGGTGGGCGAAGGAGCGCTACCGAGGGCATTGCGCACCTCGTCGAGAGTCAAGCTCACCAAAATGGTTTTCTTCGACCGCCGTCCATGGAAAGCATAGGTCATTCCCAAATCATGTGCTTCCATCACCTGAAACAAGGCATGGACAGAGGCATCGTTGTTTCCCTTTAAAGTATTAAGCATCGACTGCTTGAGCACTTTCGAATCCATCATGTTGATGGTAAGTCCTTGGGGATCGTCGTCGAACTCCAAAGTATATACCAGCGAGGAGTGATCGTAACCCAATGAGGTCATCGTCATGCCGCCGCCGGCATCTACGGGCAGGTATGCGTTGGCTTCGTCGATAATCTGCTGCACATCGGCAGGCACCTGAGCCACTACGGTCATGGGCGCCACAGCCATCATGATGGCAAGCAGCATCGTTTTCAGTCTCATAAACTATGTTTTTCGGGATTGTTCAGCATCTGTTCAAGTTCCGCCACCATGTGCTCGGCGCCGTCGAAGATCTCGCTGATGTGGCTGGCGGCCATGTAGGCGGGGGTGGTGATGACATTGTGCTCGGCATCGACGCAGACGTCGGTGGGGCCGCAGGCCTGTACCTTGCATCCGAAGCCCTTAGCCACCTGCGAGGCGGCGTTGTCGTCGGGGCCGAGGGTGAGTGCCACTTCGTAGCGGCCGAGCACCTTGGCCAGCACCATGGGTGCTATGCACATGGCCACCACGGGCTTATGCGCGCGGTAGGTCTCGAGGATGGCATCCTGCACGCTGTCGATGACCTCCATGCGGGGGCCGTCGAAGGCGAAGGTGGAGAGGTTGCGTGCGGCACCCATGCCGCCGGGGAGGGCGAGGGCGTCGTAGTCGGCAGGCTTGTACTCTTCGAGCGGCAGCAGGTTGCCGCGGGCGATGCGGGCGCTCTCCACAAAGATGTCGCGCTGCTCCATGTCGAGCACGGTGCCTTCCTCCTCGTCGTCCTGCACGTCGATATGGGGCACCACCTCGAAGAACCCTTCGGGGGCGAAACATTGGTACTGCCATCCGCGGCGGTCGATGGCCAGCATCAGGGAGAGGCTCTCCTGCAACTCGCTGCCGTCGCGGTTGCCGCAACCAGAAAGAATAACTGCTATCTTTTTCATTTTTCAGGGGGGAATTAAAAAAAGGTCCTTAAGGTCCTTAAAGACCTCAAGGACCTTAAGGACCTTAAGCCATCAATATTATTTGTTGAAAGCGTCGACGCTCTCTTTGATCAGCTGGAAGGTGGCTTCGATGTCGTTGTCCAGACCCATGGAGAAGCGGATCAGGCCTTCGCTCATACCCATTTCCTTCTGGATGTCCTCGGGAACCTCGCTCGAGGTGCTCTTGCCGCTGTTGCTGAAGAGGGTCTTGAAGTAACCCAGCGAAACGGCCAGGTAGCCGACACCCTTCTGCTGCATGAGCTCCATGATCTTGCTGGCGCGGTCGGCCGTACCCATGTCGATCGAGATCATGCCGCCGAAGCCGTAGCCCTCGTTCATCATGCTGCAGAACAGCTCGTAGTCGGGATGCTCGGGCAAACCGGGATAGTTGTATTTGAATCCCACCTCTTTGAAGCGCTTGGCCAGGTACATGGCGTTCTCGCCGTGTTTCTTCATGCGGATATGGAGGGTGTGGAGGTTCTTGTTGATGGAGGCGCTGCGCATAGGATCCAGCACGGGGCCGAGGAGCATGCAGGTACCGTTGTTCACATCGATCAGGCTGCCGATGTACTCAGCGCTGCCGCAGATGGCACCGGCCACGCAGTCGTTCGTACCGTTGATGTACTTGGTCATCGAGTACACGGTGACGTCGGCACCCAGACGGCAGGGGCTGAAAATCATGGGGGTGAAGGTGTTGTCGACGATCAGCTTGGCACCGGCGGCATGGGCCATCTTGCTCAACTCGGGGATATTGGCGATGCGGAGCAGGGGGTTGTTCATGGTTTCGGTGTAGACAACCTTGGTGTTGGGATGCTCGGCGAGGGCTTTCTTCACGCTCTCAAGGTTCTGCATGTTGACGAAGGTGCAGCTGACGTTGAATTTCTTCAGGTAGTTGGCCATGAAGGCGAAGGTGCCGCCGTAGGTGGTCATGCTGGCCACGATGTGGTCGCCGGCGTTCACTTCGTGCAGCAGGGCGCAGGTGATGGCGGCGAGGCCAGAACCGGTAACCCAAGCAGCCTCAGTACCTTCCATAGCGGCCAGGCGCTGGCAGAGGGCGAGGTTCGAGGGGTTCCAATGGCGGCTGTAGAGGAAGTAACCCTCGGTTTCGCCGTGGAAAGTCTCGGTCATGAGGTGTGCCTCGGGGAAGGTGAAGGTGGCGCTGTCGCAGATTGCGGGGTTCACACCACGGTTGGCATCGCGTCCGTCGATGCGCTGAATTGCTGTTGCGGGATCGAATTTGCTCATTGTTATGAATGTTTTATAAAATTATTATACATCAATTGAAAGTGCAAAAATACAAATTTTGATTGAAACGGCAAAATTTTTTTATCCACATCAACGCAAAGACTCTCATCAAAACCGCGCCAGAACTTTGTCAACAAACTTCAAATCCGCCCACGTTCACATCGTCACACCCCCTCTAAACCCCACTCTGGTAGGAATCGACATAGGGTTGGTAGAGACACAACTGGTAGTTTACGGGGGTTGAACTCAAGGTAAAATTTTATTTTTTTGCTTGCGGATGGAAAAAGTTTCGTATCTTTGCATTTTGAATTGGTACTATAATATTATAGAAAAAATAGACTAAACGATATGAAACGCGGCATTTTATCACTCTTTGTGACATTGTTGGCCGGAGGCTGGCTCCAGGCGCAGACGCTTACCTACGAGAGCTCCATGCAGGCCTATGGATACAAAAACGACAACGGCACATGGAAGATAGCACCCCGCTACCAACGCGCCGGTGAGTTCGAAGGGTCGGCCAGAAAGTGGGCTCCCGTGAAGCTCGACGGCCGCTGGGGTTGCATCGACGTCGACGGCAATATGATTTGCCGCAACCTCTTCCCCAACAAGGAGGTGGCACGCGAGGCCGGTCACGAATGGGAGATCATGAGCGAACCCGGCAAATGGGTATACCCCGCACGCAACCAAGCCGACGGCCGCTGGGGCTTCGTCGACTACTACGGCCGCTGGAAATACCAACCCATCTACGAGGCCGCCAATCCCCATCAGGGCAAGGACCCCAAGAGCTACGCCACCGTGAAGAAGGAAGGCCGCTGGGGCTGCATCGACGGTCGCGGAGTGCTGGTAATCAACAACATCTTCCTCAACGCCGAGCAAGCCGAAGAGGCTGGTGCCCAATGGGCCATCGGAAGAAACTACTACAAATGGCGTGTGCCGGTGACGCATCCCACCACAGGCCTCTGGGGTTTTGTGGATTATCTGGGACGCTGGTCGGTTCAGCCGCTCTACACCGACCGCGTGCCTTTCGGCGACGACAACTGCTATGAGTTCACCCAGGTGAAGCAGGAAGGGCGCTGGGGCAACATCAACCGTAACGGCGAAGTGGTTTCCACTCCCATATTCTTCACCAAGGAGGACGCCGCCTATGCCCTGCGCCAGTACGAGCACGGCCGCACCCTCGAGGGTTGGCGCGTGCCTGTGACCAATCCCAAAGACGGCAAGTGGGGTTGGGTGGATTGGAGCGGCGAATGGCGCATACAGCCCATCTTCGAGGATGTTTCTCGTTTCGCCAACGACACGGGCATGTTCGCCACCGCCAAGTTCGACGGCTACTGGATGGTCGTCAGCGACACCGGCGAATACCTCTCGCGCAACGTCTTCACCCTCTCGTCGGAGGCTTGGCTCGCCGGCGACCAATGGGATCGCGGCGAGGAACTCGGCCATTGGCTCTACCCCATCATGGATCCCGGCACAATGGCTTGGGGCTATGTCGACTATCGCGGCGAATGGGTCATCAAGCCCACCCTCGAGGACGCCAAACTCTTCACCTACGTGTGGAACGACCGCGTGGCACCGGCCAAGATGGACGGCAAATGGGGCTGCGTGGATCACACCGGACAGTTTGTGGTGAAGAACCAGTTCAACACCTCCGCCGAAGCGGCAATGGCTGGCCGCCGTTGGGCAGAAGGAAAGAAGTTTTAAGTGGAAAGCGGAAAGTGGAAAGTGGAAAGCGGAAAGCGGAAAGTATGAATAGTCCTCTTCAGCAGAAAAGCTTTTTATTTGCCACACGCATAATAAACTTAGCCAGAAGCATTAAACAGACATATAATGAATATGATGTCCGTCGCCAAATATTAAAAAGCGGCACAAGCATCGGGGCAAACATCAGGGAATCACGCAACGCCCAAAGTCCAACCGACTTTATCAGCAAACTATCCATAGCTTTGAAAGAAGCTGATGAAACACAATACTGGCTTGAACTAATCAAAGCTTGCGGCATGATGTCCGACGAAGACTTCAACCAAGCAAACGCTGAGTTAAAAGAAATAATAGCGATGTTAACATCGTCCATAAAAACTGTAAAAAACAAATTATGAAGACCCTGATTCACAACGCAACCATTGTTAACGAAGGACGTATCTACAAGGGGTCAGTAATCATCAATAACGACATGATAGAGGAGGTTGTCGAAAGCGAGACTTTCCTCTTTCCACTTTCCTCTTTCCACTTGGTAGAGGCCGAAGGCCTCATTCTTCTTCCGGGTGTTATCGACACCCATGTCCACTTCCGCGATGGAGGGCAGAGCGAGAACCCCGCGGGCACCTTCTACAGCGAAAGCCGTGCCGCCCGCGCCGGCGGCGTCACCTCGGTCATCGACATGCCCAACACCAAGCCCCTGACCGTCACCCTCGAGGCCCTGGAGGCCAAAGAGGCCCTCGCGGCACGCGACAGCGCCGTCAACTATGGCTTCATGCTCGGCGCCACCAACGAGAACATCGATGACCTGCTGGCCGTCGAACCCACACGCTATGCCGCCATCAAGCTTTTCCTCGGCTCCTCGACGGGCAACATGCTTGTCAACAACCCCGAACAGCTCGACCACCTCTTCCGCGACGCCAACAAGCTCATCGTTGCCCATTGCGAAGAGGAGCATGTGGTGCAAGCCAACCTCCTCAACGCCAAACGCGAATACCAAGGCACTCCCGACGAAACCGCCGCCCTGCACCCCAAGATACGCAACAACGAGGCCTGCTTCCTCAGCTCCTATCATGCCATCGAGCGCGCCCGCCGCTACGGCACACGCTTCCATGTGGCACACATCAGCACAGCTACCGAACTCTCGCTGCTCTCCAATTTCGATTTGGACAAGAAGCACATCACCGCCGAGGTGACCCCCAACCACCTCTACTTCGACGACCGCGACTATGCGGAACTGGGCAACCGTATCAAGTGCAACCCCGCCATCAAATCCAACGACGACCGCATGGCCCTCTGGCTCGCCCTCGAGGACGGCCTCATCGACACCATCGCCACCGACCATGCGCCCCACCCCCTCGAGGCCAAGATGAAGCCCTACTTCGACGCCCCCAGCGGCATACCCTCCATCCAGCATTCGCTGCAGATGATGCTGGAGCCCGCCATCGGCGACAACGAGCTGCTTCTGATGGTGGTGCAGAAGATGTGCCACAACCCCGCCCTGCTCTTCGGCATCGCCGACCGCGGATTCATCCGCAAGGGCTACAAGGCCGACCTCGTCTTGGTGCGTCCGGGTGTGGAGGAGACCGTCACGCGCGAATCATTATTATATAAGTGCGGCTGGAGCCCCCTCGAAGGACAGACCTTCCACACCCACATCGAGCACGTATGGGTCAACGGCAACGACTCCGGCGCTGGCGCCGAGCGGTTGCGATTCACCAAATAAGAAACCTTTGCTAGAAGCGGTCGTCCCGACTGCCGAGACTCACTCCGAGTCCTATGAAGAGCGTGCTGCCCTCCCAGGCCTTCTTCACCGACTGCTTGTCGGCCAGCGTAAAGTCCTCGCGGTCGATAAGGTCGAGATTGTATCCCACAAAGAGGCGTACACGATAGAACTGTATGCCGGCGCCGATGGTGGCGCCCATGTCGAAGTGGGCATCCATCTGGGTGCTGACGTTGCTGTAGTTGGACAGCGTGGAAAGACCAAGATTGACCACAGGGCCACCAAAGACAATCACATCGGCATTGACGCCGACGGGAATCTTGTAGTTGAGATAGAACGGCACCTTGAGGGTGATGGTCGAGGTGCGGGGATTCGTGCTGGCGCCGGTGGTGTCGGTGATGAGCTGCTTGGCTTGCGCATAGCTGAGATACACTCCCGGGGCGATGCCTACCTTGCCGAGCAGCGGTGCGTTGAGCGACAAACCGAGCATACCGCCGTTCAGCCACAGCCCCTCCTGGTTCAAACTGTCGAGGATGCCGTTGCGATAGTCGAAGGTGTGTTCCTGACTGATGTAGGCGGCGTTGATGCTCAACTGGGCGTTGACACTACCTACGGCGGCCATCACTATCACCATACCAAGTATGGAAACAATCTTTTTCATCTCTCTTTCCTGTTTGTTTTTAAAAGAATTCCCTGCGGCGCCGCGCATGCGGGCGCCACAGGGAATAGTGTGTCGATGATTATTTCTCGAGGCGGATGCGTGCGTCGACGGCGGTGACGTAGCGCGGGTTGCCGAGCAGGGGGTTGAGGTCCATCTCGGCGATCTCGGGAGCGGCCTGCACGAGGGCGCTCACGCGAGCCACCTGGTCGGCATAGAGGTCGAGGTTCACACCCTCCTGGCCACGCACACCCTGCAGGATCTTGTAGCCCTTGAGCTGGGTGAGCATCTCCTTGGCCTCAGCGGCGGTGATGGGGGCGAGGGCGCTCTGCACGTCCTTCAGCACCTCGATGAAGATACCGCCCAAGCCGAAGAAGATCTGATGGCCGAACTTCGGGTCGCGGATGGCGCCGATGTAGACATCGAGGCCGTCAAGCATGGGATACATCTCCACAGCGTAGGTCTCGGGGATGACGATGAGGCGGTCGAACTCCTTGGCGACGGTGTCGAGGTCCTTCACTCCGAGGGTCACGCCGCCCACGTCGCTCTTGTGCAGGGGGCCGACGACCTTCATCACGAGGGGCACATCCTTCGAGCAGCCCACCTCCTTGGCGAAGGCAAGGGCATCCTCTTTCTTGCTCACCTCCACGCTCTTCTTGCGGCTGATGCCGGCGGCGTCGAGAAGCTCGTTGTAGTCGCTGATCTCCATGTAGCCGTCCTTGCAGCGCTCCACAGTCTTGCGGATGCGGGCCACATCGATCTTCGGCTGCTCCACGTTCTCGGGTTGCGGCTTCGGGGTGTGGTACACCTTGCAGATGGCGTTGCCGAGCACGCACTCCTCGGGGAAGTTGATGCGGCCCTTGGCGATGAAGTCCTCGATTTCCTCCTTGACGTTGATGATCGAAGGCAGCACGGGGAAGATGGGCTTCTTGCAGGTCTTCATCTTCTCGTCCAGCAGGTCGTAGACCTCCTTGTTGCTGAACAATCCGGGGCTACCGAAGATGACCACGGAGAAGTCGATGTCGGTGTATTCATTCTCGACGGTGTCGATGATATAGCCGAGCTGTTCGGCGGTACCGGTGGCGAGGAAGTCGATGGGGTTTCCAACGCTCGAGCCGGCGAAGAGTTTCTCCAACAGGGCAGGGCTGGCGGGATGCTCCTTCAGCGAAGGCACCTCCATGCCGCCGTTACTCAGCACGTCGGTGAGCATCACGGCGGGGCCGCCGGCGTGGGTGATGACGGCGCAACGTTTGCCCTTGATTTCGGGATGCATGAAGACGGCGCACACGGTGGTCAGCTCCTGACGGTTCTGGCAGCGCACGATGCCGGCCTTGCGGAAGAGGGCGTCGACGGCGGCGTCGTTGGTGGCCAGAGCGCCGGTGTGGCTGCTGGCGGCACGCGAGCCGGCGGCGGAGCCACCGCTCTTGATGGCGGCAATGTGGCAGCCCTTGTTGATGAGCGAACGGCTATGCTTCAGCAGGCGCTGCGGGTCGCCGATCTTCTCCATATAGAGCATGATGACGCGACTCGACTTCTCGGGATCGAAGGTGTTGTCCAGGTGCTCCAGCACATCCTCGATGCCCAGCTGGGCGCTGTTGCCCACAGCCCACACGCTGTTGAACTTCAGGCCGTTGCTCATGCCGTACTCCTTGATGAACACAGCCGTAGCGCCGCTACCGGTGATGAAGTCAACACCCTTGGGGTCGAGGTTGGGGATGGGGGTATCGAAGCAGCCGGCATAGTTGGTGTTGAGGAAGCCGGTGCAGTTGGGGCCGATGAGCGAACCGCCAACGCTGTTGATGGTGTCCACGATGTGCTTCTCGATGGCGGCGCCCTCGGCGTTCTCCTCCGAGAAACCGGCGCTGATGATGATGAAGCCCTTGGTGCCCTTCTCCTTGGCGAGCACGTCGACCGTCTGCGCGCAGAACTTGGCGGCGATGCAGAGGATGGCGCAATCCACCTGCGGCAGGTCGTCCACCTTGGCGTAGCACTTCACGCCCTGAACCTCGGTTTCCTTGGGGTTGACGGCGTAGATCTGACCCTTGAAGGGGCTGTCCAGCAGGTTCTTCAGGGCCTTGCCGCCCGGCTTATGTACATCGCTCGAGGCACCGCAGATGACGATGCTCTTGGGGTTGAGTAATTCTTTTGCTATCATATTTTTACATTTAATTTATTTTACATTAATAACCTTTTAACGCTACGTTTCCATTTTTATTGTGCCTATGAGCAAAAAAATGTTACTCCCGACCCTTTTGGCACAATAATGGAACCCCTTCGACGTTAACAAGGATACTTATCCACACGCAAATGAAACCAGACAAAAAACAGAACCTCCTCGTCGGCGCACTCTTCGCCCTGCTCTCCACAGGCCTGCTCGGCTTGGTACTTTTCTCCTACATGTTCGGCGCCGGCGACACCTCCTTCATGGACCTCCTCGGATGGCTCTACTTCCTCAGTTCCTCCCTGATGCACGCCGCGCTGGTGTGCGCCGTCCCCTTCCTGCTGATCCATCTTCCCCTGACGTTGGCGGGCGTGCGCACCCGCGTCTCCATCCCCATCCTCGGCACCCTCTACGGCTTGCTCATCCTCCTGGCCGTCGTCAACCGCTTCGTGTTCCAAATCTACCACTTCCACATCAACGGCTTCGTCCTCGACATGCTCTTCTCGCCCGGAGCGGGCGACATCTTCGTCTTCTCCTTCTGGCTCTATGTCAAAGCCGCCGTCATCCTCCTCTGCGTCGCCGGCGCCGTCGTCCTGCTCGCCTGGCTGGCCGCCAAATGGGCCCGCCGCACCTCGCCCGCCACCCTCCGCTACCCCCTCTTGGGCCTCCTCGCCGCCGCCCTCCTCTCGCAGGGCCTCCACATCTACGGCGCCGCCACCCTCCGCACCTCCATCCTCGAGGCCGACGCCTTCCTGCCCTACTACTTCCCCGTCAGCATGAACTCCGCCCTCGACCGCTGGGGAATCATCGACAAGAAACAAATCGCCACCATCAACATCAGCGAGCGCCGCTCGCCCCTCAACTACCCCCTGCACCCGCTGCAAACCGACTCCTCCGCCGAGCGCCCCAACATCGTCGTCATCGCCATCGACTCCTGGAACTTCCGCACCCTCACCCCCGAGTGCATGCCCAATCTCTGGCGCTTCAAGGAAGACAACGAATACTTCGCCAACCACCTCAGCAGCAGCAACGGCACCCGAGGCGGCATCTTCGGCCTCTTCACGGGCCTCTCGTCCTACTACTGGAAGAGCTTCGAGTACTCCTCGCTGCGACCCGTGCTGGTCGACCAACTCGTCGACGCCCACTACAACATCCAGCTCTTCCCCTCCGCCACCTTCCAGAGCCCCCCGTTCGACCGCATGTTCTTCAAAGGGATGGACACCCTCAGCACCTCCACCCAAGGCGCCAGCGTCTACGAGCGCGACTGCAACCTCACCCGCAACTTCAGCCGCTTCCTCGCCTCCCGTTCCCCGCAACCCCCACAGCCCTTCTTCGCCTTCCTCTTCTACGACCTCGCCCACGCCATCGCCCTCCCCGCCGACAAGAACACCCGCTTCACGCCCGCTTGGGACTTCGCCGACTACTCGCGCCTCACCAACAGCACCGACCCCACCGCCTACTTCAACCTCTACCGCAACTGCGTCTACCAGATCGACTCCCTCATCGGCATCGTGCTCCGCGAACTCGACGAGCGCGACCTCCTGTGGAACACCATCGTCGTCGTCACCGGCGACCACGGGCAGGAATTCAACGAGAACCACAAGAACTACTGGGGTCACGCCGGCAACTACACCAAATACCAGATCCAGGTGCCCCTCATCCTCCACTATTACCACAACGACCCGGGCACCGTCTTCACCCACCGCACCACCCACTACGACATCGTCCCCACCCTCCTCTGGCTCGCCCTCGGCGTCACCAACGCCCCCTCCGACTACTCCATGGGCACCTTCCTGGGCGACACCGCCTCGCGCGGATGGCACATCGTGGGCAACGACCTCAACTACGCCTTCATCACCGACGACGGCCACATCATCGAGAAGCAAGGCAACGGCAACGTGAAGATCTACGACTCCGCCCTCAACCTCCAACCCTCCTACCCCCTCACACCCCGCCAAATCAACGACAACCTCCTCCGCCTCAACCGCTTCTACAAATAGCCGCCCACCCTCCCCCAGCGGCAAATCCCTCCCTCATGTCGACGAGCGCCCCTCGTCGACTTTTTTTTCGTCCAAAAATCCATTCCCCAACCAAAAAACCGCCAATCACCCCACCCGCAACCGCCTGCAACTCAGCATCAACCCGCCACCCCCTCTTACTCCACTCTTATACTCCTCCTTACCATCGCCTTATCAAAATTTACTCGAGTAAGCAATAATAAGGCGAAGATTACGTTATGATAAGTGTGTGATAAAAGGGATATGCAGGCTTTATGGCTGGATG
>CACYKY010000030.1 GCA_902775135.1 uncultured Bacteroidota bacterium | reverse complement strand
GGGATGACCAGGGTGCCGGTCTCGCGGCTGACATAGCCATAGTTGCGGCCGTCCTTGCTCACCACCCATCCGTAGGCGTTGGCTTTGCAGCTCACATACTCGAAGGGCTCCGACACACGGCCGCCGTTGATGCTCACAAAGCCGATCTTGCCGTCCTTCATGAAGGGTACGAATTCTTGGTGGTGGTAGACTTCGTCGCGGTTTTCGTCGTAGATGTAGGGTATGCGCACCTGCCCTTTGTAGTTGACGGCGCCGGCATAGACTATGCCGTCGGCCTCCTGTCTGTAGGGGAACATCACGTCGTCGTCGGGGTAGCAGTTGCCGTAGATGGGGTTGGTGTTGAACGGGCCGTACTGAGGCGGCAGCACCTGACGGCCGGAGGCGTCGATGAGGCCCCAGCGGTAGCGGTCGTTGTCGGCGACGGTGATCTTGGTGTGGGAGTAGTGGGCGTTCTCGTTGAGCGAGGCGTAGCGCGGCACCTCGGTGACGGCGAAGAGGCCGTTGCCGGCTTCGGACCATCCGGTGTAGACCTTCTGGTTGACGGCCAGAGGCTTGAGGCGCTGGAGCATGGTGGCGGGGTCGTAGGAGTAGGTGCGGCGGTCGTTGGTGTATTGCGCCAGTGCCTCCTGCTTCTGCTGCTCGAATTCCTTCAGCGCTTCGTCCATCTGCGCCAGCAGCTGGGGGTTGTCCTTGAACTTCTCGCGAGCCTCCTTGAGGTCTTTCTCTATTTGCACCAGGTTGTCGGGCAGGGTCTGGTTGATGTTCACCTGCAGGACCTCCTCCATGAGGGTGTTCAGCTGGTCGAAGAGTTCGCGGTTCTGCTCCATCGTCTCTCCGGAGAAGAGCATATACTGCAGGAGGGCGTTGTTCTCGTCGGTGGCGCCGGTGGCGGCATAGTGGATCCACGACAGGTTGACCCATTGGGGTGGGTCGGACTCTTCTTGGGCTGCCGCCGCTGAGCAGAGAGCGGCAAGCAGCAGCGTCAGGATGGTCTTTTTCATGGGCTTACATCTTTACGAACTCCACGCGGCGGTTTTTGGCGCGACCCTCCTCGGTGGTGTTGGGGGCGATGGGGGAGTGGGAGCCTTTGCCCACAGCGGAGAGGCGGCTTTTGTCGATGCCCTGATTCACGAGGGCGTCGACGATGGCTTGGGCGCGTTTCTGGCTCAGGGGGTCGTTGACGGCGTCGGAGCCGGTGTTGTCGCAATGGCCCTGCACCTCGAAGCTGAGGTCGGCGTGCTCGCGCATGAGTTTGGCCACGCGGTTGATCTCCACGAGGGATTCGGGCTTGAGGTCGGCCTTGCCGGTTTCGAAGGTGATGGCGTAGGTGACGATCTTGCCTTCGGAGGCGAGGCGGTCGTAGAGGGGCACGGCGCCCTGGGCGATGCGCACGTTGCTCAACCCGGTGTGGCGGTAGAAGGAACTGCTGGCGAAGAAGAGGTAGCCGGGGGCCTTCATTATGGGCACGTTGATGAGGCGGACGCCGTTCACGTAGCCCTTGAAAGCCCGCTTGTTGAACGAGAAGGCGAAGTGGTTCCATTGGCCGGCCACGAGGGGGTTGTCCTTCTCGAGGTAGTCGCTGGTGCCGGGGTTGAGACCCAGTATCTTCTCGCCACTCGTCTGGTTGTTGCCGTCGGGTTTGAGCAGGGTCCACGAGAGGTTGCAGGAGCCGTCCTCGCGGTACCAGAAATGCACGGAGCTCTCGGCGTTGTAGTAGCTCTCGTCGCCGCGGTCGCCGAAAGAGATGCTCATGTCGAGCGTTGTCTCATCTTCGACCTCGCCCGGCTTGGCCACGTAGAGGTCGAACTCCACGGTGAACACCTCGGGCAGCCAATCCCATTTCTGCTTCATCAGGGGGATGACCTGACCCAGTCCGTTGTCGGTGAACGCCAACACGTTGCGTCCATCCTGCTGAGCCGTCTCGGCGTAGCCGTCGAGGAGGTCCCAACGCAGGGGGAACTCGCCTAGTTTCTCGTGCTCGAAGTTGTCGTCGAAGATGATCTCGTCGCCGGGGACGAAATCGGTCTTTGCATAGTTGCTTTCCTGTGCCTTTGCGGCGGTTGCGACAAGCAGGAGCCATGCTGCCGCCAATAGGGTCTTCTTCATTTTTGGATATGTTTTAGGTGTTTGATGTATTGGGTTTCGAATTGCAAAGATACGAAAAAAAACGGATTGCCACACGGAAGTGTGAAAAAAAACATGTGCGGATGAAAAAAAAATTGTATCTTTGCATTTTGAATGAAACTAAAAAACGATACAGAATATGAAAGTAAAAGAATTGGTTGAGAAGTTGAACCTCAAAGTGTTGAGTGGCGAGAATGGATTGGATCGCGACATCGACGGATGCTATGTGAGCGACCTGTTGAGCGACGTGATGGGCAATGCCGAGATGGGCAATGTGTGGGTGACGCTGCAGACGCACAAGAACGTGATGGCCATAGCCTCGCTGAAGGAGCTGGCCTGCGTGATCCTCGTGAAGGGTCTCACGGCCAGCGAGGACACCGTGGAGCAGAGCAACGAGGAGGGCATCCCGTTCCTCTCGACGGAGATGCAGACCTATGAGACGGTGGGCAAAATCTACCAGCTGCTGAACAGCTGACGGCTTATTTTCCGGTCGGCGAAATTTGCGAATTCTGACGGCGGATCTTTTTTGTCGGCGAATTTTGCTAATTGTGAGGTTGGATCTTATCCTTCGGCGAATAGGGCTAATTTATGACGTTGAATCCTTATAAAGCGGACTTGCATATCCACACGGTGCTGTCGCCATGCGGCGACTTGGAGATGTCGCCTACGGCCATCGTGGAGCGCGCGCTGGCGCGCGGGTTGGATATGATAGCCATCAGCGACCACAACACGACACGCCAGGTGAAGGTGACGCAGAAGGTGGGCAGGGAGAAGGGTCTCTTTGTCCTCGGCGGCGTGGAGGTGACGAGTCAGGAGGAGGCGCATTGCCTCTGCTATTTCGCCGACGACGGGCAGCTGGACGCCTTCCAGGAGTTTCTTGATGCCCACCTGCCGCCGATACCGAACGATGTGGACCGCTTCGGCTACCAGCTGATGGTGGACGAGAACGAGGAGATTGTGGGCGAGGAGGAGTACCACCTGCTGAACGCCATCGATGTGGACATCGACGGCATCTACGACGAGGTGCACCGCATTGGCGGCCTCTTCGTTCCCGCACACATCAACAAGGGAACGACGAGCCTGATGAGCCAGCTGGGCTTTGTGCCGCCGGACCTGCGGGCCGACGGGTTGGAGATCAACTTCCGCACCACCAAGGAGGAGATACTGAAGAAGTTTGCCTACCTGAAGCGCTTCTCGTTCATCACGGACAGCGACGCACACTTCATCGATAATGTGGGCGATGTGTACAACGTGATCTACATGGAGCACCGCACCTTCGAGGAGTTCGGGAAGGCGCTGAAGGGCGAGGAGGGCCGATGGATAGACACGGGGTATTTCAGGGAGCACAAGTTGAGGAAGGTGCTTTGAGTGGAAAACGGAAAGTGGAAAGTGGAAAGTGGCTGAGTGGGGGAGTGGCTGAGTGGGGGAGTGGCTGAGTGGCTGAGTAGCTGAGTGGGGAGTGGCTGAGTGGGGGAGTGGGGATTCGGGATTAGTGATAAATAATTAGTTTTATATGAAAAGATTTGGATTGATTGTTTTGGCTTGTATGGCTATGGTGGGTGCGATGGCGCAACCCGGCCATCATGGGCATCACGGGAAGGCCCCGAGGCCTCAGTTGTATACGGTGAGTTTCCAGTCGCAGCATGGGGAGTCGTTCAATGTGTTTGTGGACGGGGAGCTGATGAACCGGATGCCGCAGACGCGTGTGATGGTGAGCGATGTGACTGACCGCACGCACGAGGTGGTGGTGGTGCTGAAGCGGCCGGTGCAGAAGGCCGCCGTGTTGCAGCTGTTGCCTGGCGAGCCGAGTGTGGTGGTGAATGTGAACTACGACGAGCGTACGGAGTCGTTGTCGCTCTACACGCCGTCGCACAACCGTGCCGACGGGCGCCAGGTGAACTACGTGGCGGAACCCGTTCCGCACCGTGTGGAGCCGGTGCCGCCGGCTCCCGAGCCGCCGATGCCGCCGGAGATACGCCGTGCGACAGAGGAGGATGTGGCCGCTATGGTGGTGAGGATGAAGAACCAGAGCTTCGACAGCGACCGGCTGGCGCTGGGTAAGGTGATTGTGGCCTCGTCGAACCTGACGGCGAGTCAGATAGCGCGCCTGGCGGAGACGATAGACTTCTCGTCGTCGCAGGTGGATTTCCTGAAGTATGCCTACAACTATTGCATCGACAAACCCAACTACTATGTCACCCTGGATGTGCTGACCTTCAGCAGCGACAAGAAGAAGGTGATGGATTATATAGCTACTCAGAGGTAGTTAGAGTGGCTGAGTGGCTGAGTTACTGAGTATAAAAGTAACTGAGTGATTGGGTGATTGAGTAAAAAAGTAGCTGAGTGATGAATAGATCGCTCAGCTATTTTTTTATTTATTTACTTGGCTACTCAGTAACTCATCCACTCAAAGGAAGACCACCTTGGAGGGATTCATGGCGGCGGGGGCTTTGAAGCGGAGGGTGCCGTCGGGACGGTAGCAATAGACGTTGCCGCCGGCGCTGTAGTCGGCATCCATGAAGTAGAAGTCGCCGTTGGCGGGGTTGATGTTGATGCCGTAGGCGTTGTTGTCGAGGGAGACGGGGAAGGGGAAGTCGTGGACGGAGCCGTCGGGGTTGACGACGAGCCAGGAGGTGGTGCCGCCGTAGGGGGCGTCGTAGCCGTAGACCTTGCCGTTGGCGACGGTCATCTTGGTGAGACCGTGATTGACGGCGGTGATGGCGAGGGAGTTGGCGTCGACGATGGCGCATCCGGAGGGGATGTCGGCGTAGTTGCCTATCCAGGAGACGATGAGACGGTCGTCGTTGATGCGTTCCACCCGGTTGAGGTTGAGACCCACCTCGATGGTGGAGGTGACGGAGAAGGAGGCGAGGTCGATGACGTAGAGGTGGTTGTCGTAGGCGTAGGCGTCGTTGTAGGCGCTGGCGACGAAGGCTTTGCCCTGGGCGATGGCGATGCCCTCGGGGTGGAACTCGCCGAGGAGGCAGGTGTCCTCGATGGCGAGGGAGTTGGCGTCGACGCGGACGACGCAGGCGGGGGTGTAGCAGGAGATGTAGAGTTTGCCGTCGGAGGCGGCGATGCTGCGTGGTTTGAGGGTGCCCATGCTCTTCTGGGAGGAGACGCCGGTGGCGGGGTCGATGGCCTCGAGGGTGTTGGATTCGGTGACGGTGACGAAGACCTTTGACTGGTAGAGGAGCATGTCCTGGGCGTTGTTGCCGAGTCCGCGGTTGTTGGCGGATTGGAACCAGTTGTTGTCGATGTCGCCGGAGGCGATGTCGAGGGCGGAGATGGCTGCATTGTTGACGCCGAAGGAGCCTTCGTTGAGCACGAGGGCGCCGAAGGACTGGACGTTGCCGCCGGAGGTTTCTTCTTTCTCGCAGGCCGCCAAGCCGAGGGTGAGGAGGCCGAGGAGGAGTATCCTGAGTGTGTTTTTCATGATGATTGTTGTTATTTTTTTATGTGATTAGAAATCGTAGAGGATGCCGACTTTCCAGTTGCGCCCCATCATGGGGTAGGAGGCGACGACCTCGTACTGGGTGTTGAGCAGGTTTTGGACGGCGGCGCGGAGGGTGAGGGTGCCGATGCGGAGGTGGAAGGAGTGGTCGGCGGAGAGGCCGATGTCGCAGTAGGCGGGCATGCGGCTTTCGGGGGTGTTCTGCCGCATGAAGTAGCGGTGGCCCACCAGCATGGCTGTGGCGCCGAGGTTGAGCCAGGTGTTCTCCCAGCGCAGCGAGGCGCCGCCGGAATGGCGGGGGGTGTACATGATCTGGTGGCCGTAGGTGTTGCTGCCGGGCCGGGTGTGGTCGAGGGCGGCCTGGAAGGAATAGTTGAACTGGAGGCTGAGGGAGGAGAACTGCAGGTTGGCGGTGAGGTCGACGCCGGTGATGTCCACCACGCCGAAGTTCTCCATCGACCAGTAGTACATGTTGCTTGTGGGCTTGGCCACTATCTTGTCGTTCACGTGGTTGTAGTAGACGTCGAGGGTGGCGGAGAGTTGGAGCTCGAGGGAGGAGAGCGGGATGCTGTTGGTGTGGGTGATGCCGAGGTTGAGCTGGTGGGCGCGTTCGGGGCGGAGTCCCCGGGGCATGAGCTGGAAGAAATAGAGCTCGCCGAAATTGGGCACGCGGTAGGTCTCCTTGTAGAAGGCGCGGAGGGTGGTGGTGGGCCCCAGACGGTACATCAGGGAGACGAAGGGCGTCAGGCGGCGGTAGGAGGGAGTGGTGTCCTGACCGGCGATGCGGTCGGCGACATCGGTATAGAGGGCGTTGGCGCGCGCCTCGAAGGCGCCGACGTGGAGCTGGAGGGCGGCGACGGCGGCGAGGTTGTGGCGTGTGACGTCGGAGAACTGGCCTGTGGCGGGCTGGTGTCGGCTGTCGAGGTGGGCGAGGGAGGCGTCGAGAGCGACGTCAAGATTGAGCCAGGAGGTGAGGACGCGGTGGAAGCTGCCGCTGACGAAGGCCTCGCGCTGGGAGTAGGCGTCGTGGGCGTTGCGGAGGGTGTCGAAGTAGTGGTCGTCGCTGTAGCGCACTTTGGCGAGCAGCTGAGTCTGCCACTCGTCGCGCACCACACGCCAGCGGGTTTGGGCAAAGGCCTGCTCTTCCTCGGAGTGCTGTCCGGAGACGGCCTGCGAATAGAACGACACGGGGCCGGGGAGCTGGTGCATGCCGCGCATGTAGTGGATTTTGGCCGTCAGGGTGTTGCCTTCGGCGATGGAATAGAAGAGGTTGCCGTCGGCGGAGAGCATCCACACGGCGGAATGTTTGCGGCGCTCGACGGAGGAGCTGTCGTTGTGGGAGGCGGTGTAGTAGAGAGTGAAGGGATAGTCGCCGTCGGAGCGGAGGAAATTGACGAAGAAGCTGCTCTTGAGGCGGCGGTTCCAGCGCTGCTGCCAGAGGAGGGATGGGGACAGATAGCCGAAGGAGCCGCCTTCGATGCCGGCCTTCAGCTTGATGCGCTCGCCGGGCCAGAAGGAGGGCTCTGCCGTTTCCATATTGAGGACGTTGCCTGCTGCCAGCGCGCGCGCCGAGAGGAGGGAGGCCTGCTCCTGCCCCTGGCTGAGGCTGACGTAGGCGGTGTTGCCGAGGGTGTAGCGTCCGAGGTCGACCTGGCCGTTCTGGGAGTCGTCGACGGGGATGCCGTCGATGGTGACGGCCGAGAACTGGCTACCGAGTCCGCGGGCGGAGACGGTCTTCACGCCGCCCACGCCGCCGTAGTCCTTGAGGGTGACGCCTGCCATCTGCTTGATGGCGTCGCTGAGCTGTACGGCGCCGATATGCTCTATCTTGGCGGCGTCGAGGACCTGGGTGGGGGCAGCCGTGCGGGTTGCCGAAGGGATGCGCTGCGAGGAGATCTCCACCTCGTCGAGGGTTTTCACGGTGTCGTTCTGAGCCGATGCGGAGAAGGGAAGGAGTGACAAGAGAAGAAAAAAGGCCCCCGAGGACAGGGAGGTTCTGAGCATGAATCCGGGCCTGGCGAATGCGCGGCGACGGCAAACAATAAACGATACTATGTGTTCAACAACAATGCTCATACATCAAAAAGTCCTTTCCTCGAGGGCTGTTAATGATTGATTGTGGCTTTGGCAGGTCTTCTGGCTTGTTCCTGTCCCCCAATAGGGGCCTTGACTCCACTTCGGTCGTCCGGCCCCAATAGGGGCCTTGACTCCACTTCGGTCGTCCGGTAGGGGCCTTGACTCCACTTCGGTCGTCCGGCCCCAATAGGGGCCTTGACTCCACTTCGGTCGTCCGGCCCCAATAGGGGCCTTGACTCCACTTCGGTCATCGAGTCTTCGACTTCGCGGCCTTCCCATGGCGTGTTTAGACCACAGTGACCCTTTGTGCGGAGCCGTCCTAACTCGTTGGAACTCACAGCAGCGGGACTGCTCGGGACTTGCACCCGATTCCCTCTTGGCCCCCCGAGGGGGGAACCAAAACCGGCTGCAAAGATACGGAAAAAAAATGAAATGGTGAGTGGGAAGTTGAAAAAAATCGTTGGGGAGTGGAAAACGGAAAGTGGAAAGTGGAAAGTGGGGAGTGAGAGGGAAACTAACGCTAACATTAACGTTTTAGTGAATGGTGATTCGTTATGAGGGATTCTTTGGTAGGAGTGAGAGCCGGTAGGATAGGGCATGAATGGTTTTGTATGCTTCTGTTTTAGTGAGGATTGTGTATTTTTGTACCTTTTTTTTGAATTTTTTGTTGCCATGTTGCAGATTTTATGTATTTTTGCATCGTTTTTTATATTAGGAATGTAGTTGAAATTGTTTATGGTAAAAGGAAAAGCGTTAAAGAAAAAGGGTGAGAAAGAGGTACTGAAGCCGATTGCTGTGATGAAGTCGACATTGAGTCGGCTCCCCGTGTATTATTGTTACGTGCAGGACAGATTGAAGGAAGGATTGGAATATGTGTCGTCGAGCGCAATGGCAGAGAGCCTGTCGCTCAATCCGGTGTTGGTGCGGAAGGACTTGGCGAGTGTGAGTACGGCGCCCGGCAGGCCCAAGATGGGATTCCGCACGGAGCAGCTGCTGCGTGACATGAAGGCTTATTTGGGTTATGACAACTACAATGAGGCTGTGCTTGTGGGTGTAGGCGGATTGGGGAAGACGCTGCTACAGTATCCGGGATTCAAGAACTACGGATTGGATGTGGTGGCGGGATTCGACGTGGATGAGCGTGTTGTGGGCCAGAATGTGGGAGGCAAGCCTGTGTACAATGTGTCGAAACTGGAGAAGCTGGTGAAGCGTTTGGGAGTGAAGCTGGGGGTGATTACGGTGCCGGGTCCGCAGGCGCAAGGCGTTGCCGACCTGATGGTGGCCAGTGGCATCAAGGGAATATGGAACTTTGCACCAGCGCACATAGACCTGCCTGCCGGAGTAGCCATCAGGAACGAGAACCTGGCGGCCAGTTTGGCGGCGCTGTCGAAGTTGATTTCGAAAGAATAGTTTATTTCAGTCGGGCGAAGAGGTCGTTTTCGAGGGCGTCGGTGACTACCACGTCGACGAAATCGCCTGGATGGATGGCCTGAAGGCGAGAAGGCTTGAGCGCCCGGGTGTCGACGAGCACTTCGTCGTCGACCTCGGGGCTGTCGTATTGTGTGCGTCCGACGAGGTACTCCTGGTAATGGCCGTCGACGATGACGCGGAGGGTCTTGCCGATGAGCGCCTGGTTTTTCTCCCAAGAGATTTGTTCCTGAATGGCCATGAGCTCGCTGACGCGTCGCTGCTTCTCCTCGGGGGGCACGTCGTCGGGGAGGCTGTAGGCCGGGGTGCCTTCCTCGGGGCTATAGGCGAAACAGCCCATGCGGTCGAAACGCGCCTGGCGGACAAAGTCCTTCAGCTCGTCGAACTCCTCTTGGGTTTCGCCGGGGTAGCCGACGATGAGCGTGGTGCGGATGGCCACGTCGGGCAGGCGGCGGCGGAAGGTGTCGATGAGTTGCAGGGTCCCCTCGCGGTCGATGCCGCGCTGCATGGAGGAGAGGATGCGGGAGTTGATGTGCTGGAGGGGGATGTCGATGTAGTTGCAGATGTTGGGATGGTGGGCGATGGCGTCGATGGCGTCGACGGGGAAGGAGGTGGGGTAGGTGTAGTGGAGGCGTATCCACGAGGCGCCACTTTCGGAGGCGAGGCGGTCGAGGAGCTCGCCGAGGGCCCGCCGATGATAGAGATCGAGGCCGTAGTAGGTGGTATCCTGGCTGATGACGATGATTTCCTTCACGCCGTGGGACACGAGTTGCTTGGCTTCGGCGACGAGTTCGTCGATAGGACGCGAACGGTGGGCGCCGCGGATGAGGGGGATGGCGCAGTAGGAGCAGGAGCGGTTGCAGCCTTCGGCAATCTTGAGGTAGGCGTAGTGCGACGGAGTGGAGAGGTTGCGATGGGGGTCGGAGAGGCTGAAGAATTCGGTACCATGCCATTCGTCGACTTCGGGCATCTCGTCCTTCAGCTCCTGCATGTAGCGCTGGACGAGGCATCCGCTGACGATGAGACGGGTGCGGTTGTGGCGGCGTTTTTTGGCGGCGATTTGGTCGAGGATGGCGTTGATGCTCTCCTCCTTGGCATCGCCGATGAAACCGCAGGTGTTGATGATGACGGTGTCGCAGTCGTTGCGCTGGCGGTCGAAGAAGACAGCGTGGCCTTCGGCGGAAAGACGGCCGGCGAGTTTTTCGCTATCGACGGTGTTCTTGGAACACCCAAGGGTGATGATGTTGATTTTCAATTGACTGATGGTTAGGCGTTGGACGGTAGGGGGATTAAGAGAAGAGGGAGTCAACGAAGTCGTCGGGGTTGAAGAGTTGGAGGTCGGTCATTTTTTCACCGAGGCCGATGTAGCGCACGGGAACGTGGAACTGGTCGGAGATGCCGATGATGACGCCGCCCTTGGCGGTGCCGTCGAGTTTGGTGAGCGCGAGGGCGTTGACATCGGTGGCCTGTGTGAACTGGCGAGCCTGCTCGATGGCGTTCTGGCCGGTGGAGGCGTCGAGGACGAGGAGCACCTCGTGGGGGGCGTCGGGGACGAGTTTCTGCATGACCTTGCGGATTTTGGAGAGCTCGTTCATGAGACCCACCTTGTTGTGGAGACGACCGGCGGTGTCGATGATGACGACGTCGGAATCCTTGGCCAGCGCGCTCTGGAGGGTGTCGTAGGCCACAGAGGCGGGGTCGGCCCCCATGCCTTGCTGCACGATGGGCACCTCGACGCGGTCGGCCCAAAGCATGAGTTGCTCGACGGCGGCGGCGCGGAAGGTGTCGGCAGCACCGAGCATGACTTTTTTGCCTGCCTGCTTGTAGCGGTAGGCGAGTTTGGCGATGGTGGTGGTCTTGCCTACACCGTTGACACCCACCACGAGGATGACGTAGGGGTGATGGGGCAGGGGGGAGTCGAAGTCGGCGGGGAAGTCGCCCTGCGGCTGACGCAGGAGCTGAGCCACCTCGGCGCGGAGGATGGAGTTGAGCTCGGAGGTGGAGATATAGCGGTCGCGTTTGATGCGTTCCTGGAGGTGGTCGATAATCTTGAGGGTGGTGTCGACACCCACGTCGGAGGTGACGAGCGTTTCCTCCAGGTTGTCGAGGACGTCGTCGTCGACGGTGGATTTGCCGAGGATGGACTTGGTGAGTTTCTGGAAAAAGCTAGTCTTGGTTTTGGCCAGACCCTCGTCGAGGGTTTGCTTTTCCTCTTCTTTGCTTTTGCGGCCGAAATTGAAAAGTCCCATATTATTCAGTTTTAAGCTTTAAGTTTTAAGTTTTAAGTTTTAAGTTTTGCGCCAGCCACTTACTGCTCACAGCTTACAGCTCACAGTTCCCGGCACCCTTATTTGTTGAGTTCTTTCTCCATGGTGGGGCGAATCTCCTTGTCGAAGATGCGCTGATAGCGTTCGTAGGGGTAGCGCTGGTAGTCGCCGCTGGCGAAGTACCAGAGGATGATGGCGTATTCTTTGGCGGAGAAGAATCCGGGGATGGCCTGGAGGGGAGAGCCGTTGGCGAGGTAGAGGACGGAGGTGGGATAGCCTTGGATGCCGCGGGCGAAGGAGTGGGCGCGGGAGCGTCCGGAGGCGGGCGCATAGGGAGTGCCGAACCAGGTGAAGGAGTTGCGGCTTTCGGCGTTGAATTTGACGGGGTAGTAGTACTTGTTGATGATTTTGGCCACGGTGGCGTCCGAGAAGGTCTCGCGGTCCATCTTCTTGCAGTAGCCGCACCAGTCGGTGTAGAAGTCGATGAGGTAGATGCGGGTGCCGATCTTGGCGTCGGCGGCCTCTTCGATGCTGTGCCATTTCACTTGGGCAAAGGCCGAGAGGTGGAAGCCCCAAAGGAGGCCGACGCAGGTGAGTATTTTTATAAATTTATTCATTGTTTTATATTGTATAATCGTTAAAGGTTTCTAGTTGGCATGAGATGTCACCATTCGTATTCCCAGTCTTTCTCGTTGTCCTGTTCGGCTTCGATGTAGACCTCCTCGCGTTCCTCGCGGTCGCGGAGGCGGAAGAGACGGCCGAGCCAGTCGTCCTTTTTGGAGCGTGTCTGGGTTTGGCGGTTTTTGTCCTCTTCGATGATGCGGCTGATCTGCTCCACGTACTGCTCCACGTAGTTGCGGTTGGCATAGGGGTCTTGGTGGATCTCGGCGCCGGTGTAGTAGTGGCGCAGGATGCTGTCGTAGGAGATGCCGAGAGAGACCATGCGGATGGTGCCCTCCTGTGAGAGGCCTACCCCGTGGCCGTAGCCGTGTCCATAGAGGACGACGTTGCCGGCGAGGGAGTCGACGCTGACGGAGAAGAAGGTGGACTTGAGTTGCCAATCGACGCGCACGCGCGTCAGCGGGATGCCGAGGATGCGCACGCGGCGGTGCTCCTGGGTGAAGTGGAGGAGGGTGTCGCGGATGGCGGAGTCTTTGGTGTCGATTTTATGTGTTTTGGCGAAGTAGGAGAGCCAGCGGTCGATGGAGATGGTCTTTGTCCAGTCGCTCTGTTTCATGTGGAAGGAAAAGGTGTCGGTCACGGAGCGGAGGTAGGGCAGCGCGGCGCGCCATACGTCCTCGGAATTGGCAGTCTCGCCGCCGGAGTTGGAATGGAAGGGCGTTTCGATGAGAGCGCCAAACTGGTCGACGAGGGTCTCGCCGCTGCTCTGGATGGCGCCCATCATGATGTCGGGCCGGATGCAGCGGTTGTGGTAGGCTTGACAATGGACGTGGTCGCAGAAGTTGTAGCCTTCGGCGCTGTGTTTGCCCATGTTGCGGAGGGCCCAGGTGCGAGAGATGATGGCCTGGATGCGAAAGATGTCGGTCTGTTTCCCGTAGATTTCGCTTTGCACAACGCCTGCGATGTAGGTCTCGAATTCGACGTTGTTGATCAGTTGCAGGGAGCCACTCTTGAGGAGGGACACTTCGAGGTCGCCCTCGTAGGTGCGCTGCTTGTTGCCTTCGGGATTGATGCAGAGGATGCAGGCGGTGTCCGTTGCCTCGAGGCGGATGGTGGAGAAAGTGCCGTAGTCGGTTTCGTTGACGCTGACGTGCAACAGCTTGCCTTCGGGGCGGATGAGAACGGAACGTCCTTCGCCCACCATGTCTTCCAGCAGTTGGTCGCCGTTGGCGTAGAGGTTGTAGTAGCCGAGGTCGAAGGAGACGTTGAGGGTTTTGACGGTGGTGTTGGAATAGAGACGTACCTTCACCTTGTCGGCGTGAGCGGCAAAAGTCAGGGAGAGTAGCAGGAGTATGGAAAGGATGCGTTTCAAGGTTTAAGTGTTAAGTTTTGAGTGTTAAGTTTTAAGTTTTAAGTTTTGAGTTTATGGGGTGGGATGATTTCAATTTTCAATTTTTAATTTTCAATTTCCTGGATGATGGTCTGAGCGGTGCGGAGGCTGGCGCCGGCGCTACCCAGCTTTTCCTCCACGCGATGATAGCCATCGAGCATGCGCTGGCGGTTGGCGGAGTCGGTGGTGATGAGACGGAACTCCTCTTCGAGGCGGTGGTCGTTGTAGTCTTGCTGGAGCAGTTCGGTGACGACGTTGCTGTCGTCGATGAGGTCTACGAGGGCTATATGGTTGATGCGACGTCCCACGAGGGCGCGAGCGATGGCGATGCTGATGGCGTTGGCGCGATAGCACACCACCTGGGGCACGTGGAAGAGGCCCGTCTCGAGGGTGGCGGTGCCCGAACAGACGACGGCGGCGAAGGATTGCGAGAGGAGGCGGTAGGTTTGGTCGAAGACCAGGCTGATGCCCGCCGAGGGGCTGATGAAGCGGTCGTACATGGCCTTTCCCAGCAGACTCATGCCGCCCACGACGAAGTGGTATTCGGGATGGTTGGCTGCCAGGCGTACCATGCCGGGGAGGTTCTTGGTGAGCTCCTGCTTGCGGCTGCCGGGCAGGAGGGCTACGATGGGCCGCTTGTCCTCGGGGAAGAGGGGGGCGTCGGCGGGACGGCCTTGGATGATTTCCAGCAGGGGATGGCCCACATAGGTGGCCTGCGGCATATTGTTTTTGGCGTAGAAGTCCTGTTCGAAAGGCAGGATGTAGCAGAGGCGGTCGAGATAGCGGCGCATGCCTTTGAGGCGCCCTTTCTTCCAAGCCCACAACTGGGGCGAGATGTAGTGGATGGCCTTGATGCCCTGTTCGTGGGCCCACTTCTCGATTTTGAGATTGAAACCGGGATAGTCGATGCCGATGACAGCGTCGGGATGCCAGCTGAGGATGTCCTGCTTGCAGAAGCTGATGTTGCCCAGCACGGTGCGCAGGTGCAACACCACCTCGACGAAGCCCATGATGGCCAGGTCGCGAATGTGGCGCTGGGGTTGTCCAGCGGCCTGCATCATGGCGTCGCCGCCCCAGAAGCGGAACTCCGCCTGGGGGTCCTGCTTGCGCAGGGCTTGGATGAGGATGGCCCCGTAGAGGTCGCCCGATGCTTCGCCGGCTATGATGTAGTATCTCATTTCAGAGTGATGCTATGGGTTCGGAAGAGGATGAACATGAAGGGGATGAAGGTGAAGAAAAGCACCGTCATGAGGGTTTTGGCAACGACGGACTTCTGCTGTTTGATATAGTAGCGCATGATGAGCAGGGGGGCCACGAAGCATCCGGCGTACCACGAGAGGTGGGCCATCGGAGGCTCGCCGGCAATCATTAGGCCTGCGGTAAGCAACAATGCCAGCAGGACGATGGAGCCCAAGCCGGCCACGAGGCCTACGGCGACGGTATCTTGTTGGAAGAAGTGTTTCATGCTTTATCTGTATTGGTCTTCAAGTTCTTCGATGGCGGAATAGTGGGTGAAGTCGGGATGGATGGGTACCACCGAGACGTAGCCGTTGCGGAGGGCCCATTCGTCGCTGGTCTCGGGGGGATTGTCGCATACGAATTTGCCCGTGAGCCACCAGTAGGGGCGGCCCTGCGGGTCGACACGTTTCTCGAAACTGTCGTTCCATTGGGCGCGAGCCTCGTGGCAGATGCGGATGCCTTTGATTTCGGAGGCGGGCAGACGGGGGATGTTCACGTTGAGCGAAACACCCTGCGGCAGTCCTCGCTCCAAGGTGTTGCCAATGATTTGGCGCACGAAAGGCAGGCAGGGGGTGAAGTCGGCATCGGGGCTATGGTGGAGCAGGGAGAAGCCTATGGCATCCATGCCGAGGGCTGTGGCCTCGATGACGGCGCCCATGGTGCCGCTGTAGAGCACGTTGATGGAGCTGTTGCTGCCATGATTGATGCCCGAAAGCACCACGTCGGGCCGCCGAGGGCAGAAATACTCAACGGCGAGTTTCACACAGTCGACGGGGGTGCCGTCGCAGCAGTAGACACTCAAGCCTTCGGCCTGCTTCACCTCGCGCACACGCAGGGGGCGCGAGGAGGTGATGCTGTGGCTGAGACCCGAAGCGTTGTATTCGGGAGCCATCACCACCACGTCGCCAAACTCCATGGCCACCTCGTCGAGGGCGCGGAGCCCTTTGGCGGTCACGCCGTCGTCATTGGTTATGAGTATCAGGGGCTTCATTGGGCATAGATGCTTTTGTCGGCCCCGAGGAAATAGCTGGCGGGCTGCAGGATGTTGTCGAAGCTGTAGTACTGTATCAGCACGGTGTCGCGCTGGTTGAGGATGGCATAGAGGCGGTTGAGGTCGAAGGTCTCGTACATCTTCGGGTCGGGCATCGCCTTCACGTCATCGGGGTTGTTGTATTTGATGTAGGTGCGCAGCTCGCTGCGGTGACCGTCGGTGTCGGTGATGCGAAGGATGGTGCGGGGTTCGCCACGCACACAGCTGTCGGCGAAGCTGTTGGGGACGATGGCGGCAAACTCGTCGAAGTTCAGGTAGGTGAACGACGACAGCATCTGCGCCACGCGGGCGGTGTCGAATCCGTTGACACGCTGATGGTTCTGCAGCATTTCCATGTAGAAACCTTCGCCTTCGCGCTGGATGGCAAACGACTCGTCGGCCATCTCGGGAATCTCCAGTTCGACGCGTTCAATCTGTTTCACGTTGAGGTCCACGATGGAGTGGCTGCGCCATTTCATGGGATCGGTGACGAAGCGCGGCGTCAGGAATCCGCGGAATCCGGGGATGTGGATGATGTAGGGGACGTCGTCGCCTTTGCGATACATGAAGCTGGCCATCATGTCCTGGGTTTCGCGGCCAACGAAGTAGGTGGTGGTCAGTTTCTCGCGGGAGAAGAGTTTCAGGTGGCCACCGAACCAGTTGATGAACGGCACGTTCTGGTACACTTCCACCTTGATGCTGTGGGCGGCGATGTCCTTGATGGCGTTGGGGATGGCGTTCTTGTTCACCTGCTGGCGTATGCGCATGTCGTGGAGGGTCTCGAGCAAGAGGTCGATCATGGGCTGGCTGGCGGCGTATTTGCCGTCCACGCTCCATGTGGAGTCGTTCTGCCGCTCGAGGGTTACCTCGCCGCTCTCTTTGTCGGCGAGGAAGATGCGTGTGATCGATGAGGTGTCCTCGATGTGATAGTTCTGTTCGAAGGTGGGTCGCGAGAGCAGCCAGGCGGTGAGGGCTGCGGCCACTACCACCACGGCGGCGACGATGATGAGGATGAGGTTGCGTTTTTTCATTTGCGGTATTTATTTCTTCTGACTAAGGTGATGGCGGCACCGGCGATGCCCAATAGCAGCAGCGGCACCAGGATATTGATGATTTGATAGGTTGAACGTCGGTTGTTGACCTTGTTCTCGTCCAGTTTGCGGAGGGTGATGTTGCGGCTGCGCGAATCCATCAGGCCTTTGTCGCCAACAAGGTAGTTCACGGCGTTGAGCAGCAGCTCTTTGTTGGCATAGAGGGTGCGGGTGTAGCTGTCGTATCCCACGGGATAGATGATTTCGCGTTCGCTGTCGTAGCGGTTCTTGATGATGTCGCCGTCGGCGATGACAATCATCTTGGTGGGCTCGCTGACTTCGCGGAATCCGATGGCCTCCTCGGACATCAGTTCGGGTGTCATACGGTTGCGCCAGGTGGACTTGAACTCGCCCTCCAGCAGTACGGCCACAGGCAGATGGCTCTTGTTGAAGAGGCGTTGGTCAGGCTCGGCTTGCGCATCGGCAAGGTCGATCATTGCCGGTGCGTTCTTCACACGGGTGTATTCCGACGTGCTGAGCAACACGGTCTTGGCCACCTCGTTGTCGATGAGGTCGATGCTGCTGACGAAATCGGTCTTGATGAGGTCGAGGTTGCGCACGATGGGATGTTCCGAGAGGGGGACGATTTCGGGGAAATAGTACCAAGGCATGAAGCGGTACTGCGGGGTTTCGCCCACCATGGCCACAGGCAGCGGGATGGGACGGCAGCGGATGTCCATCAGCACATTGGCGTTCACTCGCACGCCGTAGTTGAACAGCATCTCGTCCAGTCCCAACGGATAGCGTGTGGCCATCATCTGGCCATGGGTGGACAGGCTGTCGATTTCGGCGTTCACGGGGTCGATGAGCCACAGCACCTTGCCGCCGTACATGATGTACTGGTCAAGGATGAAGAGGTCCTTGTCGGTGAAGGTTTCTGTGGGTTTGGCCACAATCAGCAGGTCATACTTGTTGTAGAAGCGATAGGTGGAGTCCTTCGAGTTCTGGCGGTGGGCGGTGAGCGACTGTATCTGTCCGTCGATGGTGACATATTCCAGGCTGTAGAACTCCTGCAGCGCACGCTGTATGTCGTAGAGCACACCGCCCTGCAGCTCGCCCTGTCCTTGGAGGAAGCCGATGCTCTGCTTCATGCCGCGGGCGAGGGAGCGTACGGGACTCGTCAGCGCATATTCCAGGTTCTGGATGGAGTTGTTCAGCAGGTCGGCTTGGGGGACATACTGCTGGTTCTGCAGCAGCTGCACCGTCGTCTCACGGCCTTGGTAGAACACGTCGGCCGCCGTCAGCAGCAGCAACTGCGTCACTCCGTTCTCGCCTTTCATCTGCACCTGTGCGGGCTGGATGCCCTTCTCGCTGAGTTTTTGGAAGAAGACGCGGCGCTCCTCGTCGCTGCCGAAGTCGTTGGGGTTGACGAATTCGTAGCTGATGTTGCGGTTGTAGGCGCGGAACTGGTTGAGCATCTCCTTTGTCTCGTTCTGCAGGCGTTTGAAGTCGGCCGGCATGTCGCCGTCGAGGTAGACGCGATAGAGCAGCGGCTCGTCGATGTTCTTCAGGAGTTTCTTCGTGGAGTCGGAGAGGGTGTAGCGACGCTCCGAGGTGAGGTCCAGACGGGCATAGAGGAAGTGGTCGATGACGTTCACCGACACCACGATCAGCACCGTCACGCCCATCTCCAGCCAGTGGCTGCGTTTCAGGTTTTTGCGTTTCTTCCATCCGTTCCACATACGACTCTGCAGCACCATGCGTGTGGCCATCAGGAAGAGGGTCATCACGCTGGCGAAGTAGAGCACATCGCGCGTGTCCACCACTCCGCGGCTGATGCTCTCGTAGTGGTCCATCATGCCCAAGCTTTTCACAAAGAGGTCGCCGCTGCCGAAGAGCTCCATGTGGTAGAGCGATTCGAATCCCAGGTAGGCCACAGCGCTCAGCACGGCGGCGGCGATGAACGCCACAATCTGGTTCGACGTCAGCGAGCTGCACAGCAGGCCGATGCTTACGAAGGCGCCGCCCAGGAGCAGCAGGCCGATGTAGGAGCCGATGACGCTGCCCGTGTCTATGTTGCCCACTGGATAGCCTAGGGAATAGACGCTGAAGTAGCACACCAGCGTGGGGAGCAGCGAGATGAAGACCAGCGTCCATGCTGCCAGGAATTTGGCCCACACGATGGTCCAGTCGCTCAGCGGATGTGTCATCAGCATCTCGATGGTGCCTCCTCGCCGCTCTTCGGCGAAGGTGCGCATGGTGATGGCGGGGATGAGGAAGAGGTAGAGGAACGGTCCGATGAGGAACAGGCCGTCCATGCCGGCGTAGCCATAATCCAGGATGTTGAAGTCCGATTTCAGCACCCACAGCATCAGGCCTGTGAGTATCAAGAATACCGCTATGGTGAGGTATCCTATCAGCGAAGAGAAGAAGTTTGCCAGTTCTTTCTTATAGAGTGTCCACACGGTGTTTTCTTTTTTGTTGGTTTTCTATTCGGTTTTGTTGGAAGTTGCGGTATTGGGGTGGATGGTGGATTTGCCTGGGGTCTTATTCCACAAACTTTAGCGATTTGCTCTTTGGGGTGCGTCCGCGGTACATGCCGTCGCTGAGTTCGCGCACCGTCTCCACCATCACCTGCGAGGCGCCGGTGAGCATGCGGCGGTCGATGTTCTCCCAGATGTCGCTGGGCACGTGGTTGTGCTGCAGGCCGTTGAGGGAGGTGAACACCAGCGAGGGGATGCCTATGGCGTCGAATCCGCGGGCGTCGCCGCGGGGGTTGGTGGCTTCGGGGCTACGGTGGATGAGGCTGTGGTTGGCGCTGTCGCGCACGCGGGCAATCTCCCACAGCGAGGGATAGCGGTTGTCGCCCAGGAGCACGATGCTGTCGCCGCAGCCGATGTTCTGCACGTTGATGAAGGCCTCCACCTTGCGCATCTTGGGATAGTTGGCCAGGAAGATGCGCGAGCCGAGGTACAGCTGCTCGCTGCCGCTGAAGAGCACGAAGAGGATGCTGCGGCGCGGACGGAACTGGGGCTGCGAGAGGAGGCGGGCGGTCTCCAGGACGGCGGCGACACCCGAGGCGTTGACGTCGGCTCCGGGGAAGAGGCAGGTCTCGCCCTGCATGCCCACGTGGTCCATGCTGGCGCCCACAACGATGATCTCGTCGCGCAGACGACGGTCGCTACCTTCCATCAGGCCCAGCACATTGGCCGTGACGGCACGCTGGCGGTAGATGGCGTTGACGTCCACCTCGGCCTTCTTCAGCAGGGCGAAGGAGGAGGGGGCATGGGTGCGGTTGATGATGCTGACGGTGGAATCCAGCGGCAGTTTCTCGTCCTGGAGGATTTCGCGGCCGCAGTCGAGGGTGAGCTGCAGGATGGGGAAGGTGGCCAGGTGGGGCAGTTCGCCACAGTAGACACGGCCCTGCACCTCGTCGGGCAAGCAGCTGGGACTGAGGTTGACGGCCAGCACACCCAACGCACCGTGCTTCTCGGCCACACGCGCTTTGTCGCGCAGGGTGGCATAGTGCTGCGCTATGTTCTGCGGCAGCCACGACCCTTCGGGCAGACCCGTCAGCAGCATCACGATTTTACCCTGCACGTCGACACCCTTGTAGTCGTCGAACTCCTCCTCGCAGATACCGTAGCCGCAGAAGACCACCTGGGCGTCGACATATCCGCGGCCGGTCATGCCGGCGCAGCAGAACTCGTTGCCGAGGGTGAAGATACGCTTGTCCTTGGTGCCGGGGATGTAGATGTTGAACTTGCAGTTCTCCACCTCGTTGCACTCAATGTTGAAACGCTGCTCGCTGCAGCTGGCACCGTAGCGTTGCAGCACGCGCTCCACATAGCGCACGGCGGCGTCGTAACCCAACGAACCTGCCAGACGGCCTTCGTAGCGCTCGCTGGAGAGTTCGATGATGTGCTTCATGATGGAGTCTTCTTCAACCACGGGCATCGCCATAGCGTCGCGTATCTGCGCTTGGGCCAGCGAACCGCCGGCCAGAAGGGGCATCGCCAATGCCAAAAGGCGTGCCATTTTGCTCCACAATCCCTTTTTTGTCATAATGTATATTATTATAGTTTTTTTTATTATGTTGATTCCAAATATATTATGCCATCGCAGACTGCTGCGATGCAAAAACAAATATACGACTTTTTTTTGAATTACACCGGAAACTTCTCAATCACCACTCACGAATCACCACTCACGAATCACCACTTTCCACTTTCCGTTTTCCGTTTTCCACTTTCCACTTTCCGTTTTCCACTTTCCGTTTTCCACTTTCCGTTTTCCACTTTCCGTTTTCCACTTTCCACTTTCCACTTTCCACTCAGCCACTCAGCCACTCACCCACTCACTAGTTCCCCATCTGGCGGAGGAGCTTGTCGAGGTTGGGGGTGAGGATGATCTCAGTGCGGCGGTTGGCGGCTTTGCCTTCGGCGGTGCTGTTGTCGGCTTTGGGGGCGAACTCACCATGGCCGCAGGCCTCGATGCGCGAGGGGTTGATGGCGGGGCCGTGCTGCAGGAGGAGCTTGACGATGGCGGTGGCACGCATCACGGAGAGGTCCCAGTTGTCTTTCACGGCGGTATTGCCGCGATAGGGGTCGTTGTCCGTATGTCCCTCAACCATAATGTTCAAGGTGGTGTCCTGCTCAAGCACTTTGGCCAGCTCCTTGATGGCGTTGGCTCCCTCTTTCGAGACGGTCCAGCTGGCGGAGGGGAACATCAGTTTGTTCTCCATCGAGACATACACTTTGCCGTCCTTGGTCTCCACCTTCAGACCTTTGTCGGCGAAGCCCACGAGGGCTTTGGTGACGGAGTTGCGGACGGCTTCGAGCTCGCGCTCCTTGGCTTGCAGCTGGGCACGCGTGGCGGCTTCCTCGCGTTCCAGTTCGGCCTGCTTGGCAATCATCTCGCTGCGCTGCAGGCGGAAGCTCTCCTGCTGCTCGGTGAGCTGCTGCTCTTTCTGGCGGAGCTCTTCCTCCTTGCTGTTCAGCTCTTTGGTGCGGGCGGTGAGGAGGTTCTGGGCGCGCGTGAGGTCGCGGTTCTTGCCGGCAACTTCCTGCATATAGTTCTCCATGGTGGTGTCGTAGTGGTGACGTAGCTGCTCGATGCGGCGCGCAAGACTGTCAACGGTGATGTCGCAGCGCCCCTTGGCGTTGGAGAGTTCGGTGTAGTCGGAGGTGAGGGCGTTGTTCTGACGCGTGAGGGCGGCGTTTTCCTCCTTGATTTCGTCCAGCTCCTGGAGCTTCAGCTTGTACTCCTTGGCGGTCTGCTCGTACTTGTTCTGTAGGTTCTCGTGCTCGCTCAGGGAGACGCAGGAGGTGAAGGCCACGCCGGCCAGGAGGCTGATGAAAAAGGTGCGTTTATTCATAATAAATGTTATTTTTTTTGTTTTAATAACGCGGTTCGATTATTTTTCGTATCTTTGCAGCCTGATTTTTTTTGAAAAAAATATGAAGATTGTACGCAAATTCCACCGCTGGCGACTGCGCCACATGAGCGAGCACGGCTATGTGCTGGTGCTGGCTGTGCTGGTGGGTTTGCTGTCGGGATTGGCGGCGGTGACGCTGAAGACGCTGGTGCACTATGCCGGCATCGCCGTCACCCGTGCCGGTGCGCTGACACCCCTGGGGGGCAACGTGATGATGCTTGTCTTCCCCTTGGTAGGTATTGCCCTCACGGTGCTCTTTGTCCGATTCATCGTACGCGGCGACATCGGCCACGGGTTGCCCTCGGTGCTGTTGGCCATCAGCCGCAACGAGGGGCGCCTCCCGGCCAAGAATATGTACACGTCACTCATCGCCTCCACCCTCACGGTGGCCTTCGGCGGCAGCGTGGGATTGGAGGCCCCCATAGCCTCCACGGGTTCCGCCATAGGCTCCAATATCGGACGCTGGATGCACCTCAGCCCCAAGAGTGTACGCATCCTGCTGGGATGTGGCGCCGCGGGCGCCATTGCGGGAATCTTCAAGGCCCCCTTTGCGGGCATCATGTTCGTGCTCGAGGTGTTCATGTTCGACCTCAGCGCCACTACGGCCCTTCCGCTGCTCATCTCCGCCTTGGTGGCGGCAACGGTGGCCTATTTCCTCATGGGCACCGATGTGCAGTTCCATTTCGAGGTGACGCAGCAGTTCGGACTCTCGCAGCTGCCTTTCTATGTGGTGCTGGGCGTCTTCTGCGCCTTGGTGTCGGTCTATTTTCTCCGCACCACCGACGGCGTCGAGCGGCTCTTCGCCCGGCTGAAGAAGCCCTGGGTCAGGGTGCTGGCGGGAGGCTTGGTGCTCGGTGTGCTCATCTATCTGTTCCCCCCGCTCTACGGCGAAGGCTATGGTATGCTGACGCAGTTGCTTCATGGCGACAGCAGCAGCCTCTTTGTCAATACCGTTTATGGCTCCCTGGGAGGCAACGCGCTGGCGGTGTTGGTGGTGCTGTTCCTGCTCATAGCGCTCAAGGCTGTGGCCACAGCGGCCACCATAGGTAGCGGCGGCGTGGGCGGCACTTTCGGCCCCTCGCTCATCGTGGGCGGCCTCTCGGGCTATTTTGTGGCCATGCTGTGCAACGAAATGGGTCTCCCCCAGCAGGATACGGCCAATTTCGCCCTGGTCGGGATGGCGGCGGTGATGACGGGCGTGATGCATGCCCCCTTCATGGCCACCTTCCTCATCGCCGACATCACCGGCGGCTACCAGCTGCTGGTGCCCCTGATGGTGGCGTCGGCGGTCACCTATCTCTGTGTCAGCCCCTTCGAGCGCCATTCCATCTATGCCCGCAAACTCGCCGAGAAGGGCGACCTGCTGACGCACGACAAGGATGCCTCCGCCTGGCATCTGCTCGATATGTCGTCACTCATTGAGACCAATTTCGTCATCGTCCGCAGCGGCAACACGCTGCGCGACCTGGTGGAGGTCATCCAGACCTCCCGCCGCAATGTCTTCCCGGTGCTGAGCGACGACGACAAGTTCCTCGGCGTCATCGTCCTCGACGATGTCCGCAAGATTATCTTCCGCCCCGATTTGTACGACTCTGTCGTCGTCGACGACCTGATGCATCCCATGAGCGAGGGCGACCTGGTGCGCAGCAGCGACAGCCTGCTCGATGTGGTGGAGAAGTTCCGCATCGGCGACCGTTATAACCTTGTCGTTGTCGACGACGAGGACAACTACCTCGGCTTCCTCTCCCGTGCCAATATCTTCAGCGCCTACCGCCGCTTCATCAGCGACACCAGCGACGAATAACCCCCCAAAAAAGCACACTCCGCAAAAGTACTAACTTTTGTCGAAAAGGTTATATTGAGAGGTGAAAATGTTATATTTTTGCGTGGAAATGTAATAAAATGGATTTTCCTGCGTTATTGTAGGTATGAAAAAACACGCACCCCTCGACCTGTCCCATCCCGCCTTGAAACAGTTGGCTATCGACCTGCCCTCCATCGGCGACGAGCTGATGATGGTGGACAACCTGCCGATTCCGCCATATATGCACGAGCCCTTCATCACCCACCGCGCCGTCGCGGTGTTCTTCCACGAGGGGGCCTACGACATCTCCGTCCAGATGCGCCGCTACCACGTGGAGTCCCCCTGCGTGCTGGTGCTGCTCGACAACCAGACGGTGCAGCTCCACTCCGTCGATCCCCAACCCAAGGCCACCTGCATCGTCCTCTCCCCGCGCGCCATCGAAGGCCTTCTCCCCAATAGGGTCGACTCGCAGGGCCTCTACCGGTCAATCCTCGACTATCCGGTGCTGCCCCTGCGTCCCGAATATCTCCCCATCAAGGACCACACCCTCGCCCTGCTGCGCGAGATCCTCCGCCTCTCGGAGGGCAACCCCAACAGCCTCGAGGCCGCACAAAACCTCCTCAGGACCTTCTTCTTCAGCGTCCCGCAGTTCAAAAAGACGCCCCCTGCGGCCAAGAGCCACCGCGACGAGGTGCTGTTCGATTTCCTCGACCTGCTGCATGAGCACTTCCGCCGCCAACGGAACACCGACTTCTATGCCGACTGCCTCTGCCTCTCGCCCAAACACCTCTCGAGGGTGGTGAAACAAGCCAGCGGACGCACGGTGCACGACTGGATCGACGAATACGTCACCACCGAAGCCAAAGCCCTGCTGCGCAGCACCGACCTCACCGTGAGTCAGGTGGCCGACGCCCTCTGCTTCGCGTCGCAACCGCTCTTCACCAAGTATTTCCAACGCACCACCGGCTTCTCTCCGTCACATTTCAAGAGGATGATGGAGAGCGGCGTATCGTTGAGAAATAAAAGAAAATAGTCCCTTAAAGCCCTTAAGGCCCTTAAACTCCTTAAAGCCCTTAAAGCCCTTAAAGCCCTTAGTTCTCGGCTTTTTTCTCGCTATACACATCCAGCGCCACGATGACGGCCGTGAAACCCCAGAAGGGGACGGAGAGCTTGTCGGTGTCCAGGAAGTTGTTGAACACCCCGTGGATGTAGTAGGTCAGCAGCGCCAGCGTGAAGGCCAGCGCCATGCGTGCCGTCTGCGGCTCTTTGGCGGTGCGGTATATGCGCACACCGGTGGCAAAGGTGGTCAGGAACAGCACCACCACCAGCGCCACTCCCGGCACTCCCTGCTCCGTCATCGGCCCTATGTATTCGCTGTGGGCGTTGCCCAGGTTGCCGGCATTGGTGCTGATGGTCGAGAGCTGGTAGCTGCGCTGGTAGCCGGCATAGAGGAACTGGTAGGTCCCGGGGCCGCATCCCAGCACGGGGTTCTCTTTCCACATCCTCATGGCCGATGCCCAGCGGTTCAGACGCTCCAGGTTCGACGCGTCGGTCGAGATGTTCGAGATGCTCTTCACCTGGTCGGCCAGCGTGTAGCTCGAGTCCTGGTGGTTCTTCCCCAGCTTGTAGAGCACATCGCTCTGGTAGACGAAAAACACGCCCACCCCCAAGCCAAAGAGCAGCACCATCCACTTCACTTTCATGCCCATGCGGATGAGGAGGTAGACGCCCAGGGCGCCCACCACGCTGATCCACGCCGCACGGCAGTAGCTGAAGAACAGGCCGATACAGAGGCCCGCAAACAGCATCAGCGTCAGCACGCGGAGCCATCCGCGCTGCCCGCGCGAGAAGATGAAGTACACCGCCGCCGGTATCATCAGCGCGATAACGCATCCGTAGGCCGTGTGGTCGTTGTAGAAGGGGCGCATCACGCGGTGCAGCGTCTGCAGGTCGCTGAAGTTGCCCAAGGTCTTCGTGGTGGCAATCAGGATCACCACCCCCAGCCCTATGGCGTAGGCCCAGAAGAACTGCCGTATGCGCTGGTGGCTCTGGAAGAACTGGCTGGCGGCAAAGAAAAAGGGCACCACAAACCACACCCGCGCCAGCGTGTATTTCGCCGATACCCAGGGCATCTCCGACGTCATCGACGTGAAGGCCATCCATGCCAGCGACGCCAGCAGCAGCAGCGTCACCGGGTGGCGCAGCACCCTCATGTCGTAGCTCCGCGTCAGCAGCACCCTGAACAGGAAGATGGCCGTGAAGAGGATCATCATCGGCTCCACAGGCATCGAGAGCTCCATCTTGGGCAGCAACGCCAGGTCGACGGCAAAGGGCGTCAGCAGCGTCATCAGCATGAACGCCGTCTCCAGTCGCGTGACCATCAGCCACACCACCAGCAGCGCCATGGGAATCATGACCACCGAGGCGTCGCCCTTGTACCACAGCGCATACCCCTCGAAGGCCAAGAACAGCACCGTCAGCACCAGCGCCGTCACCAATCCCTTGTGTCTCTCGATCCAGCCTTTCATCTTCCGGAATCTCTAGTTCTTCTAGTTTATCTAGTTTATCTAGTTAATCTAGTATATCTAGTTCATCTAGTTCAACTAGTTCAACTAGTTCAACTAGTCTTCCTCCTCCTTCCGGGCAAAAATCAGCAGGGCGAAGATGCACACCACCACCGCTCCCAGGCTGCCGCCAAGGATGATGAGCAGGCGCTTGGGATAGGCCTTCTTGTCGGCGGGGGTGGCCTCGTCGACGCTGTATTTGTAGCTCACGCTGAGGTCCTTGTCCACACGCGTCTGCGTGTTGCGCGTCTGCAGGTCGGCCAGCTGCTCGCACTTGTCGGCGATGAGCTTGGTGCGCCAGGCGGTGGCCGGCAGCTGCGACAGCGAGTCGATCTCGCGCTCCATCTCCGCGCACACGCCGTCCATCACCTCCGCCGCCGACACCGCACGGTCGTGGTGGATCTCGCGGCACAGCGTGTCGTACATCGTGGCCATATAGTTGGCTATGTCTGCCGCCCATTGGGGGTCCTGGTCGAGCACTCCGATCTCCACCCCCAGAAACTCCGTGCGCTTCACCGAGATGTTGCTCTTGTACTGCATGTCCAGCTCGTACATGCGGTGCGGACGGTCGGCACCGATGCCGTAGTGCTCCATGAGGTTGAAGTGCTCGCACACCGCCTGCTCCATACGCTTCGAACTCAGGATCTGGATGGCGTACTCGCAGTCGCGCTCTATGCCGTAATCCATGAAGTCCAGGCTGTAGTGGTAATCCATGATGGCCTTCGAGAGACGGTTGCTGTTGGTGGGGAAGATGACGGCGCTCGACTTATAGAGCGGCTTGATCATCCATGCCGCTATGGCCGATACCACCACTCCAGCCACAAACACCCCTGCCAGCAGCTTCCACCAACGGCGGAAAAAGCGCAGCGACTCGCCCATGTTGTACTTGTTCCCCAATGCTTTGCGTTCTTCTTGCATAATTTTATTTGAAGTATTTATAATAAAAACTATTCTTCCCCATTCACTCAAAACTCAAACCTCAAAACTTAAACCTCAAAACTTAAACCTCAAAACTTAAACCTCAAAACTTTAAACCTCAAAACTTAAACCTCAAAACTTAAACCTCAAAACTTAAACCTCAAAACTTAAACCTCAAAACTTAAACCTCAAAACTTAAACCTCAAAACTATTAACTATTAACTAAATCCATAACGCCACTCTCCCGAATATATTGTTCGTCACAAAAAAATATTCGGGAGTCCTGTCAATTGCAACGCAAATCCGAACAAAAAAATGATGAACTTTGTGTTCCCGCCCTGAAATCGCCCTTCCTAACTCCTTGCAACCCAGCATCAAGCCGTCACCCCCTCTTACTCTACTCTTACTCCTCTCTTTATCCTCTCCTTATAAAAATTTTCTCCAGTAGGCAATAATAAGGCGAAGATAACGTTATGATAAGGTATAATATAAACTTAAACCCTTAGTTATCATGGCGAAGACAGAGAATGGCATACTGGACAGCTTCATCGGCAAGGTGGGCACGGTGGTGGGCTACAAGTGGAACGGCAAGGCCTGCATACGGGCCTATACCAAGGAGGTGAAGAATCCCCGTACGGCGCTGCAAGTGGCGCACCGCGAGATGTTTAAGCAAGAGGTGCAGCTGGCGGCGAAGATGCATTGGGCGGTGAGCCTGACGCTGCGCGACCTGGCGCGCGAGGCCGGCATGACAGCCTACAACCTCTTCGTGAAAGCCAACCAGCGGGCCTTCGGCTTCGCCGACGGAAGCCTTCAGGTGGATTACAGCTCGCTGCACCTGAGCTTCGGCGAT
>CACYKY010000029.1 GCA_902775135.1 uncultured Bacteroidota bacterium | reverse complement strand
GGCGGCTGACAACCGAAAACAGTCGATAGTTATTAACCCGTCAACTGATTTCAGTCGCAAGTCACAAAAGTGACAACCTAAATCAGCAAACCACACTCCTTTTTACTTAATGTTTTAAACGATACTTCAACGATAGTATAACGATGCGGAATCGTTGAACTATCGTTGATGTATCGCGGAAATGTTGTCGGGAATGAGGTCAGAAGTGGAGGGCGAAGCCTATCTGGTGCAGTCCTTTTGCGCCGGCGGAGGGACGGTAGGTGGGCAGGAGGTCGACGAAAACCTCCCATGTGATGCCGCCGGAGACGACGTCGCCCCTAACGGAGGCCAGACAGGTGTTGCTCAATCCCAGGCGCAGTTGGAAACGGCTGTGGAGGTTGGCCTTTTTAGAATAATTTGTGCCGCTGCTGAATCTATCTATTTGATCGGCGAGGCTGAGCATTGGTGTGAGGTGAAGGTCGAGGTGGTTGGAGAATACTCGGACCTTTCTGTTCTTTGGGCGGTACTGCAGTTTGAGAGGTAGGGCGAGATATGTTTGACCGATGAAGGTTATCGGGTGGTCGACGGTGTTGTTGGGGTTGAAGACAAGGCGGTCGTCGTCGAACAACACGTCGTAGGACAGCTTTTGGAAATTGAACCCTATGCCGAATTGGGCTTCGAAGCGCCAGCGGTTGGGCATGGGTATTTCGAGCCAGCGCCCCAATATGTTGAAGGATGCCATCATGGAGGTGGAGTAGGGAGTGCTTTCGCTGCTCATCAATCCGGCAACACCGATCTTACCGTCGATGATGATGGTGTTGAGGTACCAGTTGATGTCGTTCCACCAATGATGAGGCACCACCACGAGGCTGTCGGCTTCCATGCGCGCTGTTTTGACACGCTGTTGTTGGCGCTCGTCGACCAAGAGCTGGCGGCAGCGCACGATGCCTATCTCCACCTTGGAGCCCTCTTCGCGGCACTCCACACCGATGTCGCCGTCGGAGACGAGACAGTTGATTTTCAACGTGGAGTTGCGTCCCGCCGACATGATGGCGGCGGCGCGAGGTCCCTTGCTGCGCAGGAGCATGTGGAGGGTGTCCAGCTGGACGAAGCCTGTGGCGATGACGGCATCCAGCGGCTTGGGGTAGCGCACCTCGATCAGCGTGCCTTGGGGCATGGTGCGATTGGTCAGGATGTGGAGCTTGTCGCCGTCGAGCCTGAAGATGGCGGGCTCCTTGCCTTCGGCGAAGTAGTAGGGGCAGGGGGTGACGATGGCGATGCGCGTCGAATCCTCGCCGGGGGTGTAGATGGTTTTCACCGTCCAGCCCTCGACGACGTTCAACTGACTGATAGCCACTGGGAAGGCTTGTTCGATGACGTAGAGGTCGTCTTGGGCGCGGAGTGTCGCGACGGTTGCGATGGCCATCAAGGCCGTTAAAACAATTTTTTTCATATCGTTTAGAATTGGATGACGATGTTGGAGGTGAAGATGAGGCTGTCGGGGATGTTGAGGTAGTGGGCTATGAGGGGCGACACCTTGGGTTTCTCCGGCTGTTTGGCTGTCTCGGCCATGAGGTTGCCGCGCCGACGGTGGATGCGGGGCCCTGCGGGAGTGGCGACGGCTTCCTGGAACTCTTCTTCCTCTATATAATCTATATTTTCTATGGCATCTACCTTTTCTATGGCATCTACCTTTTCTATAGCATCTATCTTTTTCTTGATTGTTCCCGTTTTCTTATGTGCTTTGGCGGGGGAGGGTGCGGCAGCGGGGACTTCGTCTTGGAGCTGCTGCGGGGCAATCGGCACCTCCGCCTGCGCCACCAGCATGGGTGTTGCCTCGGGCTCTTTGTGGAGAGGAAGCATCATCAGCAACACGGCTGCTATGACGGCTGCTGCGGTTGTGGCCCATCCTATCCATCGACGGCTGGAGCCTCCAATGGCGGCGGCGATGGCCTCCTGCTGGCGTCGGTTCTCCTCTTGCCAGCGTTTGGCGTCGAACAGTTCTTGCAACTCTTTATCTTCCATGGTGTATCATTTGTTTCAAATTGGTGACGGCACGCGAGAGGGTGGTGTAGACATTGGCGGAGGTCATTCCCAGCGCCTGCTGCATCTCCTCGTGGCTCATCTGTTGGATGTATTTCATGCGGATGGCCTTGCTCTGCACCTCGGGCAACCGCGCCATGAGGCGGTCGAAGGTGGCGGCGCGTTCTTCCAGCACCTCGGTTTCGTGGCGGACATCCTCATCGCTTACCTCCGGCAGCTGTTCAACGGGCTCGAGGGGGTGCCGCTGGCGTAGCATGCTGACGCATAGGTTCTTCAGCGTTTGCATGGCGTAGGCCTCGGGGGCTACGTGCTTGGCAACCTTCTGGCGTTGCTCCCACAGACGTGTGTAGGTCTCCTGTACGGCGTCGGCGGCATCCTCTTTGTCGCCCAGCAGGCGCTCTGCCACCATTCGCATGGTGGGCTGCAGAGGCAGGAGGGTGTCGAGGAATCGGCGTTGGGTCATCGTCTGTGTTGCTGAGGTTCTACATCTATATAACGCAAAAGTTGTCGAAATCTTACAAAAAAAAATCGGACACCTCGAAAAAAGTGCCCGATTTGTGCTGTTGGATGTGTATTCAGAAGACGAAACTGAGGCCGAACATGCGTGTCTGCGGCGCGTTGGCCGAGGAGCGGAAGGAGGGCAGCAGGTCGATGTAGAACTCCACCTTGTCCAGCCCTCCGATGTAGCAGTTGAGGCCTACGGAGGCGCGGAGGTTGAAGCGGCTGAGGATGTCCACGCGCTCGTGGTCGGTGTTCCAATGGCTGTCCTCGTCGAGCGTTCTTGTCTCGAGGCGGGGCTTGAAGTTGAGCGTTGGGGTGAGGGTGGCATAGAGGCCGCGAAAGAGGGCGCCAAGGTAGGGATTTCCCCACTTGCCGAAGCTGAACTTCAGGGTGAAGGGCAGTCCAACGGACCACCAGTAGAGGTTCTGGCGCGGAGGTGTGGCACCATAGCTGGGGTCGAGCACCAGGCTGCTGCCGTCGACCTTCACCGCATTGTCGAGTTGCAAAGTGCTGAAGCTGACATCGAGGCCGAAGTTCCAGCTCATAAGACGGTTGATGGCCATATCGTTGGAGGTCATCCGAATGTGGCCGGTGAGGCCGTAATAGGTATTGTAGGGCGAGTTGTGGCGACTGTCGTTCAGCATCGGTTGTGCCAGGTCGATGCTAAAGTTGAGGCTGAGGGAGCGCAGTTTGTACTCCTTGGCAGGCTCGTTCCGGTGGGGGATGGTGGTCTGGATGTCGCCCTCGGTGATGCGGCTGTTGCCGTAGTTCCAGATGTTGAGGACACGGCCACGGACGTGGTGCAGGTCGACGGTGCCTTGGTCGACATCGATGATGGTGGAACCGGGGTTGCTGAGGGTGTCGACGATGAGGACGGCGCCGCTGTCGACGTCGATGTCGAGGTGGGTGGAGTCGAAGTCGAAGCGCTGGATGGTGAGGCGGGCACCCGGCTTGAGCTCTATGCGTTCCAGGGGCTGCGAGGTGAAGAGTTCCACCACCGTGGTGCGTGGCATCCACTGGTTGGCTTTCAACTCGTACCAGCCGTATTCGCTCCGTTTGCGTTTCTGCACCTCCATCAGTGTGGGTTCCATGCCCTCTTCGAAGAATTCGGCGCACGGGGTGGTCACCACCAGCCGAGTGGGTGTGCCTTCGGGACTTTGGATGAGGCGGACGTCCCAGCCGGGGTTGACTATCACTTGGCCGACCTTGAAGTCGTGGTCGAACGTCTGCTCTATCTGGTAGAGGTCTTGCGGCTGAACGGGTTGGGCTTTGACTTCGGCAATGATGCCGATGCTGACGATGGCGAGCAGGAGGGACACTTTGACAATGTCGCCGAGAATGGATGCTATGCGTTTCATGATATGCTGTGTTTTAAACGGTTTGTATTAAAGATTGAAGGTTGTCAGGTTGAACGGGGTGTCGGTCTCGGTGCCGAATGCGCTGGCCAGGAAGTTCTGGAAGTCGCTGGGCATGGGCTGGATGGTCTCGATATTGCTGCTGTTGACCATGCGGGAGCTGGTGCGGCGGTGGATGCGCGGGGAGGGGGTATCTATGGTGGTTGTCGGTTCTGCGTACTCGGCAAGGTCGATGACGGGGGCTTCAGCAATGGGCTCTTCCTCGGGTTGGGCAATGGGCTCTTCGGCGGTGGCCACCATTTCGGCAGCCGGTGCCGTCTCGATGGGGCGGATTCTTGTGGGCATAATGGTCCTTACGGGTTCCTTGGCCATTGCAGGTGCAGGGGTCAGGCTGTCCTCTGTGGGCACCACTACTGCGGGCACGTCGGCTTTGGCTATCGGCATGGAAGCGGGCTTGCTGTTGGTGAAGAGCAAGGGAAGTGTAACTATCAGCAGGGCGACGCTGGCGGCGGCGGCACCCGCCCACACCGGCCACAGGCGACGCGAGCTTTCCACTTTCCGCTTTCCGCTTTCCACTACCATCATCCGGCGCAGCTCCTCCTGGCGGCGGCGGTTGGCCTCGGTGGTGCGCTTGGCGGCGAAGAGTTCTTGCAATTCCTTGTTTTCCATATCTTTGTTTATTTAATCATCGATCTAAGTGTATTCATGGCCCTCGAAAGGGTGGCGTAGACGTTGGTGCTGGTCATTCCCAAGCGGCGTTGCATCTCCTCGTGGCTGACGCCCTCGATGTATTTCATCGTCACCGCCTCGCGTTGGCGTTGCGGCAGTTGGGCCATCATGCCGTCCAATCGTGCGGAGCGCTCCTCGGTGAGGGCCACCTCTTCGCGGATGGCCTCGTCGTCGACGGCGTCGAGGAGTTCAATCTTGTCGGTGGCGATGTCGCGACTTTTGCGGAGCAACGAGATGCAGCGGTTCTTGAGGCTCTGCATGGCGTAGGCGCGGAGGTCGTGCACATGATCCAGCTCGTTGCGGCGTTGCCAGAGGTCGATGATGGCTTCCTGCACGGCATCCTCGGCGTCGGCCTCCGAGCGCAGCAGCTTCTCAGCGGTGAGCTGCAGGGCTGGCTGGAGGGCCATCAGGGTGTCGAGGAGTGTTTCTTGTGCCATTTCGAGTTTCTGTCGTTTTGCCCTATTGACGCAAGAAGTGCAAAAATCTTACAAAAAAAGTGAAAAAAACTTATTTTATTCTGCAGCCGATGATCTCGATGCGGCGGGCGAGGGCGGCAGGCAGGCCGTAGACGGGGTCCTGCGAGGTGCTCTCGGTGGTGGGCTCCACAGCGCCGTGAGGTTTTTGCTCGATGAAGAGGCGGCCGTCGGTGAGGGCATCCTCGAAGACTCCTCCGCGCCACGTGCGTATCATATTAATAAAGCTGCCGATGCGACGGCGCGAGAGGTTGAGGTTGTAGTCGCTGCGTGCCAACGGGCTGGCATAGCCGGCAATGGTGATGGTGATGCTGTGGCCGGCGTCGAGCAGGCTCTCCACATACTCCAGCAACTCCTCCGTGCGACTGTAGTTGCCCGTCACGCAGGTGTCGAAGAAGAGGGCCATCATGGCCGAGTCGTCGGCATTCTGCTGGCGCGCTATGTATTCTCCCCGCAGGGCGGCATAGCGCCTCTGGCACTCGGGATAGGTCGTCTCGGTGACCACCTCGCGACTCTGCGGGTCGGGGTCGTCATTGTGGAAATAGAGGAACAGGGGGAACATGAAACGCAGCACACGCTGCTGTATGGTGTCGATGTTTTCCACCACAGTATCCACCACGGGCACCTCGACGACAAATCCTGAGTCGACTCCCCAGCGGTAGAGGTCGTTGCAGCAGGTGGAGTCGGTGAGAAAGTAGCTGTCGCTACGGTTCGACGCCAGGTAGCCCCCCACGGGGCGGCCGCTGAGGCTGTCATAGTCGGAGATGTTGAAGTAGAGGTCGTTCTGCTCGCTGTTGAGGCATCCGCACACCAGCTCGGCTTTCTGCCAGGTGTTGCGCCGCCCTTGGGCACAGTAGATGTCGTGTCCTCCTTTGCCACCTTCGCGGTCGCTGCTGAAGTAGAGCACGCCGTTGCGCTGGTCGTAGAAGGGGGTGAGCTCGTCGGCCGCCGAGTTCACCATTGGGCCCAGGTTGGTGCACTCCGACGTGGTGGTCCCTTTGACGAGGGTGTACCAGATGTCGTTGCCCCCCAAGCCTCCCGGACGGTTGCTGACGAAGTAGAGTATCACCGTGCTGTCGGCCAGGCGTCCCACAGAGGGGTGCGTCGAGGTGTAGCCTTTGAGGTTCACCGGCCCTTTCAGGCGCACGGGTTTCTCCCATCCGCGACGTTTCTTCTTCTTGGCGACATATATTTCGCAGTCGAGGGATTCCACATCACCCCGCGTGAAGTATAGGTCTTGGCTCAAGGGGTCGATGGCTATGTTGCCCGTGTGGTCGCGACGGCTGTTGAGCCCCCAGCGGTCGAGTCGCGGACGCGACACCTTGCCGCTCTTGGCGATGCGGGCTTGGTATACCTGCATCACCCCGCCGCCCATGTCGAAGTGGCTGTTGGTATTCACCTTCGGCGGCATCGACGAAAAGACCATCACCGTATCGCCCACCCGCAGGGCGCCTGTCTCGCTCCCGGGCGTGTTGAACGGCTTCTCCAGGTGCACCACGCGGTACTGGCCACAGGCCGAATTGAAAATTGAAAATTGAAAATTGAAAAGGAGGCTGACGCAGCACATCAACCTAACCATTCCTTTTATGAACCCAAGCAATTTCAATTTTCAACTTTCAATTTAAATGATGGGGCAGGGGAGGGCACCTCGGTGGATGGCCTCTTTCTTCCCTATCTTGTAGATGACGCCGATCTCGAAGGCTCCCAGGGTGTGGCTGGCTTCGGCGAGGGTGGAGAGGTTGGCGTCATAGCTGAGGCCGAATATCCATTGGGTCCATTCCACCGCCAGGTTCACCGACAAGGCATCTCCGTGTCGGCCAATGAGTCCGGCGCTGAAGGTGAGGTAGTTGCGGGGGCGTTCGTTGAAGTACCATTTCAGGTCGGCACCATATACCAGTTCGCTGAATTCTTTCTGCATCTGGAACCCCACCACCGGCAGCACGCTCCATTGGGGATGGAAGCGCCATTCGGCTCGCGCATAGGCGTTCCAGCGGCGGCTGAGGCGCGTGTCGCTAAGCCCCAGATAGGAGATGTCGGGCTCGTTGATGTTGCGCACCGAGATTCCCGCCTTGGTGTACAGCTCGTCGTGTATCTGCCAGAACCAAGCCACTCCGGCGCCGAAAGTAGGGTAGAGGGCTTTCTCGCGGACAAAGGTCTCGGTGGCGTCGCTCAGGTCGATGTCCTCCACGTTGAAGCCCACCTGTCCCACGCCCCCTTCGGCTCCTACGGAGACGAGGTGCTCGCCGTCGCCCAAGGCTTGGAAGTAGGAGAGGATGGCGCTGGCGGAGGTGGAGCCGTAGTTCAGCTCGCCGGCGCGGTCGTTGCTCACCCAGGCGCCGACGCTGATGCCGTTGTGGTTGCGCTTGCTGCGCACCAGGCTCAGCTCGGCGGTGGCGCTGATGGTTTGGAAGGGGGTGGCGACGGAGGCCCACTGGTTGCGATAGATGACGCCGAAACGCCCTATGCCGTCGAAGAACCCGCTATAGGCGGGGTTGAACAGCAGCGGGTCGAGGTCGAGCATGGAGAAGTGGATGTCCTGCGCCTTGGCGGAATTGAAAAATGAAAATTGAAAAATGAAAAGAATGCTGACGCATAACGTCAACTTGACCAATCCTTTTATGAACCCCGATAGTTTCAATTTTCATTTTTCAATTTATCGTGTGTATGGCGGCAGGCTGATGTCGGCGAAATCGCCTTTCAGGTATTTGAAGTATGCGGCAATGCCCACCATCGCCGCGTTGTCGGTGCAGAACTTGAAGGGGGGTATGAACGCCTGCCAATGGTGCTTGTCGCAGATGCGCTGCAACTCGCTCCGCAGCCGTGAGTTGGCGCTCACGCCTCCGGCAATGGCCACCTGGCGCACGCCGTGTTTGATGGCCGCCTTCTCCACCTTCTTCAGCAGGAAGTCCACAATGGTCTTCTGGATGGAGGCACAGAGGTCGGCCTTGTGCTTCTCGATGAACTCGGGGTCCTCTTTCAGCCTGTCTCTCAGGAAGTAGAGGAAGGATGTCTTGATGCCGGAGAACGAGTAGTCGTATCCCGCAATCTGCGGGGTGGCAAACGTGAAGGCGTCGGCATTGCCCTCCTTGGCCAGGCGGTCGATGATGGGGCCTCCGGGATAGCCGAGGTCCATGATCTTGGCAGCCTTGTCGATGGCTTCGCCTGCGGCGTCGTCGATGGTTTGTCCCAATATCTCCATCTCGAAGTGGCTCCGCAGCAGCAGTATCTGCGTGTGCCCACCGCTGACAAGCAGGCAGATGAATGGGAACTGCGGCCTCGCTTCGCCCCGGTCGATGAAGTGGCTCAGCACGTGCGCCTGCAGGTGGTTCACCTCGATGAGGGGTTTTCCGAGGGCTTGGCCGAAACTCTTGGCAAAGCTGACGCCCACCATCAGCGACCCCATCAATCCGGGGCCGCGCGTGAACGCCACAGCGTCGATGTCGGCCTTCCCAATGCCCGCCTCGCGGATGGCACCGTCCACCACGGGAATGATATTCTGCTCGTGCGCGCGGCTCGCCAACTCGGGAACCACACCTCCATATTGTTCGTGAACTTTCTGACTTGCAATAATATTGCTTAGCAACACATCATCGCGCAGCACCGCCGCCGATGTGTCGTCGCAACTGGATTCGATAGCTAGGATAGTAGTCATTAATAATAAGCTATAAACAAAATGCAAAAATACGAAATCCCCCCGACATGACCAAATTTTTTCTTCATACCGCACCAAAAGCCTCATTCCCATGCCCCCCGACCCCCAAGCAGCCCCCACCCGTCGCACCGCTCGCCGATTTGAAAAAAGAATGCTCCCACGCCGAAACAAAAGTGCTCCCGCGCCGAAACAAAAGTGCCTCAACGTCCCAATTTCCCCGTTCCAAACCGCCTGCAAATCAACCTAAACACCCTATCATCTCTTACTCATCCCTTACTCATCCCTTTATCATCGCCTTATAAAAATTTTCTTTAGTAAGCAATAAATAGGCGAAGATAACGTTATGATAGGTAGAAAACAAGCAAGAGATAGCGGCTGAATCCTTGGTTTCCAGGAATATGCCCCCGCCCGTAGAGACGCAGCGTGCTGCGTCTCCCGGTAGACGGAAGCATTTTTCAAGGAGACGACAAGGAGACGCAGCACGCGGCGTCTCTACAATAAAACAATACGATATGGCAAAACAGACAAACGGACTCTTGGGAGGCTACGCCGGGAAGATAGGCCCGGTGGTGGGTTATCTTTGGAAAGGGAAGTGGTGCGTGCGCACGATTCCGCAGCAGGTGCGCAATCCGCGCACAGAGGCGCAGATGGAGCACCGCACGATATTCGCCGAAGGGGTGCGCCTGGCGGGCAAGATGCGGTGGGCGGTCAACATCGGCTTCAAGGCGCTGAGCGACGCGATGGGGATGACGCCGCAGAACCTCTTCGTCAGGGCCAACCAGCAGGCTTTCAGCATGGTGGACGGCCGCTTCGAGGTGGATTACGCCCGCCTCAGCGTCGCCGACGGCCCTGTGGCGCCGGTAGCCATCGAGGAATGGAATGTGGATGCAGGCAACGTGCTGACTGTCAGCTTCGAGAAGAACCCGCTGCGCCTCTCGTGCAGCGCCCACGACAACGTCTATGTCTGGGTGTGGTGCCCCGAGGCGGGCGAGGGCTACCTGACCAACCCCGTCTACCGCCGCATGAAAGGGCTGAGCACCCTGCTGCCGGACTTCTTTGAAGGCAAGGAGGTGCATGTCTACGCCTTCGTGCAGGACGACAGAGGCTCCTGCTCGGCGACCGCCTATGGCGGGCCTAACGGGCTGGACGACGGCGCGTTGGAGGAGTCCGACGAAACCCTCGCAGACGACATGCAGGCGCCCCATGCGGAAGAAGACCACCATGAGGCAGCGGAGACGGAACCCCGCAGCGAAGCTCCGTCGGGATTTGTGTGACCGGAGGAGTCAAGTGGCTGTGGGGTAGAGAGAAAGCCTTGGAAAGGAAAAAATGTTAAAAAAATGAATTTTTGATGCCTGTTATCAAAAATTTTGTTATCTTTGCATTTGTATTGTAAACGAAAGTTTAGTTAATTTTATCAATAACACATTAAAAACCAACACAAAATGAAGAAACTTTTTATCGCTCTTGTGGCCGTTTTTGCTATGAGCACTATGGCCAATGCACAGATTCAGACCCTCGGTGTCCGCGTGGGCGGTGGTCAGGGTTATGGCGCTGAGCTCTCCGCTCAGTGGGGTTTCATGGGTCAGCGTCTTGAGACCGACCTCGGCTGGAACAGCGGTGAGCACCACACGGGCTTCAGCCTGGCTGGTGTCTACCAGTGGACCGGTGAGATTGGAAGCGGCTTCGGCTGGTATGCCGGTGTCGGCGCCCGCGTTGCTTTCTGGAGCTGGGAAAGTGGCTACAAAGATCACGACAGCGATTTCGCTCTGGCTCTTGTCGGACAGGCCGGTATCGAGTACAACTTCGACGCCATCCCCTTCCAGCTGTCCCTCGACATCCGCCCCAACTTCTGGCTCATTCCTGAGACCAGCTTCCACTGGGGTGACATTGCCCTCGGCATTCGTTATCGCTTCTAAATCATAGGATTTATAGCATGAAAAAAGTTGCCTCCGACTTCGGGGGCAACTTTTTTTTGTCCATGTCGGGAATTCTGCGTATTTTTGCATTTTAATTTATAGAACAATTTTATAAGAAGAAAATATGAAATATTCCATCGGAGTTGATATGGGTGGCACCAACACGGATCTGGGTTTGGTGACCGAAAATGGTAATATTGTGCAGCGTCGCAACCTGCCGACGAATGCCTATACGCAGTTCGAGCCGTATATCAAGGATATGATGAAGGTGGTGGACGAGATGCTCGAGGCACAGCGCACCATCGACGGCGAGGCCGTGCATCTGGACGGTATCGGCGTGGGTGCTCCCAACGGCAACTTCTACACCGGCTGTGTGGACAATGCCCCCAACCTGACGATGAAGGGCGTGCTTGATTTTGGCAAGGAGATCCACAAATATCGCGATGTGCCTGTGGTGCTGAGCAACGACGCCAATGCGGCGGCCTACGGCGAATATGTCTACGGCGGCGCCAAGGGCATGAAGCATTTCATCATGTTCACCCTGGGTACCGGAGTGGGCAGCGGCATCGTGGTGGACGGCAAGCTGGTGCATGGTTCGACGGGTGCCGCCGGCGAGCTGGGGCACGCCATCCTGTACCATCACGGGCGCAAATGCTCCTGCGGCCGCGAGGGCTGCCTGGAGACCTACACCTCGGCACGCGGAATCGTGCAGACCTATAAAGAGTTGAAAGCGGAAAGTGGAGAGTGGAAAGACGAAAATGGCGAGGTGACCAGCAAGATGATTGGCGAGCTGGCTCATCAGGGCGACCCTGTGGCGTTGAAGACTTGGGCCACCGTGGGCGACCAGCTGGGATTGGCGATGGCCAATGCCGTTACCTTCTCTGCGCCGGAGGCCATCTTCCTCATGGGCGGTCCCGCGCAGGTGGGAGAGCCCCTGCTGAAGCCCCTGCGCGAGGCCTTTGACAAATACCTGCTCAATATCTTCCAGGGTTCGTGCACCATCCGCATGAGCGAGCTGAAAGCCAACGAGGTGGCTATCCTCGGAGCAGCGGCTCTGATCAAGATGAAACTTTGAAAATCATGTATTTTGAGGATCATGTCGAAAACCATTCAAATAAAAAGCCTTATGAAAAAAATTAGCCTTATTGTTGTGGCGGCGATACTTTTCGCATCGTGCGGAGAGAAGTCGCTGACCTCGTATGTGAACCCGTTGGTGGGTACCGACGGACACGGACACACCTTCCCGGGTGCCATCGTGCCCTTTGGGCAGATACAGCCCTCGCCCGACACGCGCCTCGAGGGTTGGGACGGCTGTAGCGGATACCACTACAGCGACGACACCATCTACGGCTTCAGCCACACCCACCTCAGCGGTACCGGCTGCGAGGACTACGGCGATGTGCTGTTGATGCCGGTGAGTGGGGATTGGCGAGTGGAGAACGGCGAGAGACGAGAGGGCTACAAGAGCCACTTCAGCCACAATAACGAGACCGCCAAAGCGGGCTACTACAAGGTGCTGCTCGACAGGACGAACACCATCGTGGAGCTGACGGCCGACCGCCGTGTGGCCTATCATGCCTATACCTATGCCGGCGATCGTGGCAACGCCTTCATCATCGACCTGCGCCATCGCGATGTGCTGCTCAGCGGCAAGATTATGGTGAAGGACGGCATGCTGGTGGGTTGGCGCGAGAGCAGCAGCTGGAACCCCGACCAGCACCTCCATTTCGCCATCCGCGGCGACGTGGACCTGACGAACGTGGTGTTCAGCGAGGATTCCACGTATGCTGAAGTCCTGCTGCCCGACGGCACCAAGCGCGTGGAGCTGCAGGTGGCCATCAGCGGTGTGGACATCGAGGGCGCCATCGGCAACCTCATCACCGCCCGCCATGCGGACTTCGAGAGCGCCCGCAAGGCTGCCAACCAAACCTGGGAGCAAGCCCTCGCCAAGCTGAAGGTGGACGGCGGCTCGAAGGAGCAGAAGAGCTGCTTCTATACGGCCCTCTACCATTGCATGACGGCTCCCTACCTGTGGAGCGACGAGGACGGCCGCTATCGCGGTACCGACAACCAGATCCATGTTGTCGACGAGGGTAGGGAAGTCTACACGGTCTTCTCGCTGTGGGACACCTATCGCGCCCTGCACCCCCTACTGACGCAGATAGAGCCTGAGCGCACGGTGGACTTCGTCTACACCGCCATGAAGAACTACGAGCAGGGTGGCGAGCTGCCCATGTGGGAACTGGCCAGCCACGAGACTCATTGCATGATTGGCTATCACGCCGTACCCATGATGCTCGAGGCCTATATCCATCTGGCAGAAGAGGATGGCACCCTTGCCGGCTACACGCCGCAGGAGATGCTCGAGGCGATGGTGGCCACAAGCAATCGCACCGAAGCCCATCGCGCCTATGGTGCTCAGGGCTACCTCTCGTCCGAACTTGACAATGAGAGTGTGAGCAAGACCCTCGAATATGCCTACGACGACTGGTGCATCGCCCAGATGGCCGAGTATGCCCACGACAGCGCCACCGCGAGGGAATATTGGATAAGGAGCCAGAGCTGGCAGAATGTTATCGACAGCAACGGCTTTGCCCACGCCCGCCGCAACGGCGGATGGGTCACCCCCTTCGACCCCACAGAGGTGAACAATCACTTCACCGAGGCCAACTCGTGGCAGTACAGCACCTATGTGCCCCACGATGTTGATGCCTGGGTGGCCCACCTTGGAGGCAAGGACAAGGCGATAGCCTTCCTCGACAGCCTCTTCGAGGGTCAGAACAAGATGAGTGGTCGCGACCAGGTGGATGTGACGGGCCTCATCGGCATGTACGCACACGGCAACGAGCCGAGCCACCATGCAGCATGGCTCTATACCCTTTTGGGTCAGCCGGAGAAGACCGAGAAGTATGTGCACAAGATACTGAACGAACTTTACACCTCGGCTCCCGACGGACTTTGCGGCAACGAGGACTGCGGCCAGATGAGTGCCTGGTATGTGCTCGCCTCGCTGGGTATGTATGAGGTGTGTCCGGGTAACGGCATCTGGGTACGCACAAAACCGCTCTTCACCACCCAGGAAGAGATTGACTGGGCAATGGCAACGGGCAATCTGGATACGACTTGCCCCGATTCGCTCCGCATCACCCCTTGTCCCACCTTTGCCGACTGGCGTATGCAAAGCAATCGCGACAAGGTGACCGACACGATGGCACAATGGGAAGGACGCCTGCCCTCGCAGGTGGTGCGTCACACCGAGGTGAAGGTCCAAACCGACAAGCACGTCACCTACCTCACCCAGCCCGCTCCCCAGTACACGGAGAACGGCCCCGAGGGGATGGTAGACAATGTCTACGGCGACATCAATTATCGCATCGGCGGCTGGCAGGGTTGGCAGGAGGACATGGTGGCCATAGTGGAACTGGACGAGGAGATGTCCGTAGTGATGGTCGGCGTGCATTGTCTGGAGAATATGCGCTCGTGGATCTTCTATCCCAGGAGTCTCAAGGTGGAATACAGCCTCGATGGCGAAAACTGGAAGGATTATGGCGACAAGATAGAGGTGAAGGATGCCCCGGGTGAGAACCCCCAGGCTCGTCAGGGCGAGAGCCACACCCAGCTCTTTGCTTCGATGAAAAAAGTGCGTGCCAAGTACTTCAAGATCACGGTGGAAAACTACGGCAAGCTGCCCGAATGGCACCTGAGCGCCGGCGAGCAGGCTTGGCTATTTGTTGATGAAATTGTAATAATGTAATATGAAAAAGAAATGGTTTGTCCCGATGGCTCTGTTGGCCGTCGTCCTTTTCGCCTCGTGCGACAGCAAACTCTGCTACTGCTACGATCACACCTCTTCTGGAACTGTCTACGAACAGGAGATTTTCGTCAATACCGACACCCCGTGCAGCGCTATGAGTAATGGTGATCGTGGATGTGTGGAGAGCTACGAGCGCATGGATCCCGGTCAGGTGGCGAAGACTCCCGATTGCTAGAGCACCAGTATGGCGTTCGACACCGGCCGTTCGCCCTCGTGGTCGTGCTTGCCATTGTCGGAGGGGTAGTTCACCACTCCTTTGTCCTTGATGTACATGGTTGAGGATCCGCCGCCGTCGAGGTTGATGGCTTCGCTGCATCCCAGCCACAACATAATCCTTTCCAACTCGGGGAGGGAGAAGCCTTCCGCTTTGTGTTTGAAACGCCCGTCGGCGACGAGCAGGATGGTGCTGCCGTCGGGTCGCAAGCCGATGGCCGTGCGGTTGTGGCGATGGGTGACGAAGGTGCGGTCGTCCCGTTGGGGAACATGGCGCCCTTCGCGCAGTAGCATGGGGCCGGCAGTCATGATATCGCCATGGGAGAGAATGTCCTCCCAGCAGCGGTTGCTGTCGGGAACCCACAGGTGCGTGGGACCCAGGGTCATCACAGCGTATTGGTAGTATTTGCGGTTTATGCTGTCATCCTTCATGGGTGTGTTTTCTCCCATCTTCTGTCCATCTATACGGAGGTAGCAGATGGGATTCCCCTTGTCCATGTCGAAGAAAGAACCGTTGATGGCGGCATAGGCTTGCTGCCGCTCGGCCAATGTGCTGACGGGTGTCAGCACCGTGTCGCATACAAAAGCAAGCCGTCGGGGCGAATTGGCTGGGATTTCAATGACAAACAGGTGTTGCGCCGAGCAAAACAACTCTCCTTCGCCAAAGTGGTAGCTTTTGAAAACATATCCATCCAAACTGTCCGTGCGCCATTCTGCATTGACCACACGGATGGAGTCATTGCTATAGTCCACCGTTTGTGAGCATGCCGCCATACAGCAGCATGTCATCATGGCCAATAGGTACAGTCGCTTCATTTTTTCTTCTTGTTTTTGCGTTTGAAGAGGTCGCTCCAGCGGTCGAAGTCCTTGGTCAGCTTCAATCCCGCTCCTTGTTTGTAGGGCAGGTCGATACGGGTGTAGTCATTGGTGTTCGTCCGGTTGTAGGCAAAGAGGTGGAACATCGGACTCAGCCGGTAGCCTATCAAGGCGTCTATCACCGCTCCGTTCACGCTGCTGGCCTCCAGCTCGCGGCTTTCGCCTCCGTAGCCCAGCGTGCTCTCCAGATACCACCGACCCCAGTCCTTGCTGATGTTCACATCCAGCTGCTGGTTGGTGTATTCGTTGCCCGATTTGTAGTCGATGTTCACGTCGACGAACTGCACCATGTCTGTCAAACTGTTTCCCACAAACGAGGCCGCTGCTCCCAGCGGGTCGGCTCCACCACCGGTGTTGTTGTCGCTGTTCACATTGTAGAAACTTCCGTTGATCAGTAGCGAAATCGTCTGGTTCAGCATGTCTCGCTCGCTGTTGCGGTCAATGTAGGCAAACACTTCTTCCTCCACACTTTGGTCTGCATTCGGCAGCCGTATGTCAAATCCGATGGTTGGATCCTCCAGCGTTCCCGAGATGGCTATCACGTTCTCCACCTGCAGGTATTTCTGTGTGTTGTCCAACGACGACAGGTTGCCTGTGAGGGTCGAGAGGTTGACTCTTTGCGAGTACACGGCCTGCATGTCGAACCGTGCATCCGGCACGCTTCCTTGGAATGTCAGGCTGCTCCCGTTCTCGATGGTGAATCGTTTTTCGTACACCGAGAAGAGTCCCACCTTCATCAACCCCGAGTTGATTTCGTAGTTTCCTATCACCTGCGGGGTGCTGCTGCCGCTCAGGTTCAGGTGCAGGTCTCCTGCTCCCGTTGCCCCTACATTCACGCCCACCTCCTTGAAGTCCATGGGTAGGTTCAGTTTCACGTCGGGGGTGATGCTCAGGTCCAACTCCAGGTCGAAGTCGGCACCCCCTTCTTCTGCTTCCCCTTCGCTTTCCTTTTGTGGCTCGTCGTTGACGAAGGTGATGTAGTTCTGCGATTTCACGCTCTGCTGGTAGCTGATGGGTACCGTCAGTTCGCATCCGGGATTTGTACGGGCTCGGATGGCGATGTCCAGATGGTTCACGGGACCCGTCACCCGTCCGTCGGCCGATGCAAAGAGTTTGCCGTAGAATTGCTCCCCGCTCTTTTGGTCCAGCACCATCAGGTTGTCCGTCGTCAGTCCCAAATCCAACCTGAAGTTCCTCCCTTCCGTCAGCTCTATCGTGCCGTTCGCAAGGGCTTTGTTCCCCAAGGGATCTTCGATGGCGAAATCCTTCAGGTGTATCGTGTTGTTCTCAAATAGCAGGCTGTCGCTCGTATGGTAGGTCACTCCAGTAATGCCAATCTTCAGTTCTCCCTCTTTCACCCGTGCATCGCCTACTATCATGGGTTCTTTTGTTGTGCCGGTCAGACTCAGGTTGCCAATCAGTTCTCCGTCCACATGGCTTGCGAACGTACTGACAACGGGTTCTATCATTGCCAATTGCAACCCCCTGAAATGGGCGTCGATGTTTAGGCCAGGATCCTCTTTCCCAAGTTCTACCCAGCCTTTCGCATCTGCCCTCTCGTTCTCCATCTGCAGGTTGAGCATGTTCAGTTCCGAGTTCCAGTGGCTGCTGAGTGCCACCTCGCCCAATTCCTGGTGGTTCACCACACAACTGTCTATGTTTAGCTTGGCGTTGAAGTAGGGGGTCTCTTGCAAGCTGCGCATCTCCACCGTTCCGTCAATGTTTCCACGGATGTCGAGTGGGCTGTCCTGTAGCAATATGTCGCTTATCAGGTCCAAGCTGAATTGGTGGAAGTCCAAGTCCACGTGGTCGTCGCTCTGTCCCATAAGGCTCAGGCTGGCTCCGATTCGCTGTTCGGCACTCGCTATGCCGATTGCTTCGCCCACAATGCCCAGCCTCTCTTCTTTTTCCAGTCGCAGCCCTTGGGCAGAGAGTGTCCATGGGGTGTTGCCGACGTAGAAAAGAGGATTCATCACCTTGATTTCGTTGCTGTCCAATCCCAGCATGATATCGCCCATCGAAGTACTTTCTGTGTTGCCCCACACAAGTTTGGCTGACGCCAGTTGCGGACTGCTGTTCAGGGTGAGTAGTGCCCTGTCCAGCAGTTCCATTTTCCCGACATTCAGGGATTGGGTTTCAAGTTGCAGGATGTAGTTATCGCCCAGAGAGCGACCGTTTAAGCCTACATTCTCCAGCTTCAGGCTCCCAACGCCGATGGAGTCGCTCAGCGCCACAACCTTCAGCTGCTCTCCGTAGTTGTAGCTGCCGTCCACTCGTGTGCCGCTGGCGATGGTAAGGTCCTCCTTCAGGCCATGCAGTATGCTGCCGTCATCTCTCCATCGCAGCTGAAAAGCCAAGGTCTTGTCAGACAGGGTGGTGGCGAAAGTGCTGTCCGGCTCCTCCTCCAGGTTAAACATCTCAGGCAGGTATTTCCGTCCGAAATACTCCACCATCAATGGTAAATCCGTATAGTTGAATTTTCCGCGGACGTTCAGGTCGGCCAAGTCGCTTTCAAGTTCTATCTCCTTGCCGCTTTCGTCGCTTTCGATGGCAAGGTCGATGTTCTTCACCCTCATATTCCCGTATTCTGTATTCCGGGCTTTGATGGTGCCCGACATTTCTTCCATGGTGTTGCCCTTCAATCGGGCGGTCACGCTGGTGGCCAGGGGGCGGGGGAGGACCCCCAAGTCGAAATAGTCGACTTCCACGTCGGCTCGGTAGCTTTTCGTGCTGTCTCCTAGATGGGCAACGAACTCCACGTTCATGTCGGCCAAGCTGTCTGTGCTTTCGATGTTGGCCTGTAGGGTGCCGTCGTGCAGGCTGCCTCCAATAGTGGCAGTGGAAAGCGCTCGTCCCTTGACGATGCTGTTGGTCAAGTGCCCGTCCATTTTCCATTCCCCTTTATCCATCTCCCATTTCCCTTTCCTTTCGGGCCAATGACCGTTCAGGCTGAGGTCGAACCCTGTCCTTGTAATCCAGTCGGTACGTAACAACCCCAACCCCATGCCGTCGCTCCCTGCTTCCAGGTTGACACGATAAATGCCGGGAGTGTGGCGCAGGTTTGCATCGGTTCGCAGCTGACCTAGATTGCAGTCTACCAAGAGATTGACGGCTGCTGCATCGCGAATTCCACCACGTACCGTTGCGCTGAGATTCAATGTGCCGAGATCGCTAAGGGATTTCTCCATTGATGGACTTAACTTGGCCAGGTCGGTCAGCGGTTTCATGTCTCTCGCATCGGTGCGAAGGTGCTCTATATTGATATCGAACTCTGTAGTGTCTATCCTGGGTAATCCTCGTACCGTCCCTGCCACCAGCGCCGATGATTTCTCTCCCCATCTCACCATCATGTCTGTCGCCAGCGAGTCGATCGTGCCCCATGCGCTCCCTTCCGCCTCCGCCTCCGCCTCTATGCCCCACAGCACAGGAGCCCAATACGCAACGTCGCTCATGGCCACATGGGTTCCCTCTTTCAGCGTTGCTTCATGTTGTACGGTGGAGACATAGCCCTTCATGCCCTTCCAAGTATCGTAGTGCAGCTCCGCGTCGGTAATGATGGTGCTTCTTTCTGTAACCACACGCATATTGTGGGCTACAATCTCATAACGATTCACGTGTATGTCTCCGCGCATATCCTTGAGGGTGAATCCACTTCTCTCGCGTGTGGCGAAACGGACAATGCGACAGGTGACGTCGTCGTTCATTACCAATACATTGCGGATTTTCGCATTGATGTTAAGGAATTCCATGTGCGGAATCTGCACGCCGTAGGGGTAGATCGTCTCTCTGTTGTCGGGAAGGTCCATCTTGTAGTGCACATTGTCCAGGATCAATGTTTTTGCCTTCACCACGAAGGGTTCGCGTTCCTTTTTGCGCTTCTCCTTCTTTGGACCTTTGTTGTAGTAATCAATCAGGAATTTCAGGTTGATATTGCTGCCGCCTGTCGTCGCGAAATGATAGTAGGCGTTCTTCAGGTGCACCCGTTCCATGTCCAACCCCTTGCCGTCGAAGGGAAAATGACGGAATGTCACCCTCACGCTCTCTCCGTCGAACAACGTATCGCCCGTCGGCGACACCCATAGCACGTGATCCAGTATCAGGTGGTCGAACGGCATGGCGTGCAGCGACCCTATGCGTAGCTCGCCACCCCATTCACGTGAAAAATAGTTCCCTGCCACTGCCCCCAGCGCCGACTGCACCAAAGAATAATTCACCAGCGCAATAACAATATAGATTGTTAGCCCTAGTGTCAGCAGCACTCGCGAGATAATCTTCCAAACCTTTTTCACGTTCCGGTTATTTCAATAACACAACCCTATTAACAAAAAAACTCTTCTTTTATTATATATATCATTAAATATTTTTAATCTTTTTATTATTCATGCCTAACCCTTTGCTTTCTGCATTAAAAAGCAACTTCTCGCTATGTCGGGTTCTGCAGGAGTGACGGCTTTCGAATAAAGAGGAGGCAACGCCCACCCAACGCCCACCCAAGTCCCACTGTGGAGGGAGAAGTCAGTCGGCGCCCAATAAACTCCTTTCTGTATGTTTTGATGTGTATTAACGTATTGAAAATCATGTATATATTATAGTTTTTGCCCAATTTTCGCTCTTTTT
>CACYKY010000028.1 GCA_902775135.1 uncultured Bacteroidota bacterium | reverse complement strand
TCCGGGCTTAGCCTTTTCTTCCCGTTCCTGGTTTTCACTTCTCTTGTTTGCATTTCTGTTGACTATTGTGTCAACTTTTTTCAGCGCAAGACAGAGTTAATGTCGACTATGGCGGTCAGAGTTTGAGTTTGCTCTGGGCCATTTCGAGAGTGACGGTGAAAGTGGAACCCTTGGCGAGGGTGGGGAGGTCGAACATGTAGTCGGTCATGATGCTTTCCATGATGGAGCGGAGGCCGCGGGCGCCGAGGTGGTAGCGCACGGCGTTGTCGACGATGAGGTCGAGGGTCTCGGGGGTGATGTCGAGGGTGACGTCGTCCATGCGGAAGAGCTCCTGGTACTGTTTGACGAGGGCGTTCTTGGGTTCGGTGAGGATGCGGCGTAGGGCGTCGCGGTCGAGGGGCTGGAGGGCGGTGAGCATGGGGAAGCGGCCGACGAGTTCGGGAATGAGGCCGAACTTCTTGAGGTCCATGGGTTGGACGTATTGCAGCATGTTGTCGCGGTCGAGGGTGGCGCGGGTTTCGTCGCCCTTGAAGCCGATGACGTTGCTGTTCAGTCGGGCGGCGATGGAGCGTTCGATGCCGTCGAAGGCGCCGCCGCAGATGAAGAGGATGTTGCGGGTGTTGATGGTGATGAGTTTCTGTTCGGGGTGCTTGCGTCCGCCCTCGGGGGGTACGGAGACGAGGGCTCCCTCGAGGAGCTTGAGTAGGGCCTGCTGCACACCTTCGCCGCTGACGTCGCGGGTGATGGAGGTGTTCTCGCTCTTGCGTGCTATCTTGTCAATCTCGTCGATGAAGACGATGCCGCGTTCGCAGGATGGGACGTCGTAGTTGGCGGCTTGGAGGAGACGCACGAGGACGTTCTCTACGTCGTCGCCCACATAGCCGGCTTCGGTAAGCGTGGTGGCGTCGGCGATGCAGAAAGGCACCTTGAGCAGGCGGGCGATGGTGCGCGCCAGGAGGGTCTTGCCGGTGCCGGTTTCGCCGACCATGACGATGTTGGATTTCTCGATTTCAACGTCGTTTTTGTCTTGGTGGGAGCTGTTGTAGCGAAGACGCTTGTAGTGGTTGTAGACGGCGACCGCGAGGACGCGTTTGGCGGTATCTTGGCCAATGACGTACTGGTCGAGGAAGGCGCAAATGTCTGCCGGCGTGGGGATGGGCTCGTTGTCGACGGGGTTGGGAGCGGTTTTGCCCGAGGCGGGGTGCTGTTCTTTGAATATCTGGCCGGCTTGGCGGGCGCAGTCTTCGCAGATGTAGCCGCTGAGGCCGCTGAGCAGCAAGCCTGCCTGCGAGGCGGGGCGGCCGCAGAAGGAGCAATGTTCTTCGTTGTTGGTTTTCTTTGCCATTTACAATAATTGGTTTTTCGAGGCGTCTTGCCTGATGAATATGAAGAGAAGGATGGTGAAGGCCAGGAGTGATGACCCTCCGTAGCTGAAGAAGGGCAGGGGGATGCCGATGACCGGCACGAGGCCTATGACCATGCCCACATTGACTAATAGGTGGATGAACAGGATGCTGGCCACGCAGTAGCCATAGATGCGTGCGAAGGGCGATCGCTGCCGCTCGGCCATGTTGATGAGGCGCTGCAGCAGCAGGTTGTAGAGTATCAGTAAGATGGTGCATCCCAGGAAGCCCCATTCCTCGCCCACGGTGCAGAAGATGAAATCGGTGTGTTTCTCGGGCACGAAGTTGGCTTTGGTGACGGTGCCGCCGAGGAAGCCTTTGCCGATGATGCCTCCTGAGCCGATGGCTATCTTGGATTGGTTGACGTTGTAGCCAGAGCCTTGGAGGTCTTCGGTCTTGCCGAGGAGGACGTCGATACGCTCTCGCTGGTGGCTCTCGAGGACGTTGTTGAAGACAAAGTCGACCGAGAAGACGAAGAGGGCGCAGCAGGCAAAGATGCCCAGGGTACGGAAGTAGTCTTTGCGTGAGCGCTTGTTAAGCCACACGAAGAGGTATCCCACCGCCATCAGGGCCAGGATGCCGAGGATGATGTACTTGTTCACCAGTAGGGCCATGATGAAGAGGGCTATGGCAGCCACGCCGATGACCAGTACCACTCCCGAGACCCCCTCGCGGTAGAGAGGGAAGATGAAACTGGCAAAAACCAGAGCCGAGCCGGTGTCATGCTGAAGTAAGACCAGCACCGCAGGGATGGCGATGAGAATCAGCGATATGACCTTGGTGCGCATGTCCTTGAGGTCGATGTCGATGGCGGAGAGGTATTTGGCTAGGGCCAGGGCGGTGGCGAACTTGGCGAATTCGGAAGGCTGGAAGCGGAAGCCGCCAAGGTCAATCCACGATTTGCCTCCGTTGACGGTGACGGCTAGGAAGAGTGTGAGCACCAGCAGGCCCAGGACGATGCCGTAGATGGGGTAGGACATGTTGGAGAAGACGCGGGGTTCGGTGAGCATGATGACGGCGGCGGTGAGCAGCGCCAGGCCCATCCAGATGAGCTGCTTGCCGTGGAACTGGCTGAAGTCGAAGATTGCCGCATGGCTCTCTTCGTAGCATGCCGAGTAGATGTTCATCCACCCGAAGATCATGATGGCGGCGTAGAGTGCTATGGTGATCCAGTCTATTTTGAGTTTCTCTTGGTACATGATGGGCTATCTTTTCTTCGCTTTCTTCACCCGACGGGTGAGGGGAAGTTTCTGGCATGGGTTGATTTCGCGGTACATCTTCTCGACGTCGGTGCGTTTCACCTCGCCGTTGAGGTATTTCTCCACCAGGAGGCCGGCGATGGGTGCCGCCCATGTGCCGCCACCGCCTTGGGCGTTCTCCACGTAGACGGCCATGGCGATTTTGGGGTTATCCTTGGGGGCGAAGCAGATGAAGACTGAGTGGTCGTTGCCGTAGTTCTCGGCGGTGCCAGTCTTGCCGCAGATGTCAAGGCCATCAACACGAGCTCGCCGCGCTGTGCCGCCAGCTACATGGACCACGTCATACATGCCTGCTGCAGCAATATCGAAGAACTGTGGATCGATGCCGGTTTCGTGACGCTGGAGGTACTTCTCGTTGCGCACCGAGTCAGGACCGTAGAAACGCACCATGTGGGGCGTGATGTAGTATCCACGGTTGGCCACGATGGCCGCCAGGTTGGCCATCTGGATGGGTACTACGGTGACCTCGCCTTGGCCGATGGAGTTGGAGTAGATGGTGGAGAAGGCCCAGCGCTCCTTGCCGTACCACTTGTTATAGAAGGCTGTGTCGGGGATATTGCCTGTGGAGAGGCCGCTCTTGGGCAGGTCGATGTCCAGCTTCTGGCCGAAGCCGAAGCGCATCATGTAGTCGTGCCAGATGGTGAGGCCATATTGGGCGTCCTTGTAGAGGTTCTTGTATTTGCCCTGTTGGATTACACGGCGGTAGACCTGGTAGAAGTAAGGGTTGCAGCTCATTTTGATGGCCTCCTGTACCGAGCGTGCCGAGGGGTGGTTGTGGCAGCCGACAAGACTTTTCTCGCAGGCGAAGCCGCTGGAGGGGGTGATGACGCCGAGGTCGAGGGCTACCATCGATTGGGCCACCTTGAAGATGGAGCCGGGGGGATACTGGCCGATGAGGGCGCGGTTGAGCATGGGCTTGGCAATGTCGCTGTTGAGCATCAGGTAGTTCTTGCCGCGTATGCGTCCCACGAGGAGGTTGGGATCGTAGGTGGGGGCTGAGACCATGGCGAGGATTTCGCCCGTAGAGGGCTCGATGGCTACCACGCAGCCGCGTTTGTTGGCCATGAGGTCCTCGGCATAGGTCTGGAGGTCGGCGTCGAGTGTGGTGTAGAGGTTGCATCCTTCGATGGGCAGGGTGTCGAACTCGCCATGACGGTAGGGACCTATCTCGCGGTTATGGGCGTCGACATGCATGATCTTCTTTCCCTTGGTGCCGCGGAGCACCTCTTCGTAGCTCTTCTCGAGGCCACTCTTGCCGATGTAGTCGCCGCGCTTGTAGTAGTGGTCGCGGTCCAGGTCGGCCTGGTCCACCTCGCCCACATAGCCCAGCACCTGTGCTGCGATGGGGCGGTCGTAGATGCGCAGGGTGCGCTGCGAGATGTAGAAGCCTTTGAAGCGGAACATCTTGTTCTCGAATTTGGCGTATTCCTCCTTAGATATCTGCTTCATGAAGATGGAGGCCGAGTAGGACGAGTATTTCCGTGCTTTCTCTATGCGCTCGTTGAAATCGTCGAGGGTGATGTCGAGGCTTTGGCAAAAGTAGGCGGTGTCGAGGTCCTTCACCATGCGCGGGATGACCATGAGGTCGTAGACGGCCTCGTTGTGTACGAGGAGCTCACCGTGGCGGTCGTAGATGAAACCGCGGGCCGGGTATTGTGTCACGTTGCGCAGCGACTGCAGCTCGGCCTTCTCCTTGTATTCGGGATTGAAGAGTTGCAGCATGGCTAGGCGCCCCACAAACAGGGCTCCCACAACGATGAAGATAATCTTCACCACATGGCTCCGGTCGGCATACTTGTTGGACATGATTCTTTATTTAACGCCAACCGTCGTTAAATATTGCTTGCGGTTGCAACTTTTTCATTATTGTCTCCAGCGAAGGGTCTCGATGAGGTGGTCGATGTCGCGCTGCATGTACTCCAGCATGGGGGCCAGGGAGTCGTTGTTGGGCGGGCGGTTGATGTAGAGGGCGCCGCGGAGGAAGTGGCGCACCGAGTCGGTGGCGTAGAACTGGTAGGTCGAGGCCACGCGGCTACCTTTGAGGTGCCATTTGACGGCATGCACCGTGTGGTCCTCGCTCTCGAAGACTTGCTCGTCGATGCCCGAGGCAAACTGGTAGTGCATCTCCAGCTTGCGCGATGAGGTGTCTATCTGGCCGCGCAGGTCGTCGCGCCCGTTCAGCTGCTTGTAGGTGAGGAACACCACGCCGTCCCATTGCGGGTACATCAGGTCCACCCACCGCTCCCCCTTGGGGGCGTCCTTCTCGGTCCATTCGATGCACTTGTTGGCCTCGAAGACGAAGGGGAAGGTCTCGATAGAGCCCGTGAGGATGATGGCGGTATCGCCGTCGAAAACCAACGTGTCGCCGGGATTCGTGCGCATGGTGTCCAGCAGGAAGTACTCGTGTTCCGGCATGTCGATGCGCAGGTAGGCCTGCGGCTTGGGGGTGTAATCGCCGCTGCCACCGCAGCTGGCCAGCAAAATGAAGAATGAAAAATGAAGAATGAAGAATACGCCGCCGCGAATTCTCGTCTGTATGTTGTTGGTATTCATTTGCTTGTTCATCTCGTTTCAATTTTCAATTTCCGATTTTCAATTTTCTTCGTATCTTTGCACCCATGAATCGCTTGCAACACTTTCTGCGTGCCAAGACGCAGTTCAACCTGCACTCGCCCTTCGTCTACGGACTCTACACCGAGGTGCTCTTCTCGCGTGCCGAGGGTGCGCCGCGCGGTCGCTACGAGGGCGCCCTTTGGCGCCTGGAACGCCACTTCGGTGTTGCGTCCATCCGTTCTGCCGGCGAGGCCGCCTTCTCATGTTCTGACGGCGACTTTCTTGTCCTCGACCATCCCCACCGCCGGGAGGATCGTTGGCGTGCCGTTGTGGATGATGAGCGTTGGCAAGTGACACTCGATTTCTTCGACTATGGCATTGCCGTACACAATCCCCGCCTCTCGCGTCAGCATTTCATCCTGCGCTAGCGCATAGCTCGTCCGTCGAGCATGGGCACGAAGCTGTAGGCTCCGAATTTTTCCACTTTCCAGTCGCCTTCTGTGGGGCCGTTTTTGGTGATGCGCAGCATCTCCTGGCCTTGCTCGCCGCCGTCAAGTGGGATGACCATGATGCCGCCTTCCTTCATCTGTTCCATCAGCGCCGACGGTATCTCGCGTGCGCCGCAGGTGACGATGATGCGGTCGTAGGGACCGTAGTTCACCTCCGTGAGTCCGCGGTAGCCGTCGCCGAGGAAGCAGCGTGCACGGAAGCCTAGGTCGGCGAGCAGTACGCGGGTCTTGTCGAAGAGGCCTTTCTGGCGTTCTATGGTGTAGACCTTGGCGCCCATCTTGCACAGTATGGCCGTCTGGTAGCCGCTGCCGGTGCCGATTTCCAGCACCTTCATGCCCGGCAGCACCCCGAGCAGTTGGCTCTGCATGGCCACGGTGGAGGGGTGTGAGATTGTTTGCTCGCAACCTATCTTCAGCGCGCGGTCCTGGTAGGCGAAAGCGTCCAGGGCTCCGTCGATGAACCAGTGGCGCGGAACCTCGTTCATGGCTTGCAGCACAGCCTCGTCGGCAATGCCTTTGCGACGCAGCTCGTCGCACATCTGCTGCCGCAGGCCTTTGTGCTTGTATGTGTCTTGTCTTGTCATCGTCGCTGTTTTCAGGGAGTTGTCTCTTTTATTGTGCTGTGAATCCCTGTGCCACAAGGTCGATGGTGGTGTTCTGCGGCGTCACCATGACGGCAGGCATGCCCTTCTCTGTGACGTAGCCTATGATGTGGATGCCTTCCATGGTCTTGATTTTCTCATAGTCGGCTTGACTGACGGTGAAGAGCAGCTCGTAGTCGCGACCGCCGTTGAGGGCGCAACTGACGGGCAGCATGTTCTTGCTCATCTCCGAGCACACACGCGACGTTTGGTAGTCGATGGGCAGGCGCTCCTCGTAGACTTCGCAGCCGTTGCCGGAGGCTTTGCCGAGGTGCAGCAGACTGTCGGCCAGGCCTTCGCTGACATCGGTCATCGAAGTGGGCACCACATTCTTCTCCGACAGGGCTTTGACAATGTCCATTCGGGGCTCTGGTTTGAGGAAACGCTCCAACACGTAGTCGAAGCCGTCCAGGTCGGGCTGGAAGTTGGGGTTGGATTGGTAGGTTACCTTCTCTCTTTCGAGCACCAGCAGGCCGGCGTAGGCGCTGCCAAGGTCGCCGCTGACGCAGATGAGGTCGTTGTGACAGGCACCGTGGCGATAGGTGATCTTGTTTTCGTCAGCAGTTCCTATGAGGGTGACACTCAGTACCATGCCAGCACGTGTGCTGCGGGTGTCGCCGCCCACAAGGCTCACATCGTAGCGGTCGCAGCAGAGACGCACGCCGGCGTAGAGTTCGTCGAGGGCCTCTACGGAATAGCGGTTGCTTACGGCGAGGGAAACCAGCGCTTGGTGCGGAGTGCCATTCATGGCGGCGATATTGCTGATGGCTATGGCTACTGCCTTGTAGCCCAAGTGCTTCAAGGGAGTGTACATCATGTCGAAGTCCACTCCTTCTACCATCGTCTGCATGGTGACGAGGGTCTTCTCCTTGCCCTCGCCGAGGACGGCGCAGTCGTCACCCTGACAGTTGGTGTCCGCTGTCAGGCGGTCGATGAGGCGCACTTTGCCCAGTTGTCCGATTTCGGTTCTTCCTTCTTGATATTGTAGTTGTTCCATTGTCTAGTGTATTGGGTTGGGTTGGGTTGTCGGCGGTACGCTATGGGTTTGCCTACTTGCCGGTGTCTGTCATCCAGTTCATCAATATGCCTGTCGCTACGCTGGCGTTCAGGCTTTCGGCGGTACCGCCAATGTTGGGTATGAGCACGGGGTGTGTCACGCAAGCCATCACCTCGGGGCTGATACCGCGACTCTCGTTGCCAATGACGAGTGCGGCGGGGCCACCGGGCAGCGCTACTTGACGCAACGGTTTCCCCCGTAGCGAGGCACCATAGACAGGCATGCCGCTTTGCGAGAGCCATTCGGGAAGGTCTACATAGTCAACCTTTGTGCGGAAGATGGCACCCATGGTGGATTGCACCACTTTGGGGTTGAAGCAGCTGACGGTGTCGCGGCTGCACACCACGTGGCGTACCCCGAACCAGTCGGCTGTACGCAGCATGGTGCCCATGTTGCCGGGATCCTGAATGTGATCCAGCGCCAGGACTAGGGGTGCGTGGGGATCGGCGAGGGGAGACCCCGTACGTTCCACAAGCATCCACACCTGGTTGGGACTCTTGAAGTTGGAGAGGCGTTCTAACTCGGCGGGGCTCACCTCGAAGGTCTCCGTGGCTATAAGTCTACCGCCCTGTACCGACAGCCATTCCGCTGTGGCACACACGGTGCGGATGGTATAACCCGACGCCATCGCTTCCGAGGCCATCTTGTCCCCTTCGACAACAAAAGCCGCCTCCTCGTCGCATCTTTTCTGCAGGCGGTAGGCGGCCAATTCCTTCAGTTTATTTTTGCTTATCAATCTACTTTTAACTACTTATTTCTTTTCACTACTTTCACTACTTGCCAGCTCAAATACTCAAAGCTCGATGTACATGTTGTTCTCCTGGGCCAGGCGGCGCAGGTTGATGATGGCGTAGCGCATGCGGCCGAGGGCGGTGTTGATGCTCACACCCGTGCGGGCGGCGATGTCCTTGAAGTCGCATTTGCCATAGTGGCGCAGGATGACCACACGGCGCTGCTCCGGCGGCAGCATCTTCACCAGCTTGCGAATATTCGCGCTCGTTTGCTTCTTCATGATGGCATGCTCGGCGTTCTCATCCTGAATCTTCAGATTGTCCACCACATCGCCGTCGGGCTTGTTGGGCACGATGGGCATCTTGTTGTTGCGGCGGAAATAGTCTACAATGAGGTTGTGCGCAATGCGCATCACCCAATGGACAAACTTGTTCTCGTCCTTGTAAAGACCCGAATTGATGGTGACGATGACTTTGTAGAAGGTGTCCTGGAAGATGTCGTCTGCCGTTTCCTTCTCTTTCACCACTGAAAAAATGTAGCCGTACACCTTGGCTTGGTAGCGCTCCAAAAGCACTTCAAAGCAGGATGCATCTCCCTCTTGGTAGCGGGTAATCAGTTCGATGTCTGACAGTTGTCTCGTTTTTACGTCCGTCATATTCCTCTATTTTTTAGGGGTTAAAACTGATAGTTTTGCTTCATTCAATTCCCTTTGGTTCTACATTTTTTCGGCTGCAAAATTACACAATTTTTTTAATATGCAAGAAAAAAATCAAAAAAAGTTGAAAAAAAACCAAAAAGAGCACATTTCGTATATTGTTCTCGTATCTTTCCAAGAACTAAATGGGAAGGGAGGTGTTTGTCAGGTGTTGGGTAGTGGTTGACAGGCACTTGCGTGCACCGGATTATTTTTCTTTAACGTTTTTTTTACTCTCCCTGTATTGAAATATTTTGTATATTTGCAGCATAATCCATTTTGTCACCTTCTCCGCCTCACCACGCCCGCGGCCACGGCCGTCAGGAAAGTGGTGGTGCAGTGAGGCACTCCGGTGTTGTGTCTCTGGTGGACGAAATTTTGCAGGGCGGCACAATAATTGTTTTTTTCTGCCGTTAAGAATGGTTGTTATTATTAATAGGATATTATGGAACTAAAAAATACGCTGAAGGACCTCGTCTTCACGAAAAGCGAACTGAAACAGAATGTATACCAAGCTACTAAGGACACCTTCGAACTCTTCCGCCGCGAAACACGCGAGCTCATCGACCTCTTCCGCGAGCGTTGCCGCGAAGAGGGCCGCCAGGTGGCCTTCGAATTCACCGACCGCGGCGACTTCGAGTTCGAGGTGAAGTTTGCGGGCGACATACTGTTGTTCATGATGCACACCAACGTCTTCGAATTCTCCCGCGACCATCAGGTGATGAAAACCCCCTACGTGCGGGAGGACCCGCGGCGCTCCTACTGCGGAGTGATACATATATATAATTTCCTGGCCGACAGCTTCGCCTACCAACGCGACAACGACCTCGGATACATGATCGGCCGAGTCTTTATCAACAATGAGCGCCACTACTTCATCGAGGGCAAGCGCGAACTGGGCATGCTCTACACCAACTTCAACACTTCCGAAGTTTCCCAGGAAAGCGTCCAGGGAATCATCGAATCCGCAATCGAATACACCACCAATTTTGATCTTTTAACCCCTCCCTACGACGAGGTTAAGCTTGTTTCGGTAGGGGAGATGAGAACTAATTTCGACAAAAAATCTTTGGTTACGGGTAAGCGCTTAGGCTTTCGTTTCCAGGCAGATAGCGAATAGTCGCAAAAAGATATCAACCGATGGCGTTGAAAAAAATTTTGCCATGTCGGAAAATGTTCGTAATTTTGCACCCGCTTTTGACGAAAAAAATGTCGAAAAAAAGTGATGCCGCGTTCGTCTAGCTGGCCCAGGACGTGAGATTTTCATTCTCAAAATCGCGGGTTCGAATCCCGCACGCGGTACTAAAGAAATAGAATAAGAACAAGAATAAGAACAACAAAAATTTATGGCACACCACAAGTCTGCAAAAAAGAGAATTCGCTCGAGCGAAAAAAGAAGAGTTGAGAACAGATACTACGCCAGGACCATGCGCAACGCTCTGCGCGACTTCCGTGCTCTGGAAGATAAGGCCGTGGCCGCTGAGCGTCTGCCCAAGATGATCAGCATCATCGACAAGCTCGCCAAGCGCAGCGTCATCCACAAGAACAAGGCTTCCAACCTGAAGTCGAAGTGCATGCGTCAGGTTAACGCCATGTAATTTCGACCCCTTCTTGAAGAGAAAAGACGCGCTCCCCAATTGGGAGCGTTTTCTTTTTCCCCCCAAGTGTCGGTTTGACGATTGCACCGAAAGCTTTTAGATAAGGTGAGCCATTCATAAAAAAAAATCACCCCCGAGCCGGGCGCTACCGCTTCGGGGGTGTTTTGGTGAGTTAAAGAGTCTCTCTATTCTAGGACGGCGGCACGCTCGGCATCGTCCCAATATGTCATGTTGCGGAAGGGGTTTACCTCGTCTTTGTGACGCGAGGCGGTTTTCTGCTCTTCGATGTAGGCTTGTATGTCGGCGTAGCGTTTGAGGTATTGATTCCAAAGGGCTTCGTCGAGGTGGTCGACGCCTGCTAGGCGGCACAACACGCTGTAGGCGTGGGCTTCGCGCTGGGCGGGATAGGCCTGCCACAGAGCATCCATGCGAGCATGGAGGGCTTGCCAGCTGTCGATGACGCCACTTTCGACATCGGTGATGAGTTGTTCCATATCGGGTCGCGCAACCAGTTGCCCGCCAATGTTGACCCACTCGGTGGTTGTCGGCACATTGTTGCGTTGATTAGTCGACAGATTCTTCATGGCATAGAAGACGAGCATGTCCTCATAGGCGCAGAGGCCTTCCTTCGCTTTGAGGACGATGGTGGGGCGTTTGCTCTTTTCCATACCCTCGGCGCGGACGATGCCGTCTTTGGCATTGGCCATCCACTTCTTAAGCAGCTCCATGCCGCGTAGCATCTCTTCAGCGGTGTCGGGGGCTAGGTTGTCGAACTCTATGTGCTGGGCTTTCACCTTGCGTTTGTCGCGCTTGGCGAATTTCTTGCTGTTGCGGTCCATAGCGTACATGTTGTACATCCACCAGTAGGCGGGCATCACCTCGAGTTGGTCCTTGGCGGTGTTGTTGTTCACCAAGGCGAAGGGTAGCGTGATGTCCAGCTCTGCGGGGTAGTCGCCTTTGGCCAGCAGGCAGTATGAGGCAAAGCGGCTGCTGTGCTTGAAGGAGCAGCAGAGGCCGGGCCAGAAACCACGTCCGGCGGCAATCTCGTTGTCGGCCGTGCGGCTGTTGTGGTTGGATCCGATGGTGCCGCCGGCGGCAATATTGCTCTGGCCCATGATGAGGCCGGCGATGAGGAATGAGTTGTTGTGGTGCTGCTCGTGGGCAGGGAAGATGATGCTGTTGCCCACCTCGCAGCGGGCCAGCGTGCTGTTGTCGCCCACCACGGTGTCGTTCAGGCGCAGGCCGAACTCCAGGTGCACATGTTCGCCTAGCAGGAAACGTTCGGCGATGACGCCGTATTCCAGCGTGCAGCCGTATCCCACCACGCCATCGCGCAGGACGATGCAACTGTCGATGCGCGAGGGGTCGTCGGCTGAGGATCGGACGGTGATGTTGTGCAGACTCTTGGTGTTTTTCACCACACAGCAGTCGCCCAGTTGTCCGTAGCGACCTTCTGGAGTGGAAAGTAACTGTCGGGTGTATTGCTCAAGCTTCTCCATCAATACCTTACGCCCGCGATAGCGTGCCCAAAGGTAGGCGTCGCCAATGGTCATGCCGTTGAAGGGCAGGATGCGGCGGCCTCCGTTCTCGTTCATCGGTTCGAGCCACGATGGGTCTTCGGGGGAGGTGGTCATCTCGTCGATATTGAATAGAAGAACGTCGTCTCCAATGGTGTAGCCGCTGAGCATGTGGACGTTGTGCACCGTGGGGTGATTGCCGAGGGTGGTGTTGGAGAGGGTGGAGCCGTAGATGCCTTCCGGAAGCGTGAGGGCACCATCGGTGCGGAGGCGCTTCTCAATGGTGCCAAGAGAGACAGCACCCATGAAGGTGCTGTTTCTCACGCAGTCGGGGCAGAAGGGGTCTGCCACTTGCAGGGTGCTCCAGTCCTCGGCGCAGTTGCCCTGACGTTCGAGCTGTTCTATTTCGGTGCGAGTCAGGTTGCGATAGGACGTTTTGCTCATAGTCGACTATTTATAGAGGTTGACAAATTCTTCGATGGAACCTTCGATGCGCTGCTTGTCTTTGAAGTAGTCGTAGGTGCTCATCTTCAGCTCTACGGAGGCTTCCTCGTCGCAGACCACCACTGCGTGGGGGTGCATCTGCAGCATGGAGGAGGTCCACATATGGTTCACTCCGGTCTCAATCATGTGGTGCAGGGCACGGGCTTTCTTGGGCCCGTTGCAGAGGATGAGGACCTCGCGGGCATCCATCACGGTGCCTACGCCGACGGTCAGCGCCTGTTTGGGCACCTTGCTCTCGTCGTTGTCGAAGAAGCGGCAGTTGGCCTGGATGGTGTTCGTCGTGAGGGTCTTGATGCGGGTGCGGCTGGCCAGCGACGAGCCCGGCTCGTTGAATGCGATGTGGCCGTCGGGTCCCACACCGCCCATGAAGAGCTCCACCCCGCCGGCGGCGGCAATCATCTCCTCGTAGTGTGCGCACTCGGCCTTGAGGTCTTTGGCGTTGCCATCGAGGATGTGGACGTTCTCTTTCTTGATGTCAATGTGGTTAAAGAAGTTGTTCCACATGAAGGAATGGTAGCTCTCGGGGTGGTTCACATCGAGGCCAACATACTCGTCCATGTTGAAGGTCACCACGTTCTGGAAGCTCAGCACTCCGCTCTTGTTGAGTTTCACCAGGTGTTGGTAGAGTCCGAGGGGGGAACTACCGGTGGGGCAGCCGAGGACAAACGGACGCTCCGCCGTGGGTTTAAAGTCGATGATTCGTTTGGCTACGTAGTTGGCAGCCCAGACCGACATTTCGTCATAGTCTTTAGTAATGATTACGCGCATAATAATATAAGATTAAATTATTAATATATTGATTATTGTGTTTCTAATGGATGGGTTGTCAATGTTTTTTTCAAGGTGCAAATATACATAAATTCTAGAAACTATCTAGATTTTTTTTGTTTTTTTTAGTCGAAAAACGAGAATGCAGGCTATCCCTTTCCGCTTTCCGGGGCAGGAGAGTCCTCCTCAGCGTAGGGGACGGCGAGATCGATGGTGGCGTCCACATAGTCCGACAGGATGATGGCATTGCTTTTGCGGCCTTTGCCAACACGGACATTGTCGATGCCCAGGGAGAGGAGTGCCTCTCTCTGGGGACAGTGGAGTGGGGAGCCTCTTTTTCGGCACGTAAGAACAATGAGAAAGTGAAAAAAAATTTTGCCAGTTGAAAAAATGTTCGTAACTTTGCGGTCTCCAAAAATGGGAAAGTTGTGCCCTGTCTACCCGTTCAAGGTGCGCTTTTTCAGGTTGTTAGGTGTTTTGTGTGCATATCCGTCGGCACCTCAAAACAGGTTTCAATCGGAGGAGATATTAACAATTTTGAAAGAAAAAAAGGAAAAAACATCATCGTTAGTAAAATAAAAAAATGAGTACGTTAAGCTACAAAACCGTATCAGCCAACAAGCAGACCGTCCAGAAGGAATGGGTCCTGGTTGATGCCGAAGGACAGACCGTAGGTCGTCTGGCCACCCGCGTTGCAAACATCCTGCGCGGCAAGACCAAGCCCAGCTTCACCCCTCATGTGGACTGCGGCGACAATGTCATCATCATCAATGCCGAGAAGGTTGTCTTCAGCGGCAAGAAAGAGACTGACAAGATTTATCAGCGCTACACCGGATATCCCGGCGGTCAGCGTGAGACCACCCCTGCCAAGGTGCGCGCCACCCACCCCGAGCGCATCCTCGAGCACGCTATCCGTGGCATGCTTCCGAAGAACCGCCTCGGCGATGCCCTCTACCGCAACCTCTATGTGTATGCCGGCAGCGAGCATCCCCACCAGGGCCAGAACCCCAAAGCCATCAATATTAACGAAGTAAGATAAGGAATAATAAGATATGGCAGAAGTAATCAACACCATTGGTAGAAGAAAGACCGCTGTCGCCCGCGTCTATATGACCACCGGCAATGGCGAAATCAAGGTCAACGGCCGCGACTATAAGGAGTACTTCCCCACCGGTCCGCTGCAGTACATCGTCAACCAGGCTTTCGCCGTCGCCGGCGCCGAGGGCAAATGGGATGTCAAAGCCAACCTCGACGGTGGCGGCATCACCGGTCAGGCCCAGGCCCTGCGTATGGCCATCGCCCGCGCACTCTGCGAGAACAACATCGAGGATCGCCCCGCCCTGAAGAAGGAAGGCTTCCTGATGCGTGACCCCCGTATGGTCGAGCGTAAGAAACCCGGTCAGCCCAAAGCCCGCAAGCGCTTCCAGTTCAGCAAGCGTTAATATTGGTATCAGAAAAGCTGGACAAAGTTTAGTATCCAAACTGCCCGAATGCTCCGCTGCATTGACACAGCGAGCCGCATAGTAAGGCCACTAAATGCAGCCTGATGGACTCACGGACAGTTGGTAAAGTTTAACAACAAAAAGGAAAGTAAACAAACATGAACGAACTCAAATTCGAAGAACTGCTCGAGGCTGGTTGCCACTTTGGCCACCTCAAGCGTAAATGGAATCCCAAAATGGCTCCCTATATCTTCAAGGAGCACAACGGCATCCACGTGATCGACCTCCAGAAGACCATCGCCAAAGCCGATGAGGCCGCCGCTGCCCTCAAGCAGATGGCCAAGAGTGGCAAGAAGGTCCTCTTCGTCGCCACCAAGAAGCAGGCCAAGGACGTCGTCGCCGAGATGGCTCAGAGCGTCGATATGCCCTTCGTCACCGAGCGTTGGCCCGGCGGCATGCTCACCAACTTCCAGACCATCCGCAAGGCCGTCAAGAAGATGAATAGCCTCGACCAGCTGATGCACGACAAGGATTTCAACAATATCAGCAAGCGTGAGCGCCTCCAGGTGCAGCGCGAGCGCGCCAAGCTCGACAAGAACCTTGGCTCCATCGCCGACCTCACCCGTCTGCCCAGTGCCCTGTTTGTCATCGACATCAACAAGGAGCACATTGCCGTCGCCGAGGCCCGTCGCCTGAACATCCCCACCTTCGCTCTCGTGGACACCAACACTAATCCCGAGCTCATCGACTTCCCCATTCCCGCTAACGATGATGCATCGAAGTCGATTGCCGCTATTCTCAAGCACATGTGCGAGGCCATCCAGGAAGGTCTGAACGAGCGTGCCCTTGACAAGGACGCCCAGGCTGAGGAAGAGGCTGCTGCCGTTGTCGAGACCGCCGAGGAGAAGCCCATCGAGAAGAAGACTCGTGCCCGCCGTCCCCGCAAGAGCGAGGAGGCCCCCAAGGCCGAGGATGCTCCCAAAGCTGAATAAGGCAATATAATATTTGGCAAGACAAGAAGCCCCGCAGGGGCGACAGAGTATAGGCGGGGGTGGAGCGTAGCGAAGCCCCCGTTTGTCAAACCCAAGCCTTGCCGAGCCCTACAGGGGCGACACAAAACAATCATTAACAACAAAAACAATAGAAAGGAAATATACAATGGCAATTACCGCTTCACAGGTTAACGAGCTCCGCAAACTCACCGGCGTCGGCATGATGGACTGCAAGAAGGCCCTCGTCGAGACCGATGGTGACATGCAGAAAGCTATCGAACTCCTCCGCCAGAAAGGCCAGAAGATGGCCGCCAAGCGCGCCGACCGCGACGCCAACGAGGGTTGCGTCCTCGCCAAGACCATGGGTAGCTACGGCGCCCTCATCATGGTCAGCTGCGAGACCGACTTCGTCGCCACTAACGCCGGCTTCGTTGATTTCACCAACAGCATCATCGATGCTGCTATGGCCAAGCACCTCAGCTCCAAGGAGGATGTCCTCGCCATGGATCTCAACGGCAGCACTGTCGCCGATGCTATCACCGACCAAGTCGCCAAGATTGGCGAGAAAATTGAGCTTGCCCATTTCGAGGCTATCGAGGCTGAGAAGGTCTACGCTTATGTCCACCCCGGTAACCGTATGGCTGCCATCGTTGGACTGAACAAGGCTGGTTACGACCAGGTGGGTCACGACATCGCCATGCAGGTTGTCGCTATGCGTCCCGTGGCTCTCGATGCCGAAAGCGTGCCCCAGGAGATTAAGGACCAGGAGTTCCGCGTGGCTGTTGAGAAGACCAAGGAAGAACTCATCGGCAAGGCTGTTGACGCCGCCCTCAAGAAAGCAGGCATCAACCCCGCCCACGTCGACACCGAGGAGCACATGGCCTCCAACTGTGGCAAGGGTTGGATTACCGAGGAGCAGGTCAACCAGGCCCGTCAGATTAAAGAGCAGGTCGCTGCCGAGAAGGCCGCCCAGCTCAACGAGCAGCAGATCAACCAGATTGCCAACGGCCGTCTGAACAAGTACTTCCAGGAGAATACCCTCATGGAGCAGGAGTACATCATGGAAGCCAAGGTGAAGGTCAAAGACTTCATCGCCAAGGCCGACAAGGATCTGAAGTGCACCGGCTTCAAGCGCCTCGAACTCGGCGCCTAAGTCTCTGGGTACATACGAAAAGGAAGGGCATACCAATTGGTTTGCCCTTCCTTTTTTTCAAAGGATTTGCATACCGAGCTAGTCAATCGGCAATGGTACCAAAGGTTTGAGTGCGCCCACCATGCGACTGTGGATGTCGGCGGTGAGGTTGTCGTATGAGGCACCTTGTTCTTCCGGCAGGGCGGCGGCCAAGGCCTGGCGGGCTTCCAGCCAGCGGGCGAAGGAGGCTTTCAGCGAAGAAACACTTTCTGTGACGAACTCCTGGGTAGGAATTCTGATGGTGTCGAAATCCTGTAGCAAGTCCAAATCCTCCGGTACGGAGTGCTCTTCTATCCAGCGTTCCCATTGTACGGTAGTCACCGTGCGTCCCTGCTGGCGGTAGGGCTTGCCTCCCATGATGATGCCCCGTTCCAATGCCAATTCAGCACGGCGGTTCTCCATCAGGTTCATGTAGTAGGATTCGACTTCCATGGGTTTCATGCTGTACCATTCCTGACGGTATGAGACATCGCGCCAGAATGTGAAACGGTCCATGTTGAGGTTGTACCAAGCGGCATACTCGTCGCGGGCCAGTTCTGCCAGACGTGAGGGTACCTCGGTAAGCCATTGGCTGTAGTCTTTCAGGGTGCGGTAGGCCTCTACGGAGGACTCCACATAGCACATCATGTTCATCTCGGATTGCGTCAGGGAGCTGAACTTGTCCATCACGCGTGTTATCTCGCCCAAGGCCGAGTCGGCAGGGAGGTCGGGCACCTCGCTGCGGAAGGTGTCGAGGATGGCATCGACGGCGGCAACCCATGCCAGCTGGTCCAAGGCCGCCCCTTTCTCGTCGACGGCATTGTGCATGCGCATGAAGCGATTGGCCAACCGCAGTGCCGCTGAGTCGCGGTGGGTGACGGACGGCGTAGGATAATCCTCGTCGTCCCGGTCATAGTTGTACAGGGATTCTTGGAGCGAGTGCACCTCGGCTAGGGCCAGGAGGTTTTCGGCTGAAATGGGGCTTTTGAGCAGGGCATTCTCGATGTAGGCTATACTGTCCTCGCCGGTATATCCTTCGGGCACCTGCACGGTGTCGCGAGGGTCGAAGGGGTTGCTTTTGTGTCCGCAGGCGGCCAGTAGGGCCGTTAGGGCGATGATGAGGGGTGTTCTATAGTTCATTGTTGACGGTTTTGTTGGTCTATCATTTGCAGGTATTTGTCGACGTAGGAGCGGGTGTAGTCGTCAGGGTTCTGTTCCAACACCCATAGCAGGTCTTTGCGGGCTTCGTCCAGCTGGCCGAGGTTCATATTGTAGGCGGCACGGTTGACGTAGGCCATCAGGAAATCGGGGGCAATCTCGATGGCCTGCCGGAAGTCCTCCATAGCGCGGTCGTGCTGGCCCAACATACCGTAGGCGGCGCCACGGCTCACTCGAGGGTTGGCGTATTCGGGGTTAAGCTCTATGGCGCGGTCGAAGTCGGCAATGGCTTCGTCGTAGTGTTGCTGCTTGTAGCGCAGGAAACCGCGATTGTTCCAGGCTTCGGCGCGCTTGGGATTGAGCCGGATGGCCTGCTCGTAGTCCGCCAGCGCTCCCTCGGCGTCGCCCAGGGCGTCACGCGCGATACCGCGATTGTTGTAGCAATCGAAGTCACGAGGCGAGAGTGCTATGGCCTGGGTGAGGAGTTCCACTTGGCGTTCCGGCTCATCGTCGCCAAGACGTAGAGCCTCGAAGAACAATGCCTCCGAATCCCATTGCCTGTGGTGTCGTTCGCCGTATTGCACATTCCGGGTCCACACCACCACGTTGCCCACTTCCACGCGCCAGCGGTGGCAGGGCGGTTTCTGCTTCTTTCTGTGGTAGGTCATTTCTGCTCTTCTTTGTCGCGGGTGATGAACCAGCCAATCTCGGGACGCAGGGCGAGGGTGGCGGTGTCCTGGGCTATGCCCACGAAGCCGGCCCAGAAGGTGAGGTTGGCGGTCTCTCCATCGGCGCCCTCGAACCTGACAGGTACCGACGCGAGCTCGGGTGGGAGGTCCGATGCACCGTCGTAGAGGCCTTTCAGGCTGTTGCGGTGTTTATGGCAATCGTATGGGTAGAACTTCACAATCCATCCGTCGGCCAGGGCCTCGGGGTCGCCACACATCTCGTGTTTCAGGTCGTGCTGCTTGAACATACCGTGCCAGAAAGCCTGGTCCACCTCGCCCTCCGAGGCACTCTTGATTTTCCTCAGCACTGGCAGCATCTCGTCGACCCACCAGTCGAGCTTGTATTGCCGCAGGAACTCGGTGCGGTCGATGACCGACTGCCAGTCCTCCGGCGTGCCGTGCAGGATGACCTGAGGGATGCCGCAGATGGTCATTACGTAGTCGAAATACTGCTTCATACTCTCCATAACGGTAATTTGCGAGGCTACGCGCGAAGCAGGCGTCGAGGTGGTGAAGTCGGCGGCGAGTACGTCGATGAGTTCCTGGCCGGTGTAGGCGGCAATCTGCGAGGTGAATTGCGGGAAGACGCGCTCCCACGGGCTGTTGGGGTCGTCGAGGCGGATGCCTTGGCTGGACGCCGTCAGCGTCCGCTTGCCCTCGAAGTCGACGAACAGCGACCGCAGTTCCTCGGCGTTGTTATTCACGTGCAGCGAGAACCCCTGGCAGATGAGCAGCCATAGGGCCTCGGGCGAGAGCTCGACGGGACGGTGGTCGGCATAGGCGCGATACATAGTGTAGAAGAACGGGTGGTTCGACTCCACCAGCGGCCGGGTCTGTCGCGTGTGGGCGATGATGGGGTCATGATTGTTTGTGAGCTCGTTGAGGAGATTGCGCAGTACCTTGTTGTAGGGCATTGTGGCTATAGGCCCTTTGGGAGGCGTGAGCGCCTCCACGTCGATGACGAGGGTCTGCTTCTCGACCGGCTTGCTGTCGGCCACGGCAATGTCGATACTGTCGGCCACGCTGTCGCGTTGTGCCGTCTGGCCGCTGCAGGCTGTCAACGCCAGCAGGCTTGCGAAAAGGAGAATGGTCTGTTTCATATCAATTTTTGTTCTATTTCCCCCACGAGTCGCGGTCGAGCGAGCGGTAGGTGATGGCTTCGCGCAAGTGGTCGGGGCTGATGGCGGGGGAGGCCTCGAGGTCGGCGATGGTACGGCTGACGCGGAGGATGCGGTCGTAGGCGCGGGCCGAGAGGCCGAGGCGGTTCATGGCCATCTCCATAATCTGGCGGCACTCGTCAGTAAGCTGGCAATGTTCGCGCGTGAGCTTGCTGCCCATCTGGGCGTTGCAATGCACGCCGGGATTGTTGGCAAAGCGGGCGGTCTGTATGGCCCTTGCGGCCACCACGCGCTCGCGGATGGCGGCGCTGCTCTCGGCACGTCCTTCCTGGTTCAGCTGGCTCACGGGTACGGGAGTGACCTCAATATGTATATCGATGCGGTCCATCAGCGGGCCGCTGACCTTGTTCAGGTAGCGTTTCACGGCGCCGGCGGGGCAGGTGCACTCGATGGTGGGGTGGTTGTAGTAGCCGCAAGGACAGGGGTTCATGGCTGCAATGAGCATAAACGAGGCGGGATACTCGATGGTCATCTTGGCGCGGCTGATGGTCACGCGGCGCTCTTCCATGGGTTGTCTCAATACCTCGAGCACTGTGCGTTTGAACTCCGGCAACTCGTCGAGGAACAAAACACCGTTGTGCGCCAGCGATATCTCGCCTGGCTTGGGGTTGGCTCCGCCACCGACCAAGGCAACATCCGATACTGTGTGATGAGGTGCGCGGAAAGGTCGCACGGCGATGAGCGAGTCCTCCTTGCGCATGAGGCCCGCCACGGAGTGTATCTGCGTAGTCTCTAGGCTTTCGCTCAGGGTCAGCGGCGGCAGTATGCCGGGCATGCGTTTGGCAAGCATGGTCTTTCCGCTGCCCGGAGGCCCTATCATGATGGCGTTGTGGCCACCGGCGGCGGCTATTTCGAGGCAGCGTTTGACGGTCTCCTGTCCTTTGACGTCGGCAAAGTCGTACTCGTAGCTGTTCAGCGAACGGGCAAATTCGGCACGGGTATCCACAATGGTCTGCTCAATGGTTCCTTCACCGTTGAGAAAACCAGCCACCTCTTTGAGACTGGTGGCACCATACACCTCCAAGTTGTTGACGATGGCGGCTTCGCGGGCATTTTCGACAGGGACAATAATTCCTTTGTATTGCTGTCTACGAGCTTCGATGGCGATGGGTAGCGCCCCTTTGATGGGCCGTAGGCTACCGTCCAATCCAAGTTCGCCCATAATGACATATCGGTCCATTTCGTCGGCTTTCACCATCCCGGCAGCGCCAAGCATGCCGATGGCAATGGTGAGGTCGTAGGCGGTGCCCTCTTTTTTCAAGTCTGCAGGGGCCAGGTTGACGGTGACGCGTTTGCCCGGAATGCGGAAGCCGCTTTCCTCGAAGGCGGACGAAATGCGTTGGACACTCTCCTTCACAGCATTGTCAGGCAGTCCCACCATGTAGAAACCCACTCCATCGCCGATAGTCACTTCTACGGTGACCGTCAGCGCATTGACGCCGAGAATGGCGCCCCCGTATGTTTTAACCAGCATAACAATAATGCGTTAATGTGTCAATGCGTTAATGTGTCAGTGGTTTGGGCAGAGTAACTTACGCAATAACACAATAACGCAATCACGCAATGCTATAATCGATTTTCGATGATGGCCCAGTCGACAATTTGCCACAGGGCGGCGAGGTGGTCGGCCCGACGGTTCTGATAGTCGAGATAGTAGGCATGCTCCCACACGTCGAAGGTCAGCAGAGGTGTGAGACCCATGGTGACAGGGTTTTCGGCGTTCTTCTGTTGTGTGATGACTAGGTGGCCCTCCTTGTTGGCGCTGAGCCATACCCAGCCGCTGCCGAAGAGCGTCGTGCCTTTCTGCTCGAATTCTTTCTTGAAGGCCTCCACGCTGCCAAAATCGCGTTCCAGCAGCGTCGTCAGTTTTGTACTCATGGCTTTGGGAGTGTTGCTGAACTGCTCAAAATACAGGGTGTGGTTCAGCACTTGGCCTGCGTTGTTAAACATGCCGCCTTCGGCCTTCTTCACTACCTCGATGAGCGATAGCCCTTCCAATCCGCTGCCTGGGAGTAGCTTGTTGAGGTTGTCCACATAAGCCTTCAGATGCTTTCCATAGTGGAAGCCAAGAGTCTCCTTGCTGATGACATCGCCCAGGTTGTCATAACCCAGTGTGGGCATTGCGAATTGTCCGTTTACAGGCATATAATCTTTCATGGTTCTAATTGTTTTGATGTTTTTTTTTGAAATGCAAATATACAAAAAATATCTTGATATGACCCAATGAAGCGTGAAAAAATAATATACCACGCTGATTGATGTGGACTTATTGTTGGTGCGTTTGCACGTTAAATGTTCATTCCTAGCTGATAGGCCTCCTGTAATTTGGCATTTTCGGCAATCTCGTTCGGGGCGCCCACGCCGCCGCAGAAAAGGTGACCTTTGAGCGACGACTTGCCGAAGCAGGCTATCCAGCCCTGCAAGCCGCTCTCGGCACGCTCGGGGACGTGGGGCTCGTTCTCGAAGGCGGTGGTGAGCAGGTAGATGTCGCGGAAGCGGTAGTCCTTGGTGTACATGGCGTTCATACGGTCGATGAGTGTCTTCATCTGACCACTCATCTCGTAGTAGTAGATGGGCGTCGCCCAGCAGACGACGTCGGCATTCAAGACGCGCTCCATGATGGCGGGCACATCGTCTTTGAAGATGCAGGCACCGGTCTGCTGGCACGAGAGGCAGCCGACGCAGAATTTTATCTCTTTGCCGCGCAGGGTGATGAGTTCCACCTGATGGCCGGCGGCTTCTACGCCCTTGGCAAACTGCTCCGCCAAAGCGTGGCTGTTCGAGCCCGGACGGAGACTTGTAGATATAACGACAACTTTCTTCATAAACGTTTATAGGTTTTTATTAATTCATAAAGATGTTTTATCTTTTCGTCAGCATTGGCTGCTGTTTTCTGTATTTCAGTCAAAATACTCATTTTTCAATTCCTCGCTAAATTGTTATTCTTTGGTACGGGTTTTGCGAGTTTCATTGCATCTTTGGTGCCGAAAGTTCTTCTGATGATCGTCTCTACATATTTAGTGACGAGTGTTTC
>CACYKY010000027.1:26675-28482 GCA_902775135.1 uncultured Bacteroidota bacterium | reverse complement strand
CCAAGCAAGATTGGGCAAAGCGCTGGAAGATGCCCAAAGAACTGACACGGATGCCGTGGTTGTGGCCATTGCCCGAGACAACGGGCAGGTGGTGATATACAACATCGGCTCGACCGACGAGCGCAAGCATATCTATGAAGTAATAGCGAATGCCACACGGCGTTCGCTGTACGAACTCAACGCGAGAATCACCTTGTCGCAGGAAGGATGGACTGAATGAAGTTCAGCTATTTCAAATCGCCGAAAGCCGCAAAGGGTGTGGAATGCACTTATGAGCAATACCTGCAGGCGGCTAATGATCCGCAGCTGCTGCGTCTCTGCAACGACATCGCCGCCGAGGAGGACAAGGATAAGAGGGCCGAGATGAAGAAGGGACTGCCCGTCATTACCTGGCAGGCGTATTTCCCTGGCAAGCGATTGGCCAAGGAAGCCCAGCCGAGTGGCCTGTTTATGCTCGACATCGACCATGTGGACAACCCCTTCGAACTCTACTCGAAGCAGATTGCCAAGCGGACTAAGGAGTTGGGCATCGTGTATGTGGGCAAAACCGCCAGCACCCACGGTTTGCGGATTGTGGCCAAATGCCTACCCACGCTCCACTCGCTGGAGGAGTGCCAGAAGTGCTGGAGGAGTGCCAGAAGTGGCTGGCCAGCAGTTTGAAGGTGGAGTATGACGGAGTATGCAAGGACTTCGCCCGCTGCTCGTTCCTCGTCCACGATAGTTACACCTACTATATGGACGCGAAAGCCATATGGCAGGAAGAGCCTGCGGTAGGAACCGTGTATGCAGGAGGAGCGAATCCCGTGCAAGTGGAAAGCGGAAAGCGGGAAGTGGAAAGCGGAGAGTGGAATGTGGAAAGTGGAAAGTGGCTTGGTGCTGGACAAGGGGCCGCCGCTGCACCTGCGGAGGTGGAAGACCAGACGGAGGGCCTCTTCGGAGGACCGAAGGGCTACAAGGGAATCCCGTATGAGGACATCTGTAGGGAGTGGCTGATATTCACGGGCGGAGAGCCTACGGAGGGCGAGCGTAATGCCCGTCTCTATAAGCTGGCGCTCCGTATGCGGTATATCACCGACTTCAACTTCGCCACCCTCAAACGCATCCTGCCGACCTATGGCCTGCCTGAGAGCGAGATGGATACCCTTATCCGCTCCGCGCTGAACACCCCGAGAGCCGCGGACATGCAGAAGGATCTGCGCGAGGTGCTGGAGAAGATAGATAGAAAATCAAAAATCCAAGGAGATGAAGAAGAGATACCCGATATTATCACGTCCACCGAGAAGATGCCGCCATTGCCGCCGATATTTCGTCAGTGGGCTGAGATTGCCCCCGATGACTTCAAGACGGCAGTCACATTGTGCCAATTGCCAATACTTGGGGCGCTGGGATCGAGACTGCGTGCTCGGTACTTGGACGGGAAGATACATTCCCCATCTTTCCAGGTTAGCCTCGAGGCGCCTCAGGCGAGCGGCAAATCGTTCATGGTGCGACTTGTGGAGACCGAGTTGGCGCCCATGATCCATGCCGATGAAGCTCAAAAGGAGAAGGAGAAAGAATACTCAGACAAGGTGGCGGAGATGAAGCTGCTGAACATCAAGGTGAATGCCAAAAACAAAGATGAGATTATCGGCAACAAGCCGCAGGGCATTGTGCGCTTCCTGCCTGCCACCATCAGTATCACGAAGATGCTCATGCGACTGCATGCCGCCAAGGGACTGCATTGCTTCGCTTATGCGGAGGAGATAGACACGGTGTTCAAAGCCTACAAGAGGGGTTTTAGCTCGCTCAGCGAGATGCTGCGAGTGGC
>CACYKY010000027.1:0-26637 GCA_902775135.1 uncultured Bacteroidota bacterium | reverse complement strand
AGCGAGAACTCGTTCTCGGGTGACGTGTTTGTGTACTACAACACCTTGTTCAGCGGCACCCCGAAAGCCATGCGGAGATTCTATCCCGACGTGGAGGACGGCTTGGTGAGCCGCGTGCTTTTCGTGACATTGCCCGACCAGTTCGGCAAGCCGATGCCGTTGTGGAAAGAGATGAGCGGGGATCAGAAGGCGGAGATGGACATCGCGCTGGAGCGGCTGAACGAAGTGTCGCTGGTGGGCGATGAGGTGCAGCCGGAACATATGTTGAACCTCGACTACCTGAACAAGGAGCTGGAGAAATGGATCAAGGCCCAGCAGATAGAGGCTGTGAACCAGGACGACCGTACGCGCGATGTCTTCTGCAGGCGTGCCGCCGTGGTGGGATTCCGTGCTGGCATGCTGGCACACTTCCTCTATCGAGGGAAGAAAGTCACCCCCACCATCCGCAGGAATGTGACACAGTTTGCCATCTGGGTGGCCAACAACATGCTGAACCAGCACCTGCTTCGCTTCAATATCCAGGGGACGGGGAGCAATGTGAACGCCTACGAGGAAGTGTACAAAAAGCTGAAGGACACCTTTACAAGGGAGGATGTTGAGAATGTGTTGTTGGCTTTGGGCAAAGAATCCTCAGTTAAGCAGGTTATTTATAAATGGCGTTTGCTTGGAGCAATCGAGATTATAGACGAAGGAGTCAGTGGGGTGCGTAATCGAAAAACATTCACAAAATTCAAAAAAATAAAGAAATGAAAACATTTGCAAGAGTAATCGAGATTTGCCCGATCATATCGGGGACTTCCGACAACGGGAACGACTGGGAGAAGCAGACCATCGTTTTGGAGACCTTGGGTCTGGAGCCTATGACGCTGGCCGTGGAATTCATGGGCGAGAGGAAGACGAAACAAACCAAGTTGCTCAAGATGGGGCAGCAGGTGGAAGTGGACTTCGTGATACGCTGCAACAAGTACCTCGACAAATGGTACACGCGGCTTGACGGATTGAAGGCGAAGCCGATGGAGGAGCAGGCGGAGGCGGAGGAGGTCTAACCGAATCACCGGAAACAATCCGAATGGCTTCTTATCTAACCGAATCACCGGAAACAATCCGAATGGTTTCTTATCTAACCGAACAACTTCTTATCTAACCGAAATGGCCGAAATATGCCGAATGGCTTCTTTTCTAACCGAACAACTTCTTATCTAACCGAAATGGCCGAAATATGCCGAATGGCTTCTTTTCTAACCGAACAACTTCTTATCTAACCGAATCACTGGAAACATGCCGAATGACTGATTCTCTAACCGAAATGGCCGAAATATGCCGAATGATTTACTAGAGGAATAAGGTCTTTTTACACTTTTTTCAAGGGACACCGCTCCGAGAGTTGGGGCGGTGGCTTTTTTTAGTGATTAGTGATTGGTGAATAGTGATTAGTTAGTGGTTTGCCTTACATCACATTCTGATTGTAATGATAGCACTTTTGACTGGTCTCTAGTCTCTGGTCTCTTTTCAATGTTTTGCACTTTTGACTGGTCTCTGGTCTCTGGTCTCTTTTCAATGTTTTGCACTTTTAGTGAATGGTGAATAGTGAATGGTGAATTGTGAATTGTGAATGGATTGGTCATTGGTTTCTTGCATGTCTTCCCTTATGATTTGTGCTTTTAGTGGTAATTGGTGATTGGTAATTTTCAATGTTTTTTAATTCTGAGAAAGTGAAAAATGGCAGTTTATAAGGCATGCGCCAGCTACAAATCGCAGTATTGCGTATTGCCCCCCTTTTTTTTAAACAAATAATATTCCGCTTTTCCAATAAAAAATATTCTTCTTTCGTTTTCGCTGCCGCTGGCCTCTTTTATGACGGCATCGCCGTTGGGGAAAAGCAGTCCTTTTTTGGCATTGCAGCCGCTTTGCCGAGCGACCTGCGACGACGATGTATCGTTTAAATGCTTGATTTACACTGCTTTTATGTCGGTTTTTAAGGGGCGTTGGATGCAAATAGCTGTGGATGAGGCGCTTTGTGACGTATGGAGGGGCGATGGTGGCGGAAAGCATAGGGAAAACTTTTCTTGGGCGGGACACAATAAATGGGGCGGGAGGGCGTTATGAGATATTATATTATACCTAATAGTATATATATAGATTATTCTTAGTAGTTAATAAAAAAAGATTGGATATATGATCTACAGTTTGGAAAATATCGATGCAAAGGCCTATGAGGGCGATATGATTTTTCTGTATGGCGACGAGTGTGCGGAGCGGCGGCTGCCGCTGGGGAGGAAGGAGCTGGAGCTGGTGAAGCGGAAGCGTGGGGAGGCGGAGAGTGCGAAGGGCTTTGCGGTGAGTTTTGACCGGCTGCCGAGCCGGTTGTATGTGGTGTCGTTTGACAGCGAGCGGCGAGGTGCCGAGGTGCAGGAGGTTTTGCGGCGGAAAGCCGCGGAGGTGCTGAAGATGATGGAGCGTGACGGTGTGAGGCGTGTGGCGCTGAGTGGCGAGGGCACGCTGCCCGAGGAGGTGGCGGCATTCGTGGAGGGGCTGACGCTGGCGGACTACAGTTTTGACCGCTACTGCACGAAGGAGCGCTACCATGTGGAGGAGCTGGCCATTGACTCGGTGTTTTTCAGCCAGGAGGAGCTGGAGGCGCAGCAGCGGCTGTGGAACCGCATCTTCTGGTGCCGCGAGTGGGTGAACCTGCCTGTGGCGGACCTGAACGCCGTGCAGATGGCCGAGGAGCTGCAGGGAGTTGCCGAGGGCTTCGAGAGCGTGAAGTGCACGGTGATGGACAAGCGCAAGATTGAGAGTCTGCGCATGGGAGGTCTGCTGGCCGTGAACAAAGGCAGTGTGGACGAGCCGCGCTTTGTGGTGCTGGAATACGACGGAAGGGGAGCGAAGGCGAAGGGGGAGAAGCCGATAGTGCTGGTGGGCAAGGGTATCATGTACGACACCGGCGGGCTGAACATCAAGCCCGACGACTATATGCAGGAGATGAAGAGCGATATGGCGGGAGCGGCGACGATGGCGAGTGTGGTGTTTGCTGCCGCCGACAACGCGTTGCCTGTGAAGGTGGTGGCGCTGTTGCCGCTGACGGACAACCGTCCGGGGTTCAACGCCTATGCCGCCGACGACATCCTGACGATGTACGACGGGACGACGGTGGAGGTGGTGAACACCGACGCCGAGGGGCGGCTGATACTGGCTGACGCCATAGCCTACGCCGTGAAGAACTACGACCCGCGGGTGATCATAGACGCTGCGACGCTGACGGGAGCCGCCGTGAGGGCGATATCGACCTACGGCATTGCCGCCATGCAGACCAACGCGGAGCGTGAGATGGAGCTGCTGAAGATTGTGGGCGAGGAGGTGTACGAGCGGCTGGTGGAGTTCCCGATGTGGGAGGAATACGACGAGCTGCTGAAGAGTGACTTTGCCGACCTTCGCAACTGCGGGACGACGCCGCAGGCGGGGATGATCACGGCAGGGAAATTCCTGGCGCACTTTGCCAAGGAGGTGCCGTATGTGCACCTGGACATTGCGGGGGTGGCCTACTTCACGAAGGGGCAGACCTACTACAGGGCAGGCGCGAGCGGATACGGGATGAGGCTGCTGTATGGGTATTTGCAATTAGTTAATAGTTAATAGTGAATAGTGAAGAGTGAATAGTGAATAGTGAATAGTGAATAGTGAATGGGGATTTTTGGAGGGAGTGAGGGAAAGTGGAAAATTGAAAATTGAAAATTGAAAACGGAAAGTGGAAAGTGGGGAGTGGAAAGTGGAAAACGGAAAGTGGAAAGTGGAAAGTGGGGAGTGGAAAGTGGAAAACGGAAAGTGGAAAGTGGGGAGTGAGAGGGAGTGAGAGGGAGGGAGTTTTAAGTTTTGAGTTTTAAGTTCTAATTTCTAATTTCTAAGTTTGAGTTTTGAGATTTAAGAAATAAAAAAAATATATGGAAAAGAATCAAGATGAGAAAAAGATAAAGGTAGCCATTACGCACGGGGATATCAACGGCGTGGGCTACGAGGTGATTTTGAAGACCTTCGGCGACAGCCGGATGTATGACCTGTGCACGCCGGTGCTGTACGGCAGCACGAAGGTGGCGAGCTACCACAAGAAGCTGCTGGCGAGTATGCCTGGCGAGATGACCTTCACGTCGGTGAGGAGTGCCGACGAGGCGCAGGAGCGCCGCTTCAACGTGATCAACCTGGTGCAGGAGGAGGTGAAGATAGACCTTGGGAAGAGCACGGAGGTGGCGGGACGGCTGAGCAGGGAGAGTCTGGACAGGGCCTGCAAAGACCTGAAAGAGGGCAAGGTGGATGTGCTGGTGACGGCGCCCATCAACAAGAAGAACATCCAGGCGCCGGACTTTGACTTCCCGGGCCACACGGAGTACCTGAGCCACCAGTTTGGCTGCTCGAGTCTGATGATGATGGTGTGTGACAGGATCAGGATAGGCATCATGACGAACCACCTGGCGCTGAAGGAGGTGCCCGACGCGCTGACGCACGACCTGCTGAGCGAGAAGATCAGGCTGATGAACGACAGCCTGAAGAGGGACTTCGGCATCACGATACCGAAGATAGCGGTGCTGGCCTTGGACCCCCATGCCGGCGACAACGGCGTGATAGGCGACTTCGACATGAAGGTGATCAAGCCCGTGATAGACGAGGCGCAGGGGAGAGGCATACTGGCCTACGGCCCCTTCCCGAGCGACGGTTTCTTCGGGAGCTCGGAGTTCAACAAATTCGACGGAGTGCTGGCGCTGTACCACGACCAGGGGCTGATACCCTTCAAGCTGATGTCGTTCACCGAAGGGGTGAACTACACGGCGGGTCTGCCGTATGTGAGGACGAGTCCCGCCCACGGGACGGGCTACGACATCGCGGGCAAGGACAAAGCCAGCGAGCAGTCGATGCGGAGTGCGGTGTACCTGGCGTGCAACATACTGCGCAACCGTAAAGAATACGACGAGCTGACGGCGAATCCGCTGAAGGTATGAAGAAACTGCTGTTGATTGACGGGATGGCGGCGGTGTACAGGGGTTATTATGCGATGAGCAATAACCCGAGGGTGAACTCGAAGGGGATGAACACCTCGGCCGCGCTGGGGTTCACGATGGGCCTTTACGACCTGCTGAAGAGCCAGCGGCCCACGCATGTGGGGGTGGCCTTCGACCTGTCGAAGCCGACGTTCCGCCACGAGGCCTACGCCGAATACAAGGCGCACAGGGACCCGATGCCCGAAGAGATTGAGAGCAACCTGCCCTGGATATGCCGCATCATCGACGCCTTCCGCATAGCGCAGCTGACCTGCGAGGGCTTCGAAGCCGACGACGTGATAGGGACGCTGAGCCATGCTGCCGAGGAGGCGGGATTTGACGAGGTGGTGATGGTGACCCCCGACAAGGACTTTGCGCAGCTGGTGACGCCGTGTGTGAAGATGTACCGCCAGGGGAGGGGTAAGACCCCCGACGCGATGCTGGGGGTGGAGGAGGTGTGCGAGAAATATGACGTGAGCGACTGCCGGCAGGTGATAGACCTGCTGGGCCTGTGGGGCGACGCCATAGACAACATACCGGGGATACCGGGGGTGGGGGAGAAGACCGCCAAGAAACTCATAGCCCAGTTTGGCTCGGTGGAGCAGATGGTGGAGAGGGTGGACGAGATCAAGAACGACCGTCTGCGGGAGAAGGTGCGCGAGCACAGGGAGCAGGCCCTCTTCTCGAAGATGCTGGCCACCATCAGGCTCGACGCCCCGATAGCCTTCGACGAGGAAGCGTTGAAGATGCAGGAGCCCGACTACAAGGTGCTGCGCGAGCTCTTTGACGAGCTGGAGTTCCGGCAGCTGGCGCGCCGGATATACACCGACCTGAGTGTGAAGGACCCCTCGAAAGCCATGGAGTGGAACGCCCAGGGGGCGAAGACAGCGGCGCACGCCGGAGGAGGGCAGCGGGCGGCATCTGACGTCCAGGCGAAGCCCAAGGCCGGTGCGGCGCCTGCGGCGCCGACGCTCTTTGACCTGGCGCCCACGGAGCAGCAGGCCCCCACGGTGGAGCAGGCGACGCTGAGTGCCGAAGTGCTGGAAGGACTGAGGGGCAAGGATGTGGCGGTGCTGGTGGACGGTCCGAGGGTGGTGGTGAGCACCACTGCCGACGCGGTGTGGGTGGGCAAGGTGGCGGAGGTGGACCTGAAGCTGCTGGCCGAGGTGCTGGAGGACGAGCGGAGCACCAAGCTCTGCTACGACCTGAAGAACCTGAAATATATCCTCGCCGAGCTGGGCATAGTGCTGCGGGGCGAGATCTTCGACGTGCAGCTGGCGCACTACCTCATCGACGCCGAGATGCGGCACACGCTGGACTTCATCTGCTCGGCGACGCTGGGCTTTGAGCCCGCCGACAGTGCGGCGCAGGCGGCAGCCTTGTGGCAGATGTACCCGCGGCTGGTGTCGAAGCTGAAGGACGCGGGTTTGGAGCGACTCTACCGCGAGGTGGAGCTGCCGCTGGTGGATGTGCTGATGGACATGGAGAAAGAGGGCGTTCGCATCGACGTGGAGGCGCTGAAGGAATACTCGCGCCAGCTCACTGCCGAGCGAGGAGCCATAGAAGAGAAGATATACGAGATGGCGGGCACGCGGTTCAACATCAGCTCGCCCAAGCAGTTGGGGGAGGTGCTGTATGAGAAGCTGAAGGTCACCGACAAGCCCCCGCGCACCGCCACGAAGCAGTACAGCACCGCCGAGGAGGTGTTGACCAAGCTTGCCGCCACGCACCCCATCATACCGCTGATACTGGATTACCGGTCGGTGACGAAGCTGGTGGGCACGTACCTGGACTCGTTCCCGAAGCTCATCAACCCCGCCACGGGGCGTCTGCACACGGTGTACAACCAGACGGTCACCGCCACGGGGCGCCTCTCGTCGTCGAGTCCGAACCTACAGAACATACCCATCCGCACGGAGCGCGGACGCGAGATACGGCGTGCCTTTGTGGCGCGCGACGAAGAGCACCTGCTTCTGGCTGCCGACTATTCGCAGATAGAGCTTCGCATCATAGCCTCTTTGGCCAAGGACCGCCACATGCTGGAAGCCTTTGCCAACGGATTCGATATCCATGCCGCCACCGCGGCGAAGATCTACCACGTGGCCATGATTGAGGTGAGCAAAGACCAGCGGAGGAACGCCAAGAGTGTGAACTTCGGCATCGTGTATGGCATCTCCGCCTTCGGGCTGAGCGAGCAGCTGGGCATCCCGCGCAAGGAAGCTGCGGGGTTGATAGAAGAATATTTCGCCCAGTATCCCGACATCCGCCGCTTCATAGACGAGAGTATCGCCGTCGCCCGCGAGCGCGGCTATGCGCAGACCCTGTTGGGGCGGCGGCGCTACCTGCCGGACATCAACAGCCGCAACGCCTCGGCGCGTTCCTTTGCGGAGCGCAACGCTGTGAACATGCCCATCCAGGGGACGTCGGCGGACATGATCAAGCTGGCGATGGTGAGGATCCACCGCTCGTTGAGCAACCAGCACCTCCGCAGCAAGATGATACTGCAGGTGCACGACGAGCTGGTCTTCGACCTGTACCGACCCGAGGAGGCGCTGGTGCGCCAGATTGTGGCCCGCGAGATGAAGCAGGCGTTGCCCTTGCCGGGGATAGAGATAGAGGTGGGCATCGATGTGGGGGAGAACTGGCTGGAGGCGCACTAGGAGGAGTTAATAGTTAATAGATAATAGTTAATAGTTATTCTTTTTTAGTGAATAGTGAATGGTGAATAGTGAATGGTGAATAGTGAATGGTGAATAGTGAATAGACGGGAGGGACTTGTTTTTATCAAGAATTAGAGAATTGGAGAATTATTGGATTGTGTGTTTTGAATGATATAAGAATTAGAGAGTTTGAATGGTATGCGATATCATAATGGCAATGGAGGCTGCCGGGGGGCGGCGGAAGGAGTTTGGCGGGGTACGCTGCGGGTTGGGATGATCGTCCTGATGGGGGTGCTCCTCTTCTCGCACAACGCCGTGCGGGCGCAGCAGTCGTGGAACTACACCACGATTGGCGACGCCCACCTCGACGACGCCTACCTCATAGAGCCGCCGCATGCGCTGAAGAAGCAGATAGAGAAGAAGACGGGAGCTGTGCAGCTGAGGTACAACCGGCTGTACCGACTCAGCGTCGTCGGCAAACGTGCGGGCAAACGCACGCTGCGCCTACAGGCCGACAGCATAGACGTGGCGCTGCCGGAGCGGCTGGCCACCGAATTGCTCCCCTACCTTGTCTCGGACCGCTACTGGCGCCAGCGCTACAGCACGCTGCAGGAGTGGGCCTATATAGGCATGGACAACGGCACCCTACTGGGGGTGGACACCACGGACCACCGCTACGGCCAGTTTGTCCCCCTGGTATGGCTAGGCTACCGCTACCAGCCCTCGCCGGAGTGGCCTGTGGTCTTCAGCGTCCGCACCAACACCCAGGAGCGGCAGACCCTCACCTTGGCGGCGCTGCAGCGATTGGCCGAATGGGGAGCCTTCACCACCGTAGAAGGACTGCAGGCCTACGAAGAGCGGATGGCACTGCGCCGACAGCAGGAAGAGGAGCAGCAGCTGCAACTCCAGCAACAGCTGGACTCCCTCGACCGGATGAGTGAACTCTATGGCCGGCAGGCCGACAGCATCACGGTGGTGCTCCAGCGCGACTCGCTGGTCCTTGCCGAAGAACGCCTCATGGCCCATGTGCAGGCCACCAAGGACAAGATGAATCGCGACGAGATATTCCTTATGAGCGTCAACACCGCCCGCAGCGACTACATGTTCGGCCTCGAATTCAACTTCTACAACTGCTGGCAGAAGGACATCACCAAGGTGGAGATCACCGTCACCCCCGTCAATGCCAAAGGCTATGTGCAGAAAGACCAGTTCAACCGCGACGTGCGCACGGTACGCTGCATGGGTCCCATCCGCGCAGGCTCTCCAGCGCAGTACACCTTCGACGAACTCTTCTGGGACGACAAGGGCCGCATCAAATACATGCGCGTTACCTCCGTCACCTTCCACTTCACCGACGGCACCCGCAAGAACTTCTACGGCTACGAGCGGATAATGAAGCACGCCCTCAACCCATAGGCCTATTATGAAAAAATTGCCCTGTATCCTAGCTTTGATGCTGACCGTCGGAGTGTATGCTCAGGAGGTGCCATTCACGTTCAAGCTGAAGGCCGACCGCCCGACGGAGCCCTTGCCGGTAGAGGTGATATTGATCGATGTCCGGGGCAAGGCCGATACCCTCCTCAGCACCATTCTGCGCACCTCTGCGCCCTCCATGAGGCGCGACAAGAACTATAACGCTTACACTGTCAGCCGCCGCGTAGACCGCCATCTGCCCCAGCAGGACAGCTGCAGGATACTCTTCCGCGTTGATGGCGACACTCTCTTGCTGCGTTTCCCTGTTGCCCACTATTATGGCATCGAAGCGGAACTTGACATTGACATCCTTGACGACGCCTACATCCTGGCATTCCCCGTGGTCAACATCTACCGCCCGGGCGATACCCTCGGACGCCTCTTCTATGTGGGCTACGACAAGCCCCACTACGAGAAAGCACCGGAGAACGGGCGCCGCCCGTTCTTCAACTTCCAGTCGTACAGCGACAAGCCGCTCTATAGCGGCAGCCCGACATTCAGACTCTATGTGTTGGACGAGCAGCAGATGAAATCGAACAGCCCTTTCTTCGCCTTCAGCCGAGAATACCTCTACGAGACCGCGACATTGCTTCCCCCGCGCCAGTCGATGCGATTCTCGTGCCATCCCTCCAGTTTCACGGCCGGCAACCACCGAGCCATCATCCTCTTTGCTGCCAGTCCCCACAACCACTTCTATGCCCGATGGGGCTGTGGTTGTCGTCCACTGGAGGCTCACGGCCCGGAGCGCTCCATCTGGCGCGATGCCAGGGTGCAGACCTGGTATGTGGCCTCCTGCGAATTCTTCCTCACCACGATAGACATCAAACCCTAAATAGAATACCGATAAAAAAAACGGTGCACTCCATAGGGGGTGCACCGCCGTTTGATATGTGTGTGGAAAGGATTACAGCGCCATCTCCTGGAGGAAGCGGACGCTGCTGTGGATGTGCTTGTACATGATCTCGTCGATGTCGACGAAGTTGACACACTTGCGGTAGTCGGCCACCATCTGCTCGATCTTGGGGCTGCTCTTGAGGCCTTCCTGGTGGCGGAAATCGAGGGCCTGAGCGGCATTGAAGAGCTCGATGGCGAGGATGCGCTCGGTGTTCTCGCAGACGCGGTAGGTCTTGGTGGCGGCGTTGCCGCCCATGGAGACGAGGTCCTCCTGGTTTTGGCTGCTGGGGATGCTGTCGACGCTGCAGGGGGTGCAGAGCTGCTTGCTCTGGCTGGCGATGGCGGCGGCGGCATACTGCGGAATCATGAAGCCGCTGTTGAGGCCGGGCTTAGCGACGAGGAAGGAGGGCAGGCCGCGTTTGGCGTCGATGAGCTGGTAGGTGCGGCGCTCGGAGATGGCCCCGAGTTCGGCAACGGCGATGGCCAGGAAGTCGAGCACCATGGCCAGGGGCTCGCCGTGGAAGTGGCCGCCGGAGATGACCATGTCCTCGTCGGGCAGCACGATGGGGTTGTCGGTGGTGGAGTTGATTTCGGTCTCGACGACAGACTCGACATAGCGGATGGTGTCTTTGGCGGCGCCGTGGACCTGGGGAGCGCAGCGGAAGGAGTAGGGATCCTGGACATGCTCTTTGTGGCGAGCGATGAGTTGGCTGCCTTCGAGCCAGGAGCGCACGGCTGCTGCTGTTTCGAGCTGGCCCTTGTGGGGGCGCACCATGTGGAGGCTCTCGTAGAAGGGCTCGATGCGGCCGTCGAAAGCGTCGAGGCTGAGGGAGAGGATCATGTCGGCCTGGCGGCTGAGGCGGCGGGCCTTGAGGAGGCTCCAGACGGCGTAGCTGCTCATGAACTGGGTGCCGTTGAGGAGGGCGAGACCTTCCTTGCTTTGGAGCACGATGGGCTGCCAGCCTTTGGCGGCGTAGACCTCGCTGACGTCGCAGCGGCGGCCTTTCCAGTAGACTTCGCCCATGCCGAGGATGGCGGGGAGCATGAGGTTGGCCAGGGGGCAGAGGTCGCCGCTGGCACCGAGGCTACCCTGCTGGTAGACGATGGGCAGGATGTCGTCGTTGAAGCAGTCGACAAGGCGCTGCACGGTTTGGAGCTGGGCGCCGCTGTAGCCGAAGCAGAAATTCTGGGCTTTGAGGAGGAGCATGAGGCGGACCACGTCTTGGGGCACCTCGTCGCCCACGCCGCAGGCGTGGCTCATCACCAGGTTCTTCTGCAGCTGGCTCAGCTGCTCCTTGGAGATGGAGATGTTGCAGAGCGAGCCGAAACCGGTGGTGACACCATAGATGGGCTCTTTCTGGGTTTCCATCTTCTGGTTGAGGTAGTTGCGGCATTTCTCGATGCGGCGCTTGGCCTCGTCGCCGAGGACGAGGGACATTTTCTTATCGATGATCTCCTGGATCTTGTCCAGGGTGAGTTTCTCGTTGGGGTTGAATGTGTAAGTCATTGGGTTGAAGTTTTTTTTAGGGCTTTAAGGGCTATAGGGTCTTTAAGGTCCTTGGTATTATTTTTCCAGTTGAGCTTTGGCTTTTTCGGCGATGTCGTCGTCGACGAGGATGCGGCCGCAGTTCTCGCAGACGATGACTTTCTTGTGCATCTTGATCTCCATCTGGCGCTGGGGGGGGATGGTGCTGAAGCATCCGCCGCAGGCGTCGCGGTCGATCTGGACGACGGCGAGGCCGTTGCGGGCGGCGCCGCGGATGCGCTTGTAGGCGGAGAGGTAGCGGTCGTCGATGTACTGCTCCTGCTCTTTGCTCTTCTCGCGGAGGCGCTTCTCGTCCTTTTCGGTTTCGGCAATGATGGAGGTGAGTTCTTCGCGCTTGGCCTCGAGGTCCTTGGTGCGGTTTTCGACGAGGTTTTTGGCGGCGTTGATGTGCTCTTTGAGTTCTTTGACTTTGGCTGCACCTTCCTTGTTCTTGCGTTCGCAGAGTTGGATTTCGAGCGACTGGAATTCGATTTCCTTGGCGAGGGACTCGTACTCGCGGTTGTTGCGGACGTTGTCCTGCTGCTTCTTGTACTTCTTGATTTGTTCCTCGTGGTCGGCGATCTCGGTGTTGCGAGTCTTGTTGGCGGCCTCGGTTTCCTTGATGTCGTTGTTGAAATTCTCGATGCGGGTGTTCAAACCGGCAATCTCGTCCTCGAGGTCTTGGACAGCCTGGGGCAGTTCGCCGCGGATGATCTGGATTTTGTCGATTTCGCTGTCCACACTCTGGAGGGTGTAGAGGGCGACGAGGCGTTTCTCGATGGCCAGGTCGACGTCGGGACGGAGGATGACGGGGGCTTCGATTTGCTCTTCTGCTTTTTTGGTGCTGACTTTTTTTGCCATATTATTATATATTATTTTATATTTCAATCAGATATAATTCACAAGGCTTTGTTGCCTTGTGGAAATTCGGCATGCAAAGTTACTAAAATTTTCTGATATAGCGCGATAAAAAATATCTTTTGCGAATTGCTCGGTCTCGTAGTGGCCTGCATCGACAAGGATGATGCGGCCTTCGGCGCGTTGGAAGTCGTGGTATTTGAGGTCGGCGGTGATGTAGATGTCGGCCTTAGCCGCGAGGGCGTCGGCGATGAAGGAGGCGCCGCTGCCGCCGCAGAGGGCGACTTTTGTGATTGCATGAATGTGTGAATGTGTGATTGCGTGAGTGGATGAGGTGCGGAGGGTGGGGATGCGGAGTATCTCCTTGACTTTCTGCAGGAAGGCGTCGACCTCCATCGGTTCGGGCAGTTCGCCCACCATGCCGGCGCCGTTCTCGTTGTCGAGCGGTTTGAGGATGCGGGTGTTCTGCAGGCCGAGTTTCTCGCTGAGGATGCCGTTGACGCCCCAGGGGAGGTTGTCGAGGTTGGTGTGGGCGGCGTAGACGGCGATGCCGTGCCGGATGAGGCTGATGACGGTGCGGCCCGCCTCGTTGTCGGAGGTGATGCGGCGCAGACCGGAGAAGATGAGGGGGTGGTGGGTGACGATGAGGTTGAAACCCAGAGTGATGGCTTCGTCGGCAACGGCGGGGGTGAGGTCGAGGGCAATGAGGATGCCGGTGCAGGGAACCTGCCGTTCGCCGACGAGGAATCCGGCGTTGTCGTAATCTTCCTGGAGTTCAGAATGAAAGGTGGCGTCGAGCCACGACGCCACCTGGCCTATTGTGGTGTGTTCCATTTGCGTTGCTTTTTTTGTTTTTATAACGCAAAAGGGACCGTTTTATTGTGCGGGAGGGTGGGTTATTGTTTCGTCAGGGTGAGGCCGAAGTCGCCGAGGGCGAAGAAGAGGTGGCCAGCCTGCGCTCCAAGGGTGAGCGTTTGTTCCATGGCGGTTTAATCTATTCGGTTGAACATGTATTGGCTATAGCATCCGGGGTATTGGTGGATGTCGTGGATAGTGACGGTGCGGTCGAGCAGGAAGTTGCCCGAGAGGCCCAGCGAGTCGACGGTGTAGAGGCTGCTGTCGTTGTTGTAGCTGTAGCGCAGGGACAGTTCCCAGTCCATGTCGGTGCGGTCGGTGAAGTAGCGTAGCAGTTCGCAGCTGCCGGAGAAGAGGGGACTGATACAGTTGACATAAGGGACTTGCGGGGCACAGATGAGAGCTGTTGAAATCTCGGGGTAGGTCTCGATGATGTTGGGCCAGACGTTCATGATGATGCCGCCCAGCTGGTCGGTGTACCAGGTCTGGCAGCCTTCGCGGACGCGGGCCACGGTGAAGTAGTGGTTGTGCTGCGGCCAGCAGGGCTCGGCGGGGAAGTATTGCAGTATCATGGTGTCGCCGACGAGGGGGAAGAATCCGAGGGTGTCGCCGTCCTGGGCGTAGAGGACGAGGTGGTTGTCGTCGTATTGCCAGATGTTCTCGAACTTGCCGACGGGGAGGTGCCATTGCGTGTAGTATTCGTTGTCGTAGCTGACGTAGGCTGTGCGGTTAAGGCTGTCGATGGTGACGACAACCGTGGGGCCTTGGTAGCCTTCGTCCGAGAGGTTGACGAAGGTGGCCACGCCCCTGCGGGGATACGGCGCGGTGGCGTAGGCGGTGCCGTTCCAGGTGCCGGTGGAGGGGTCGAAGGTGACGGTGACGGTCATGCCGGCGGCCTCCATGTCGCGCATCCAGGCCTTGATTTCGTCGCGGCTGGTGGTGCTGTAGGTGACGACGTCCTTGGTGCGTGGGCTGCCGGCCCTCGCTCCATGGAAGGTTACCGTCGAGCCATCCTCGGCATAGCCGCAGAAGCGCTCCAGCAGGGCGTCGAATTCGGCGTCGCCGTGGGTGGTGATGTGTTGCTCGGCGGCGTTGTCCACGGAGTAGACAATGTCCCGACGGATTTCGTGCTCTTCGGGATGGCAGGCCGCGAGGGCGAAGAGGGCGGCCAGCAGGATGGAAAGTCGGATAATGTGTTTCATTTCAATGCGGTATTGTTTTGGTTCACAGTTTCAATCTTCTTTATTTGGTATTCCAGCAGGGCTTCGTACTGGGTGCGGTTGTCGATGTGGTAGAAGCCGAGGGTGCGCCGCTCGTGCGAGGCTACGGCGCGGCAGGCGGGCTGGCCGGTCCAGCGGGTGCGGCGTTCAGGGTGGTCGGCCTCGCCGATCCACGAGGTGACGCCCGCCGAGGTGCGTATGTCGTATTCCTCCTTCAGGCGCTGCCAGGCTTTGTCGTCGTCGGCCACGACGAGCACCACGTCGACCCGCACCGAGTCGTTCAGGCGGAAGCCGCTGACCTGGGCCACAGCGACATCCTGGCGGGCGGCATGGTGCTGGTAGAGCGTGCTCTTTCGCAGACCGGCAGCTCGCGTCCCATCGTTTTGCGCGCTGGCCGCCAGAGGCAGCAGGAGGAGCAGGAGGAGTAGGAGGCGTTTCATATCAGGATGCTGTTGTTGTTGTCGTCGAGGAGCACGGCGGCGAGGTCGGCCCACTGCTGGTCGGTGAACTGTTGCGAGCGGTTGCTGCACACAAGGGTGTAGTCGCCCGGAAGGGGCTTGTCGGGACGCAGCAGCAATGCCGCCGCGGTGGCCACCGCCACCACGCCCACCACCGTCAGCGCCATCCGCCGATGCAGGCGGCGACGGCGTTGCCAGGCCGGGAGTTGGCGCACCATGCTGCGGGCCACGTGCTGCCCTTCCAGCAGCTCCCATTGTTCGTCGAATGTTGTCATATTGTTGTTCATTTGTTCCAAAGTTGTCTCAGTTTCTCTTTTGTTCTCACCAGCCGGACGCTGATGTTGTTGGCCGTGAGGCCCGTTTGCTGTGCTATCTCTTCGTAGTTGTAGCCCTCGATGTGCAAGCGGACGATGGTGCGGTCGGGGTCGGGGAGGAGTTCGATGAGGCGGTGCAGATGATGGGGAAGGGTGCGGTCGTCGGCGGGAGGGTCGTAGCCTTCGGGCAGGGGAGAGGTCTCGGGGGTGCGGCGCAGGATGTCGATGCAGGTGCTGCGTGCCACGCGCCATATCCATGCCGCCTGCAGGGGGACGGCGCCGAGGGCGAGGAGCTGCTCGCGCCGCTGCCAGAGGACGAGGCTTACCTCCTGCACCAGGTCGTCGGCTGTTACGCCCCGTCGGCAGTATCGAAGGCAGACGGAGTAGACGAGGCCGCGATGGCGGTGCAGTATGTGCTCGAAGGGGGTCAAGGGTCTATCTTATTCGCTCAAACAGGAAGTCCACTAAGGGATTGTAGTCCTCGGTGGTTTCGGAGCGGTTCACATGCCATACCTCCACGGGACGGTCGTAGTTTGAGATGTCGAGGAAGTTCATCAGATTGTCGGTACTTTCGTCGAAGACCAGCACCCATCCTGGACCGCCTTCGGCAAAGGTCATGATCACTCCGCAGCTGAAGCGGCCATAGTTGAAGGGGCGGGTGGGGGAGGTGTAGACGGCCTCGTCGTAGTAGCGTACGGCGGCCTGGCCGTAGCCGATGTTGTAGTTGGAACGGTCGATGTGGAGTACTACGTCGGCAGCTTCGTTGTGGCACGAGAGGAGGCTGTAGCGATCTGTGGGCACGAGGAGGGCGCGGTGGGTGTGGTCGGCAGGGCACGGACCGTTGTAGTTGTAGGTGAGGTCCAGCGTGTCGCCATTGGAGGGGGTGATGGTGAGGGTTGCCTCGAAGGCCTCGGTGATGCTGTAGTAGTCGTGCAACAGCAGGCGGTTGCCACTACGGAAGTAGATGAATTTGCCCGTGGGGAAGTGGATAGCCATCTGGCCCGACGGTATGTGGCCGGTGGTGATGTAGGCTATGTGGTTGACGGTGTCGAGGGTGACGATGGCGCCCTCGTCCACGTCGTAGGGGGTGGCATAGGTGATGCACCCCGTAGCGGGCTGCGGCGCGTTGGCGTAGGCGGTGCCGTTCCAGGTGCCGGTATCGGAGTCGTAGGTGATCGTGACAGTCATGCCGGCGGCCTCTATGTCGCGCATCCAGGCCTTGATTTCGTCGCGGCTGGTGGTGCTGTAGGTGACGACGTCTTTGGTCCGTGGGCTGCTGGCCCGCGCTCCATGGAAGGTTACCGTCGATCCTTCCTCGGCATAGCCGCAGAAACGCTCCAGCAGGGCGTCGAATTCGGCGTCGCCGTGGGTGGTGATGTGTTGCTCGGCGGAGGCGTCCACCGTGTAGACAATCTGGCGCACGGTGCCGCCCTTTTCGCAGGCGGTCAGCAGCGCGAGGGCTGTCAGGAGGAGGATTCGGAGAGAGGTTTTCATCATCTTGTTGTTTTTGGTTTGCGCTAATATAACGCAAAAATGGGTCAAAAAACTACATGGACATGAAAAAAAAATTTAGGCCCGCCGGTTGGCGAGCCTAAATATTTTGAGTTATTGAGTTATTGAGTTGCTAAGTTTCTGAGTTTCTGAGTGCTTAAATACTATTTGGATGCAATCACTTAGCTACTCAGTCACTTAGCTACTTAGTGACTCTTTACCAGAGCTGGGCGCGTTTCTCGGGGGCGAGCCACATGCCGTCGCCTTCCTTGATGCCGAAGGCCTCGATGAACTCGGTGACCTGGGGCAGGGCGATGTTGACGCGATTGCGGCCGAGGGAGTGGACGTCGTTCTGGGTGAGGTTGAGGATACCCTCGTTGTTGATGTTGGAAGCCCACACAGCGGCGTAGGCCAGGAAGAAGCGCTGCTCGGGGGTGAAGCCGTCCATCTGCTCCTTGTTGACCTGGTTCTGCTGCATGGCGTTCTGCATGGCGAGGTAGGAGACGTGGAGGCCGCCGTTGTCGGCGATATTCTCGCCGAGGGTGAGCTCGCCGTTGCCATAGAGGGGTTCGCCGTTGCCGCCGTCCTCGAGCACTTTCACAGCGCTGAAGGCGTCCACAAGGGCTTTCTTGTTGTTGTCGAAGTTCTTCGAGTCTTCCTCGGTCCACCAGTCGTTGAGGTTGCCCTTTTCGTCGTATTGGCGGCCCTGGTCGTCGAAGCCGTGGGTCAGCTCGTGGCCGATGACCACACCGATGGCGCCGTAGTTGGCGGCTTCGTCAGCATTCATGTTGAAGAAGGGGGGCTGCAGGATGGCGGCGGGGAAGCAGATTTCGTTGGTGGTGGGGTTGTAGTAGGCGTTGACGGTTTGGGGGGTCATGAGCCACTCGTCCTTGTCGACGGGCTTGTTGATCTTGCTGAACATGTAGGCCATGTCGAACTCGTTGCTGCGGATGACGTTAGCATAGTAGCTGTCGTTCTTGATGTCGAGCTTGCTGTAGTCGCGCCACTTGTTGGGGTAGCCGATTTTGACATAGATGGTGCTGAGTTTCTTGTGGGCGTTGGCCTTGGTGGCGTCGGTCATCCATTCGGCCTTGTCGATGCGCTGGCCGAGGGCGGTGATGAGGTTCTGCACGAGGGTCTCCATGCGGGTCTTGGCTTCGGCGGGGAAGTATTTCTTCACGTAGAGCTGGCCGAGGGCTTCGCCCATGGCGCCTTCGACGGTGGAAGTGACGCGTTTCCAGCGGGGACGGTTCACCTCGCGGCCACCCATCAGTTTGCCGAAGAACTCGAAGTTGGCGTTGATGATGTCATCGCTCAGGTAGGGTGCGGCGCTGACAATCTCGTGCCATGCGAAGTAGGCTTTCAGGATCTCCACATCGGTGTCTTTCAGCACGCGGTTCACCTCTTCGAAGTATTTGGGCTGAGCGATGTTGAAGCTCTTCATGCCGTCGAGGATGTTCATGGTGGTGAAGTAGCCCTTCCAGTCGATGTTGGGAGCGAAAGCGGCAGCCTCCTCAAGGGTGTAGCGGTTGAAGGTGGCCTGCGGGTCGCGGTTCTGGAGCTTGGTGTTCATGGCTTTGGCGAGACGGGTCTCGAAGGTCATCACCATCTGGGCCAGCTTGTCGGCGCGGATGCCGCTCATCTGGTCGTAGCCGGCCATAGCGAATTCCTGCTCCATGAGTTTCACATAACCCTCGCGGAAGATCTTGTTCTTGCCTTTGTCCTCAAGGTAGTAGTCGCGGTCGCCGAGACCGAGGCCGCCCTGGTAGGCCCAAGCGATGCACATGTTGGCATCGTCCTTGTCGGCCTCGCCGAAGACACCGAAGAGCACGGTGTTGCCGCGGGCGTGCATTTTGAGCATCTGGGCCCAGGCGTCGTCGCGGGTCTTCACGTTGTTGATTTCCTCGAGGTAGGGCTTCAGGGGCTCCAGGCCGTCGGCCTGCAGCTTGGCACTGTCCATACCGAGGTTGTACATGGTGGCAATCTTGTCCTCGAGGCTGCCGGCGGCGTTCTTGGCCACCTTCACAGAGTCGATGATGCCGTTGATGTTCTTCAGAGCGTTCTCCGACAGGACGTCGAAGGCGCCGTAGCGCGAATGTTCGGCGTCGAGGGGGTTCTTGGCCATCCAGCCGCCGCAGGCAAACTGGTAGAAGTCGTCCTCGAGACGGGCCGTGGTGTCGAAATTGTCAGGGTCGATGCCCGAGGTGAGCTGGACCTTCTGCTGACAACCGGTAGCGATAACTGCCATAGTAGCAATACTTAACAAAGTTTTTTTCATCTTATTTTTTTATTAAATTTTGTATTCAAAACAAAATGCAAAGATACTACATTTCCCTGATATGGCCAAATGTTTTTGCCAACCCCCTGTCGGACAGGCGTATCCTTCGCCCCGCCTTATAGGTTATTCATATACCAAACAGGTGTTTTGCGAATCGCCACAGGGGCTGATAGCAATATCGGGAAAGATACCTGTTTTGCTACAGTTGCTGGACGGGGAAGTCGAAGTAGGTGTCGGGGAAGGGTTCGTTGCGGAGGGTGAAGTGCCACCATTCGGAGTGTAGGGGGTTGAATCCGTGGCGCAGCATGGCATTGCGGAGGATGAGGCGGTTGCGGAACTGGGTTTCGGAGATGGTGTCGTTGGGGCGGTAGCGGCCGGTGGAGGGGTCGCCGCCGCAGTCGGGGTGGCTTTCGGGGCCGAACCAGTCGAAGGTGCCGCCCATGTCGACTTCCTTCCCGGTGCGCATGTCGAAGAGGGTGAGGTCGACGGTGGAGCCGCGGGTGTGGCCGCTCTGCATACAGATGTAGTCGAGGCGGAAGAGGTCGCGTTTGTCGACATGGGGGTAGAAGTGGGGTCGCATGGCGGTGTCGTCGAGGAGGTGTCCCCAGCGGACGAAGTGGTCGACGGCGCGCTGAGGACGGTAGGCGTCGAAAATCTTGAGACGATAGCCCTGGGCAACGAGGTCGTCGCTGACGGCGCGGAGGCTGTCGGCGGCCTGGCGGGAGAGCAGGGCGGTGGGTTGCAGGTAGCCGTCGATGCGTGTGCCGACGAAGTTGTAGGTGCCGTAGTAGCGGATTTCAAGGATGACGTCGGGGATGGCGTCGGTGATGTTGACGAAGTGGGCTTTCGGGCTTTCGGTTGCCGACGGTTGGCTGTCGGTAGTCGACGGTTGATTGGTGGCCTCGGGCGAGGGGTGGCAGCAGGCGGCGAGGAGGGCCAGCAGGAGGGTGGGGAACAGGTGTTGGTGTTTCATGAGAGTGCGTTTATTTCAGTATCTGAGCCGTGTGGGCCTTGGTGTTGACTTTGCCGATGGCGTCGACGATGGTACCCTGCTCGTCGATGACGTAGGTGGTGCGGAGGGTGCCCATGGTGACCTTGCCGTAGTTTTTCTTCTCGCCCCAGGCCTCGTAGGCCTCGAGGATACGGTGCTCGGGGTCGGAGATGAGGTGGAAGGGCAGCTCGTATTTGGCGATGAATTTCTGGTGGCTGGCGGCGCTGTCGCGGCTGACGCCCAGCACCTCGTAGCCGAGGGCGAGGAAGCGCTGGTAGTTGTCGCGCAGGTCGCAGGCCTCGGCGGTGCAGCCGGGGGTGCTGTCCTTGGGGTAGAAATAGAGCACCAGCTTCTTGCCGGCATAATCGCTCAGTTTTATGGTGTTACCGTTCTCGTCCGTTCCCTCGAAAAAGGGTGCTTTGGTTCCAATTTGCAACATGGTGTTTCGGTTAAATTGAATTGCAAAAATACGAAAATCCGACAAACCGGCCAAATGAAATTTTGTCGGATGGCGAAAAAGTCGTATTTTTGCATTTCCAAAACATGACACTATGGAAGAACCTATCCTGAACGAGCACAATAAACAAGAGTACCCGCCGATGCATACGGGAAGATTGGACACACCCTTAAAAAACAAATTGAAGATAGGCTCTTTTATCATGGCATTGTTCCTGATGAGCCTTGCAGGTTGCCAACAGCCACAGGCGGATAACGGAGATTCTGTTACTTTATTAGATATTGTTGACTCTGCTTTTCTTCAAGATACTATTGACGGTTGGCTTACTCCATATATTTCAATCAGCAAAGTGATTGAGTGTTGGGGTGACCCTGATTCGTTATCGGAGGCAGTGGTCTTGGAGTATGATGGAGCACTTCACCAGTCCTGGTTCTACCAGCAAAAGAATGTGAGGATTGATGTTTATGGAGATTCTGCAGAGGTGGCTAAGACAAGATTGGCTCTTTCTGTGGAAGGAATAGCTGTTACAGGAGCGACGGAATGCCAAATGAGTCATTCAATAAGCATTGGCGATGACCGAGAAAGATTGGAACAACAATATCATGGAGTTATCAATGCCGAATACTCAAATGATCAGCAACTCTCTCTTGGAAACCAAATGCCCTATTGGGGCGTGATCTATTTCTTTGAAGAGGGAAAGTTGGTGGGAATGTACAATGGAACTATGGCTGAATAATATACTAAATAGGTATGGAACAAGAACCGATTCTTAACGAACACAACAAGCAGGAGTATCCACCGATGCATACGGCGGAGCATATTTTGAACCAGACGATGGTGCGGATGTTTGGCTGTCCGCGGTCGAGGAACGCACATATCGAGCGCAAGAAGAGCAAGTGCGACTACCTGCTCGACGCCTGTCCCACGGAGGAGCAGGTGGTGGAGATAGAGCGCCGCGTGAACGAGGTAATCTCGCAGCATCTGCCCGTGAGCTACGAGTTTGTGAAGAGGGGAGAGGTGCCGCCGGAAGTGGACCTGTGGAAGCTGCCCGACGATGCCAGCGAGACGCTGCGCCTGGTGCGCATCGGCGACTACGACCTCTGTGCCTGCGTGGGCACCCATGTGCAGAACACTTCCGAGGTGGGCACTTTCAAGATTATCTCGCACGACTACAACGCCGACACCCACACGTGGCGCATGAGGTTCAAACTGGAGGAATGATAAATCACCATTAAATATTCATCATTATGAGCAAAAACATCAAAAGAATGGCTGCAATGTTCTTTGTGGCTGTAATGGCTTTCTGCGGTTGCAACAAGGCAGACCGCTTTACGGTGACACTCAACCTTACCGGTGCCGAGCATCAGACGGTCTATCTCTGCAAGGTTGTCGACGGCGAGGATGTGCTTGTCGACTCCGCCGTTGTCGCCGAAAACAAAGCCTTGTTCTCTGTTCCCGACAACGACCCGCAGACCCTCTACATGATCAAATACAATATCGACGACAAATGTGGCGTCTTTTCATTCTTCACGGAGAACCAGAACACCACCATTACCGGCGAACGTGACGACATGCCGCATTGGGCTGTTGAAGGCTGCGCCGTTATGGATGAAATGATGGCATTCCACGTCAAGTGTCAGGAACGCTACGAGGACCGTATCCTGTCTGCCTATAAGGACATGGAGATGGCTGCCATGAGTGGCGATTCTGCAAAAGTTAATGAAATATACGCACAACTACAACCTATTATTAAAGAGTATTACGACTATCAGGTTGAGTTCGTCCGCAGCCACAGCGACAGCTACATAGGGCATTATATGCTCGACTTGATAAAGTACGAGCTTGATTTGGATGAGGTGAAAGAACTGTATGATGGTCTCACCACCGAGACCTCTTTCAGCCGCAATGTGAGGAAATACATCGACGAAGGTGGCTTTCAAGAGATTGCAAGCTGTTGAGAAGTTCAATAGGATTAGTGGAAATAACCAATGAGAGGGTGCCCTTTATGGACGCCCTCTTTTGTTTTATATGGTTGATTCTTGCGCGAACGAGTGTCGCTATAGGGCAAGCTGGTTGATGGCCTCCTGGAGGCCGTTGAGGAAGCGGGCGGCTTCGAAGCCGTCCATCTGGGCGTGGTGGAACTGGAAGGAGATGGGCAGCGTGGTCTTGAAGATTCCCCGCCGGTATTTGCCCCAAGCTAGGAAGGGATTGGTGAACATCTCGGAATAGACGCTCACCACCGCGTCGATTTCGCATTCTGGCAACGCCGAGGTGTCGATGGCCATGTATTGTTCGCCCAGGAGGTAGTCCTCGTTGGTGTCGTGGACCTGGCGTGTCAGCTGGAGGTAGTCCTCGTTGAACTGGCGGATGTCCTCCGAGAAGGGTATGTCGCAGAGATGGGGTTCGCCCTTGGAGGTCATCACGACGGTGTTGACCGCCAGGCGGTCGTATTGCCACAGGCGTCCGCCGGCCGGCAGGGTGTAGAACTCGGCGATGGGGCTTGCCGCATGGCCGATGCACCAACACATCAGCATGTTGGACTTCAGTCCTCTTCTCCGGCTCAGCGTGACAAGCCTGCCGATATTGAAGGTCTTGGTGATGGTCACTTTCGGCATCTGGGCATCCTTCCATAGCTCGAACGCCCGTCCGCGCGGCGATGATTGTGGGTCTATCTCTTTTCTCATATCAAAAAAGAACAGTCTTTCCGTTGGTTTGTTATCGGTTGCAAAAATACTCATTTTTTATGAGGTGGACAAAAAAGTTGGTGAGGAGGGAGAGTCGGAAAAGTTGTCTGTGTGATATAAATCGAAGAAAGGCACCCAGCTGGGTGCCTTTCTTATTATTGCTCTCCGCGAGCACGCGGCGGCTTAGTACATTCCGCCCATGCCTGACGGATGGGGTTTGTACTAATCCTTGCGGCTTAGTACATGCCGCCCATGCCGCCCATGCCGGGGTTGCCGGCGGGCATCGGGGGTTCGGGTTCCTTGATGTCGCAGAGGACGCACTCGGTGGTGAGGAGCATGCCGGCGATGCTGGCGGCGTTCTCCAGAGCCACACGGGTCACCTTGGCGGGGTCGATGACGCCGCTCTGGAAGAGGTTCTCGTACTTCTCGGCGCGGGCATTGTAGCCGTAGTCACCCTTGCCGTTCTTCACCTCGTTGACGACGACGCTGCCTTCGAGGCCGGCGTTCTCGACAATCATGCGCAGGGGCTCCTCGACGGCGCGACGGATGATCTCGATGCCGAGCTTCTCGTCTTCGTTCTCGGGCTTCACGCCTTCGAGCTTCTGGGCGGCGTGGATGAGGGCGGTGCCGCCACCGGGGATGATACCCTCTTCGACGGCTGCGCGGGTGGCGTGCAGGGCGTCGTCGAAGCGGTCTTTCTTCTCCTTCATCTCCACCTCGGAGGCTGCGCCGACGTAGATGACTGCCACGCCGCCGGCCAGCTTGGCCAAGCGCTCCTGCAGCTTCTCGCGGTCGTAGTCGCTGGTGGTCTTCTCGATCTGGGCCTTGATCTGACCCACGCGGGCCTTGATGGCGTCGCTGTTGCCCTTGCCGCTGACGATGGTGGTGTTGTCCTTGTCGATGCTGATCTTCTCGCTCTGGCCGAGCATGCTGAGGTCGGCATCCTCGAGCTTGTAGCCCTTCTCTTCGCTGATGACGGTGCCACCGGTGAGGATGGCGATGTCCTCAAGCATCTCCTTGCGGCGGTCGCCGAAGCCGGGGGCCTTGACGGCGGCAATCTTCAGGCTGCCGCGCAGGCGGTTGACCACGAGGGTGGCCAGTGCCTCGCTCTCGACGTCCTCAGCGATGATGAGGAGCGGACGGCCGGTGTTGACGACCTTCTCGAGCACGGGCAGCAGGTCCTTCATGGTGCTGATCTTCTTGTCGTAGATGAGGATATAGGGGTTGTCGTAGGCGCACTCCATCTTCTCGGTGTCGGTGACGAAGTAGGGGCTGATGTAGCCGCGGTCGAACTGCATACCCTCGACAACTTTGACGGTGGTGTCGATGCCCTTGGCGTTCTCGATGGTGATGACGCCGTCCTTGGTCACTTTCTCCATAGCCTCGGCGATGATGTCACCGATGGCGCTGTCGTTGTTGGCGCTGATGGTGGCCACCTGGCGGATCTTCTGGATGTCGCCGCCCACTTCCTGGGCCTGCTCCTTGATGCTCTTCACGATCTCGGCAACGGCCTTGTCGATGCCGCGCTTGAGGTCCATGGGGTTGGCACCGGCGGTGACGTTCTTCAGGCCGGTGTTGACGATGGCCTGAGCCAGCACCGTGGCGGTGGTGGTACCGTCGCCAGCCTGGTCGTTGGTCTTGCTGGCCACCTCTTTCACCATCTGGGCACCCATGTTCTGGATGCCGTCCTCGAGCTCAATCTCTTTGGCGACGGTAACGCCGTCCTTGGTCACCTGCGGGGCACCGAATTTCTTGTCGATAACCACATTGCGGCCTTTGGGGCCGAGGGTTACCTTTACTGCATTTGCCAACTCGTCGACGCCTTTGCGAAGCTGCTCGCGAGCGTCATTATTGAAAACTATCTGTTTTGCCATAACTTTTTCTTTTTTATCTAACCGAATCATCCGAATCGTTCCGAATTGTAATTTGTGTTTCGGTTTCTTTCGGTTTGTTCGGTTAGAGTGTTAATTAATATCGGATTTATTCGGTTTGTTCGGTTAGAGATTTAGATGATTGCGTAGATGTCGCTTTCTTTCATGATCATCAGCTTCTCGCCGTCGATCTCGATCTCGGTGCCGCTGTACTTGCCGTAGAGGACTTGGTCGCCCACCTTGACGGTCATCTCATGGTCTTTGGTGCCCTTGCCCACGGCGAGGACTTCGCCGCGCTGCGGTTTCTCCTTTGCGGTGTCGGGGATGATGATGCCGCTGGCGGTCTTCTGTTCAGCCTCGGCGGGACGCACGAGGACTCTGTCTGCTAAAGGTTGAATCTTCATAATACTTTATTTTTTTAGTTTTGTTTTCCATTTCTCCTAGGACTTCCTAGGACACCCTAGGCTATCCTAGGGACGCCTGACTATTATCAAAACCCGTGCCAAACTGCCAGCGACTGCCATGCGCTGACATTTTGTCAGCCGCGTGGCAGTCGCTGAACTTTTAATTATTTGAGCAAACTGTTAGTCCAGCCGCACGGCGCGGACAGTGAACCCGTAACGGCGATTACTTTTGCCCACGTGGACCGGATTGTTCGCATCGAAGCAGAAAGCCCATGCATCGCTTGGACTGTTCGTGTCAAGCGACGAGGACCAGTAGAAGCCGAATCCGCAGCCGTCTACTCCATGGAGTTCCGAACCGTAGCGCATGCCGGCAGCGGGAAAGAAGAGCGTGTTGCCGTTAGTGATGCTGGCGAACTTGAGTCCGTTGACACCGTTCATGGTAGTCCACTCTACGGTGGAATAGTCTATCAACTCCTGCCACTCTTCTTTGGTGGGCGTGCGGGCCCCGCTTCCGATTCCGAAGGCCATCGTCGCCGCATCGTCCGTCGCCCGCAGGATGGTGAGGCTGTCAGGAGTGCCATAATCGCTGTGGGTATTGTACTTGATCAGAGTCAAAAGGTTGCCCTCGCCATCCGCAGTACCGTAGCGATAGGTATTCCAGTTGTAGACTTCCTTCGGGCTGATCTCGCCCCAAGCGTAGTAGTTGCCGTACTCCTCGGGAGCATTGGCTCCCAGGTCGCACTTGGCCCACAGCACTCCGCTCGGCAAGCCTAGGTCTACCCAGTCGGTCTGTGGGTGCGGTGCGGTGGCGTAGGCTTCTCCGTGGTAGGTGCCGGAACTGGGGTCGTAGCTCACAGTGACGGTCTTGCCATCGTCCTCCATCTGGGCCATCCAGCGTTTCATCTCCTCGCGGTCGGTGGTGCTGTAGGTGACGGCCTCCTTGGTGGGGCTCTTGGCAGCCTTATGGTTGGCATTGTAGAAGGTGACCTCGCTGCCATCCTCCGCATAGTCGCAGAAGCGGTCCAGCAGGGCCTGCCACTCGGCCTCGGTGGCGAGGTGGACGGTGGTGGTCTCTTCTGCTACGGTATAGACGATGTCGCGCTCGTGGCGCAGCTCCTCCTTGTCTTTGTTGCAGGCCGCAAGGGTGAGGACAAAGGCCAGCAATGTGAAAAGTTTG
>CACYKY010000026.1 GCA_902775135.1 uncultured Bacteroidota bacterium | reverse complement strand
TTCACCTCTTCCCATTCCGAACAGAGAAGTTAAGCCTCACATCGCCGATGATACTGCACTTGTTTGTGGAAAAGTAGGTCGCCGCCAATCTTTTTAAGGAGTTCCATTTCGGGACTCCTTTTTTTGTCTTGTCTGGGTGGCACTACCAGCACATCCATTACCAACACATGCTTAAGCAACATGACATCATGCTGAGCATGTCACGAAAGGGGAACTGTCTTGACAATTCCATAATGGAGAATTTCTTCGGGCTGATGAAAAGTGAACTGCTCTACGTCAACCGCTTTGACAGCATGGACGATTTCAAACGACAGCTCGCCGACTACATCGACTATTACAACAACAAACGCATCAAGCTGAAACTAAAAATGAGCCCGGTGCAATAACGAACTCATTTCTGTAGACAAATAAACTGATTTTTTAATCCGTCCAACTTTTTGGGGACACTTCAAACGGCTCCGCTCTTTTTTTTTGTGTGGAGATGGATTAGAGGCTGTCGCCAGATTCGCTGGAGCCATCTTTGGCGTTTTTTTCGAGTTCGAGCTTGCCGAAGCGGAGGGTGATGCCTGCGGAGATGTAGCGGCTATTGGTCATCTTGTTGGTGGTGCTGGAGAGGAAGTAGGGGTTGGTGTTGTCAGAGCCGGAGCCGTAGCGGCCGCCCCAATTGAAGAGGTCCTGGATATTGACGAAGACGGACAGTTTGCGCTTGAAGAAGTCGCTGCGGATACCCATGTTGAAGCTGAAGCGGGCTTTGCGCTCGCTCATAAGGCTGAGTGTGGGTGAGGTGTAGTTGAACGACGCTGTGGCTTGGTACTGGTTCCAGAGTTTGGCCCACGCGTTGACGCGGACGCTCCACGACCATTTGTTGTTGTCGTAGGGCTGGCCTCGATAGTTGTCGAGGTGGTAGCCGTAGTTGTATAGGTTGGCGTAGAGGCGGACGTTGAAGAAGCCATAAGGGCGGTAGGTCATGTTGAGGTTGGCACCGTAGCGGTAGGAGGAGCCCATGTTGTAGGGTATGGAGTAGGAGACGATACGGTCGAGGACGGCGTCATACTCGGCATCGGTGAGCGAGCTTATCTCGTTGGTGCTCAGGCGTCCGTAGCCCTCGATACCGAGATTTCCGAAGGATTCGAAGTATTTCTGCCAACCAGCTTCCATGGAGTGTGTGAAGCTAGGTTCGAGTCCGTTGGGGTTGCCCGTGGAGTAGGAGTCTTCGCCGTAGCGGCGGAAGGAGGAAAGCTGTTCTTCGCCGGGATGGGACATTCGCATGGAGTAGTTGAGCTTGAAGTTGTGCATGTTCTCTGTGCGGTATGTGAGGTGAATGGAGGGTCTGAAGGAGTGGTTGAAGACGGTGCCTTCGTCGGCCATGGCGTTCTCGCCGTATCTGTAGTATTCTCGTTCGAGGCCATATCCGAGGCCAGTGCTGAGTGTGAAGAGACCCCATCGGTGGGTCCAGTTGATGTCGGCGTTGATGCCGGAGGTGGCTCCGTCGAAGGTGTAGGTGCGGAGGGCGTCGACGCTGTCGTAGGTGTCGCCGTCGTCGGTGGAGTAGAAGCGTCGGTATTCGTTGTCGCTTTGGGAGTGGTCGGCGCGGAAACCGAAACTAAGTTCGCCATCGGCGGAGTATGGGCGGTTGTAGCGTGCATCGAAGCTCAGGCCGTAGCTGTAGTTGTCGGTTTTCATGTAGCGGGCTTCGTCACCGGGGAGGTTGTAGACGGTGTAAGCACGATTGTAGAATTCCTCGCCGGCATTGCGGTTGAAGCGGGAGTTGAATCCGAGTCGGAGGTTGTGGCCGTTTTGGTCGAACTTCTTGGTGTAGTCGGCACCGGCATGGGCGAACCAGGAAGGGGAGGCGCTGGTGTCACCGATGTTGTAGGCGATGGTGTCAAGGGGGGCAAAGAAGAACTGCTCTGTGGATCGGCCGGAGGTGGAGCGGTTGTGGTTGAAGAAGCCGCCGGCGTCGACGGAGAGGTCACTGGTAGAGTCGATCTCATAGTTGACGTTCATGAAGATGTTGCCGCTGTATTGGCGGTTGCTGCTGGCGGCGGTGTCGGTTTGGTAGAGGGAGGTGTCGAAGTCCTGTCCCTGGATGCCGCCCGGGTGGTCCTGTCGGCGCATGCTCCAACCTTCGTTGGTGTTTTCGCGGTCGCTGAAGCGGCCACTGGCGAAGAGGTTGACGCTCAGCTTCTCTTTGGCCCACATGTAGCTAATCCAGGGGCTGACGAAGGGCTGGTTGGAGCCGTTGATGCCGAAGGAGACAAACTGGTTGCTCTTGATGTGTGCCGAGGTGACGATGTTGATGACTGCTTCGGCGTCGGTGGCATATTTAGCCGAGGGATTGGTGATGGTTTCGATGCGAGCAAGGGCATTGGCAGGGAGGGTTTGGAGGTAGGTCTTGAGGTTTTCCTCGGTGAGTTTGGAGGGTTTGTCGTTGATCCATATTTCGACGCTGGAGACGCCGCGCAGGGTTACGTTGCCTTCAACGTCGACTTCCACGCCCGGGGCGTTCTGGAGGGCATCCTCAGTGGTACCGGTTTGGATGGAGGGGTCGTCCTCGACGTTGTAGATGAGTTTCTCGCCATCCATGGCGTAAAGGGGTTTCTCGGCGGTAATTTCGACGGCGTCGAGGGTTGTGGAGCCTGGTTTGACTTTGAGGGTACCGAGGGCAGTGTTGTTGGTTACTCGGAAGGGAATAAGACGATTTTGGTAGCCAATGGCAGAGATGCGGAGGAGGTAGGCGCCCTGTGGCACTTCGGAGATTTCGAAGAGGCCGTCGAAGTTAGTGGATCCACCTTTGACAAAGGTGGAGTCGGCTGAGTCGAGCACGGCGACGTTGACGAATGCTAGAAACTCGCCGCTGACGGAGTCTCGCAGGGAGCCGACGACCTTGAAGGTATCGCCTTCCTTGACTTTCTTTTTTCGCTTCACGGTGTTGGCATTCTGGTCATTGCCCACCTGACTCCAGTCGCCCATTGGGGGACGGCGGCCGCTGGGACGGTTGCCGCCACCCATTGGCGGGCGTCCTCCGGGACCTCCGGGTTGTGCTTCGACGGCGGGTGCCGCCAACAAAATCATCAGCGCAAAAGTCAGTACTTTCACAAAAACGTTTCCCTGTTTGGTGTTCATGTAACGAGTATAAAATAATTAATTAATATCTTTTAGTATTCGTTGTTGCAAAAAACTTGCATTAGGGAGATGGTTTTTTGTTCGGGATCTTTGGAGAATATGAAAAAAGAAATGAAAAATTAACGCTGTCTTTTTTGAGGCTAAATACTATCAACGCTAACTCTAACGTGTTAGGGAGCTGGCGTAGGTCGGAGGGGTGGTTTTATCTCTATCAGAACAAAAAAGTAGAAAAGAAATGGTTCAAATGCGACTAAAAAGTATTATCTTTTATCAAACCGAATTCAGCCATTGAGGGTTAGAAACCAGCGCTTTTCATGACGATGGCAATGTTGCTGACGAAGAGTTTGAGGGCGATTGCTAGGAGGATGACGCCGAAGAATTTGCGAAGGACGAAGACCACATCGTCGCCAAGCCAGCGCTGGATTTTCTTGAGGAGAACGAGCACCAGGTAGTCGAGCACGATGTTGAGCAGCAGGCCGAGCATGATGTTGATGGTGGCGTACTCGGCACGCAGAGAGAGAAGTGCGGTGATGGCCCCTGGGCCGGCGATGAGGGGGAAAGCCACGGGAACGATGCTAGCGCCGGAGCCGGCGCTTTCGTTTTTGATGAATTCGCGACCCATGACCATTTCCAGTGCTAGTAGGAAGAGCACGAAGGCACCGGCGACGGCGAAGGAGGCGATGTCGATGCCGAAGAGGTTGAGTAGCGCCTCTCCCATGAAGAAGAAGGCCACGAAGAGGGCCATGGCTACGCCTGTGGCTTGCAGGGGTTTGATGTGCTTGCCGCTATCCTCCATGCCGATGAAGATGGGAATGGAACCGGTGATGTCGATGATGGCGAACATGACGATGAACGCACTGAGAATCTCTACGATGTCTATTTGATGGATAATTTCAAGCATGACAATAATTTATGTTAATCAGAAAGGTTGTTATTAAGATGCAAAGATACGGAAAAAAAATGAGTTGGGTACACTTTTTTTTGTCCATGTCGGGCAAGTTTTGTATTTTTGCAGATTGTTTTGTTATGATAACATACAAGAAATACATATTAGACAATGGGTTGACCGTGGTGGTGCATGAGGCTTGGGACACGCCGCTAGCGACGGTGAACGTGCTGTATAACGTAGGGGCTCGCGACGAGGATGCGACGAGGACGGGCTTTGCGCACCTATTTGAACACCTGATGTTCGGAGGCACGGATCAGGTACCGGATTTCGATGCCGTCGTGTCGTCGTACGGTGGCGAAAGCAATGCCTTTACTAACAACGACTTTACCAACTACTACATCACCGTGCCTGTTGACGGCTTGGAGACTTGTCTGAGTCTGGAGGCTGACCGGATGGCCCACCTGTCGCTCAATGCAAAGACCCTCAGTGTGCAGCAGAGGGTGGTGACGGAGGAGTACAACCAGCGCTACAAGAACCAGCCCTATGGTGATGTGTGGCTGCTGATGCGACCGTTGTGCTACAAGGTGCACCCCTATCGTTGGCCCACTATCGGGACGGACATTCGCCATGTGAGCGAGGCTACATTGGAAGATGTGCAGGCATTCCACAGCCGTTACTACCGACCGGAAAATGCCATCCTGGCGGTGGCGGCGCCAATGGATAGCGATCGTATGATGTCGCTTGTGGCACGAGCATGGGGCAGTGGAGAATGGGAGGAAGAGAATGGGGTGCGGTGCTTTGCAAAGGAGAGGAAGTACCCCGTGGAGCCGGAACAGAAGGAGGCGAGGCGGCTGGTGGTGGAACGCGAGGTTCCAGCTACAGCGGTGTATATGGCCTGGCCGATGTGTGGCCATTTCGGGCGCGACTTCAGGGCATGTGACCTGGTGAGCGATGTGCTGGGGAACGGCACGTCGAGCCGAGTGTACAGCCATATTGTACGTCCGGGTAGATTAGTGTCGGACGGCGATGTGTACATCAGCGGCGATGCCGGACCCGGTTTGTTGGTGATGAGTGCCAAGCTGTTGCCTGGAGTAGAAGAGGACGAGGTGGTTGAAGCGATGCGTAGGGAGGTGAGAATCTTGGTGGCTGACGGCTTGTCGGAGCGTGAGTTGGAGAAGGTGAAGAACAAGTTTGAGAGTACTTTTGTTTTCTCGCAATACAAGGCGTCGGACAGAGCGCTGAGTTTGTGCCAGAATACTTGGCTGGGGAATACCGACTTGACCAATACGGAGCCTGAAGCCTATCGACGCATTACGCCCGAGGACGTGCAGCGTGCTGCCGCTGCGATGTTCGATGACAGACGTGAGAACGTGCTAGTGATAAAAAGAGTGGAGAAGTAAAGATATAGTGATGAAGAAATGAAATGAATTGAAAATGAAATTGGTAGACAATATTGTAGATTCGTTTTGGCGCGTGAGGAAATGGGTTGCCGAGCGGGATTACCGCAGAATGTTCAACCGTTGCCTGAACGCTGTCGGCGCCCTGATGCACAAAGTGCTATTCGGCTGGCTGATGCCCAAGCGCTACCGAAATCTGACAAAAAGGCAGATATTTGAAATCATATTCAAGAGCGACACGCCTGCCGGCAAACGTTTCGACGTGTGGCTGCTGGTGATGATTGTTGCCAATATAGTGCTGCTGTTGGTGGATAGTTTGACGGGCACAACGTCGACCATGACCAGTCGCGCGCATCTATCCATATCCTACCTTGTATTCAAAGTGTTGGAATGGGCATTTACCCTGCTATTCACCTTCGAGTACTACCTACGAATCTACTGTTTAAAGCATCCGCGGAAGTATATCCTATCGTTTTGGGGAGTGATTGATTTCCTTTCCATCTTCCCGGCCTACCTGAGTATATTTGTTCCAGCCACCCAAGCACTTACGGTATTGCGGCTGCTGAGGGTGATGCGCATCTTCCGCATCTTCCGGCTGGAAAGATTCCAGGTGGAGGCCTTCCACCTGCTTAACGCGTTGCGCAACAGCGTTATCAAGATAGTGATATTCATGATGTTCATGCTTGTGGCGGCGGTGATATTGGGAACGATGATGTACTCGTTTGAGAGTGAGATGAATCCGGAATTCAAGAGCATCCCGACGGGAATCTACTGGGCGGTGGTGACCATCACCACCGTGGGATACGGTGATGTGACCCCGGTGACAACCGGGGGAAGGTTTTTGGCAGTGATAGTGATGCTGCTCGGTTACTCCATCATAGCAGTGCCGACGGGGGTGGTGGCCGGTGAAACCATACAGGAATATCGTCGTCCGCACAACCTCAGGCGCAAGAACCCATTGCAGGGGGAATATGAGGAGGATGAAGCAATAAAGAATTAAAAGAGAATGGCTAAAGTATTGATATCCGACAGGACCCATGAGGTGCTTGAGAAGAAGTTTCGCGAGGCTGGCATTGAAGTGAGCGTGGAACCTGGGCATGACTATGAGAGCCTTGTTGCCGCAGCGCAGGGTTATGAAGGTCTTGTGGTTAGGAGCAAGGTAGTGGTGGATCGTGCGTTCATCGACAGCGTGCCGTCGCTTCGCTGCATAGGCAGGGTAGGTGCTGGAATGGAGACCATCGATGTGGAATATGCAGAGAGCCGAGGAGTAAGATGTCTCAATTCGCCCGAGGGTAACCGCGACGCTGTGGGCGAGCATACCGTGGGTCTATTGCTGGCGTTGCTGGACAACATAGCGCGAGCAGACGCCGAGGTGCGCCGGGGATTGTGGCAGAGAGAGGAGAATCGGGGATTGGAGCTTGGATGTCTCACCGTGGGAATTATCGGCTTTGGAAACATGGGTCGTGCTTTTGCACGGAGGCTCAGCGGTTTTGGGTGCAGGGTGATATATTATGACAAATATCTTGAGGAAGGAGGTGATGGGAAAGAGGAGCGGGTGTCGCTTGAGAAACTTCAGGCTGAGGCCGATGTGGTCAGTTTCCACGTGCCGCTTACAGAAGAGACCTTGCATTATCTGGACGATGCCTTCGTGGCGTCGATGCACAAGCCTTTCTTCCTCCTAAATACCTCGCGTGGCGCTGTGGTGGACACCGAGGCATTGGCCGGGGGATTGAAGAAACAGAAGGTGCGTGGAGCAGCACTCGATGTGTTGGAGTACGAAGATATGACCAAGGATGGGCTCGCAGCTGCGCCTGAACCATTGCAGTATCTAATGCAGAGCAACCGCACAGTGCTCACGCCCCATGTGGCGGGATGGACTGTGGAATCGAAGTATAAACTGGCCGCAGTTCTGGCGGACAAGATGATAAGTGTATTGAAATGATTATAGTACAAAACAGTATAGTATCCGATGACATTGCCGACCAGCGCTTCTGCTGCGACCTTGCCTGCTGCAAGGGTGCCTGCTGTGTTGATGGAGACAGCGGTGCCCCGCTGATGGAAGACGAGGTGGCGAAGCTGGAGGCGGTGTTGCCAGACGTTTTGCCCCGCATGACCGAAGCTGGACGCGAGGCTGTTGCTGCCCAGGGGGTGGCCGTACGCGACAAGGACGGCGACCTTGGTACGCCGCTCATCGACGGAGGTGCCTGCGCGTTTGTTACCTATAGCGACGACGGATGTGCCCTGTGCGCTTTGCAGGAATTGTACAAGCCGATGTCGTGCCACCTCTATCCCATCCGCGTTGAAGACTATGGCGAATTCACGGCGGTGAACTATCATCAGTGGGAAATTTGCCGTTGCGCTAAAGGCAAGGGATTGTCACTATACCTATACCTCAAAGAACCCCTCGTCCGACGCTTTGGACAGGAGTGGTATGATGAATTGATTGAACAGATAAACTTGAGAAACAATGGATAAGACAAAACGAGTGTGGACCTATGCTGCCATCATGGCTGCCATCATCATTATCGACCAGATTGTGAAATTCCTGGTCAAGACCAATATGCATATTGGGGAGGATATACCGCTGATTGGCGAATGGTGTCGTTTGCATTTTATAGAGAATGAAGGATTTGCATTCGGAATGCATTTTGGGGGAAGTGCCGGAAAGATTTTTTTGACGCTATTCCGCATTGTTGCCACTACAGTCGTTGGCTGGTATATAGTGCGGCAGCTGAAGCGCGATGGTCGTGCTTCTCTCATCGGCTGCCTCTCACTTATTTTGGCCGGTGCCATCGGCAACCTCATCGACAGTTGCTTCTATGGCCGTATTTTCAGTGAGAGTTTCTACGAAACGGCAGTTCTTTTCCCTCCCGAAGGGGGCTACGCCCCGTTGCTGCAGGGCAAAGTGGTGGACATGTTCTACTTCCCGTTGTTTGAATTTGATTGGCCCGCGTGGGTTCCAGTCGTTGGTGGAGATCATTTTCTCTTCTTCAGCGCCATCTTCAATGTGGCCGATGCTGCTATCACGATAGGTGTATTTTGGCTCCTGATAGACATCGTTTTCCTTGCACCGAAGGCTGCAAAGGCTGCTAAAAGTGAAAAAAATGAGGAGTAAAAATAGTTGAAAATCAATTGTAAAATTGCGGATGGGTTATTTTTTGAGAAAAAAATTTGGCCAGTTCTCAAAAAGTTCGTACTTTTGCATTCGATTTCGAAAGTAAGTGAAATCAGTTTGCTTTATAAAAATCGCAATCTGGCGTCGTAGCTCAGTTGGTAGAGCGAAGGACTGAAAATCCTTGCGTCACTGGTTCAAATCCAGTCGATGCCACACCGAAAGAAGAGACCAAATAGGTCTCTTCTTTTTTATTATTGTTTAAGAATTTTTGTTGTGTTTCCGTCGTATCGCAGCAGATAGATTCCTGCTGGCAAGTTGTTGAGGTCGAGAGTGACGATTCCGGAAGGGAATTGCATCAAGGGGTGTCCATCGACACCAAAGAGTTCGATGGGGGAGAAAACGGGATGGGTGAGGTGGATGAAACCGACGGTTGGATTGGGGTAGAAGATGACTTTGGAATTGGCAATACCATTATTTTCGGGCAATGAGTGGATCTCTTCGATGTAATTCACCAATGAATGTTGCAGAAAGTTCCAGTATTCGGGCAGACGGTTGGAACTGAGGGTTTTGGTGGTAGAGACCTCCATGGTTAATTCGAGACAGTTGTTGTGATAGTTAAAATAATCCTGCCTGCCGCCGTGGATGACATACCAGTCGCCACCGGCGATATAGCCGGAACTTGTTACATCTCGGAAGTGGCTGTTGTTGTATGTGCGGCAGGTGTCCACGAAGCGTTTGCAGACATCGATCCACCAATCAGCGCAAGGGTGCGGATTCTGCAATGAGGTGAAGCTGTCCCAAGGATAGTTCATCACTTCGCTGCCGCCATGCAGGTTGGCGCTGAGGCGGAAAAGATGGTGGTCGAAATAGTTGATCATGGCCTCGTTTTCGGGTTCAATGGTGGCTTTGGAGGAGACGAAGGGGTTGGGATAGTTGCGGTTGAGGTCCACATGGTGGGCGTTGTAGCGCACAGATCCCTGCACAGTGTTGTCCCCCAAATAATAAGTGCCATCGGGGTTGGCCAGGGGGTTGATGCTGATACGAGTGCGATTGAGGAGGTTGGTGTATTGCGGATTGTTCCCGTAGCCGTTGAGGAGGGTGTCGATGAGACGCAAAAGCATGACAAAGCCTGTTACTTCGTCGCCATGGATGGTAGAAGAATAGAAAAACTCGGGACGATAGAGGTTGTTGGTGCTGGGAGTTTCAATGAAGAGACTCAGGATGAGACGACCCTTGACGCTGGTGCCAATAGTGTCGATGTGGCACAGCTGCGGAAAGTCGGTGGCCCACTTTTCCATCATTTGGAGGTAAACCGAATAGGTGGGGTAGCGATCCCACGAGAGCATCTCTTCCACTGAGGTAGCCATGGTGACAGCTTTGGTTTCAACAGCCTCTGGCAAGGGAGGAAAGGCGTCGGGGCGCGGTTTGTGCTGTGCATGGGCTGACAGGGTAACCGTCAGTATTGCAAGCAGAAGGCAGATTCTTTTCATTGTGGAATGCAATTTATATACGGCTGCAAAAATACGAAAAAACTGCCATCTGACAATATTTTTTATTGTATCACGTTAATAAAATACCAAAATATTATGGAATGAACAGGATACTTGTTGTTGACGATGAGCAGGATTTGTGCGAGATTCTCAGTTTCAACCTCCAGGCGGACGGTTTTGAGGTCTTCACAGCACAAAGTGCCGAGGAAGCGCTGACCATGATAAAGGATGGAGGGCGTTTTGATTTGCTGCTGCTCGATGTCATGATGGATCGCATGTCGGGATACGAGATGGCTGCGACACTTCGCCAATGTGGCGACAACACCCCTGTCATATTTCTCACTGCCCGCGATACGCATGACGACCAGCTGCAGGGATTCGCTTCTGGCGCTGACGACTATATCACTAAGCCATTCGCTTTCGACACTGTGCTGGCTCGTGTGAAGGCAGTGCTGAGGAGGTCTGCTGCATTCGGTTCGTCGAATTTGACAAGCATATCCGGGTTGACCCGCAGGGAACACCTCATTCTCGACCTCCTGCGACAAGCCCCCGGGCGTTATTTCTCTCGCGAAGAGATTCTTGCCGCAGTGTGGCCGGACGATACGCTGGTGGGAGAACGCAGTGTGGACGTACATATCGCCCGTCTGCGCAAGAAACTCGGCAGCGAAGGTTCACGGATTGTAAACAAAACAGGTTTTGGCTATGGATTGGTCTGACGTAGTATTGCTTTTGCTGGTAGTCGCCATCTTTGTACTATATATTCGCTTGATGCTCAAGAATAAACGTTTGCGCCAGATGGCCGACGAATCGGAATGTCTGCGCCGCGAAGCCGAAGCCACCGAGCAACGCAACAGGCAGCTGAAGCAGGAAATGACTTCCAACATATCACACGAGTTGAAGACTCCTGTCAGTTCCATTCGCGGATACCTCGAGATACTCCTCTCCGACAAGCCTGTCGATGACGAACGCCGGCGCTTTTTTCTCAATCGTTGCTACCGTCAGACCCTCCGTTTATCGGACCTGATACAGGACGTCTCTGTCATTAACAAACTGGAGGAAAGTTCCGACCTATTCCCTCGCACCGATGTTGACGCTTGCATTGTTGCTGACGAGGCTTTGGCTGACCTGGTTGACAAGGCTGACGCGGCCGGAATTACAATGCATAACAATCTGCCTTCCTTGCCCATGCAGGGCAACCATGAGTTGATCTATTGCATTTTCCGCAATCTGATGGAGAACTCCGTCTCTTATGCCGGTGAAGGCATCGACATTGTTTTGGAATCCTATAAGGAGAGTGCAGACCACTATTTCATTCATTATTACGATACAGGCAAGGGGGTCGCCGACGAGTATCTCTCGCGTCTTTTCGACCGTTTTGTTCGCATCGACAGCGGGCGTTCTCGTCAGAACGGCGGTACGGGTCTGGGACTTAGTATTGTAAAACACGCAGTTCTCTTTCACGGGGGCGAAATCTATGCCAAAAATAGAACAGCGGGTGGCCTTGAATTTTTCTTTTCACTAAAAAAACAATAACTATGCATACTACACCTATTCAGATTCGTTTCAACGATGTTGACCAGATGGGACATGTCAACAATGCCGTCATTATGGAGTACCTTGACTTGGGCAAGGACGCCTTTTTCTCCGGGCACGGACTTTCGCCCACCAAGAGTGATTTCACCGTCATGGTGGTGCACTATGATGTCGACTTCAAAGCACAGATACACTACCACGACAAGATACAGGTGGAGACCTCCATCGAGCGTTTCGGCACCAAGAGTCTCACTATGTTGCAGCGTGTAGTAAATGTTGAGTCAGACACCATCTGTGTCGAGTGCCGCACTGTTATGTCCGGTTATCGTCGCAGCACCAACCGCTCCGAGGTCATCCCCGAAGAGGTGCGCCAATGGCTGACGCGATGATTTTTCTGTAGAGCCCCCTATCTTCCTTCTGTCAAATCTCTACCATTAATATAATGAAAAGGGGGGGCAAGGTGGGAGAGTGAAACGTTATTTTTTCTTCATTGCATCCAGTTCCTGCTTGAGGAAGATGCCGGTGTAGTTGTCTTTCTGCTTGGCAAGTTGCTCAGGGGTGCCGCAGAAGGTAATGTTGCCGCCGGCGCGGCCGCCGTCGGGCCCGAGGTCGATAATCCAGTCGGCCACTTTGATGACATCCAAGTTGTGCTCAATGACGAGGACGGTGTTGCCCTTGTCCACCAGTTTTTGTAACACACCGAGGAGAATGCGAATGTCCTCGAAATGGAGGCCTGTGGTAGGTTCGTCCAGAATATACAGTGTTTTGCCGGTATCGGTACGGGAGAGCTCGGTGGCCAGCTTAACGCGTTGGGCTTCGCCGCCGCTGAGGGTGGTGCTCTGTTGGCCCAGTGTGATATAGCCGAGGCCCACATCCTTGAGGGCTTGAAGTTTGCGGCGCAGTTTGGGGTAGGCGTCGAAGAAATCGACAGCCTCGTTGACGGTCATGTCGAGCACATCGGAGATAGATTTTCCACGGTAGCGTATCTCGAGGGTTTCGCGGTTGTAACGTTTGCCGTTGCATACTTCGCAGTTGACGTAGACGTCGGGCAGGAAGTTCATCTCAATGGTACGAAGTCCGGCGCCCTTGCAGTGCTCGCATCGACCGCCGCTGACGTTGAAGCTAAAACGGCCAGGTTTGTAGCCTCGAATGCGTGCAGACGGAAGCTCGGCAAAGAGACGGCGGATGTCGTCGAAGATGCCCACGTAGGTGGCGGGGTTGGAACGCGGTGTACGTCCGATGGGACTTTGGTCGATTTGGATGACCTTGTCGATATTGTCCATCCCTTCAACCGATTCGTAGGGGAGGGGAGTGCGCAGTGAGTGGTAGAAATGCTGGGAGAGAATGGGTTGCAGGGTGTCGTTGATCAGGGTGGACTTGCCGCTGCCGCTGACACCTGTGACGCAGATGAAGAGTCCCAGCGGCAAGTCGAGATTGACATTGCGGAGGTTGTTGCCGGTGGCCCCCTTTAGCAGCAGGTGTTGGCGGTCGTTGTTGGGACGGCGCGTGGGCAGGGCAATATCACGTTCTCGGGTGAGGTACTCGAGGGTTAGGCTCTTGGCGTTAGGATTGCTTTGAGTGTTAGGGGTTCCGGCAAACAATATTTTGCCGCCGTGAACGCCGGCACCGGGACCGATGTCCACCAGGAAATCGGAGGCGAGCATCATATCGCGGTCGTGCTCGACGACGATGATGCTATTGCCGAGGTCTCGCAACTGCTTGAGACTTTCGATAAGACGCTGATTGTCGCGTTGGTGGAGACCTATGGAAGGCTCGTCGAGGATGTAGAGCACGTTGACTAGTTGAGAACCAATCTGTGTGGCTAGGCGTATGCGTTGAGCTTCGCCTCCGGAGAGCGAGGCTGTATTGCGGTTCATGGAGAGGTATCCCACACCGACATCGGTGAGGAAGTGCAGACGTTTTAGAATCTCGCCCAGTACCTCGTGGGCCACAGCGGCGTCGCGGTGGTCGAGTTTGGGTTCGAGGTCGGAGAGCCATTGCTGCAGCTCAAGCAGATCCATGTCAGCCAGCTGGCCGATGTTTTTGTCGAGGATGCGGAAAGCGAGGCTTTCGGGCTTCAGGCGGTGACCGTGGCATTCGGGGCAGGGAACGGTGTTCATGAAACTGGCTACCCATTTCTGCAGGCTTGCGGGGCTGTCGTCGAGGGCAAGATTGGACATGTAGCTGACAATGCCGGGGAACTCGCTGAGGAAGCCTGCGTCGTCGGGCTCCTCGATGCCGGTGAAATGGTTGCTGCCGTATAGGATAGCGTTCATGGCTTCCTCGCTGAGGTCGCCGATGGGGGTGTCGAGGTTGAAGTCGTAGTGACGCCCCATGAGTTCTATCTTTCGGTAGACGTAGTTGGAGGGCGAGTATTTGCCAAGTACCTCGATGCCGCCGTCGCGGAGACTCTTTTTGGGGTCTGGGATGAGTTTTTTCATGTCGATCTGCGCCACGCGTCCCAGGCCACCGCAGTGTGGACAGGCGCCATAGGGCGAGTTGAAGGAGAAGGTGTTGGGCTCGGGCTCGGGGTAGGAGAGGCCGCTGTCGGGGTCCATCAACATGCGGCTGAAGAAGCGCACAGAACCGTCGTCGTTGTTGAGCACCATCAGAACGCTTTTGCCTTGCCGGAAGGCGGTTTGCACGGCCTCCTTCAAGCGGGTTTGGTTGCCGGTGGCACGAAGGCGGTCGATGACCAACTCGATGTCGTGCACCTTGTAGCGATCCACCTGCATGTGGTAGGTCAGTTCGCGCACCTCACCATCGACACGCACCTTGAGGAATCCCTTCTTGGCTACCTGCGCGAAGAGTTCGCGGTAGTGGCCCTTGCGGCCTTTGACCAGCGGCGCCAGAATCGTCAGGTCGTGGCTGCCGTAGTCGCTGCGTATGATTTCAATGATTTTGTCCTCGCTGTATTTCACCATGGGCTTGCCGGTGGTGAGCGAGTATGCTTTGCCGATGCGTGCGAAGAGTAGGCGCAGGAGGTCGTAGGTGTCTGTGAGGGTACCGACAGTGGAACGGGGGTTGTTGTTGGTGCTTTTCTGTTCGATGGAGATAACGGGGCTGAGGCCCTCGATGAGGTCTACATCGGGCCGTTCCATATTGCCGATGAAATGGCGTGCATAGGCCGAGAAGGTCTCCATGTATCGTCGTTGGCCTTCGGCGTGGATGGTGTCGAAAGCGAGGGATGATTTCCCACTGCCGCTGATGCCGGTGAAGACTACCAGTTTGCCGCGAGGAATCTCGAGGTCTATGTTTTGCAGGTTGTGCTCTCGGGCACCCAATATTTTGATCTTTTCGTCGTCCATGCTTGCTTAGAGAGTCTCGATAACCGTAGTGTCGTGTTTGCCTTTGGTGAGAGTGGTGTATTCTGTACCCTTCTTGACGGGGATGCGGATGGTGTAGGTGTTGCCGGACTTGTTCTTCAGTTTGTCGGTGGTGAGCCAGGGGTTGAGGATTCGCAGCATTTTGTAGGTGGTTCCGTTGTCTATAGCGAACTGCACCAAGTCCACATCTTTGCCACTGAGGGACACCTCGCTGTAAGGTAGCTCGGGGTAGGTGTCGCACCGGCGGACAGTGAATCCGTAGTCGTTTGGGTGCTGCATGATGAGTTTGAGGGCGAGGATGCGGTATACGTAACGTTGAGTCTCCTGGTTGAGGAGGAGGTCGTAGTAGCTACGTTGCTGCTGGTTGCTGAGACGACGGCTGAGACCGTTCTCACCACAGTTGTAGGCAGCAGCGGCCTCGGTCCATCCTCCGAAGCGGCGTTTGAGTTCTTTCAGATAGCTGCAGGCAGCGCGTGTGGAGGCTTCGAGGTCGTTGCGCATGTCGATTTCGTCGCTGATTTCCAGGCCGTATTTTTGCCCGGTAGTCTTCATGAATTGCCAGTATCCGCCGGCACCAGCAGGCGAGGTGACGTTTTGCAAGCCGCTCTCGATGACGCAGAGGTACTTCATGTCTTCTGGCACTTTTTCTTCCTTCAGAATGCGCTCGATGGTGGGGAAAACGCGAGCGGCGCGTTTGATGCTGAAGAGAGTGCTGCTTTGGTAGTACATGTTGGACACCAACTCGCGGTCGAGGCTTTCGCGTACGTAGAAGATGTTTAGCGGCACGCGTTCGCCGCAAAAGTACAGGGTGTCAGGTATAGAAGGGGCGTAGACGTGATAGCCGGCGCGGATGGCGCGGGTGTGAGTCTCTTCACTGTTGCGCTCCTTCTGTGTGGAAAAAATAAAGGCTTCTCCGGCGATAGCCAAAGAGGCCAGTACGATGGCTATAATTGACAATTTTTTCATGAGGTGATGGTACTGACAATTTCGAAGGCCACTTCCTGTTTGCTCCGCAGGCCCACATCGTGGCGGCTGCCGTCGGCACCGAGGATGGTCACCTTGTTGGTGTCGGTGCCGAAGCCTGCGCCTGTGTCGCGCAGCGAGTTCATGACAATGTAGTCTAGGTTTTTGCGTTGCAGTTTGCCTTGTGCGTTCTGTAGTTCGTTGTCGGTCTCCAGGGCGAATCCTATCAACAGTTGACCTGTTTTTTTTATTTTGCCCAGAGAGGCTAGAATGTCTGGGTTCTGAATCAGGGTGAGATTCATGCCTTCGTCGCCCTGCTTCTTGAGTTTGTGGTCGGCGCATTCCGAGGGCCGGTAGTCGGCTACGGCGGCCGAGAGAATGGCCCCATGGCAGGTGGGGTAGGTTGCGGTGGCGGCGGTGTACATCTCTCGCGCCGACTCAATATCAGTTCGGTGGATACGGGGATGACTAATGCTGAGTGCCGTAGGGCCTGTGACCAGCTCTACTTCAGCGCCGGCGTCGGCCAAGGCCTGTGCCAATGCAAATCCCATTTTGCCGCTGGAGTAGTTGCCGATGAAGCGTACGCTGTCAATGCGCTCGTAGGTGGGGCCGGCGGTGACGAGCCAGCGCTGGCCTGAGAGGGTCTGCTGAGCTGAGGAATGAAGTGACGTTGCTATATACTTGACGATTTCTTCTGGTTCCACCATGCGTCCAGGACCGCTGGTGCCGCAGGCAAGCTCGCCTTCGGCAGGGCCTACGAAATGTATGCCCCATGACTTCAGGGTCTTTATGTTGTGCTGCACTGCGGGGTGGCTCCACATGAGACTGTTCATGGCCGGAGCCATGAGGACGGGCTTGCCCGAGAATGCCAACAGCAGTGTGGAGAGGGGGTCGTCGGCGATACCCGAGGCCACTTTGCCAATGATATTGGCTGTGGCCGGTGCTACTACGAGTAGGTCGCCCCAGTCCTTGAGTGAGATGTGTTCGGTAGCACTGCTGTTGTCCACGAAGAGGTTGTGGTAGAGCTGTGTTCCGGAGACGGTCTCGAGGGTGGCGCGGGTGACGAACTGCAGCGCGTGCTCCGTTGTGGCGCAGCGCACCTCGTGGCCAGCCTTCTTCATCAGGCGCACAAGTTCGGGACTCTTGTAGGCGGCGATACCGCCGGTGATTCCGACGATGATTTTCATGTCCAGTAACTCAATAAAACCGGAGGTTATTAGGCCTCCATGCTCTTGATTTCCTCGTCGAGGGCTTCGCGCTGTTTTTCTTCGGCACTTTCCTTGGCGGGGTTGCGGTAGTAGATTTTTCCTTCGAGGAACTCTTCAGTGGCCTCGAGGGTGGGTTTGGGTTGCAGTTCGTAGCGGCGCACGATTTCGATCTGCTCGCGGTTTTCGTACATCTCGTCCATCGTGTCGTTGCTGGTCTTGAAGTCGTCGATTTTGTTGTGCAGTTCGCGCTTTTCCTCGAGGGCAATCTGGTTGGCACGCTTGGTGAGGATTGCAACGGTCTCGTAGATGTTCTCTGTCTGGTTGCTGAAATCGGCGGTGTTTCTGGTAATGGTGGTGTTCACCACTTTCTTCTTCTTCTCTTCCATTTATTGATTGTTTATTTGTTTTTCGGATTGTGATTTCTTATTTTTTCATGTTGGCCATGGCCTCGCGAGTGCGGGTGTAGATATTCTGCGCCGAAGCCAGGTATTTGGAGTTGCTGAAGCTACTGTTGAACTTGTCGAAGTCGTTCACCACCTGCTGAAGGCGCTCGTACATCTTGTCCTCGCGGCTGTTGATGGCGTAGAGAAAACTGGATTCAAGCATGTAGTACATGGCGTCTTCGCGCATGGTGGCTTCGGGGTAGAGACTTAGGAATTGCTTGAAAGACTCGTAGGCGGCATGGTACTCTTCGATGAAGTAGTAGCCGTATGCAATTTCATAGTCTTTTTTTATAAGTTTTTTACGTAGTTCGTCGATGCAAGTGTTCACTTCGGGGATGCGTGTGCTGCGGGGCCATCGCTCAGCAAACATCTCGAATTCTTCGATGGCTTCTTTTGTCTGGCTTTGGTCGAGGTTGTAGTCCGGCGAATCCATGTATTTGCAGTAGGCCGAATAAAAGGAGGCTTCTTCCAGTCGGTCACTGTAGGGGAACTGGCGGGCAAAACGTTTGAACTGGTAGCCGGCGGTGAAGTAGTCCTTTTCCTTGTAGAGCGACATTGCATAGTACCAACCGATATTCTCGGCGTTCTCTTTGCCGCGGTAGTAGAGCGTCAGGTTCTCGAAGAGCTGGGCGGCACGGGAGTAGCTATTTTCGTTGTAGTAATTCATTGCAGCGGCGTACTTGGCGTCGTAATCATTGCTGTTGATGAGTTTGTTGTATCCGTTGCAACTTACTGACAACAAGCATACTGCTGCAATCCACAGTATGTTTTTTATACTTTTCATAGAGTGCAAAGATACGAATTTTTTTGCAATCGTCGCAGTTTTTTTTATTTTATACTTTATTTAGCATTTTTAATGCATTCTTATTGCACGCTTATGCTTCTTCCTGTCTGTCGATGGTTTGGTGGGAAGGAAAACATTTGTTGATTTTTATTGTTAGGCTGATGATATTTTGTAAACGCATGTTGAACTTTATTAATGATGGTTAAAAGTTCTGTTTTGAGACAATGAAATAATGGCTAAATTCTGCTATTGTGATAGTTGATATGGTGTTTGTGCGGAATTGATAGAGGGTTTACGTGGAGATTGTGCAGGCCAGACTCGGAGCATCGTCGAAAAAAAAGTTTGGTTATATCGGGCTTTTTTTGTATCTTTGCATTTTTAAAATAAAACAATATATGGATACCATCATCATCTTAGACTTTGGCTCTCAATACACTCAGTTGATTGCGCGCAAGATCCGCGAGCAGAATGTTTACTGTGAGATTCATCCGTTTAACAAGATTCCAGCCCTCACTTCGGACGTGAAGGGTGTCGTTTTTTCGGGCAGTCCATACAGCTGCAATGCTGTCGACGCACCGGTGCCGGACATGAGAGAAATAAAGGGCAAGTTGCCGCTTCTGGCGGTGTGCTACGGTGCCCAGTATTTGGCCAAGTGGGGTGGAGGGCGTGTGCAGCAGAGTAAGATACGTGAGTATGGGCGTGCCAATCTCAACTTCATTGATTCCTCTAATCCGCTCATGAAGGGTGTTCCCATGGGCAGCCAGGTGTGGATGAGCCACGGCGACACCATCGAGGTGCTTCCGGAAGGCTACAAGACCATCTGTTCAACGGAAAACGTGAAGTTCGCCGGTTATCAGATTGAAGGTGAGCAGACTTATGCTATCCAGTTCCATCCCGAGGTGCACCATTCAGTGGATGGCAACACGCTATTGCACAATTTTGTTGTGGATATCTGCCACTGCCGTCAGGACTGGACGCCTGCCTCGTTCATTGAGACCACTGTTAAGGAACTGCGCGAAAAGGTTGGTGGAGACAAGGTGGTACTGGGTCTCAGCGGCGGTGTGGATTCCACAGTGGCCGCCGTGTTGCTCAATAAGGCCATCGGCCATCAACTGCATTGTATTTTCGTGGACAACGGATTGCTGCGCAAGAACGAGTTTGAAGGAGTCCTGGAGAGCTATAAGGACATGGGTCTCAATGTGAAGGGCGTCGACGCCAAAGATCGTTTCTACAGCGTGCTGGCAGGTGTGACTGAGCCGGAGAAGAAGCGCAAGGCCATTGGCAAGACCTTCATCGATGTCTTTGACGCCGAAGCCAAGCTTATCACCGACGCCAAGTGGCTTGGTCAGGGGACGATTTATCCTGATGTGATTGAGTCTTCGAGTGTCAAAGGGCCAAGCCAGACCATCAAGAGCCACCACAATGTGGGCGGTTTGCCAGACTATATGAAACTGAAATTGGTGGAGCCGTTGCGCAGCCTGTTCAAGGACGAGGTTCGCCGTGTGGGGCGCCAGTTGGGCATCAAGGACGAGCTCATAGGTCGACACCCCTTCCCGGGCCCTGGTCTGGCCATCCGTATTCTGAGCGATGTGACGCCTGAGAAGGTGCATATTCTGCAGGAGGTGGACCATATTTTCATCCAGGGACTCCGCGATGCAGGCCTATACGATAAGGTGTGGCAGGCTGGCGCTATGCTGTTGCCAGTGCAGAGTGTGGGCGTCATGGGCGACGAAAGAACCTACGAGAGTGTCGTGGCCTTGCGCGCTGTGGAGAGTGTCGACGGCATGACTGCTGACTGGAGTCACCTGCCCTATGACTTCATGGCCAAGGTTTCGAACGAAATAATCAACCGTGTCAAGGGCGTCAACCGTGTCTGTTACGACATCAGCTCCAAGCCCCCTGCAACCATCGAGTGGGAATGATGCTTAAGGTAAAAAACAAGAAAGAAATATATGAAGATAAACGAAGGATTCGCAGGCAAGCGTAATGGCAAGAGGCAATGGGGCATGGCCCTGCTGCTGATGGTGTTCTTGCCATTCGGGTCTTCCAATCTCCACGCGCAGGCGCCAGGGACAGCACCGGTGAAGATTTCGACCGAGACGCAGGTGATGCATGGACGGAAGTACTATGTGCATATTGTGGAGAAAGGCCAGACGGTCTACTCCATCTCTCGTGCTTATAAGGTTGAAAGTTACGATGCTGTGACGCATGTCGACATTCATTTTCTCCATCCGGGCGATACTGTGTGGCTACCGGTTCGTGGGCAGTTTGCTACAGATGCTGACCAGCTCGAGGCTCAGAAGCAGGAGTCTATTCGCAAGCAGGAGGAACAGCGTCAGCAGACAGCCCCGCAGTCGGCCCCGTCCTCGGCCCCTACCGAGACACGCCCCACTCCCAGCCATGGGTCGGTGGTGACACCGACACCTATCAAGGTCGAAGCTCCCGAGGTAAAGCGTACAGGAAAAGTGCTGCGCATGTCGCTCATGATGCCTCTACATCTGGATCAGATTGACGAAATTTCCACTTCGAAATTTGATGTCGAGCAACGTGGCAAACGTAACTACCGCCAGTTTGAATTCATCGAATTCTATGAGGGTATTCGTATGGCCCTCGACGAGCTTTCCAAACAAGGCATCAGTGTGGAACTAAATGTGGTGGATGTGAAGGACAACAGTCCGGAGGCTGTGCAACGTGTCTTCGAGTCGCATCGTGTGGCCCAGAGCGATTTTGTTGTCGCACTGCTTTTCCGCGAGGCTTTCGACAAGGCTGCCGATCTAGCACGTCAGGCTGGAATATACATTGTTAATCCCATGGCTACCCGTAGTGAGATATGCGTCGAAAATCCTTATATGGTCAAGATTCAGCCCTCGCTAGAGAGCCAGGTGCGGGTGATGTTGGACAATATGAAAAATGAGCGTCCCGATGGTCACCTGTATGTCATTCATGGCGCCAATGCCGCTAGTGAGAAGCCTGTCCTCGACGAGTTGAAACGCCAGCTTGCCGAACGTGGTGATATCAAATATACCCTCTTCAATTGGAACCAGAATGCCAAACTCACTTCCACGTTGAAGGGTACGCCGGGGTGCAATGTACTGAGCATCTATGACCACAAGGCCGACCAGATGCGTTTGTATTCCAGCAATCTGCTCAATCGTCTTGCGGCTTTCAAGACCAATAGCCCTACGTTGTACACCATCAGCGACTGGACGCGAGACTTTGGCGATGTTGATTTTTCCCAGTTACAATTGCTTGGGTATCACACATTCTCCTCGGCTTGGGATATGACCAACGAAGTGCATGTGGAGTTTCTGAAGGCATTCCGCGATACCTATGGCTCTGAGCCTACTTCGCCATTGGCTGCCACGGGTTATGACTTAACTATATATATTGTCAGTGGGCTCCACAGCCGCAATAGCAGTTTTTGGGCTGCACCCTCGCGGTCGATGCCGTCGTTGGTACATCCGATGCATTTCAGCCGACGTCAGGCAGGATTGGAAAACGACCAACCTCAATTGTTCCGAATGGAGTCGTTGCGCCTTGTACCTATACGTTAACTACTATAAATACGAATGGATTACCAAACTACAATACAAAAAGAATTCCGCGTGACGGGTCCCGGATTGCACACTGGTCGTACGGTGACGGTCACGGTGAAGCCGGCCTTTGAGGATTTCGGCATTGCTTTCCGTCGTACCGATCGTACCAATATCATCACCCAGCATGCCCTTGCCACCAATGTCGGTGCCACTTCACGTGGTACTACACTGGGAAGCGGTCGTCAGTCGATAGCCACCATAGAGCATCTTATGTCGGCACTGCATGGCATGCGTGTGGATAACGCGCTGGTAGAACTCGATGGCGGTGAGGTGCCTATTATTGACGGATCCGCACGACCTTGGATGTTGGAACTGGTGCGCGTCGGCACCCGGACATACAACACTCCGCGCCGCTACTATACTTTCCATGAACCACTCCATTTTGAGTACAAAGACACTGGTTCGGTATTTGACCTCACTCCCTGCGATCATTTCTCGGTGCATTGCGAGATAGACTTTCCCAACAGCGTTATCGGCCGTCAAGAGGCTGATATGAATTGTTTGGACGAATATTCCGCCAGCATAGCCCCTTGTCGCACATTTGTTTTTTTGCATGAGATCGAGCCTTTGCTTCGTTTCAATCTCATCAAGGGCGGCAGTTTGGACAATGCCCTCGTGTATGTCAACGAGGAGTTGAAACCCAAGCAGCTGAAGCGTTTGGGGAGAACTTTCAACAAGGATGTCAATAATTTCAAGGTGCACGACGGTGTGCTGAACACTACCAATCCTTACTTTCCCAACGAGCCGGCGAGACATAAGTTGCTGGACTTTGTGGGCGATGTGCGACTTGCAGGTTGCATGCTCAACGCCCATTTTGCCATCTACAAGCCTGGCCACAAAGCTAATAATGCCTTTGCCCGTTACCTGATGGAATACATGAATAATCATCCCAATCAAGAATAAATCAACATTTTGTAAATGACTTTATACGACCTTCACCCTGATGCCAAGATTGGCCAGAATGTAACAATTTCCAATTTCACTACCATTTATGAGGATGTGGAAATTGGCGACGGTACCTGGATAGGACCTAATGTGACCATTTTCCCGGGTGCCCGTATCGGCAAGAACTGCAAGATTTTTCCTGGCGCTGTGATTGCAGCAGTGCCACAGGACCTCAAGTTTGCCGGTGAGTATACTACCGTTGAAATAGGCGACAACAATAGTATCCGCGAGTGCTGTACTATCCATCGTGGTACTGCTGCCAGCGGCAAGACGGTTATCGGCAATGGTAACCTGCTGATGGCTTATGTTCATGTGGCGCACGACTGTGTTATCGGCGACAACTGTGTGCTGGCCAATAATGCCACGCTGGCTGGACACATCATTATGGGAGACTATGTTATCCTGGGCGGCAAGACTGCTTGTCTGCAATTCATCCACATTGGCTCGCATGTTATCACGCAGGGCGGTGCACTCATCGACAAGGACATCCCGCCGTTTGTCAAAGCTGCCCGCTACCCCATCCAGTATTGCGGCGTGAACAGTCTTGGCCTTCAGCGTCGTGGATTCACGCAGGAAAGTATCAACCGTATTAGTGATATATACCGATACATCTTCGTCAAGGGACTCAATGTGACCGACGCTGTAGAGCAGGTGAAGGAGCACTATGGCAACACCGACGAGGGCAAGCAGATTCTTGCCTTTATCGGCAATGCCCAAACGGGCTTGATGAGCGGATACAAGAGCGTTCGCAAGAGCGAATAAACGTTATACATACATCATGGTAGTCTCGACAATGGCAATGCGTTTGCCATTGTCGGGGTTTTCTATTATGGTTTGGTAAAGGGATGTTGTTCGGCCAAGTTTTAGTGGAGAAGTATTGGCGGTCAGTTGGCTGCCGATTGCAGGGGAGAGGAAGTGGATGGTGGAATCGAGTGAAACCCAGTGAAGATTGCTATCTGACAGGCAGTCACTGTTGGCCGCGACGGCGGTTGCAAAGTCGGCCAGCGTGAATAACACTCCGCCCATGGCCACACCTCGGGCATTGTGGTGACGTCGGTCGAGTGTGAGCGAGCATTGCGCCGTGTGATAGTCTACATGGTTGATAACGATGCCGGTGGCCTCGGTTGCAAAGCAGTCGTTGTTGAAAACCGTCCTGGCACGGTTGATTAGTTCAGATGTTTCCATATATTATTATAATGAATAAGAGAGACCGATGCCGATGAGGTTATGGAAACACCCTTTGTTGGAGCGGGAGATGAAGTAGGTGCCAGAGACGTTGGGCTTGGTGATGCTGAGGGCTGAATATTGGAAACGGCCTTCGATGGAGAGGTGCTTGGTGAATCGGTAACAGACACTGGCAGTAAGAGGTAGGCAGTCCATGTCGGTGAAGTCGTCTTCTGAGACGAGGTCGACGGCACCGCTATTAGTAACAGATGTGCTTACCGAGATGGCTGGTGCCAGCCCTATGGCAAGGCGCAGGCGATCATCAAGGGTGTGGTAGGCCATCATGAGACCCAGTTCAATATAGGTGATGGAGAGGTCGCGGTCGTATTCAGCGATGTGGGAGCCTTTGTTAGTATAGGCAACTTCGACGACCATGGACCATGGGGAGTTGAGGTCCTTGGTGACAGGAAAAGAAATGCCTATGCCTACGCGGGGGCCGGGATGGGAGTAGCTGGAGGCAGCGTCACCGTCAATTTGGCACATGTTGAGCCCTGCAAAGAGGTATGTGTTGAAACGTCCCTGGGCAGAGACGGAGGAGAAAAACGGCAATTGAAGGACCAGAATCAGCGATAACCACAAGTTCTTTTTCATAAGGCAAGTTCTTTTTTGAGGTTTTCGGTACCGGAGAATTGTATGCCGTGCATGCCCATGCCACAAGCAGCTTGGACATTGTCTGGGTTGTCGTCTACGAAGGTGCAGTCTTCGGCTCGGAGGGAGTAACGATCGAGCAACACCTGGAATAATCGTGTGTCGGGCTTTACTAGGTGCTCGGAGCCACTGACCACATAGCGGTCGATCATTTGCAGAATTTTGAAATGATTGCGAGCCTGCGGGAATGTCTCCATGCTCCAGTTGGTCAAACCGAATATCCCGTAGCCCTTGGACTTCAATTCACCAATCAAATCCCGCATGCCGGGCACTTCGTCGGTGAGCATTTCACGCCATTTGCTTCGATATAGTTCGATGGCTTGTTTGTATTCTGGATATTGCGCTTGTTTCTCGCGGATGCAATCGTCCATGTTCTCACCAGCGTCGATACGTTGGCGCCAGTCAAGGTCTGCTACATGGCGCAGGAACCACCAAGCCTTGGCCTCATCGCCAAAATGTTCTTTGTATATCAGTTCTGGGTGCCATTGCACCAGCACGTTGCCGAAGTCGAAGATGATGTTTTTTGTCATTCTTTAATAACGACAATGCTGCGTTTTTATTGCCTATCGTACTTCAATTCTCACCGAGTCGCCCACTGACGCTTTCATTTCGCTGTTGTATTGTTCTTCGGTGACGGTGATTGATTCCAACGGCGTATCCAGTGCATGAATCTCCAGCAGGTCGCCACAGGGGCGCAGGTCCACATTGTGGATTTGTGTGCCGCGGATGTAAAGCGATTTGAGGTTGGGGCAGGGCGTGAGGTCGAGGGTTGTGAGAGGCGAGAAAATGCAGAAGAAGAATTCCAATTTGGGGAATGGGACAAGGTTGAAGCTTTCAAGGTGGTTATGACTCAGTTCGATATGCTGTAGGCGGTGACAATTGTCAATGGCTATGCGCTTCAGCGGCAGGTTGATTCCATAGAGCCGTTGGAGGTGCGGCAGCGTATTGAGGTCGAGCTCCGTAAGCGGGTTGTCACTGCAGGTGACCTGCTCCAGCTGGGGAAACATTTCGATGCCTTCGAGGCTGCGGATGCCTTGGCCGTAGCACTCTAAGGCTGACAATGCGCACCCTTCGGCGGTAGGCCTCAGCTTGTGCCAGCCAGCCTTCTCGGCATATCCATTCTCCACCAGCCATGCACGGAACGCACCATCCGGCACCTTCACCGTCCGCTCGCACTCGCAAGTCGCCCAGCCGCCGGCCGGCCGCGAAGCACCGCAGCCGGCTAGCAACAGGACGCTGAATATTGCAACGAAAGAAATCTTTTTCATTGCAGCTTGAAGGCAACGGGTAAGTTGAACTGCACGCGGACGGGCGTGTTGCGCTGCTTGCCGGGAGTCCATTTGGGCATAGCGTTGACCACACGAAGGGCCTCCTCGTCGCAGCCTCCACCGATGCCGCGCAGCACCTTGGCGTCGGCAACGCTGCCGTCCTTCTCCACGACAAAGGAGATGTACACTTTGCCCTGGGTTTTATCCTTCTTGGCCTGTTCGGGATACTTGATGTTCTCGGAGAGGTATTTTATGAGAGCCTCCATTCCTCCGGGGAACTCGGGATTCACTTCCACCACCTGGAAGACTTGGTCGGTGTCGGCATCCATAGGTGCTGACTTGTCTTCGCCAGAGTATTCGAAGGGGATTTCCTCCTGGTCGACAGCCTTTTCGGTGGCGGGCTTGCACCCCACCATCGTCAGCAGTGCTACCACGGGCAGTGCTACCAGCACTTTCCATGCGCCGAAGCGCGTTTTCGTTTTGTTCATCATAACAATACGTTTTTTAAGGTTAATACTTTTGAAATTATTTGTGATATGGCCATATCCTGTACCGGTAGCCTGCCTGTAGAGCAGGTGCAGATAGTCCTCGCGGCCGCAGGCACCTATCGACGCGGCATCGGCCTGGAACTCATGCACTGTCCGTATTTCACGCATGATTAGCCAGGCGAATGGGTTGAACCACGCCCCGCAGCACAGCAGCCAGGCAGCCAGAAGGTCATAGGTGTGGTTATGGCTCACGTGGTACGATTCGTGAGCCAGGATGCAGCGCAGCTCGTTGTCGTTCAATCCGTGTGTGCCCACCACTATCTGGTTGAAGAAGGAGTAGGGCGCCGTGTCTTCGTCCAGCAGTATGAGCGATGCCTTGCGGGGTATGTTGAATCCGTCGGCCGCCTTGTAGACAGTGTGTTTGCGTCGGAGCCTGATGATGGTGACTGTCTGTCCCCCCAGCTGGACCAGCAGGAACCCTAAGCACAGCGCAATACCTATAAGGTGGATGTCCGTCAGGTCGATGGCATGTGACGCCGCATTGGCCGAAATGTCAATCTCGTCCAGCGTCATCATGTACCCCTCTGTGGGTATCACCTTCTGCGATGCTGTCGCCAGGTTCTCGGGCAACGTGAACCACGGGAATACGATGCTGAACCACAGCGTCGTCGCCAAATACACAATGCTCAGCTGCAACCAGCGGTCGCGCCGCAGCGTCAGGCAGTAGAGGCCGTAGAACAGCCCCGTCGCCAGGGTCGATAGAATCATCCAGTGTATCATTTTTCCAACTCTTTTGTGATTGCCTCGAGGTCATCGAGTGTAACATCCTTGTTGTCGACGAGGAACGACACCAGCGCCCGCGCCGAGCCGAAATAGCTCTTGGTCAGTCGTCCCAGCTGATGGTGCATATACTCCTCGCGGGTTATCAGTGGATAGTAGCGGTTGGCACGGTTGAAGGTCTCGTGTCCCACAAAGCCCTTCTGTTCTAGTATGCGCACTACGGTGAGTACCGTGTTGTAGGCCACTTCGCTTTCCACAGCGGCCACGATGTCGCTTGCAAACCCCTGTCCCACTTTCCATACGGCTTGCATTACCTGTTCTTCAGCTTTGGTGAGTTCTTTGTTCATTGTTTTTGATTTTAGTTCAATAATTAATTCTTTAGTTAAGAAACGAGTAAATTAATTTAATATTGTGTAAGGCATGAATTTTTTTTCTTGATTGTGATTTTTTTGTATCTTTGCACTTGAAATTACCACCAAATCAGCATGGCGGAAAAGATATGATGTGCTGTGTCGCGATGAAGCATTTTGTCTCGATTACGGTTGGCTCTACATCGTTTCGACAATGTTGCATTTGAGGAGCCAGAATGCAAAAAAAAAGTAGCGCCCGACACGGATTAAGGGTTTTGATTATGAAAAAAATGTTATCTGTTTTGGCTTTCGTGGCCGTATTTCTGGGCCTCTCGTCGTGCACGTCGTACGAACCCAAACTGCCTGCCTCGAAGGCAAAGTCTCTTCTAAAGAAAGAACTGGCACGCGTCAATGCCAGTGGCTACGCGAGTATTCCCATTGGCTACTTTGAGTGTAACGACGACGAAACACGCTACGCTCTTCGTCAGTTGGCTGCCTGCGAGTTGATTACTTATAGCTGCGAGCGTGTTCAGAAGCCTGAGCGTGTCAAGAAGACCCGTCGGGTGAAACGGATGAGTTATTGGTCGTCGTACTACGATACAGAAACCTATTGGGTCAACGATACGGTGACAGCCTACTTTGTCACCACCGCCCTTACGGAGAAAGGCCAGAAACTTGTGGTTGACAGCATTCCTGAGGTAGAGCCTACTGAAGATATTAAGGATTTGCGTCTTGACAAGAAAAATGATTTATCCGTCTATCCTGAGTCCAAGGTGGATCCTGTCGAGTTTCCTGGTGCCACTTCTACACCACTGGAGGAAGAGGGCATGATGGAAATGCCTGGTGGGGACGAAGAGGTTGAATATGCTGAGTCTTCGGAGGTTTCTTCCAGTGCTGTCGTTGACGAACGTTCGGCTTATGAGCGCGCCAAAGCCAACGAGTCGATCGAGCAGGTGAATGTGAAGGCATATGAAGTCAAAGTTGTCAAAGTTAGAAATATTGTTGTCACAAGGACTCCCACGATAACAGCCTCAGCTGAAGCTGTTATGGAGTACACCGATGTCACTCCCTTTGGTCGTGTCATCAAAAAAGTGTATGATGGTCAACGTTTCTTGGAGAAAGATCTTTCATTTGTCTACTATCAGGACAAGAAGTGGGCTGTCAAGGATATCGATTGATGTGTGAACTAGTATCTGTTAAAGAAGGAGGCTCCTGATTGGGAGTCTCCTTCTTTCGATTTACGGGGAGTGTCATGATGTCCGTTACCGGTTGGCATACATGTCTTCGTAGTATTTCATGTAGTCGCCGCATGTGATATTGTCCATCCATTGCTGGTTGTCGAGATACCAGCGGACGGTCTTCTCGATGCCTTCCTCGAACTGGAGGCTGGGCTCCCAGCCAAGTTCGCGTTGCAGTTTGCTGCTGTCGATGGCGTAGCGCAGGTCGTGGCCGGCGCGGTCGGTGACGTAGGTGATGAGGTCCATGTCCTGACCTTCGGGACGGCCTAGCAGGCGGTCGACGGTGTTGATAACCACTTTGATGATGTCGATGTTCTTCCACTCGTTGAAACCGCCGATGTTGTAGGTTTCGGCAATGGTGCCTTTGTGGAAGATGAGGTCGATGGCGCGGGCGTGGTCTTCGACATAGAGCCAGTCGCGCACGTTCTCGCCCTTGCCGTAGACGGGCAGCGGTTTACGGTGGCGTATATTATTAATGAATAAAGGAATCAGTTTCTCGGGGAACTGGTATGGACCGTAGTTGTTCGAGCAGTTGGTTACAATGGTGGGCAGGCCGTAGGTGTCGTGGAAGGCGCGCACGAAG
>CACYKY010000025.1 GCA_902775135.1 uncultured Bacteroidota bacterium | reverse complement strand
GCATCCCTCGGTGGGAGGAACGGATTTTGAATCGGAAACAAACAAAAACGAATTTGATATGGCAAAACAGACAGACGGAATCCTCGGGGGATTCAACGGGAAAGTCGGTACGGTGGTGGGTTACCGCTGGAAGGGCCTGTGGTGCGTGCGGTCGCACAACGCCCTTGCCCGCAACCCGCGCACGGAGGCGCAGCAGGCGCATCGCGCGATGTTCAAGGCCGAAGTGCAGCTCGCCGGAAAGATGCGATGGGCGGTGAACGTGGGCCTCAAGCTCCCGGCCGACGAGATGAACATGACTGCGCAGAACCTCTTCGTGAAAGGCAACCAGCACGCTTTCAGCTCGGTGGAGGGTTTCTTTAAGGTCGACTATGCCGCCCTGCAGGTGAGCTACGGCCCTGTGGCACCTGTGGCGATGACGGAGGCGTCGGTCGATGAGGACAACGTGCTGAATATCAAGTTCGAGAAGAACCCCCTGCGTCGCAGCTGCGACTCGCACGACAGCATCTTCTTCTGGATCTTCTGCGAGGAGCTGCAGGAGGGGTATCTCTCCAATCCCGTCTACCGCCGCATGCAGAAGGCGTCGGTGGCCTTGCCCGATGAGTTTCAGGGCACTACGCTGCATGTCTATGCCTTCGCGCAGGACGAGCAGGGGCGCTGCTCGGGGACGGGATACATGAGAGCCGGAGAGGCCGGAGAAGCCGGCGTTTCCGGGATTTCCGGCGATTTCGGAGTTTCCGGGGAGAATGGGAATCTAGCGGCGATGGAGCAGTTTGGCGGCAGCTTTGCCGACGAGGGCGCGTTCGCTCCAAAGGATGGCCGCGAGGTAGACAAGCAGCAGCAACGTGTTGTAAGCCAGGCGGAGAGGAAGGCTGTCGATGTGGACAAGGGCGCTGGCGGCATAGAGGGCTAGGGCCAGCGCGAAATAGCCGAGGATGGTGGGTACGGGATAGGGCACGCGGTAGTAGTGCTGCCCGATGAAGTAGCTCAGCAGCACGCAGGTGCCGTAACCCGCAAGACCGCCCCAAGCGCAAGCCATATAGCCGATGCGGGGGACGAAGATGATGTTGACGGCCACCAATACGGCACACCCTATGGCGCTCATCACGGCGCCCCACCAGGTTTTGGCCGTCAGCTTGTACCAGAAAGAGAGGTTGAAGTAGATGCCCATGAGTATCTCGGCCATCATGACGATGGGCACCGCCGGCATCGCCTCGCGGTAGTCGGCTCCCACAAAATACTGGATGAGATCGATGTAGCACACCACCACCAGGAAAGCCAGCAGGGTGAACATGACGAAATACTTGGTGGCTTGTGCCTGCGTCTCCTTGCTGTCCTTGTCCTTCTGGCCGCCGAAGACGAAAGGCTCGTAGGCGTAGCGGAAAGCCTGGGTGATGATGGCCATCAGCATGGCGATCTTGACGCAGGCGCCGTAGATGCCGAGTTGCACATTGCCCTCGTCGCCGGGCAGGAGTTTGGGCAGCAGGATCTTGTCGGCCACCTGGTTGAAGATGCCCACGATGCCGAAGAGCAGGAGCGGCCAGGCATAGCGGAGCATGCGCTTCAAAAGTTGAAAGTTGAAAGTTGAAAGTTGAAAGTCCTTTAATTCGCGCCAGAAGCCGAAGGTGATGACGGCCGTGCAGAAGAGGTTGATGTAGAAGATGTACTTCACGTTGTTGGCCTCGTCGTACCAACCCATCCAGGAGAGGTGGCTCCAATGCGGCGCCACGAGGAAGACGAAGAGCGTCAGCAGGACCGTCAGGAGGATGAAGGCCATCTTGAGGGCGAAGAACTTCCAGGGGCGTCCCTCCTGCCGCAGGCGGGCGAAGAGGATGGCTTGGAAAGCGTCGAGGGCCACCACAAGGGCCATTGCGCGGATGTATTCGGGATGGTCGGGATAACCCATGCCTTGCGAGATGGGGGAGATGAAGAGCATCACCATCGCCACGAAGAACAGGCACACGGTGCCCACAGCGCCCAAGGCGGTGCTGAAGACCCGCCGGCGGTCCTCGCCCTCGCGGTTGGAGTAGTAGAAGAAGGTGGTTTCCATACCGAAGGTGAGGATGACCAGCAGGAGGGCCGTGTAGGCGTAGACGTTGGTCACCACACCGTAGCCGCCGGAGGCGGCGGAGATGTGGTAGGTGTAGACGGGGACGAGCAGGTAGTTGAGGAACCTGCCGACGATGCTGCTCAAGCCATAGATGACCGAGTCGGAGAGGAGTTTCTTTAATGATGACATGCCCCTTTAACGCCGCATGGGGAAAAATATTGTACAGAAACTATAATAAAAAACGCCTTCCGCCGTTAAAGAGGAATATGAAAAAGATACTCACAGGAATAGTGGCACTCGTGTGCCTGGCGGGCATGTGGGGATGCGGCCGCACGGTGACCGTCACGGAGTTGGACATCGTGCCGGAACCCGTATTCATGCTCAAGAAGGAGGGCACCTACACCCTCGAGCGCACCATAGCCATTGCCACACAAGGACTTGGACAGAACTCGCCCACAGCCAAATACATCATGAACTCGCTGCGCCACGTGCGCATGCGCCCTTCGCTGGTGGCGCGCTCGGAGGAGAGCGACATAGAGCTCATCATCAACGACACCATCAATCCGGAGCTTGGCGACGAGGGCTACCTGCTGGAGGTGCGCCAGAACGGCATCCGCCTCTCCGCCAATACGGAAGCGGGACTCTTCTACGCCTACCAGACCTTCATGCAGATGGTGCCGACGGACATCGAGGAGCATCGCTACAGCACCATCGTGCTGCCGGAATGCACCATCCTCGACTACCCGCGCTTTGCCTGGCGGGGAGCCCACCTCGAGGCCGACCGGCAGCGCTTCGGCGTGAAGTTCATCAAGAAGTACCTGGACATCATGGCCACCTACAAGCTCAACCACTTCCTGCTGCAGCTCCCCGACAGCGCCGCCTTCCTGCCTGACAGTTTGGCGGACTCGGTTGTGGACATCGACCTGAGCGACCATTTCTACTCGCCGGAGGATCTTGCCGACATCCGCGACTATGCCGCCTCGCTCTTCATCACGGTGCATGTTGACGACACCATCGTGTTTTGGGGCGACGCCCTGCCCTACCCCCACACCCCCATTGAAGAGGGACGTCTGGTGGTGGCCCGCCAGCCGCTGGCTTCCGCCCACCATGCAGCACGTGCCGGCGACCGCGTGGTGGTGTGTCCCGACGAATACTGCCGCTTCGACCGCTACCAAGCCGACCCGCGCTATCAGCCCCAATCCACCGAGGGCCTCACCACCCTTGCGCACACCTACCTCTTCGACCCCGCGCCGCAGGGCACCAACAAATATGTGGAGCAGAACATCCTCGGCGGACAGCTCAACCTGTGGACCTCCCATATAGGCTCCTCCTCGGCGGCCGAATACATGCTGCTGCCGCGACTGCTGGCTATGAGCGAAGCCCTGTGGTCGACACGCGAGAGCAAGAACTGGAACCGCTTCCGCAAGAAAGTGGAGCTGCAGAAACAACGGCTCGACAATCGTGGATACAGCTACTGCGAAGGCTCCTTCACACCCCTCTTCCGCGCCACCCGTGTGGACGACCACACCACCAACATAGCCATCGAAACCGAGGTGCCGTCGACCTACATCTTCTACACCACCGACGGCAGCACCCCTTCGCGCAACTCGCAGGTGTACATAGGCCCCGTCAACCTGAAACGAGGCACGCACATCAAGATACTGCCCGTATACAAAGACCAAGAACGCGACTCAGTATATGAATTTATCATCAAATAGCATCCGCCACCTGCTGACCACCAGCGACCCGATGGCCATAGAGGAGCTCTTCGGGGAGGCCTCGCGTGTGCGCGACGAGGTTTACGGACGCAATGTCTTCATGCGCGGACTCATCGAGATAAGCAACCATTGTCGCAACAACTGCCTCTACTGCGGCATCCGACGTTCGGCCCTGACGAAGCGCTACCGGCTGTCGCCGGAGCAGATACTGCAATGCTGCGAGATCGGCCACCGGCTGGGGTTCCGCACCTTCGTGCTGCAGGGCGGCGAGGACGCCTGGTTCACGGACGAAGTGCTGTGCAAGCTGATAGAGGAGATCAAGCGCCGGTATGCCGACTGCGCCGTCACCCTCTCGCTGGGCGAAAGGGGACGCGACAGCTTCCGCCGCCTGCGCGATGCCGGCGCCGACCGCTACCTCCTGCGCCATGAGACCGCCGATGCCGCCCACTACGCCCACCTCCATCCGGCCGAGATGAGCTTCGACTACCGCATGCAATGCCTCCACGACCTGCGCGACCTGGGCTTCCAGGTGGGGGCAGGCTTCATGGTGGGGTCGCCGGGACAGAGCTTGGACACCCTGATGAAGGACCTGGAATTCATTGAGAGTTTCCGTCCCGAGATGGTGGGCATAGGTCCCTTCATCCCCGCCGACGGCACCCCCTTCGAGCACGAACGGGCCGGAAGCGTGGAGCTCACGCTGCGCCTGCTGGCCATCATACGCCTGCTGCACCCCCATGTGCTGCTGCCCGCCACCACAGCCCTCGGCACCCTGCACCCCACAGGACGCGAACGCGCCATCATGGCCGGCGCCAACGTCGTGATGCCCAACCTTTCGCCGCAGGACACGCGTGCCCTCTACTCCATATACAACAACAAACTCTCCACCGGCTCCGAAGCCGCCGAGAGTGCCGCCGACCTGCGTCTGCGCCTGCAGGCCATAGGATTCGACATCCCCGACTCGCGCGGCGACTACGCAAAGCCCACCGAACAATGACAAACGGAAAACAGTCACACATGAAAAAGATACTTCTACCCGCCGTCGCCCTGCTGGCGACGATTCTTCTCACCTCGTGCCACAAGACCTGCACATGCATCGGCTACGACAGCAGCGTCCACACCTACACCGCCGACGAGGTGGACGATCGCGGCGTCACCTGCCCCGATATGGTCTTCTTTGGCGGAGTGCAATACTATTCCGTATGCAGCTGGGATTGAGCATAAACCCCTGCACGCTCTGTCCGCGGATGTGCGGAGTTGACCGCACTCGCGAACGCGGCTACTGCGGAGCGGCGGCCGAAGCGGCGGTGGCCTCCGTCACCATTCACACCGGCGAGGAGCCTCCCTTGGCCGGCAATGGGGGTATCGTCAACATCTTCTTCGCCCATTGCAACCTCCATTGCATCTTCTGCCAGAACTACCAAATCAGCGGCACCTCTCCCGCCTCTCCCCTCACACTCCCTTCCGCCGACATCCACCGCCTGACGCAGGATATCATCCCTCTCCTTGCCCAATCCAACGGATTGCTGGGATTTGTCACCGCCGCACACTATGCGCACCTCATCCCCCAACTACTCGACGAGCTGCACGCCCAAGGGGTTCACCCCACGGTGGTGTACAACTCCTCCGGCTACGAGCGCGTGGAGACCCTGCAGGCCCTCGAAGGGCTGGTGGACATCTACCTGCCCGACCTCAAATACCTCGACCGCGACCTTGCAGCCCGCTACAGTCACGCCGCCGACTATCCCGAGGTGGCCACCGCCGCCCTGCTGGAGATGAAACGGCAGGTGGGGAGCAGCCTCAAGACGGACGACAACGGAGTGGCCTACCGCGGACTCATCGTGCGCCACCTCGTCCTCCCGGGACACCTGCAGAACACCCTCGACTGCCTCGACTGGCTGGCCGACAACTTCTTCGCCCCCACGCTCCACGTGGCCCTCATGTCGCAGTACTATCCTCCGCGACGGAACCTCCCCTCCCCCATCGACCGCACGCTGAGTGCCGACGAGTACGCCATCGCCGCACAGCGCTACCAGGAACTGGGCTTCGACGGCTGGCTCCAGGCACCCGACGCCAACAGCAACTACCGTCCCGACTTCGCCGACAGCGACAAGCCATTCAAATGACACACCACGAAAAACAGACCTCATGAGATACACCTTCGACCTTGAACCCGAAGAGGACCCCTTTCAGGGCCTCGCGCTCATCCTCTTCCACACCTCGGCGCCCAACTACACCTTCGTCGACGACCTGAACCACCTCTACCGTCTCCGCCTGGCCAGGAGGGAGGATATGGAACTCGACTCCGACCACTACCCCCTCTACTCCTATCGCGACCCCATGCGGCATCTGACCTATCACCTCATAGAGCGTCCTGCGCAGCTCTCCGCCTCCCACACTCCGCTCACCACCCTCTGGTCGCCCCTCCAGAAACTCCTCTTCATACAAGGAGAGTACGCCACCGAGGCCGCCGACCTCATCGTGGGAGAATTCACCATGCTGCCCCCCACCCCTCCGGCCGACGACCTGGCGGCCGCAACGCGACACAACATCCTCGCCGCCTTCCACACCGCCTTCACTCCCGTGACAGCCCTCAACCCCTCGGCCCCTCTGCCTCCCGACGCCTCGCGCAAGGCCCAGCGCCAACATACAGAAATGAAACAGCTGGTCACCTCCATCCTCCAATACTTCGACCTGCACTATGAGGGCTGAAGGCTAAAGGATGATGGATGAGGTGCAAAGTAAAAAAAGTATTTGGTGGAATGGAAAAAAAAACGTAACTTTGCAACTCGTAACAATGAATAAATATCAACACAAAAATTACACCTTGTTATGACAATCAAAGACCTTGAACCCAAAGAGTTGTGGAGCAATTTCGATGCTCTCACCAAATGTCCCCGTCCCTCGAAGCACGAAGAGATTGTGCGCGAATTCCTTGTGAACTGGGCAAAAAAGAACAAGATTGCATGCCGCGTTGACAAAGTGGGCAACATCATCCTGAGCAAGCCCGCCACCAAAGGTATGGAGAAAGTGCACCCCGTGGTGCTGCAGGCCCACATGGACATGGTGCCGCAGGCCCGTGCCGGCAAGAAGCACGACTTCCTGAAGGACCCCATCAAGACCAAGATTGTTGGCGACTGGGTGTATGCCGACGACACCACCCTGGGAGCCGACGACGGCTTGGGTGTGGCTGCCATCATGGGCGTCTTCACCTCGAAGACCATCAAGCACGGCCCCCTCGAGGCCCTCATCACCACCGATGAAGAGACCGGTATGACCGGTGCCTTCGGCCTGAAGAAGGGCGAGCTGCACGGCGACTACCTGCTGAACCTCGACAGCGAGACCGAGGGCGAGCTCTATGTGGGCTGCGCCGGCGGTGTCGATGCCACCCTCAATATCCCCTTCGCCACCGAGAAGGCCCCAAAGGGCATGGTGGCCTACAAAGTGACCTTCGGCGGACTCAAAGGAGGCCACAGCGGCATGGAGATCAACAGCGGACGTGCCAACGTCAACAAACTGATGTTCCGCCACCTGCGCTGGGTTGCCGAGTGCGGCCTGCGTCTGATCAGCATCGAGGGCGGCAACATGCGCAACGCCATCCCGCGCGATGCCGAAGCCGTCATCGCCTTCCCCAAGGAGCACACCGACTGCATCCTGAAGGAGCTCGACAAAGTGGCCGGATGGGTGAAGAAAGAGCTTGGCAATGTGGAGCCCGACTTCTTCATGAAATACGAGAAGGTGCGCATGACCCCCAACGTCATCACCGATGCCGACACTCAGAAGATCATCAACCTCATGATGGTGGCCCCCAACGGCGTCATCCGCATGAGCAAAGATATGGAAGGCCTCGTGGAGACCTCGCTGAACCTGGCCATCGTGAAGACCACCGCCAGCAAGAACTTCACCGTGAAAGCCCTGCTGCGTTCGAGCGTTGATACCGCCAAGGAAGCCCTCGCCGAGCGCCTGGTGTGCCTGGCCGAGCTGGCTGGCGGCAAATGCCAACTCAGCGGTGCCTATCCCGGCTGGAAACCCAACATGGAGAGCCAGCTGCTGAAGACCATGAAGCAGGTCTACAAGAAACTCTACAAGAAAGAGCCCGCTGTGGTTGCCATCCACGCCGGCTTGGAGTGCGGCCTGCTCGGCGGCAAGTATCCCGACATGGAGATGATCTCCTTCGGTCCCACGCTGCAGAGCCCCCACAGCCCCGACGAGCGCGCCAACATCCCCAGCAGCAAGAAGTTCTACGACTACCTCGTGGCTACGCTGGAGAGCATTCCTGTGAAGAAATAACCTCCAGGTCATATACACAAAAGGAAGCGCCCGCGAATGCGGGCGCTTTACTTTTGCTCGATAGTCACTTACTTAAGGCCTATCACCGTCTTGATCCTTTCCACATCGGTTTCCTTCCTGAGTTGTGAATCGCTGGAGGAGGCATAGTCGCTGGCGATGAGCTTCAGGAAAGCCTCCTGCATCTCGATGTAGGCATCGGTTTGCCGGGCATAGCGGCGCAGGTCCTCGGTGTTGGTAATCTCGCCAAAGTCATCGTAGATTCGGGCCAGTCGCTTGTAGGCTTTCGCGATGTTGGCATACTGGGAGCGCTTGCCGGCGATGCGTTCGGCATTGTCGGTGATGACCTGCCGTTTGGCAAGGGTAGCGGCACAGAGTTGCTGCATCTCGAGATGCGAAGCAAGCATGGCGAGAAAACTCTCTCCACGCTCAAAGGTGGAGAAAGAGGGCACCAGATCGGCCTGCTTGCGGAAGAGCCGGTAGCCGTTGTAGAGCGTGCGGTCGGCCTTGCGGCCATCCATCAGCGTGTCGTCCAGACGTTCGATTTCCGTACGCATCGCAATGGCCTGAAGGTAGCATTGCTGCACCTTGACCACCTGGTCGAGCTGTTCCTCATAGAGCATAGCGCCATCCTCATTCTTGAACTTGGGCCAAGGGATGAGGCTGGGTTGGATGCTCCGATAGGCGCTGACGATGTCGCGGAAATGGTTCTGGCGACCATTGAGGATCGAGTCGGATCGAATACTGATATCCTCGAAGTAGCTGTAGAGGTCTATGTAGCGTTGCTGGGCAGCGATGAAGTCTTCAAGACTGCGTATGAAATTGAGACTGCCGGCATTGTCGGTGAAGGAGGGCACGGTGTTGATACCCCGCAGAACCTCCTTGTAGGAGTTGGCCGCATCGCGATACTTCTTACCGTAGATTTGCAAAATCTGATCGGTGTTGGTGTTGATAGTGGCACGGAGGTCGAGGGTCTGCAGATAACGGTTCTGGACGTTGATGATGGTCTGCAGCCGGTTGATGTAGTCGCCATACTCACGCACGTCGGCAAAGGCCACCTGCGGAAGAGGCGACTGTTTGAAAACACGGGAGTAGCTGCGGAGGACATCGCTGTTGTCCTTTTCGCAACGCACCTTCAGCTGATTCTTGAAGTTCTCAATCTGCGCGGGGAAGGAATTGGGGCCGATGACGTTTTCCAGCAGGTCGTTTTGGAAGGCATTGAGCTCGTCGAGTTGATTGATGGATTCCTGCGTAGCGTGACCGGTGGAGAGGTCATACTTGTTATAGACCATCAGATAGGAATAGTAAAGGTCCTTGAGTTCCTTGATACGGTTCTTGTCGCGGATACCGGAGCCGTCACACTCTTTGATGATGGCACGGTGGTGAAGATCGATGCTGGAACGGAGGTCCGAAGCCTGCTTGTCGCGTTCGCGCTGCTGACGTTCGGCTTCCTCGATGGCACGCCTGCGGGCAGCCTCCTTCTCGGCTTCCACACGTTGCTGTTCCAACCGACTATAGCGGATGCTCATGCGCCCCATGAAGTCGGCCAAACGGCGCAAACGGTACTCAAAAATATTGTAGTCGGCTAGCACCGTGTTGGAGTCAATCCAGATGAGGCTGTCGCTATGGCGATAGTCATTCTCGATGGAGTTGATAGCGTTGGTGGCACGTGTGCGGACGCCTACGCAATAGTTGGTCAGCTCGACATAGTTCTGCGGCTGGCTTTGCAGATAGTCGATGACGTACGATGTATCGTTTACCATCAGCGTGTCCAGCCCATAGTTGGGGAGGATATCGGCGACCGATATCACCGTAGGTCCGCCATGCTTCTGGGCATGGGCGGCGCCGATAGCCATCAGGGAGAGTAAGAGTAGCAGGTATCTTTTCAAGGCTTGGGTGCTTTTTCGTTCCGGTATTCAATGTTTCTTCAATCGCCGTAGGAGCTAGCGTCGAAGCAATGGGTGCAAATGCGTTCTTTGGGCATGCCAATGGCTTCGCAGACATCCTCAACGGTATTGAATTTCAAGGTATCGACACCAACATGCTGGCGGATAACCTCCACCATGCGCGCATATTCAGGCGTCTGAGCATTGTGGTAGAGTTGCAGACGTTCCACGGGAAGCTGCGCGGCGGGCACTCCCTCAAGTTCTTCGATGACACGACGGGTGATGAGTTCACGGTCGGTCTTCGACTCGGAGAAGTTGAGGAAGGTGCAACCATGGACCAGCGGCGGGCAGGAGATGCGGACGTGGACCTTCTTGGCGCCGTAGTCGTAGAGCATCTTCACATTGTCGCGCAATTGTGTGCCACGAACGATGGAGTCGTCGCAGAACACCACCTCTTTGCCTTCGAGCACGGCCCTACTGGGTATGAGTTTCATCTTGGCCACCAGGAACCGGTCGGCCTGCGACACAGGCATGAAGGAACGGCTCCAGGTGGGGGTGTATTTGAGGAGGCCGCGCTTGTAGGGTATCTGACGGCCGTTGCTGTAGCCGAGGGCCATGCCGATACCGCTGTCGGGGATGGGACTGACGAAGTCGGGGTCGACATCGTCGCGCAATCCCATGATACGACCCAGGTTGTAGCGCACCTCTTCGGCATTGATGCCTTCGTATTCCGTGCAGGGGTATCCGTAATAGATCCAGAGGAAGGAGCAAATCTGGTTCTTCTCCTCGGCAGGACGAAGCACCTTGATGCCGCCTTCAACCGTAACCTTGACAATCTCGCCGGGTCCTACGAAACGACAAGTTTCAAAGCCGAGGTTCACATACGAGTGGCTTTCGGAAGCAAGGGCATAGTCGTTGCCGCGACGTCCTATGACTATGGGGGTACGGCCGTAGCGGTCGCGAGCGGCGATAATGCCGTCGGGGGTAAGGATGAGCATCGAGCACGATCCCTTGACGTTATTGTACACATTCTCTATGCCTTCCACAAAATCCTTGCCCTGCGATATGAGTAGGGCTACAAGTTCCGTGGGATTGGTGCGACCCATGGAGAGGTCTGTGAACTGCTGATGCTTGGAGAGGCAGTCTTTTTCCAGCGTTTCGATGTTGTTGATTTTCGACACTGTGGCAATGGCAAAACGGCCCAGATGCGAGTTCACCATCACCGGCTGTGCCTCGGTGTCGCTGATGATGCCTATGCCCACATTGCCTTTCATTTCCCCAAGGTCCTTGGCAAATTTCGGACGGAAATGCGAGTTTTGGATGTTGTGAATGTTCTGGTGCGCCTGATTGCCATCAAAAGTGGCCATACCGGCACGCTTGGTTCCCAGATGCGAATGATAGTCAGTCCCGTAGAACAGGTCGGTAATACAAGGACTCTCTGAAACGATACCAAAAAAACCGCTCATTGTTGTTTGTTGTTTAAAATGATAAATTAATATATAATAGAATTAATGTTTTTTTTATTTCAACTCCTATTTCTCTCCTCCCAAGAACTCGCTCACTTCCTTTTCGTCTACATTCCTCAGGTGGTAGGTCGACTTCACTTCTCTCCCGTCCATCAGCAGTATCAGCGGTCGGGCGCCATAGGTGATGGCGATGAAAAGCGAATCGCCGATATCCGAGGGCTGCACGTAAACAATCTTCTCTTCCCCGATATCATGCCGCTTGGCCATCGAGCCAAGTTTCTCGCGAGCCAACTTGCAGTAGGGGCAATTCGGAGTGACAAAAGCCACCATCCTCCGTTCGTGTCCAATACCCATCTGTGCCAGTTTGCCACCTTCGCCCACCGCCTCTGCGAGGGATTCTTCGCCGAATCGTTCGCGGTGGGGGCCAAAGCCCCAATTGTCGGGAATCGAGACCACAAAGGGGACCACCAAAAGCAGCACCCCCAACGCCAGCGCCACTGCCTTTCCCCAGCGTTTCCTGGGGCGGTCGCCTTTCGGGACAAACAGAAGCACGATCACTATCAGCACGGCATTCTTCAGCAGGCTCTCTCCGGGATTCATCTCCACCAGCTGTCCGAAGCACTGGCACGAATCGTCTCGCCCCACCAGCGCGGCATAGCATAGCACCAATGAGAAGAATACCAGCATCAGCAACGTCGCCAGTCGCGTAAGCCGCTGGTACCATCCCGCCCACATCATCAAGGCCACCACCAGCTCCACCCCTATGCATAGGCGCGCAACCATGTAACTCGCCGTCAGCGACAGCCACCCATACGAGTACACATACAGCTCAAACTGGTCGATAGCCACAAGCTTCGACAGCGCCGACAGGCAGAACACAGTACCTATCACCACCCGCAGCACTATCCGCACCGCAGGTCTGTCAAGTATTTCTCTTATCTTTCCCAACTCAATCGCCATAGCTGCGGCAGTTCACCTTGTGAACCTCAACTCTGCGCAACGAGGTGCCTCCCTCTACCGACACATGCTCCTCGAACGACATCTCCGTGATGTCCTCGCATGCTATCGATCCATCCACGACGAAATACCTCAGCAGCCCGTCGTCTTCCACGTCCGTCATCATGCACTTGCACTGGTGCTCCTTGCTGCAGGCGCTCATACTCATCATGCCCACCAGGGCCATCAGCCCCATGACACCCACCAAAACTTTCTTTTTCATATCCATTTTAGTCGTTATAAATCGAATCAATCATGAACTCATAATCGGTGCACAACAGCGAATCCACCTTCAGCGAATCCAGCGGCGTATGGTAGCGGAACAGCTTCAGGTCCTCGCAGTTGCCACCCTGTATCTTGATGACTCTCACCTTCGAGGAATGCAAAATGGCACAACGGCAGGTCTTCTCTTTCGAACATCCCGTCAGCCCTGCAAGGCCCATCAATCCCACAACACCGACAATACCCAATAAAACCTTCTTTTTCATATTCTGATATTTTTTATTAATCATCATTTCTTTGACTCAAATTCCCATGAATTTATATTAATTAATTTTTTTCATTCCAATCCACATCAACCTTAAACCTTAAACCTTAAACCTTAAACCTTAAAATCAGAGGTTCTTCAATATTTCTTCCAGACTCACCTCGTCATGCACCAGCACATCCCTTGGCTTACTCCCGTTGCTGGGACCCACAATTCCCGCTGCCTCCAGCTGGTCGATGATGCGTCCCGCACGGTTGTAGCCCAGTTGCAACTTGCGCTGCAGCAGACTCGTGCTGCCAAACTGGCTGGCTACCACCAATCGTGCCGCATCATTGAAGAATTCGTCCTTGTGCTTGGCATCGAATTCCTTGTTCGGCTCTTCGTTTTCGTCAAGGTATTCCGGCAACTCGAAGCCCTCGGGATAGCCCCGCTGGTCACCGATAAACTTCACCAGTTTCTCAATCTCAGGCGTGTCAATCAGCGCACACTGCAATCTTATCATATCCTTGCCGGCCAACGAGATCAGCATGTCGCCTCGTCCAATCAGCTGCTGGGCGCCGCCGGTGTCGAGAATGGTCTTCGAGTCAATACCGCTGGTCACGCGGAATGCCACTCGCGCCGGGAAGTTGGCCTTGATGGTTCCGGTGATGATGTTCGTCGTCGGGCGTTGCGTGGCGATAATCAGGTGTATACCCACGGCGCGCGCCAACTGTGCCAGTCGGGCAATGGGAAGCTCCACCTCCTTGCCGGCGGTCATGATGAGGTCGCCAAACTCGTCAATCACCACCACAATGTATGGCAGGTATCGATGCCCATGCTCGGGATTGAGCATGCGTTTGCAGAACTTCTCGTTGTATTCGGTAATCTTTCTCACCTTGGCCTGCTTGAGCAGGTCGTAGCGGCTGTCCATCTCTATGCAAAGGCTGTTCAGCGTGCGCACAACCTTCTTCACGTCCGTGATAACGGCCTCATCCTCGTCGGGCATCTTGGCCAAGTAGTGGCGCTCCAATGCCGAGTAGAGGCTGAACTCCACCTTCTTCGGGTCCACAAGCACCAGCTTCAACTCGCTGGGATGCTTCGTGTACAGCAAGCTCGCCAACACGGCATTCAATCCAACACTCTTACCCGTACCCGTGGCTCCTGCCATCAGCAGGTGCGGCATCTTCGCCAGGTCGGTGACAAAACATTCGTTCGATATGGTCTTTCCGAATGCTATCGGCAGCTCCATCTTTTCTTTCGCCTTCTGGAACGCCTCGCTCTCCAGCATCGTCTTCATGGCCACAATCTGGGGTTTCGCATTCGGCACCTCTATACCCACATTGCTCTCGCCGGGTATGGGCGCTATGATACGGATTCCCAAGGCAGCAAGGCTCAGCGCTATGTCGTCCTCCAGATTCTTGATCTTGCTGATTCTCACTCCGGGGGCAGGCTTGATCTTGTATAGGGTCACCGTAGGTCCGGGGCTGGCGCTGATGTCCGTAATCTCTATTCCGTAGTCCTTCAAGGTCTGGACAATCTTGTCCTTGTTGGCCACCAACTCTTCCTTCGTCACCTTCACGTTGGCCACCTCCCAGTCCTCCAGCATCCCCGTGTCGGGCATCACATAGTCGCCCAAATCCAGATGCGGGTCATAGGGTTCGTCGATGCCATAGTGCCTCCGGTAGTCATCCTCGTCCAGCTCCTCCTCGCTCTCCATGTCCTCCGTAGTGTCGGATTCCTCCGCAACATCCTGCGCCTCATCGTCCAATCCCTCAATGGTGAATGTCACACCGTCGTCTTCCTTCTTCTCGCCTATTGTCTCTTCACTCTCGCCTTCCGTCTCACTCGGCACCCCCGCCTTCTGCGTCAGCTGGGCAAACGCATCGTCGATGCTGAACTCGGGTTCTGGCGCCTTCCCGCTCGCCACCTCCACCGGCTTCTCTTCCGTGTGCTTCGTGAACAGGGCCATCGCCGCCTCGTCGAAATCCACTCCTTCATCCTCCTCTTCCTGCTTGGCGTTCAGGTCTATCACCTCCTGCTGACTCCGCTCTCTGCGCTCCTCTTTTTCTTCTCCGCTCTCGTCCACCCCCACTTTCTCCAATTCTTCCACGGCCTTCTTCAGGTCCACCTTCGGCAGGTGCACCTCGGGCAGTTCCATCTTGTGCACCATCACCAGCATCCCTATGGCTATCGCCACCAGCAACACCAGCGTCCACCATCCCATCAGCCCTTCCAGCGGCTCTGCCAGCAGCAGGCCGATGCCCGCAAACTGCTCAAACCCCACTCCGCCGTCTATCCACTTCACAGCGATATAGCCCAGCGTGGTGCTCAGCCACACCATCCAGAAGAGCGTGCTCCCGAAGGTCTTCCACCAAGGCATCACCTTCACTCCCCACAGCCGCATACCGTACACGAAGAACAGCAGCGAGAACCCCAGGCTGCCTATGCCGAACAGGTTGGTGGCGAAAAACCTTGCCGTTCCGTAGCCCATGGCCTTCAGCCAGTGGCGCGTGGGGTCGCACCCCGTGGCGTAATATGCCGCCAGCGAGATCAGCAGGAACGCCGCAAAAAGCACATACACCGTGCCCCTGATATGGGCGCAGCGCTCGCTCTTCATAAAAGCGAGGAAAGAGCCCCTCGATTTTCCCTTCGAGGTGCCCTTGCCTTTTCCTGCGGCCTTTGTGCCGCCCTTTGCCTTCGACTTTGCAGCCGTTTTCTTCTTAGCCATTCAAAACACTTGTCTCTTAACTCTTCTGCCTGGCCCTGTATGGACAAAACTGCCTGTGGCCGTTTTGTCGGCCTGCGTCTTTAGCAAGGCACTGAGCATAGGGCTGGAGCAAACTCTTAACTATTAACTATTACCTCTCAACTGTCAACTACTTCCTTACTCTCCCTGCAGCAGCTCTATCTCCTCCTGCAGCTGTTCGAAGAGCTCCTTCAGCTCCTCTTCGCCCAAGGTCTCATAGCCGTCGGGCAGCAGGAAGTCGGCCTCTTTCACCTTGCCCTTCACCACCTCGGTGGCGGTGTAGGTGATGGCGCGGCCCTCGCCGGCATCCATCGTGCACTCCAGGGGCATACCCTTGATGCCGTTGAACAGCACATTGATCTCGGGACCAATCTCCTTCGAGTACCACATCGTCATGGGGTGGTCCTCGCCGTCTTCGTCATACATGTGGCGAACCATCTTGTAGGCCGTCTGGCCGGCGATGGTCTTCGTCTCGCCGTCCACATACTCATAGTAGAAGTGGCCGGGTTCCTTGTCGGGGATGCTCAGCGAGTCGAAATCCTTCATCTCCGACTGGTTCTTGATAATCAGCTTGCCGGTGCCCTCATAGGAGAATTCCGAACCCTGCGAACGCAGGTAGCCCAGCAGCTGGCTGAGGTCCATGCAGGTGGTGGTGCGAAGGTTGTTCACCAGCACACACTCGGCACCCATGCCGCTGAGGAAGATGGGACTCTTCGTGAAGAGGTTGCTGCCATCCACCAGGATCTCGGCTTTCGCTACCTCCTCGGGGATGGTCATCGACACCGTGCCGGTGGACTCCACCTTGTACTTCACAATACCTTTAAACGAATTCTGCGCCTGGGCGCCCACAGCGGCCAGCATCAGCGCTGCCGCCATAACAAACATTTTCTTCATATTTCTCATTATTTTATTTTTCATTTTCACATTTTTAGTACCGTTCCTCGACGGATTATTTCACACTATAACTCAAAAAACATAATTATATTGTGTATACATAAAAACTTTTTTTGCCCCCACCTATTCACCAATCACAATCCACCAATCACAATTCACTATTCACCATTCACTAAAACATTCGTCCTCTCACTCCCTCTCACTCCCCGTTTTCCACTTTAAATTTTCAATTTTCAATTTTCCACTTTCCGTTTTCCACTTTCCGTTTTCCACTTTCCGTTTTCCACTTTCAATTTTCAATTTTCCACTTTCCACTTTCCGTTTTCCACTTTCCACTCCCCTCACTCCCTCCCAAAGTATGCTCCCGTCACCGAGTCGGCACTCTCCGCCATCGCCTTCGGAGTCCCTTCGAAGATAACCTTGCCGCCCATCGCGCCGCCGCCGGGCCCCAACTCCACGAGGTAGTCGCACGCCTTCAGCATCTCTATGTTGTGTTCGATGAGGAAGATGCTGTGTCCCGCATCCACCATCGCGTCGAAAAGGTCTGTGATACGCTTGATGTCGCCGGCATGCAGGCCGTCGGAAGGCTCGTCCATGACGAACACACCTCCTGTGGCCGGCATCTCGCGCAGGCTGTAGGCCAGCTTGATACGCTGCAACTCTCCGCCCGAAAGGGTGGACAGCGACTGGTTCAGATGGAGATACCCCAACCCCACCCTGCGCAGCGGCTCCAGCTTCTCCGCTATCACGCTGCCGGCGAATATCTCGGCGGCCTTGTTGGCCGTGAGGTCCATCACCTCGGCGATATTCATTCCCTTCACCTTGTACGAAAGCACCTCCTCCGAGTAGCGGAGCCCTCCGCACGCCTCGCAGGTGGTCTCTATGGCATCCATGAAAGCCATATCGTTGACAATAACCCCCTTCCCCTGGCACACCGGGCATCCTCCCTTGCCGTTGAACGAGAAGAGGTCCGCCTTCGTCTTGTTCGTCCGCGCAAACAGCTTGCGGATGTCGTCCGAGACGTCCAGGTAGGTGGCAGGAGTCGAACGCAGGCTGATGCCGATGTTCTTCTGGCTGATATACACGATCTCCTCGCATCGCGGCCAGGCTTTGCGGAAGCACTCCATCAGCGAGCTCTTGCCCGAACCCGCCACTCCGGCAATGCCGCACATCACCCCCAACGGCAGCTCCACCGTGACCCCCTTCAGGTTGTGCAGGGTCGCACCCTCCAGGCGGAAGTGGCCCTTGGGCGTGCGCACATGCTCTTTGATGTCGCTTGTCGCGCCAAGCATCGCGCCCGTGAGGGTCCGGCTGCGCAGCAGCTCCTCGTAGCTGCCCTCAAACACCACCTCGCCCCCGTTCATGCCCGCTCCCGGCCCCATGTCGATGATGTGGTCCGCTATCTTGATAATCTCCTTGTGATGCTCCACTATGACAACCGTATTGCCGTGATTCTTCAACTTCTGCACCGACTTCTGCATCAGCAGTATGTCGTGGTTGTGCAGTCCCGCGCTGGGCTCGTCCAACACATACATCACATCCGACAGTGGCGAGTTGATATATTTGGCAATCTTGCACCGCTGGGCTTCGCCGCCGGAGAGGGTCCCCACGGCGCGATCCAGGGTCAGATAGCCAAGTCCTATCTCTTCCAGCGCCGCCAGCCGCTCGGTGGTGGCCCGCACGATATCCTCCGCCAGCGGGTCCTCCAGGGTCTCCATCCACCGGCGGCAGTCGCTGATGCTCATCGCCGTCACCTCGGCAATGTTCAGCCCCTTTATCCGGCACGAGCGTATCTTCTCGTTCAGGCGGGTGCCGCCACAGTCGGGACACCTCCCCATCGTCAGCATGGGGTTCAGCACCGCTGCGTGCAGCAGACCCTCCTCCGAATTGATGATGCTGCGGTACATCCGGGGTATGAGTCCCTCGTACTTCGCCGTCTTGGGCCAGTTGGCAGGCGGATTCTTCAGCCTCACCTGGGGCGAGTGGAGGAACAGCTCCAGCTCCTCGGGCGTATAGTCCTTGATCTTCTTGTCCAGGTCGAAAAGGCCGCTGTGGGCGTAGCGTATCCAGCGCCAGCCGCCCTTGTGGAAAGCAATGTAGTGGATGGTGTCCTCGTCGTTGAGCGACTTGTCGAAGTCCACCAGCTTGTGGATGTCCAGCTCACGTATCTCCCCCAACCCGTCGCACCGCGGACAGCTGCCCGCAGGGTGGTTGAACGAGAAGGCGTCGCTGTAGCCCACAAAAGGCTGTCCCACACGCGAAAACAGCAGTCGCAGCAGCGCGTAGATATCCGTATAGGTGCCCACCGTCGAGCGCGAGTTTGACGTAGGCTTGCGCTGCTCTATGACGATAGCTATGGGCAGATTCTCTATCGCGCCCACATGTGGCCGCCCGTATTTCGGCAGATACTGCTGCGTGAACGAGGGAAATGTGTCGTTGAGCTCGCGGCGCGACTTCGCCGCTATGGTGTCCAGCACCAGCGACGACTTCCCCGACCCCGACACGCCTGTCACCACCGTGATCTTCCCCTTGGGGATCTTCACACTCACATGCTTCAGATTGTTCTCCGTAGCATCGTGTACAACAATGAAACCACCACTCTGTACCATATATTTATCGTTCCTCCTATTTGCTTCCTACCCCCCATAAACGAATCCTCGCCGCTATTATTGTGTCCCACCCCCAAAACTCGGCCTTGGGGACTCATATTAGTTTTTTAAGTTTTGATTGAGATAACCAATCACCAATCCCAAAACAAACGAAATGACGCATGACGCATGACGCATCATCCGAAGTCAAAACAATCCCCAATCCATTCACCATTCACTAATCACCATTCTCCAACCTGTGTAGCCAATCTGCCTGACCTTCGGTCACGGCCTGCGACGTTAGCAGGGGTGTGAGCAGAGGGCTGGAGCAAACTATTAACTATTATCTATTAACTATTAACTAAAAAAGTCCCCATTCCCCAATAACACATTTGTCCTTTCACTCCCTCTCACTCCCTCTCACTCCCTTTCACTCCCTCTCACTCCCTCTCACTCCCTTTCACTCCCTCCCAAAGAATCCCCATTCACCATTCACTATTCACAATTCACTATTCACTAATCACCACTCACTAAACGTTAAGGTTAGCGTTATGGTTAGCGTTAGTATCCCTCTCACTCCCCGTTTTCCACTTTCCGTTTTCCGCTTTCCGCTTTCCACTTTCAATTTTCAATTTTCAATTTTCCACTTTCCACTCCCTCTCACTCCCTCTCACTCCCTTTCACTCCTACCAATGAATCCCCAATCACAATTCACAATTCACTATTCACTAATGAAAAAGACGGGTGACGCATGACGCATGCGCGACGGAATGACGAGCGAGCACCTGTGACATCCTTTGGCACACACATTGCCTATTTTTGCATCCCGGAATAAAGTAATATCCCACGGTACACCCCAAAGGGTGCTTGTGCGACAAAATGGCACAAACAGCGTTATTGCATACTGGAGGACTCAACTGTCAAGGAATACTTGACTGTTCAAAAAGAGGGAAAACGAAATGCTGGTACAACTAATGTTTTTAGTGAAGGTGAATTGGATCGAGGGTCAACTGTTGCAAAAAATGCAACAACTCAATTTGAGAATGGTAATCGAAAGAATAACGTGCATTTTTTTCACGATAATGGTGTAAAATCGGTGATTGGCAGGCATATAAACAATGTCTACAAGGAAAAAGAATTGACGAGAGATATCACATGTGCAAATTTTGCACATATTGGTACTGATGCTGACCAAACATGTTATACTACACTTTACAACCTCGATGTTATCATCTCCGTCGGCTATCGTGTGAAGAGTCAACGGGGCATGCAGTTCCGCATCTGGGCCAACCGCGTGCTGAAGGACTATTTCGTCAAGGGCTATGCCGTCAACGAGCGCATCCACAAGGAGCAGATTGGCGAACTCCGGACAGATCGGTGATTAGCAGGCATATAAACAATTTTTTAAAGAGGGTGAATTGGACAAAAAAGTGGTGTGTGCAAATTTTGCACATACCACTCAACATGGAGCCAAAGAGCCCCCACGACGGAAGAAATCCCCAACGCCCTTATTGAGCAATATGAGATTGACGGGCATAAGCTGATGGAGATCATCGACGAACTGGAAGAGGTGGAAGCTGTGTGATTAGAAAATGTCACTATTTGACGTTTTGGCTCCTTTTATTTTTAGGGTGCAACATAAGCAATCTGTCGTTATTGATAATAGAGCCGTCGAAAACTCCGAGCAATACGTCCACAGTTGCTTCGTGCTTGAGATATTGCAATGTAGCATTCACAGCATTTGACAGAAGACCATCCTCCCGCTTTATTTTTTTCGTACGAGAGACAAATGCCTTTACTACACTTTTTCTGAGTTTCTCTTCGTTGACCAAGCCTCTGGCTGCTACGTTTCTTATACAACGGCGCAAGATGACATCCCTACGAGGTAGATTCCCATTCTTTGTCATTAATTCCTCTATGGGCAATAAAAGCACAGATTCCCGAACATCGTCCATATTCACTCCCGGAGGGCAATCGTCCACCCTCAAGAAATCCCCTCTAGGGGTATTTATACGCTCCAGCGCCTTTTGTCTTATTGATTGTTCGTCCATAAAAAGGTTGTTTTGCCTCAAGTAGTTGGTTAATCTTTGTTTTCTTCCATTCTGAACTTCAGGTATTTTTTCAAAGCAGCGGTATAAGGATGATGTTTCCTGTTGTTCTCCTCTACAAAGGCCTTGTCGTCCATCAACAAGTCGATGCATGTCTTTAGGTCTTCTATATCTTTGTATCCAAAGACGCTGTCGGCATTTTCGTCCACTACTCGGTTTATCCATTCCCTCACCCCGGTGTTCAGGATGTTGGTGTAGCTTTTGGCTGTTCTATAATCGTTATGTAGCTCCACATACTTTTGGAATCGTTCAATCAGTTCGGTGTTGTTGCCAAAGTTTGTCTGACGAGGTTTGCGTCCTCGTTTTCGTGGAATATGCAGCTCTTCTGGCGGAGTGTCGGGCTTTCCTTTCTCAATTTTAAGCGAAAGATTGTAGTAGTCGGAAACTATCTGCAGATCGGCGGCTTTTGTATCGTTACTCATATTGGAGTAGATGTACCACCCGTCGCACTCGTGCTGCCATATTCTGCCTGGGGCCGTTGGACGTTTCACTTTTCCCACCAGATTATATCCATTGCGTGTGATACCCACCTGCGGGATGCGCTCCAAACCAACTTTTTGCAGGACGGCAATCATGGTATCGATGGCTGTTTTTTTGCATATCACCGTGCCATCGGGAAACGTGACACGCAGTCCCTTTGTGAAGTTCTCCACATGCTTTGTCGGCTCATGTTCAGGTGTTTCTTCGGGCTTCTCATCACTGGTAACGGGAGTGCCATTTTTGGGGGTGAGGGTGATGGCGCCGCTGATTTCGCTGATTTTCACTTTGCGTGTCATAGCCACACTCACAGGTTCCCCCGGATGATATTCCACCACCAATACCACATCGCGACGTATTTTCGAGAGTCTTGGTTCAATATCTTTGCTGATGGCCGGCAAAACTTCGTCCTTTATCAACTCCGTTTCCAACTCGTCCAGATCGTGCAGAATATTATCAGGAATCTCGTATCCGGCACGTTCCAGGTTTTCCTTTCCTTCATAAAGATGATCAAGTTTGCTCATGGTTCTATGTTTTTTATTTGTTTATTCTTTGATATGATGTACATTGTATCGCTAAGTTCCTCCACATAGCGATTGCGAGCCAATGCCGTTTGGCGCGACTGGCGTGTGGCTGTGGTGGTAGAGATGATGAGCATACGGCCTTCGGACAATGGTTGCTGCCATTCCTCGGGAATCAACTTGTACATTCGTCTGGCGAGAACGATGATGACCTTTCCCTTGCCCTGTAGAAGGAAGTGCAGCACATCTCGCTCCATCCTCGAGCTGAATCCGCTAACCACGCAATCGTCCGTAGCAGCACGCCCGGATGCCCAGTCGTAACAGCGAATCACCTCGTCCGAAGGAATCGTCCGCGAAGCTATGAATCCCCACTTACGGCAATTAAGCAAATCTTGGTTTCCAAGGTATTCTATAGATGAAGGACGATTCATTTTTCTGCATCACGTTGCTGATAATGCTCTTTGGCGATGGCGATAGCTTTTTTCAGCTTCTCGGCAAGCAGTTTCTTGTCTGGTAGTTGCGTATAGTATTGTGCCACTTTTATGGGGCTGTTCTCGTCAAGCATCAGGTATTCGATATGCTCCGTATTACCCTCGGAACAGAGAATCAGCCCTATGGGCGATTCCTCCCACGACTTGCGTTCGTTCTGGTTCAAGTAGCGCAAATAGAGCAACATCTGCCCTTCGTGTTCCGGTTTGAATTTACCCAATTTGAGATCTATAGCCACCAACCGGCGCAATTCGCGGTGGAAGAAGAGCAGGTCGATATAGTAGTCGGTGCTGTCGACGGTTATCCTTTTCTGCCGGGCAACAAAGGAGAAGTCGGAACCAAGTTCGCAGATGAAGCTCTCCATCTGCGTGATGATGGCATTCTCAAGGTCTTTCTCGGTATAGATATCGGGAAGCCCGAGGATGTCGAGAAAGTAACTGCTCCGAAACACCATATCGGGCAGGAGTTGATTGGTTTGTTTTGAGGTTTCCAACTCTTTTTGGATAATTTCTTCCGGGCGACGGCTGATGGCGGAACGCTGATATAGCTGCTGGTCAATCTTCTCGTCGAGGGTTCGGGTGTCCCAATGTTCCATGCCGCACATCTGTGCATAAAACTGTCGTTCAAGAGGGTCTTTAATTCCCATTAGGGATCGCAGATGAGTCCAATTCAATTGTGTACGCGTTGCGTACACAATCTCCTCCTCCGAAAAAGTGTACGCAGCGCGTACACAATGTTGTAGTTTATATACACTCCATCCGCTCCCATAGCGGTCAATGAGCCGAGCCGACAAGTTTTTGAGTACTTGTTTGCCATATTCGGCACGTTGGTTGAAGAGTACATCTTCCTTGATGCGTTTGCCGACATACCAGTTTGTCATGCACACCTCCGTGTTCAGGTAGGTAGCAATGCGCGACCTTGCGCCATCAATTATTTGGCACACGTCGCCATAGAGAGTTTCCTCGGATTGAGGCTTTGCTATCAATTCATCATTCATACTGTGTTTATAACGAACAATTGCCCAAATTATTGCCTCATTCTTCGTTCAACTCGTCTCCCATACGGTATTTGATGTCGTAATTGATGATAAAGTCCAGTTCCTCCTCTGTGAATCCATAATGCTTCGCAAGGACCTTGTCTATCTCGTCGATGATGGGTTTGGAAAGTCTAGGATAGAATGCTTGATATCTTCTGCGACCAGTTGAATAATTATATTCCAAAAACTTGGAGTTTTTTTGCAAATCATTTGACAACAAAGAAGAATACATTGCCAGTTGTTCCCCCACACTTTTATTACACTCTTTAAGATTAATCAAGAACTCTTCAACCTCCGGTTTGTTAATGTTTCTACAATCGCTAAACACATATGTAAACCAATAGAATAGTGAAGAATAATAAATTGACATTATCAGACCCTTATCTTTGTTTTCAAACCTAAGTTCTTTCAATTCTGTTGGAACCATAGGATTATCATTTTCATCAAACATTTTCGGGACCTGATCGTAAAATAACATAAAGGCTCCAAATGCACGTCGATAATAAAAAGTAGCACCATTTCCTCTACCTGCTAAATATTGTCCAATAATCGTCTTTTGTTTGGACATCGCAGACAAAATATTGCATTGTAATTGATTTGATACTTTAGGGAAAGCTCTACTTATAGAATTATTAATTATTTCCTTTGATAATTTTTCATAGCCACAATTATTAAATAAGTTCTTTCTCTCAAAAGCTGTCCATTTTTGATATCTAGTAACATATACATCTCTTTCATTGTCTATACTATTTAATACTATAGCAAGACGTGGATGTGCACCCTCAAATAAGCAACAGGGATGTATGTTATATGAAGAAAAATAAGTTGAACCAATAGAGCAAAGCAACTTCCTTATTGATACATAACCTGGAGTTGCCATGATAGAAACAGGAACAATATTGCTTATTTTGGAGTGTTTGTTTACAATCATCGTTTCCCTTTCCAGAACATAAGCATATAAATTGCCACATTCGATAGTTTGATATCCTGACAACAGGTAATGAATATTTTTTTCGTTATACTCCACATACGGCGGATTACCTACTATTACATCAAAACCGCCATTATCGTGGATGATTTCATAGTATTCTGCAAGCCAATGGAACGGCTGGTGCGATTCCTGCCATTCATTATAATACAGGCCAAATTGCTTCTCTTTTCCATCTTTTCCAATCCCTTTTGAAACAGATGTGGTAGATTGGTAGAGCTTCTCATTCAACGTTTCATTGAGATCATTAAGCCGCTCTTTCAGTTCTTTTTTGGCCTCTTTGAATGAGGCAAGGTCATCATCCTGTGTCAACTGAATCTCCTTGAACCGTTGGAATGTTTTTGCCACAATGTCCATCTCGTTGTGAACCCTGTCTCGGAACTTGATAGCAGCAAACATATCACCATATGTTAGGTCGCGCTCCAATTCTTTCTCCGTTGCATATCCCACCAACGTGTTGCCGCAACGGATGTTGAAGTCGATATCGGGCAGTGGGTCAAGTCCAAGGTTGGGGTCTCGCGGGTTAACATCCACCACAGCCACCATCTTCAAGAAGAGTCGTAGTTTGGCAATCTCTGTAGCTTCCACCATAATGTCCACCCCATAGAGGTTGCGCAGGATGATGCTCTTATAGATGAAGTATTGGATATTGCTACGGTAACGGTGTTCTATCTCGGCCAGTTCTTCTTTGAAAAGTTTGTTGTTCTTTTCAGAGTATTCCTGCATGCGGCTGATGCAAACCTCGTAGAGCGGTTCCAAGATGTTGAGCGCGGCGAAGAGGAATGCTCCGCTGCCGCAGGTAGGGTCGAGGATGGTGACCTTCTGCAAAGAGGCGTAGAAATGCTTCACGAACAGGTGGTCGTCGGTATGCAACAGATAGTCGTAGACAAATTGGCGAATGTCGAGATTGTAGGTGATGAAGTCGTTGATGGAATCAACCTCACCCCCATCTATCTTCCCCTTGACGTCGGCATATCGTTGGCGGCGCTCCACCGTCTCACGCCATATCTCGGTGGGCAAGGCATACTCCTCCAGGGTGCGCTCGTTCCAACGCGAACGACGCTCCAGCAGGTTAGGCTTGGTGGTGTCTACTCCCTGCTCGATATAATCAGGTAGCGGCAGCTCCACACCTTTCTTCACGGCATCGAAAATATAAGTGTCGCCACTTTGTTGGAGGAATTGCCAGAAATCCTTAACTGAGGTTGGCTTCTCGCTTTTTAAGGTTTGCTCAACCAGATAGGGCACAATGGTGTTGCGGCCTATGTATTCGGTGATATCCTCCTTGGTGTAGTAGGCACCCATCTGGGCACGATCGTTGATATACTGCTCGAAGATATAACCCAGCACATCGGGATTGATATCTTTCCCTGATGCTGTGATGCGGTCGTCGAGATGCCAATTCCATTTGTCGAAGAAACCAAAAAGGCTCTCAAAAGCCTCGTCGGCGATGTCGAGGTTGGCATAGTCGTGCTCAATCTGATGCTCGTCGAACATTCCGCCATTGAGATAGGGTATGCGGCCATAGATGTCCTCGAACTTGTCGTCGTGCTTCGGGGCGTTCAATCCGCCGTGAAAAAGGGTAACAAGGAATCCCTTGTAGAAAGAATGGAAGAATCGGTCTTCGCCCCTTTCTCGCTGTGTCCACTCCAGCTTGTGCTTCAAGTAATCCACATCGCCATCAAGGAAACCTTTCTTTTGGATAAAATAGCAGAACATCAACCGGTTGAGCATCACCGAGGTGTACCATTGCTTGTTTCGGTTGTCTTTTTCGGGCACTTGGTCGTCGATGCCGGTGATAAATTTGGCAAAGTTGGTATGCTCCTTCTTGAATCCGGCATAGAAGTCCTTGGTAATCTTTTCTGAATTGATGATGAAAGCCTCCTGCACACGGCCAATGACATCCGAAATGGTAGTCTTCTCGTCGAGGTCGAACGACAAACCTTCTATTTTCTGAAAGAGGAATTCGGCACGCTCCACCGAATCGTAATCCACCATCACAAGGTCGCGCTTCTCCACCTTCCTCACCGGCACCACCCATAGGTGATGCAGAGTCTTGGGTGTTGAAAAGATGAGAATGTAGTCGTTGGCCTGACGGCGCAGACGAGTATCAAGTTTCTTGCAGAACGACGAAGTGGGGATGTGTTCCACCTCGCAATACAGAATCTGGAATCCGTTTCGTTCAGCAATCTGTGTGATTTTAAGTGTATGCTCGTCAATAGAATATTCCGGCAGCGAGGTGGCTCCCGTAGGATTGTTCCATCCCATTTCGCTGACAAAGAGGCTGCGGAAATCGGCCTCGATGATATACTGGTTGAAGGTTCTGCGATTCATAGCTTATGCTTTTAATCCCATTGAACAAATGATGGTGGGGTCTTTATGTTTGGTGCGGTCTTCGTCGACTCTACAAAGGTTTCCTTTTTCATACATCTCGATGACGGTGTCTACGATATCGTCGTGCGAGGTGGCTGTGCGCATCATGCGACCGAGGATGAATTTGGAACCCTCCATCAGCGGGTAGTTGTAAATTTGGTCGATAGCAAACTTGAGGATGTCCTTTTTGTCCTGAGTGTTGAAAATGGAAAGAGGTTGTTCATAGTAGTGGTTCAGCAGGTCGTAGATTTTACGTTTGGTGCTGAAACGACTCCCCAGAATGCCCCCCACGTTGGTATTTTCGTTTTTGATGCCAGCGATAGCTTTGTTCACCAATTCGAGGTGGTTGTCCTGAGCGGGTAAAGCCGGTTCGTTGATAGTGCAAGCCATTGCCTGCAGGATGCGTCGCTGCGATTGGCTGACAATCTCGCCTTTGGAATTGAGCCAGGTGAGCACATCGAAGTCGTTGTAGGTGCGGGCGTAGGTAATCACGCCGTCTTCCACTGGTCCTGAGACCTTCTTGGTGGAATAGACAATATTACTCAAAGCAGGGATGATGGCTCTCAATTCCGGATTGGCATCGGTGGCGTTTTTCCATATCTGGTAAGCCTGCGAACCGAGGTCGACATCTGCATCATCCTCGTCATCATCCAGGCTTCCGCTTTTCTCGTTGTACATATCGCGGAGGTTCTGCTCGTTGCCCTCGAAGAAAACCTCATCGCTGCCCACAATGTCGGCATTCTGGTTGATACGGGCGTTGAGTCGGGTGCGCAGACGAATGATTTCCTCCACCTTGTCGGCAGGGAAGAAGGAATAACAGAATATCTGCTCGGAACTTTGGTCGATACGATCCACACGGCCAGCACGCTGGATGAGGCGGATGATGGCCCAAGGGAGGTCATAGTTCACGATGACATGAGCATCTTGCAGATTTTGACCTTCGCTGAGCACATCGGTAGCAATCAGCACACGCAGTTCGTCATCGGAAGAGATGTCGGCCTTGTTGCTGACAGGTGAGAAACGGTCCACTATAGCCGTTTGATTCTTTGTGCCACCTGTGGCTTTGTCGATATGCTTCATTCCCCGCAGCCGGAGCTGATGGTGGATATAGTTGGCGGTGTCGGAATACTGGGTGAATACTATCACTTTTTCGTCACGATGGGTGGTATTCAGCAAGGTCTCCAATTCGTTCAACTTTTGGTCGGTCGAGGGATCCCATTCGCCGCAGAGGTTTATCATTCCTATTAGATGCTCACAGTCTTTTTTGAGCTGCTGCTTCAAGGTGCGCTTGAAGTATTTTGAGTCAATCCACTGCACGTTGTTCTTATTGGCCAAACCCTCATAGTACATTACCGCCAGGCGCATATAGCTGTCCATATCAGTAGGCACCTGCATCTGCATATCGTCTGTCTCCTCACCCATAGTCAACAGGTCGTTGATGTCGGCATCGTCGATGAAGTTCTCGGGGAAGGTGTTCTCATCGCCTACCGGCAGCTTGAGTTTATTGTCGATGGCATAGATGAACACCGCATTGCGAAGGATATGACGGAATAGCGTAAGAAGAAATGAGTAGCCGCTGCTGTCTATGCGTTTGAAGAATGTGCTGCGGCAAAAACCCATCATACGCTCGCCGGCACGGGAGAGATTCTCTATCAGCGTTTGTTCAAAACGAGTGGCCTCAGTTGTCTTCTTCTCATCGAGATAGTGAATCAGGCCGTAACGCGGGAGTTTCAGGTCGCCCATCAGCTCGAGCATCTCATCAGAGTAGAGTCGGCTGTATTGGTCACCTTCTATTGTTTTGAACTTGATGGCCTTTGGTATTCGCTCCGGGAAATAGGACTTGTGACCATCTTTGAACTCCAGGTAGCGACGTCCATTTGCAGGGTCAAGTTTCGCATAATTCTCTTTGATGAAAGTGCGTGTGCGTCGTACTAAGAAGAGTTTCATCAGTTCCTGCCAGTCTTCCTGGCACTCGCTGCGTTCAAAAGCCTTGATGCTACGGATAAAATCCTCGTGTTTCTCGGCAAATTTACGTTCACCACCCAATTGTCGGATATATGCTTCGGGGCGAATTCCAAGATCTGCGTCGTCTTCTATAAAAAGCCGCAGCTGACTGCTCAAGTCGCGGTAGTCCTTGTTGTAGGGAGTTGCGGTGAGCAGGAGTACCTTGCAATCCTGCTTGCTGATAAGGTCTTTGATATTGCGATAACGAGCCCCCTGGCTGTTGCGCAGGTTGTGGCTTTCGTCGACGATAATCAGGCGGTAGTAGCGGGCATTGTCAACGTCGATGGGTTTTGCCATCGACATAATGTCGGCCTTCAAGTCGTATTCTTTGCGATATTTCGCCCACATATCCTGAAGGTTTGCAGGGCATATTATCAGCGTATTGCTACCAAAGGTGTTCTCATACATCTTGGCGATAGCACAGGCAGTTATGGTCTTTCCTAAACCCACCACATCGCCAATCATCGCACCACCGCGTTTCTCGTTGTTGAGGTGACGTGCGGCAATCTTTACGGCTGTCTGCTGGAACTCGAACAGGGAACTTTTAAACTCTGATGGTATGGTGAATTCTTTGATACCTGAACGAGCCTCTTCGCTCAGGTGATAGGCAGTTTTGAGGTAGATGTAATAGGGCAGAATATCCTTCTCGCCAGCCCAACTGTTGTCGATTATCTCTATCAGTTCTTTGGTGATATCGAGGCAAAACTTGTCGTCCCACCGGTCGTCGAACCATCGGGATAGTTTCTCGGCGCTATCGCTATCACCAAATTCAGCATTTAGTTCTCCCTGCTTGGTCAATCCGGCATAGGTCAGATTGCTGCTGCCCATGATGGCTTGTATCTTGTTGAAATTGTCGTCGGGTCGATGAGCAAGGTATAGTTTGGCATGAAGAGGCTCTTTGAGGTATAGTTTCACACACACCTTCTCTTCCTTCATTTGTGCTGACAGACGGCGAAGAGTGACTTCATCCTGCTTGGTTGGCATACCCAATTGAAGCTGATGCTTGAAATCGCGTGCAATCTCCAGTTTACAACGGCTCACATAGTTAGCGTCAGGCGGTAGTGCTTGAGAGTAGAGTTGACGCACCAATTCTTCGGCTGGGCGGTGCATGCCAATGAGTAAGCGACATTTACGGAATACACACTTGTCATTTTCGTAGACGTAATCACCTTCAAGCGAGTCAATTTGATCTATCACTATATTCCATCCTCGCAGATTGAAGTATCCCACACAGAAATCCACACGGCGAACACCCAGATTGGTGATGATACCTTGCAGCCCTTCGGTAAACTTGGTTTCAATATTGTCATAAATTTTTGCCATAATGCTTGGTGGTTAGTGCGTCTCGCTTTCCAAGCATCAAAAAATCCGTGTTCTTTTTGTTTAGGACGGCGGTTCGGCAAAACCATATCTGCAACAAGAAAGCCCACGGATTACCGTGAGCGTTTCCTTTCCTTTTGCAGATAGTGTAGAAATTTGCCGATTTCCGTCCTACAAAGAAAAGCAAAAACGCTTCTATATTATGTCTTTATTCTGTTATTCTATTTTTCTGTTTTCTATTCTGTTTTTAGTTGTTATTCGTCATTCGTTTTACGCTGCAAAATTACAAAAATATTTCGCTTATCGTTTTTCTATTCCATCAGACGTTCTCTTTCAGGCGGTTCTGAACCTGTATTTCCGCTCGTCATAGGTTTCTGCATAACGGAAAATGGTGATGGGGAAACTATCGTCGCTGGTGAGTTGCAGTTGACGTACAGAATCGGATTCTGAACCAGTCTTTTGCAATTCGGTAGACGCGTCTACCGAATTTTCAGGTATCTGTGGGACAGCGGATTGGAGGATTTCGGTAGACGCGACTACCGAATTTGTTTCAATGTCCTTCCAAGCCTCGTAGAAACGGCGCATCAGCTTAATGTTCTCCTCTGAAAATCCTTTCAAACCGGGCAGTTCGGATTTCAGCTGCTTGCTGATCCTGGCGATGGCGCCCGTTCCCCAATAGCCTTCGCGCGAGTGATCGGAGATATAGCGTCCAATACCATAGTAAAGCGACAGCTGCTCGTGGTTGACCATCTGCGCCGCCCTTGCTTGGCTTTTCAAGATGGCAGCCTTGATTGACTGCACGGCCGCTCCGATGTCCATAGCAACTGAATTGTTGTCTTTTATGTCGATTTCCTTATCACTCATATATCAATGTTCACAAAGAAAAGCAAAAACGCTTTTTTCAAAGACGTTGTTTCGTCTCGGCAAAAAAAGCGAGCTTGCTCTGCGCTCGACTTCCACAACGTTCTATATTATGTATTTATTCTGTTATTCTATTTTTCTGTTTCTATTCTGTTTTTATTTGTTATTCGTCATTCGTTTTACGCTGCAAAGATACGACTTATTTCTGAATTAGCAAAAAAATAAATAAATAAGCGGAGCTCCCCGAGGGGGGGGGCGCTATGGTGGGTCATTATTGTTTGCGTTGCAGGTTGTCGCAAATTGTGCGACAACTGAAATATAGGCTCTACTGCTCTTCCTCTAAAAGGATGTTCTATAAATACATTTAAAAGAAAACCCCTATGGGGTATAATTGTTGATAATTAGATATTTGCTATTGAAAGAAATGCCCTACGGGCAATTAATAGAAGTTACCATAATATAAATCGGTATTTATATAAATCTTCGTTTATATTTGTAAATGTATTACAGTCTAATTAGCAGTATGTTATAAAAATAGAAACAGTAGATATTTAGTACAATGACGCAAAGGGGAACTATATATTGCATCTGACAGCACAAAATTTTTTGGAATGGCCAAAAGACTGTATGGAGGGGATGACCGGCCGGGCGAACAGGCGGCGCAGAGGGGGAGAGATGGAGGCGAAGGTGGGGACGGAGAGGCAGAAGACGGCGACAGAGAGGCAGAAGCGTCGAGGTGTTGAAGCCCGAGTCGCTCCGCAACGAGATACGCGACGAGGCGAAAGCAATGCTCAATAGATACAAGGAAGACGAATAGAAACCACCCCAGCCACCCATCAGAGCCATCATACCAAACCCAGCACTCCCCGTTCAAAAAAACAAATCCCAAAACAAACGAAATGACGGGTGACGGGTGACGCATCACCCGAAGCCAAAGAGACCTAACGACCAAAAGTAGCAAAATGGAAATGACGCACGACGCATGACGCATCATCCGAAGCCAAACCAGTCCCCAATCCATTCACCATTCACTAATCACTTAAAACTCAAAACTAATCACTATTATCTATTATCTATAAACTATCCCTATGCGTCACCCGTCACCCGTCATTTTCAATGTTTGTCCATTTTCCGCACCCAAAAATGCAATTTATAATTAAGGTATATATTATTTATTATATTATTATATATATTACTTATCAGTTTTTCTAAAGTATTCACCCGTTAGCCACTTAGAAATCAGCATTTAGAAATTAGAAATCAATTCCGCCCACATGTCACGCATGCGTCACCCGTCACCCGTCATTTCCAATATAACCGATATCCTCAATTCGTTAGATTAGTGTGATTCGTGGTCAAAACCAAAAATCCACGCAGAACAAAATAACTATTAACTATTATCTATTAACTAAAAAAGCCCCCGCCAGCAGAAAAACTATTAACTATTATCTATTAACTATTATCTATCCCTCCCCTATCCTAACTCTATCCCAACGAGCGGAGCCCCCCCCCCCGAAGGACCTCCCCTCCTCTTTCCCAGCATAGATAAACCAGCAGATAGTTATAAGTGCGTCAACAAAGCACAACATTTTCCCACTCATACCCAACCGTTTCCCCACAAGTTGGTTATATATAACTATCTTATTTCCATACACTTCATAAAAAATTCGTATCTTTGCATCAGTTTCGAAACAACCAAGAGTCCTTTGACACCCCTGAGCACACATTCAAATAAATTAACCCCATCAGACCTATACTGCTAAAAACTAAAACTGAAAACTAAAACCCGTACTGCTCGGCATTGAAGGGAGGTCTTGAAAACGCATTATTTGGGGTGGAGTGTACGGCGAGAGGGGGAGGACGAGGGGCAGGGGGCTAGAGTATAAACACATGATAATACGCACGATAGGAATTATTTTCGGGGAGAGAAGGGTTGTTTGCGGATTTTTTTGTAAATTTGCAGTTTGAAATTTTTGCACCCATGGGAAAGATACTGTCCGGGACGGTTCGCCGTCTGAGCTTGATATACAGAATACTGGCAATGATAGTCACATCGTTGCTGATCGTGCTGATGTTCCCCCACGAAGGGGGTGCGGAGCACTACGACTACAAGGTGGGGGCCCCCTGGCGCGGCGCCGACCTGACGGCACCGTTCGACTTCGCCGTGCTGAAAAGTGCGGAGGACATGAAGGCCGAAGAGGATAAGGAACGCGGCGAGGCGATACTCTACTACAAGAAAGCGGAAAGTGGGAAGTGGAAAGCGGAAAGTGAAGAGAGGGAGGTGGAGAGCGTCCGCCTGAAGAGGCTGATAGACAGCGTGCACCGAGTGGGATACCTGGAGACGCTGGACGACGAGGCCTGGGGTCCGGAGGGCGACGATAGACGCGTGGTGGTGCTGGAAGGCAATGTGGGTCACGAATACCGCATGGGCGACTTCGTGACGAGCAGCGAGCTGGGAGAGATGATGGAGAAGACGGGAGGGGTGCGGCTGGACAGCCTGCTGCAGCCCGACTATGTGCTTGACCGCCAGCGTACGGCCCTGGAGCTGGAGAGCCGACTGAGTCAGCTGAGCTACACGAGCGAGCTGGTGATGGCCGGCGAGCGCATCGTGGGCAAGGGCGAGGTGGTGACGGAAGAGAAAGGGCGCCGCATCGCCGCCCTGGAGGCCGAGGAGCAACGGCGCTTCATGGAGGGCTTCAACGTGTGGGGCCAGATGGCGGGACAGCTGCTGCTGGCGATGATATCGTTCGTGGCCCTATACATGTTCCTGCTGAACACGCGCCACCGCATCCTGGAGGACAACCGGAGGGTGCTGATGGTGCTGGTGACGGTGCTGATGGCTGCGGCCATGGAGGCCATGATGGTGCGGATGGCGCCGGAGTGGGTGCTGCTGGTGCCGATGTGCGTGGTGCCCATCCTGATGAGGGTGTTCTTCGACATGCGCGCGGCCTTGTACATACATCTGACGACGGTCATCGTGCTGGCCAACCTGGTGCCCAACTCGTTCGAGTTCATCTTCTACCAGCTGGTGACGGGCATGATGAGCATCATAGCGGTGAGGGACCTGGAGAAGAGGGCCCAGTTCTTCGTGCTGGCGGCGGTGATCTTCGTGAGCTACTCGCTGATATACACCGCGGGCGTGCTGAGTCAGGACACCAACTTCGACAGTCTGCAGCTGGAGCGCTACCTGATATTCTTCCTCAACGCCGTGCTGACGCTGCTGGCCTACCCGCTGATATACCTCTTCGAGCGCTTGTTCGGCATGACCACCGCGCTGACGCTCATGGAGCTGAGCTCGACCAACAACAAGGCCATGCGCACCCTCAGCCGGAGGGCCCCGGGGACTTTCCAGCATTCGGTGCAGGTGGCCAATATCGCCGAGGACCTGGTGAGCGAGCTGGGCGGCGACGCCCTGCTGGCAAGGGTGGGAGCCCTCTACCACGACATAGGCAAGATACGCAACCCCATCTATTTCACCGAGAACCAGACGAGCGGCTTCAACCCCCACGACGAGCTGGACAACGAGGAGAGCGCGCGCATGATTACGAGTCATGTGACCGACGGGCTGGAGGAGGCGAGGAAATACCACCTGCCGGCGGAGGTGCAGGATTTCATCCGCACGCACCACGGGACGACGGTGACGGGCTATTTCTACGCCAAGGAGTTGGAGAAACATCCGGACGGTGACTTCGACATCAGCGCCTTCCGCTACCCGGGCCCGCGGCCCTACAGTCGCGAGACGGCCATCGTGATGATCGTGGACACCGTGGAGGCCGCCTGCCGCAGCCTGAAGAGCCACACCAAGGAGAATACGGACGCCATGATAGACAAGCTCATCGACGCCAAGATTGCCGCCGGACAGCTGGACAACTGTCCGTTGAGCTACGGCGACATCGCCCGCGTGAGGAAAATATTGAAAGAGAAGATGATGAGCATCTACCATGTGCGGGTGGAGTACCCGAAGGTGGAAAAATGAAAATTGAAAATTGAAAATTGAAAAATAGAAAGATGATGAAACAGAAGAATGTTTGGATTCATGTGTTGATGGTGGTGCTGATGCTGGCGGTGGGATGTGTGTATATGTCGCCAGCCCTGGGTGGCAAGATTATCCGCCAGGGAGACATAGAGCACTACGAGGCGATGGCCTATAGCCAGAAGGCCGAGAAGCAGCTGACCGGCAAGACGCCCCACTGGAACAGCGCCATGTTCAGCGGCATGCCCGGCTACCAGATCACCAACGACCCGCAGAAGCAGGTGTTCCAACCCGCCACAGGGGTGCTGACGCTGCGCCATCTGGGTTTGGACCGCAATATCGGAGTGCTGTTCCTCTACCTGCTGGGCTTCTATGTTGCCCTCATTGCCCTGGGGCTGAACCCCTGGCTGGCGCTGATAGGCGCCTTGGGCTTCGGGTTGGGCAGCTACAATATCATCATCATCCAGGCGGGACACATCACCAAGGCGTGGGCCCTGGGCATGATGGCGCCGGTGCTGGCAGGCATGGTGCTGGCGCTGAAGAGCGCCGTTGACGAGACCCTTGAGAAACGCAGCCGCACGAGGAGGGTGCTGTGGGGGAGCCTGCTGTTCACCTTCGCGCTGACGGTACAGATAGCCTTCAACCACATACAGATAACCCTCTACACGGCCATTGCCTGCCTGATGATAGGCATCGCCTACCTGGTGGTGGCCATCAAGCGCGGCCGGCTAGCGAGTTACGGTCTGAAGGTGGCCATACTGGTGGCAGGTGCCGTGCTGGCCTTCGGATGCAACGTGAGGCTGCTGATGGTGAACGAAGAATATGTGAAATACACCATGCGTGGCGGCGGCGAGCTGACCATAGGACCCGACGGCCAGAAGCTGGCCGAGGAGCAGGTGCAGAAAGACGGCCTGGACATCAACTACGCCTACAACTGGAGCTACGGCATCGGCGAGACCTACACGCTGCTGGTGCCCGGAGCGCTGGGCGGCAGCAACAACGAACCCATCAGCGCCGACAGCGAATACGGCCGCACGTTCCACATGGAGCAGGCGCCCCTCTACTGGGGCGGCCAGCCGGGCACCAGCGGCCCTGTGTACTTCGGAGCCATCGTGATGCTGCTCTTCGTGATGGGCATGATGGTGACCAAGGGGCCCGAGCGCTGGTGGATACTGGCGGCGAGTGTGCTGGCCATCATGCTGTCGTGGGGCAGCAACCTGATGGGATTCAACGAGTGGGCCTTTAACCATGTGCCCCTCTACAACAAATTCCGCACTCCGAGCATGGCGCTGGTGCTGGCCAACGTATGCATGGCCCTGCTGGCGGCGCTGACGCTGAAGGCGGTATTCGACAAGGAACGTGACCAGAAGAAGGTGAACAAAGCCCTCTATATAGCCACCGGAGCGCTGGGAGTGCTGATACTGGGCGTGATGGTTGCCTCGGGCAGCTTCGGATACAGCGGCTCGTTCGACGCCCGCTACGGCGAGCAGTCGTATGGCCAATACTGGCAGCTGGCGAGCGACCTGCTGAAGGGCGAGCGTGCCGCCTTGCTGAAGAGCGACTCGTGGCGCAGCCTGATATTCATCCTGCTGACGGCCGCCGTGCTGTGGCTCTACAACAACGAGAAAATCAAGAAACAATGGATAGCGATGAGTCTGGTGGGCGTGCTGATTGTCGTCGACCTCTGGGGCATCGACCGCCGCTACCTGAACGACAGCAACTACGTGGAGAAGGAGCAGCTGACGCTGAAGCGCCAGCAATACGACTACGACATCGACCAGCAGGCGCAGTACTACGGCGACCATGACTACCGTGTGTTCAACCTGGCCACCGACGTGTTCAACGACGCCATCCCGTCGGCCTTCCACGACCAGATTGGCGGCTACAGTCCTGCGAAACTGAACCGCTACCAAGACCTTATCAGCTTCCACATCGGCTACGGCAACCAGGCCGTGCTGAACATGCTGAACATGCGCTATGTGGTGCAGCGGCAGGGCAACCAGGCCGTGGTGATGCGCAATCCCGATGCGCTGGGCAATGCGTGGTTTGTGGGCGAGGTGAAGGCCGTGGGCAGTGCCGACGAAGAGATTATGGCCCTGCGCACCTTCGACCCCGCGCGCACGGCTGTGGTGGACACGAGCAAGTGGAAGGTAGCCGGCGGACAATGGGATGTGGATAGCGCTGCCGTCATCAAGCTGGTGCCCGACGCGGTGAGGAACTCCGACTACATCCAATATGAAAGCCAGAGCGCCAAGGAGATGCTGGCGGTGTTCAGCGAGATACACTATGCTCCCGACTGGCGCGCCTATATCGACGGCGAGCCTGCCGAATACATCCGCGCCAACTATGTGCTGCGTGCCATGGTGGTGCCTGCCGGCAAGCATGTCATCGAATTCAAGAACGAAGCTCCGCGATTCAACAAGCTGGAGAACATCGGAGTGGTGGTGTCCATCGTGACGCTGCTGATTATGGCAGGAGCCATCGTACTGGTATACTGGAAGAGGAAGAAGAAAGAGGAGGAAGCATGATGCTGAGTGTCATCCTGTGCACCTACAACCGCGAGCGATACATCTACAACGTGTTGGAGAGTATCGCCGCGGGAGGCTATGGCGACTACGAGATAGTGCTGGTGAACAACAACAGCACCGACGGCACCGAGGGAGAATGCCAGCGCTTCGCGAAGGAGCACCCCGAGGTGAAGATGCGCTACTGTGTGGAGCGGCAGCAGGGATTGTCGTATGCCCGCAACCGCGGCATCAGGGAGTCGCAGGGCGATGTGCTGGTGTATGTGGACGACGACGCCTTGGTGAACCGCGAGTACCTGCAGACCTATGCCGACTTCTTTGAGCGCAACGGGGAGGCTGTTGCTGCCGGCGGTCCCATCATCCCGCGGTATGACGGATGCGAGGAGCCCGACTGGATGAGCCACTACACACGGCAGCTCATCACCGGCAAGCTGTACCTCGGCGACAAAGAGCGCGAGTTCCCCGGCGAGGCCTTCCCCGGAGGCGGCAACGCCGCCTACCGCAAGAGCGTGTTCGACACCGTGGGGCTGTTCAACACCGACCTTGGCCGCAAGGGCAACAGCCTGATAGGTGCCGAAGAGAAGGACCTCTTCGACAAGATGACATCGAACGGCATGAAGTTCTACTACCTGCCGACGGCCATCCTCTACCACTTGATACCGCCCAAGAAGCTGACGCAGGACTACTTTGACCGGCTCACCACGGGCATAGGGCAGAGCGAGCGTTTCCGCACCCGGCAGATAGGCAAGAAGAAATACCTGGTGCGTCTGGCCAAAGAGGCCGTGAAATGGGGCGGCACCCTCGTCCTCTGGACGGGCTTCGCCCTCAAAGGGCAGTTCAACAAAGGCAACAAACTGGTAGCATTCCGCCGCAACGTCACGCGGGGGCTGCTGGGATGCTAGCGACGATAGAGGCGGTCGGCGCCGATGACGGCACGTTTCTTGTGGTCGCCCATGGTCCAATGCGGGTCGGGCGTCATGAAATGCTCCCCATACAAGGTCTTCAGCCACGACTCGGTGTCGTTGGGCATATAGACCCTTATCCCGAGGAAATCCTGCTTAGAGAAACCGCTTGAAGGAACCGTGCGCACGATGGCGGGGAAACCGTCGGTGGCGTTGGCCTCGCGCCAAGGTTTGCTCTCGTGAGGCAGACATAGTTCGCAGCAGATGGAATCGTCGGCGGCGGGGTAGAAATAGTGCACGTCAAGGTGGACCCCATGGTAGTCGTACTTGTCCTCGCAGATGCGGCCAGACTGCTTGACATAGTATTGCCGCAGGAGGGAGAGCCCGTGGCGGCGCATGGCGGCGACGAAAGCCTCGCTGCGCTCGGAAGCCAGCATACCGGTATCGAGATCGCAGTCGAAGGGGATGAAGCCCTTTTCGCGATAGGCGCCCAACAGGGAGCCGAAAGCGAGGAAAAGGCGACAGCCGGCCTCGTCGGCCGCTGCTTCGGCCTCGCGCAGCGCCTCGAGGCCATATTTCATAAAAGCCTTGTTTTGCTTGCGCATCTGGATTTTGGTGTCGAGCTTCATCATTGCCTGGTAGATGCCCAGCCATTGGGACAAGCGGACCAAGAACTCTCTCATAGCAGTATCTTTTTATAGATTGTCCCGATGGTCTCTTCGTCGAGCGCAACGGGATTGTTTTTCAAACGGACAGGATTCACGGAATGGACAAGGATATCCAAGTCGGCCTCAGGAGTATTGCTTACAGGCGCCGGCATATCGAGGGAGAACATAATGGCGCGAAACATCATGAGACCCTTGTATGCGCTGTCGCACAGCATCATCTGTCCCAGCCATTGGAAAACAAAATCGAGATGCTCGGCGCCGCGCTTGTCGATACATTTCTCCGGATGCTCCATCATGTACATCCACACCTCGGGCAGGCAGAGCGCGACAGTGTGCCCGTGGGGCAGCCCGTAGAGCGAGGTGAGTTTGTAGCTCATCGCATGGGGAGCCGTTGTCTGGGTGATGTTGATAGCGCGACCGGCATAGTTGGCAGCAAGCATGATGCTCCTCGCATCCTCGTCGTTGTTGTCCTCAATATACCCGTGCCAATGATACATGATGGTCTCGATGGCGATCTTGCTGAAGACCATACTCTCGTCGGTAGAGTTCACGCTCCAGAGAGACTCAATCCCCTGGCATAGGGCATCGAGCATTGTGCACTTCTTCTGGTAGAGCGGCAGACTCTTCAGCAGCGAAGGTTCAAGGACAGCATAGTTGGGGACAATGCTTTCGTGTGTTATGCTTTGCTTCTTTCCCTCGTAGTAGATGACAGCATAGCGGGTGCTCTCGCTGCCGGTGCCTGCGGTTGTCGGCACCGCTATCAAGGGTATATGGCTGTCGGAGCACTCCTGATCCAGGTAGTTGCGGCTGTGGTCCATCCTGCAGTAAAGCTTAATGCATTTGGCCACATCTATTGTTGAGCCGCCGCCCACAGCCACGATGGCATCGCAGCGATTGTCGTTGAACAATTCAACCCCTTTGCACACCTGCTCGTAGAGCGGGTTGGACGTAAACTGGTTGAAGACCACAGCGGGCTTGAAACAATCCTTGATAGGAAGAAACTGAAACGAGGAGTCGCACACCAACATATAGCGCTTGCTGGCCACTTCGTCGAGAGCCACAGCGATGTTGGGGTATCCATTGAGTATTTTCTGCATGGCTATTTCTTCAGGAAAGACATTAAGGCCTCCTTATTCTGCAATGGTGTGGTGGTGGGGCGGCCAAGATCCTTGCGGTTGCCCTTCTTCACCCTGACCTCTATCAGCCGCAGGCCATCGCCTTGCATGTTGGCCAGTTCCTCTTTCAGGCGGGCCTCTGTGCTCACCGACACCGCGTAGTCATAGCGCAAGGCCTTTGCTATCCCCACAAGATCTATCTCATGACCCACGGTGGGCTGACCGCCGACGCTGTCGTGAGCGCCGTTGTTGAACACCACATGCACATAATTGGCCGGGCGGCGGCTGCCCACAATTGCCATATTGCCCATGTGCATGATGCTGGCGCCGTCGCCGTCGAAGCAGTACACCATCCGTTCCGGATGCTGCAAAGCAATGCCCAAGGCAATCTGCGAGGCATGACCCATCGAGCCAACGGTCAGGAAATCGCGTTCGTGACCCTGCCCCATGGCGGTACGGTATTCGAACAGCTCGCGGCTAATCATGCCGGTAGTGCTCACGATAACGGCGCCGTCAGGGATGCCGGCCGCCACCGTGCGTATGGCCTCTTCCCTACTCATCTCATAGAGGTTCTTCACCTCGTTTTGCAACGTATAGCTATCAAAGGTATCCTTCTCCACCACCAAAGCGAATGCGTCGCCTGTCTCCCGGATAGAGCACATAGCCTTTTCGATCTGTTTGGAGGCCTCGGATTCGTCCTTCGACAGCACTTCGTAGTTTATTCCCATCACATTGAGCAGGCCTGTGGTAATCTTGCCCTGCTTCACATGCTGAGGTTCATCGTGGACACCCGGGCGTCCGCGCCAGCCGATGAGCAACAGCAGGGGGATATGGTACACTTCCCTGTCGGTCAGGGAAGCCAGAGGATTGACGGCGTTACCCTCGCCGCTGTTCTGCATATAGACACACCCCACCTTGCCGGTGGCAAGATGGTAGCCTGCGGCCAACGCCACAGCGCCACCTTCGTTGGCGGCAATGATATTGTGCCTGTTGTCGAAATGATCTGTGATATAGGCGCAAACATTCTTCAACAGCGAGTCGGGAACCCCTGCATAGAATTCCACACCTTCTTTCTGTAGTTTTCCTATAAAGAATTGCGGCGTAATCATTTCTTTGTTCCAGGGATAAGGGTCAGTATTTCCTTGATTGGCATACAGTAGTCGTTGCTAGCCTCCAAACTGCGCTGGTGCATCAGGATACTCTTGGCGCAGTTTACCATAGCCGGATAGGCGGCGCGCAGCATGTGGTTGGCATAGATGACCACGTTGATACCCCAGGAGGACAGTTCGTCCTCAGTAAACTGGTTGTAAGTGGTGGGCACCGCCACAATGGGGGTTTCCACATCTTTCTCGCGGAAGCGCTGGCAGAACTCCTTGATGTCCATACCATCCTTGTTCTTGCTGTGTATCATGATGCCGTCGGCGCCAGCCTTCACGTAGGCAAAAGCACGTTCCAACGCATCCTCCACAGGTTTGCCTGCGATGAGACTCTCTATGCGTGCTATCACCATGAAGTCGTCGGTAATCTGTGCGTTCTTGCCCGCCTTGATCTTGGCGCAGAACCCTTCGATGGTGTCTTGTGTCTGCACCGCATCGGTGCCGAACAGCGAGTTTTGCTTCAATCCAACCTTGTCTTCGATGATGACCGCCGAAATACCAAGACGCTCCAATGTGCGCACGGTGAACACAAAGTGTTCCACTTTTCCGCCCGTGTCGCCGTCGAAGATAACAGGCTTGGTAGTCACCTCGAGGGCATCGTTGAGGTCGTGGAGACGGGTAGTGATATCCACCGCCTCGATGTCAGGCTTACCCTTACTTGTCGAATCGGTGAGGCTCGAAGCCCACATACCGTCAAACTCCTCTTTCTTGCCGTTGACTTCCACAAAGGTGTTCTCGATGATAAGACCCGTCAAGCCGCTGTGGCTCTCCAAAATGCGGACAATCTTTTTTGCCCCGATGAGGCGGCGCAGCCGTTTCATCCTTATCTCCGGCGTAGTACCTATCTCTTTCAGCCGCTGGTTCATAGCCGTGCTGCTGATGCCCTGGGTGTAGGGAATGTCGATCACCTTGCCTCCCCATTCCGCCATTGCCTCGATGATACGCTGACGTGTTTTTGCCTGCACCCCCTCTTTCCAGTCGTCGCCATGCACCACATAGTCGGGCTTCAGTTCCCTCAGATTGGGCACATAATCCAATGTCGTCTGCGGCACTACGCGGTCGACACCTTTAATATTGCTCACAATCTCAGCGCGTTGCTCGTAGGTCAGATACGGCAGGCGTTTGTAGCTTGCTATGGCGGCATCGGTCAACACCCCGACGGTAACGGAGCCGAGCTTCACAGCCTCATGTATGATATTCAAGTGACCCGGATGGATCATATCGGCGCTCATGCCGACATATACTGTTTTTTTATTCATCTCTTCATATAATTAATAAGTACGGGCATATCGTCCACACTCGTCAATTTCATATTTCGTTCCTCCCCCTCTACGACAGCTATCTTCACTCCCGGCATATAGCGGCGCACCACGCCGCAGTCGTCGGTGGCGGCGAACTGGGGGTCCTGCAGGGCACGCTGGTAGGCGTCGCGAATCAGCGGCAGGCGGAAAGCCTGCGGCGTCTGGGCGCGCCACATGAGGCGCCGTTCGGGGATACGCGCCACGAGCCTCGGAATGCCCATCTGCATGCCTGTCATATCGGCACTCATGTCGGGATGCACCTCCCACACGGTATCGGTACTCGGCACCGCCACACCCACAGCCTCGTTGCTTTGCAACGCCGTCACCACACGATCCACGATGGAGGGCGTGACAAACGGCCGCGCAGCATCGTGCAGCAGCAGGTTGGTGTCGTCGGGGTAGTCGATATATGCCATCACGGCATTGAGTGTGGACATATAGCGTTCGGCGCCGCCGTCGATCACCTTCTTCAGCTTCTTCCATTGGTTGCGGGCGACGATGGCCTCCAGTTCTCCCCTCCAGTCGGGGTGCACCACCACCGCCACCTCGTCGATGGCATCGTGGCGGTTGAAGGTCTCAATCGAGTATTCGATAACGGCACGTCCCCGCAGGTCCATGAACTGCTTGGGTACCGGCGAACCCATACGCTTGCCCGTACCCCCTGCAAGGATGACGGCGATATTGCTCATTTCACTCTTTTATAAAGCATTGCGAACAATCCACCCCACAGCACGACGGCGGCCAGCTGAAGCCACCACTCGGTGCCCACCAGCACAGCGGGAGCCAGCACAACGGCCTTGAGCGCATAGTAGACCCCTTTGGCGGCAAGCACGGAGACAAGCACAGCGGGCAGCACCTTCCAGCGACGCGACAGGGCGCCGAAGAGCACGGCCACTGTGGCCAGCTCGGCCACCATGCACACCATCTTCGGGGCAGCAGGCATACCCGTCAGCAGGCAGCTCGCCAGCGGCATCAGCACCGCCAGCACCAGCGCATTCTTCCAGTCGCGTCCCAGCAGCAGGGCGGCCAGCAGCAACGCAAGCATGGGATTGGCCACATACAGCGGCACCGCAAACAGGTGCGATGCGGCAGGCACCAGGCAAGCCATAGAAACGAGCACCATGTCCAAAAGGGCAAACTTCACAATCGGAGTCGATTTAACTTCTGTCATATTTATATACTATTGTTATTTTCTATATCTGCGTGCAAAAATACATCTTTTTTTCCATCTGCCAAAATAATTTATCTAATTCTGCGTTATTCAACCACATAATAAATGACAGCTATAGAACAAACAATTATAACATACATCTGCAACCCATGAAAAAAAGCATTCTCCTCCTCGCCGCCGCTATGGTGCTCACCGCCGTCAGCGCCAGCGCGCAGAACCAAGTCGACAAGCAGGGCCGTCGTCAGGGCCACTGGATCCGCACCGACAAGGATGGCTCCAAGATCTTTGAAGGCGACTTCAAGGACGGGCTTGAAACCGGCACCTTCACCTACTACTACTCCGACGGCACCGTACGCATCCGCAACACCTATAGCGAACCCGGCCGTGTCTGCCAGCACGAAGCCTACGACGAGCAGGGGCGCCTCCTGGCTCGTGGCCAATACAACCAGCGCAACCGCGACGGCCTCTGGCAATTCTACGCCGAGGACGGACGTCTCGTCAAGGAAGCCTCCTACCGCATGGGCATCAAGGAGGGTCGGCACGTTGTCTTCAACCGCACGGGCGACACCGCCGAGGTGTGCTACTGGCAGAACAACCGCCGCCACGGACGCTGGTGGAAGCGTATCGGCCAGAAAGGCTTCATCACCGCCAACTACGTGAACGGCAACATCGAGGGCCGCCTCGTGGAATACGATGACGAGGGCCGCTTGGCTCGCGAAGGGCAGTACTCAGGCGGGCAGAAACACGGCGACTACCGCTACTACGAAAACGGCACCCTCACCGTCAAGGAACGCTGGAACTACGGCCTCATGAACGACCGCGAAATCCTCGTCGCCTCCCCCACCCCCGCATTCGTCTCCATCCACGACATTGCCTGCATGGCCGCTCAGGGCAAGGCCAAAACCATCGTCATCCTGCGCGACGGCCAGAAACTCGTGGCGCACGAAGCCTACGAACCCGTATTCAACCGCGCCGGCGACGAACTCTTCGCCCTCGTCAACCGCAAAAGCCACATCACGGTGGCACGCTCCTGCGTCCAGGGTATCGGCGTCGACGGCGAAGGACGCGACATCCTGCTGCTCAACCCGCAACCCGACTTCGCCATCTTCCCCGACGAGGACGGAAAGAAAATGGTTCACGCCATACAGGTTGACGAAGAACAATAAAGGATAGAAAAAAAGAAGCCCCCCGCAAGATAGCAGGGGGTTTCCTCCATTAAACACTATTACAAAATCCAAAATTTAGAAGGTATTCTGGTAACCTTTTTTCTCTATCGTAAAACCATTTAGGTCCGTTTTTCTCTTTCGATTTCGGCTGCAAAGATACAAACTTTTTTCAAACCGACAAAATATTTTTTCAACATTTCGTCAAATTTCACCCCTCAAACACCCCTTTTATATCGATAACTCATTATCTATTAACACCTAAATTCCATCGAAAAATAGCAAAAAAAAATATGAAAATTGCTGCCCATACCCTCGGTTGCAAACTCAATTATGCCGAAACTTCCGACCTACTTCGCCGTTTTTCGACCCTTGGACACACCATTGTAGACTTCCACGAACAGGCCGACCTCTACATCGTCAACACCTGCACAGTCACCGCCGTTGCCGAAAAGAAATGCCGCTCCGCCATCCGGCAGGCACACCGGACGAACCCCGATGCCGAAATAGCCGTCATCGGCTGCTTTGCGCAGGTGGCCGCTTCCGACATCGGAAAAATCCCCGGTGTCACCCTCGTGCTCGACAACACCCAAAAACACCTCCTGCCCTCCATCATGGAAGAGCGGAGCGGAAAGGTGAAAATGCCAAGCACCGACGCATTCCCCCTGCAATACTCCTCGGGCGACCGCACCCGCACCTTCTTCAAGATTCAGGATGGATGCGACTATTTCTGCACCTATTGTGCCATTCCCTTCGCCCGCGGCCGTTCGCGCTCGGCCTCCATCGAGGAAACACTCTGCATGGCCCGCCGCATCGCCGACGAGGGTGCCAAAGAGGTGGTGCTCACGGGCGTCAACACCGGCACCTTCGGCATGCACCAGGGAGAATCGTTCATCGACCTGCTGCGGGAGTTGGATGGAATCAAGGACATCTTGAGATACCGCATCTCCAGCATCGAGCCCAACCTGCTCACCGACGACATCATAGACTTTGTTGCCCACAGTCGGGCCTTCCTTCCCCACTTCCACATACCCCTCCAGGCGGGTTCCGACCACGTTCTGCAACTCATGCACCGCCGCTACGACACCGCCCTCTACGCCGCCAAGCTGGAGCGCATCAAAGCCCTCATGCCCGACGCCTGCATCGCCGCCGACGTGATGGCCGGCTTCAACGGCGAGAACGAGGAGGAATTCTCTAAAGTGCTCGCCTTCATTGAGTCGCTGCCCATCTCCTACCTGCATGTCTTCACCTACAGCGACCGACCCGGAACCGCAGCCCTGCGGCTGGGAGAGAAAATTCCCATCCCCGTCCGCCACGAGCACACCGCACGCCTGCTCGAGCTGAGCCAGAAGAAGCACGCCCAATTCATCGACTCCCAACTCGGCAAACGCCGCACCGTCCTTTGGGAGCACACCAACCACAACGGGCAGATGGAGGGATGGACAGACAACTACATACGCCTTGCGCGCCCCTACGACCCCGAGCTCGTTGCCGCCGTCACCACCGAGGAGATCACCCCCGAGAACGTTGTGCGCGAGAGCGTCGTCTGAGCGCAACGGGAATATTACACGAGTAGAAAAATAAGGGAGGCCCGCGCTGCGCGCGGGCCTCCCTCTTTATTTATCATGCTTTCAAAGCCTATGGCTTAGCATTTCTCCTTGCAGCCACCGAGGCACTTGTAGGCCAAACCGGCGAGGCCGGCACCCACGAGCGGAGCCACGATGAAGAGCCACAGCTGACCGCAGGCGCTCCAGCCGTCGGCGTTGCTGAAGAGAGCCTGGCTGAGGGAGCGGGCGGGGTTGACGCTGGTGTTGGTCAGCGGGATGGAGATGAGGTGGATGAGCACAAGGGTGAGACCGATGGCCAAGCCGCCGAACTTGCCGTTGGCGTGACGGTCGTCGGTAACACCGAGGATCACCATCAGGAACACGAAGGTGAGCAGGGCCTCGACGAGGAAGGCGCCACCGCAGCTCACGCTGAGGTAGTCGGCATTGCCTGTAGCGGCGGCGAACTCGGCGCCGTAGCCGTTGGCGGCGAAGACACCCGTCTGACCCATGCCGGCGGCATTCCAGATGACCAGCAGCACAGCACCGGCGATGACAGCGCCGACACACTGGGAGACCCAGTAGAGGAGCATGTCTTTGAGGCTCATGCGGCCGTTGACCCACACGCCGAAGGAGACGGCGGGATTGAGGTGGGCGCCGCTGATGTGGCCCACACCATAGGCCATAGCGATGACGGTGAGGCCAAAGGCAATGGCCACTCCGAGGAAACCAACATGTCCGAACAGCGCGGTACCGCAGCCGCCGAGCACCAGCACGAATGTACCCAGACATTCGGCAAACATCTTGTTGCAAATCTTCATATTACAATAGTTTTTATTGGTTAATATCTGTCCCCTTTAACGCAAATTAACCAAAATTATTGTGCCATTATGCAAAAAAAATCAGTAATGGACGCCTGGATACACCAAGCCATCGTCCGCCACACTCGCCGCACGAGCAGAAAAGCATGTGGACGACAACACCGGGTCAACCTGCCAACAACAGGCTATCAACCAACCATTTTCGACGATATGTCAACAATACTTCAACGATAGTTCAACGATGCACTATCGTTGAACTATCGTTGATGTATCGTTGATGTATCGTTTAAATAGCAGACTTACAGAGTGTGGTTTGCTGATTTAGGTTGTCACTTTTGTGACTTGCGACTGAAATCAGTTGACGGGTTAATAACTATCGACTGTTTTCGGTTGTCAGCCGCCC
>CACYKY010000024.1 GCA_902775135.1 uncultured Bacteroidota bacterium | reverse complement strand
GGTGGGAGGAACGGATTTTGAATCGGAAACAAACAAAAACGAATTTGATATGGCAAAACAGACAGACGGAATCCTCGGGGGATTCAACGGCAAGGTAGGGACGGTGGTGGGTTACCGCTGGAAGGGAATTTGGTGCGTGCGGTCGCACAACGCCCTTGCCCGCAACCCGCGCACGGAGGCGCAGCAGGCGCACCGCGCGATGTTCAAGGCCGAAGTGCAGCTCGCCGGCAAGATGCGATGGGCGGTGAACGTGGGCCTCAAGCTCCCGGCCGACGAGATGAACATGACGGCGCAGAACCTCTTTGTCAAAGGTAACCAGCACGCTTTCAGCTCGGTGGAGGGCTTCTTTAAGGTCGACTATGCCGCCCTGCAGGTGAGCTACGGCCCTGTGGCGCCTGTGGCGATGACGGAGGCGTCGGTGGATGAGGACAACGTGCTGAATATCAAGTTCGAGAAGAATCCCCTGCATCGCTCCTGCGACTCGCACGACAGCATCTTCTTCTGGATCTTCAGCGAGGAACTGCAAGAGGGGTATCTCTCCAATCCCGTCTACCGGAGGATGCAGAAGGCAGCGGTGGCCTTGCCCGATGAGTTTCAGGGTACTACGCTGCATGTCTATGCCTTCGCGCAGGACGAGCAGGGGCGCTGCTCGGAGACGGGGTATGCAGAAGCCGGAATTTCCGGAATATCCGGGATTTCCGGAGAAGCCGGAATTTCCGGAGTTTCCGAGGCTTCCGGAATATCCGGCGAAGCCGGCATCGCGCAAACCATCGACCCCGAGACGGGGGAAATCTTGTCGGCGTCGCCCTTGGAAACGGGTTCCGGCGAAAGGGGGGATTTGCCGCCGGAAGAGAACTTTTTTTTAGAAAAATGAAATAAAAATTATATATATTGGAAAAAATGTGTATCTTTGTACATTGTTTATTAAACGAGAAAATAAAATATCAAATTAATTATTAATATCTTATGAAAAGAAACAAAGTACTTCTCGGCTTGTATGTAGGCCTTTTGACTTTGGCCGGAGGCGTTGCGAACGCCCAAACCGGCGGATTCTATGAAATCGGACCCGACAATATCGGCGGCGAGGTTTCGAGCATCGTGGTCGACCGTCTGGACACAAGCCGCAACACGCTCTATGCCGGTGCCACTACCGGCGGATTGTTCTTCAGATCCGAGAGTGTCGACATTCTCCGCAACTTCTACATCACCCTTGGCGTTGGCGATTCCGCTGCCGATGTCCTCTCAGCCAACACCGACATCTGGCACCGCGTGCCCTATAAGGTCAGCGGCAAGGAGGTTTCGCTCCCCATCAGCTGCATGGCTCAGGCTCCCTCCGGCGAGCTCTTCATCGGTACCGGTAGCGACGACTACACCTACGGCACCACCTACGCCCCCATGTCGCGCAAGGGCTCTGGCCTCTACCGCTACATCCCCTCGACGGGCCAGTTTGTGCTGATTCCCAGCACCACCACCAACGATTTCAGCGTCATCAACTGCATTGAGACCTTCCAGGATGGTACCACCCTCTATCTCTATGTGGGTACCAGCAAGGGCCTCTATCGCTGGGTGATGTTCGACGGCAGCGACAACTGGAGCGCCACCCCGACCAATGTCTTCGCCGGCCGCGTGGACAACATCGTCATTTCGCGCCCCAACCACACCGCTTTCTTCACCAGTGGTAACCAGCTCTATCGCATCGGTGACGTCGCCGCCGCCCCTGCCAACCTGCGCGCCACCAACATCTCGTCGTCCAACACGGCCTTCGGCGGTTCCAACATCGCCATCAAGCTGGCCATCTCGCAGACCGATACCGCCTACCTCTACGCTATGGTTATCAACCAGAACGGTCTCATGGACGCCGTCTACATGACCAACAACGAGCAGAACTGGACAACCCTCACCACCTCGACCGTCATGCCCATTACCTACAACAACGGCCGCTTCTGTGGCGCCGTCGCCGTTGATCCCGGCAATCCCCGCCGCATCATCATCGGCGGTACCAATGTGATGACCGGCGAAGGTTTCACCGAGGGTTCCTACTTCCAGTGGACCACCAACTCCGCCAGCGAGTATGAACTCAACTACGGCAACTACATGAGCACCGTGTTCAACAACACCAGCTTCGTGCACTCCGGTATCCACCAGATTGTCCCCGTCTATCACGTCGATGGTGAGAACGCCTACCATACCGTCTTCTTCGCCACCGACGGCGGCATCTACGCCTCCAAGTTCTATGGCCGCGACGGCTTCGACACCATCATGGGCGTCAACCGCGGATTGAACAACATGCAGATCAACGGCCTCGCTGTCTGCCCCGACGGCACCCTCATCATGGGCGCCAACAACAATGCCTGCCCCGTCATCGAGACCCACCTCGGCCACTTCGGCGGCAATGCCGAAATTTCGTGGTACGACAACGGCTCCCTCGGCAACCTCAACCACAATGCCAACGTCATCTGGAACGGCAACGGCGGCGCTGTAGCTGCCTCCAAGTTCCAGCAGGTATGGCCCAACAAGCGCCGCACCATCTTCACCACCTCCGACCAGGCCCCCCTCGGACGTACCTATGCCGACTACCTCGACTACACCAATATCACCACTTGGACCATCGGCAAGGGTATCACCACCGACAAGATTTCCACCGGCTCCGCCATCGGCTCTATCGACCTCTGGGAGACTGAGAACAACACCGTCGCCAACCGCTATCTGAGAATGGGCGTCGACACCCTCGGCTACATCCTCCGTCAGCGCGGCGGCCAGTGGGACACCATGTGGGTCAACGACACCGCCAACGGCGTCAACCGCGGAAGCAAATTCCAGATCCATGCCGGCGACAAGGCCATCTTCTACAGTCGCGGCAATGCCGACTATCCCTTCGAGTACACCTTCACCTCCAACCAGCGCGCCAAAGACTCCGTCACCGTGCTGAATCCCATCCAGGCTCGCATGCTTCTCATCGGTGAGAAGGATCCCAGCACCGGTGGTATGAGCGGCAGCGGCGCTCCCGTGGGAGCCGTTTGGTACTCCTGGGATGCTACCGACTTTACCAAGGTGTGGGACAGCGCCGAGTACGCTTCGCACAACTATGACAACCTCCAGTTCTGGTCGCCCATCTTCGCCATCCAGCGCAAGGAGAACACCGCTTCGGCCAGCTTCTTCCCCCGTCAGGCCATCTTCAGCAAGGACGGTTTGCATGTCTTCGTCTCTGTCTTCGACACCGCCAACCACCGCTCGATGATTGTCCGTATCGATGGCTTCGAGAACGCCAACTTCACCCAGGGCAACTACAACCTCTATGAGTCCATGCTGTACAGCAACAGCGCTCCCTTCCTGACCAAAGACACCCTGAAGTATAACAACTCCATCTGGCTGCCCCGTCCCGTCAGCAACATGTACTATGACGGCCGCAACGGTGCCGACCGCCTGGTGCTGACCTTCGAGGACTTCTCCGATGCTATGGGTAATGTTGCTATCGTCGAAAACGCCTGCAGCAGCCTCACCCTCACCGAGAAGGCCCTTTCCGACCGCACCCTCCCCGCCTACACCGCCATCGTGGAAGAGACCACGGGTAAGATCTATGTCGGTACCGACAACGGTGTCTTCGTTGAGAACGGCGCCGGCTGGCAGGCCTACGACAACCTCTCCGGCGTGCCTGTGACCAAGATTATCCAGCAGACCGACAATCTGCCCATCCGTCGCAACCTCACCCACACCGGTATCAACCCCAACTACTTCGTGTTCGCCAAGACCAAATGGCCGGGCGCCATCTACTTCGGCACCTACGGTCGCGGTGTCTTCATGGACATGCAGTTCGTCACCGACACCACCAACGAGGTGGTCGACACCAACGAGTATGAGCCCGTGGGCATCCCCACCGTGCACAGCACCGGTATGAACAGCGTGAAGCTCTTCCCGAACCCCGTCTACAATGAGACCAGCCTCTCCATCAACGCCCAGGCCGCCGGTACCGCCGTCCTCCGCGTCTACGACCTCAACGGCCGTCTCGTGATGGATAGCAACCTCGGCTACGTCGCCGAAGGCGAGCACAGCTACACCCTCGACTGCTCCGGCATGAACAAGGGCATGTACCTGGTCAACGTCATCATCGGTGGATATACTTCTGCCGTCAAGATGGTTGTTCGCTAACAGGGCGTAAAACAAAAAAAGAGGTACCGCCCACGGCAGTACCTCTTTTTTATTAAATTAATATGAATTCATAAATATATTATATATATTCATTCGATGGACAAAAACCTAGTAGAAGAACTGAAATGGCGCGGTATGATTCACGACATGATGCCGGGAACCGAAGATCAACTAAACAAAGAGGTCACCACCGCCTATGTGGGTATCGACCCCACGGCCGACTCGCTCCATATCGGCCATCTCGTCTCCATCATGCTCCTGAAGCACCTCCAGATGGCCGGCCACAAGCCTCTGGCCGTCGTGGGTGGCGCCACCGGCATGATTGGCGACCCCTCCTTCAAGGCCGCCGAGCGCAAACTCCTCACCGTGGAGGAGATCCAGCATAACGTGCAATGCATCCGCCATCAGCTGGAGCGCTTCCTCGACTTCGACAATCCCGTCAACGGCGCCGAAATCCTCAACAACTACGACTGGATGAAGGACTATCTCTTCCTCGATTTCATCCGCGATGTGGGCAAGCACATCACCGTTAACTACATGATGACCAAAGACAGCGTGAAGAAGCGCATGGAGACGGGCATCTCGTTCACCGAGTTCAGCTATCAGCTGCTGCAGGGCTACGACTTCCTGACCCTCTACCGTACCAAGGGCTGCAAGCTCCAGATGGGCGGCAGCGACCAATGGGGCAACATCACCACCGGCACCGAGCTCATCCGCCGTATGGAAGGCGGCGAGGCTTTCGCCCTCACCTGTCCGCTCATCACCAAGGCCGACGGCACCAAGTTCGGCAAGACCGAAGGCGGCAATGTGTGGCTCGACCCCGCAAAGACCAGCCCCTACAAGTTCTACCAGTTCTGGCTCAACTGCTCCGATGTCGACACCGCCAAGTATATCCGCATCTTCACCCTCTTCAGCAAGGAGGAGATCGATGCCCTTGAGAAGCAGCACGCCGAAGCCCCCGAGCAGCGCATCCTGCAGAAGGCATTGGCCAAGGACATCACCGTGCGTGTGCATGGCGAGGAGGCCTACAATGCCGCCATCGCCGCCAGCGAGCTTCTCTTCGGCAAGGCTACCACCGAGCAACTCAACGCGCTCGACCGCGAGACGCTGCTGAGTGTCTTCGACGGTGTGCCGCAGTACTCGGTCAGCCGTTCCGCTATCGAGGCCGGTGCCTCGCTGGTGGACCTCGCCGCCGAGGTGGGCATGTTCGCCAGCAAGGGCGAAATCCGCCGCGAGCTGAAGCAGAACTCCATCTCTGTCAACAAGCAGAAGGTCGGCGAGGGTGCTATGCTCTCCGCTGCCGACATCCTTGCCTCTGGCTGCATCCTCGTGCAGAAAGGCAAGAAGAACTACTACATCCTCAACGTGGAATAATCTGCGTGGGATGCTATAAATTGTGTGCCCGCAGGCCGAAGGCCTGCGGGCACATCATTTTCTTAGAATCGTTCCTCCTGTAGGTAGATTGTGCGTGGGTCGGACGGCCACGCCCCTCGTGCGCCAAGGTCCTTGGGAGTTGTGCGGTAGTATTTTACTGTCCATTGGCGGTTGCCTCGGTCGTAATATTGCACGTACTTGAAGAACACACCCATCATCTTTATGGCCAAGGGCTTACGCAGATGAAGAATATGCAGCGTCTCGATGTCGTCCCAACCGTTGCGAAGGGTCGGGTGGTCACCAACAGAATAGTTGAATACCTCCCAGTTTGCCTCTTTGTTGGTGAAATAGATGGTGTCGCCGTTGTAGCAGACGAAGCGGCCGATGGTGTCCACCTCGCCAGGCACACGGATGCGCTCCAAGGCCACCACCTCGGTGTAGGGGCTCTCGCCGAAGGAACCGACCCGATGCCGCTGGATGCTGATGGTGAGGTGTACGCTGTCGCGAATCGTTGCATCTTCGGTGTTCCAGGGCACGCTGTCGCCTATGGGGATATAGTACTCCTCGTCGGCATGGCGGAAAGCAACGGCGGTGGCGGGGTAGGGGTGGTTGGTGGCGGTGTCGTCCTCGCCGCGCGGGTGGTACATGCCGAAGTCGGTCAGTCGGACGTCAACCGCTATCATCTCCTTTGCGTTCCGGAACAAGTAGTCGGGCTCCCAACGCCGGTAGATGGACATACGGTTGCCGTCGCGAAGCCATACGAGGCCGTCCTTTTCCACGACGAACGTACCGTCGCAATCGGCTGGCTCCTCGCTCGGCCCCTTCCAATAACGGGATTTCAACAGTTTGAAACCATTGTGTGGCGTCTCCAGGTGGATGGCTTCAAAGCGCTCGCTTCGAATACGTTGCAGGATACTGTCGTTGGTGACGACGAGGTCCCCGTCCATCCGGTAGTCACCCTTGCGGAGGGTCAGCTGGCTGTTCTGCGCCGAGGCCGTAAAGGCGACGGCCGTCAGCAGGCATAATATGGCAAAAAACTTACTCATGCTAATATTATAACAGACTTTCTTCCAAATTACTACAAAGGGGTCGGTTATTTAACATGATTTATGATTGTGGCAGCAGGGCGTCGAGCTTGGGGTGACCACTGATGAGGCGGCCGCCCATGGTGGCCACACAATCCACTTGTGCCTGACAGCAGAGCTTGTTGTCGGCCTTGCGAAAGATGGCTTGGTGGAAGATGTAGCGGATGCCCTTCTTCTCGGGCATCAGGCGGCAGATATATTCGTCGCACGGGCGCAGCGGCACCTTGTAGGAAATCTCGAAACGTGCCACCACCACATCGATGCCTTCTTCGTGTAGTGCGGCAAAGCTGACTCCGCGATCCATCACATAGAGGTGGCGCGAGTGCTCCATATAGTGCTGGTAGTTGGCATTGTTCACTATGCCTTGAATGTCGCATTCATAGTCGCGAACCATATCGCTGTTTTCAAAAATATATTCCATAGATCTGTTTTTTCGGCTGCAAAAATACAACTTTTTTATGGATTTTTAAAAATCATTGTTCTTATGTCGTAAAAAGTTTGTATCTTTGCAAATCCGTTTGGAATGTATAATTAAATAATAATAGTATGACACAAACAAGTATCAAAACACTGAGAGACAGCGCAGGAATGCGTTGGACAGCATTGCTGCTTCTGGCTTTGGCCATGTTCTGCAGCTACGTATTTATGGATATTTTGTCGCCCATCAAGGATTTGATGCAGGAAACCCGCGGCTGGGACAGCGAGTCGTTCGGCCGTATGCAGGGCGCTGAGGTGTTCCTCAATGTCTATGTGTTCTTCCTCATCTTTGCCGGTATCATCCTCGACAAGATGGGTGTGCGCTTCACCGCTGTGCTCTCCGGAGCCGTGATGCTGGTGGGCGGTATCATCAAGTTCTACGCCTGTAGCGAGAGTTTTGTGGGCACTGGCCTTGAGGCTTGGTTCACCAACCATCTGAACTGGGACGGTAATATTCCCATTGTCGGCACCATCTTCCCCTTCGCCGAAGGTATGCCTGCAAGCGCCAAACTGGCTGCCTGCGGTTTCATGCTCTTCGGATGTGGCTGTGAGATGGCCGGCATCACCGTGAGCCGCGGTATTGTGAAGTGGTTCAAGGGTCGCGAGACCGCTCTGGCTATGGGCTCTGAGATGGCTCTTGCCCGTCTCGGTGTGGCCACCTGCATGATCTTCAGCCCCTACTTTGCCAAACTCGGCGGCGAGGTCAGCGTTTCCCGCTCCGTTGCCTTCGGCGTGGTGCTGCTCTGCATCGCCCTCATGATGTTCATCGTCTACTTCTTCATGGACAAGAAACTCGACGCCCAAACCGGTGAGGCTGAGGAGAAGGACGACCCCTTCAAGATCAGCGACCTCGGCAAGATTTTCACAAGCCTCGGATTCTGGCTGGTGGCCCTGCTCTGCGTGCTGTACTACAGCGCTATCTTCCCCTTCCAGAAGTATGCCGTCAACATGCTGCAATGCAACCTCGACCTCACTCCCGCCGATCCCAACACCTTCTGGGGTGGCGACACGGTGACCTGGGTGCAGTATCTTCTGATGCTTGTCGTGGCTGCCGGTTCGTTCTCCAGCAACTTTATGAAGAACAACAAAGCCATGAAATATGGCTTGATGGGTATCGCCGTTGTGGCATTGATCGTCTACTGCTATATGGGCTACATGCGTGGTACCGCCGAAACTATCTTCGCCGTGTTCCCGCTGCTGGCTGTGGCCATCACCCCCATCCTCGGCAACTATGTCGACCATAAGGGTAAAGCTGCCTCGATGCTAATGCTCGGCTCCATCCTGCTGGTTATCTGCCATCTCACCTTCGCCTTCATCCTGCCCGGTGTCTCGGCTGCTTCCGCTGCCGGTGGTGTCGTTGTGGCCTATGTGACCATCTTGGTTCTCGGCGCCTCCTTCTCGCTGGTGCCTGCCGCCCTGTGGCCCTCGGTGCCCAAGCTGGTCGACGAGAAGATAATCGGTTCCGCTTATGCTGCCATCTTCTGGATTCAGAATATCGGTCTCGGCCTGTTCCCCGCGCTCATCGGTATTGTCCTCAACAAGACCAATGATGAGGGCGTTGCCGCCCATGAACTTGACTACACCTGGGCGCTTGTGATGCTTGCAGCTCTGGGTATCGCCGCTCTGCTTATCTCGGTCTACCTGAAGGCCGTCGACAAGAAGAAGGGCTATGGCCTCGAGGAACCCAACATCAAGGCTGAATAGTTTTGGGAAATGAATAGATGTGGAGACGTGCCACTACGGCACGTCTCTGCATTTTTGCTTACTGACAAAAACTGATATTATGGCAAAAAACAATACAGGTTTTTCTTCTTCGTTCGGTGCCATCATGGCGGCTGCCGGCTCGGCCATTGGGTTGGGCAACATCTGGCGTTTCCCCTATATCTGTGGCAAGTATGGCGGCGGAGCGGCTCTGATTTTGTATCTGTTCTTTGTGTTTTTCATAGGCATGGTGTTGCTGCTGAGCGAACTGACGATCGGTCGACGCACGGGGCACACCCCGATGAAGGCCTACGAGTCTCTGCAGCCCAAGCGCACCATGTGGCGCTATGTGGGATTGGCAGGTCTCATTACCTGTTTTCTGATTCTGAGTATCTACTTGGTTATTTCGGGTTGGACGCTGAACTACTTCTGGGAGTCGGTGTCGGGTCAGCTCCTCGGGGTCACTGATGGCGACTTCGCCGGTCACTTCGCTGCCTTTGCAGCATCGCCGGTGGCACCTGTGGTGTGCTTGGTGGTGTTTGCTGTGCTGACGCTGGTGATTATCCTCGGCGGTGTGCAGAACGGCATCGAGAAGGTGTCGAAGATACTGATGCCGGTGTTGCTGGTATTGGTGTTGGTGCTCTGTGTTCGCAGCCTGACATTGCCCGGAGCCTCCAAAGGACTGGCCTATCTCTTCAACCCCGATTTCTCCAAGCTGACGTGGGAAGGTGTGCTGGCCATTCTGGGTCAGGCCTTGTTCTCGCTGTCGGTGGGTATGGGTGTCATGATTGTCTACGGCAGCTATATCCAGAAGGACGACAACCTCTTCAAGAGCGCCATGTGGATTACCGTCTGCGACACGGCTATCGCCGTTTTGGCAGGTGTGGCCATCTTCCCTGCGGTCTTTGCTTTCGGTCAGGACCCTGCCGGCGGTCCCGGATTGGTGTTCAACGTGCTTCCTGTGGTGTTCAACTCCATGGGCGCGGTGGGCAGCATCGTCTTCGGCGGAGCTTTCTTCCTGCTGTTGGCGGTAGCTGCGCTGACATCGGCTATCTCGCTGCTGGAAGCGTTGACGGCTTGGGGAGCAGAGTATGGCAAGAAAAGATCCCTTTCGGCCATCCTGCTCACCATTGTCTCGTGTGCGTTAGCGGTGTTGGCGGCCTATTCGTTCGACGGCGGCATCCTCAATCCGTACAAACTGGGCGATATGTCGCTCTTCGACTGGTTGGACAAGCTGACGGGCTCCTATCTGCCGCCGGTGTGTGCGCTGCTTACCATCATCTTCTTCGGGTGGTTCATGAAGAAAGACAGCATCATGGACGAACTGTCGAACCATGGTACACTTCCCACACCTTGGTTCAAGGTGTTCTATTCGTTCCTGGCACGCTTTGTTGCTCCTGCGGCGTTGCTGCTGGTGCTGCTGGGCAGCGTCTTCCAAGCTGAATTCGAAGTGAGTACGGTACTCATTGTGATAGCGCTGGTGCTCTACTTCTTTGTGCTTCCTCTCGGGGTGGCCTATGTGGCCAAGGATAAGGGCCGCAAGAATGTGTTGTGGTACATCCTCTCCATTGTGCTGACGCCGCTGTTTGCATTGCTGATGCTCATCGCTCTTGGCGACTCGGGCGAGAAGCATCGCCAGCGTCTGATTGATGACGAGCATATCCGCATGGAAGCTCGCGAATCGTATAAATCGTCCATCGCGAAAGAATAACATGGACGTATCTCTCTCTGGACACTACGGCTACCGGCGTCTGCTTTGGGCGTCGGTGCCCAGCGTGGCCATGATGCTGGTGTCGTCGGTATACGGCATCGTGGATGGCCTCTTCGTCTCCAATTTCGCCGGTAAGAGCGGCTTCGCTGCTGTCAACCTGATGTACCCGCCGATGATGATTCTCGGTGCTTTGGGCCTGATGGTGGGCAGTGGCGGGGCTGCGCTGGTGGGAAAAATCCAGGGCGAAGGCTATCCGCAGAAGGCCGACCGTGTGTTCACCATGCTGCTGCGCTTCCTGGCGTCTGTGGGTGTGGCTGTGGGTGTGCTCTTTGCGGTGTTCTGCCCGCTGATAGCCCGCTGGCTGGGTGCCGACGAGGGGATGATGGATGAATGCGTCGTCTATGGACGCATCAGCATGGTGGGTATGCCGTTCTTCATGCTCCAGCAGGCCATGCAGTCGTTCTACATGGCTGCCGAACGGCCACAGCTAGGCACATGGGTCAGCGTGGCATGCGGAGTGGTGAACATCGTTCTCGATGCGCTGTTCGTGTGGCTCATGAAGTGGGGCGTGGCCGGAGCGGCCTGGGCCACGGTGCTGGCACAGGTGGTGGGCGGCGGTTTCCCAATGATCTATTTCGGCTCCAAGCGCCTCAACAGGGGTAGCCTGCACCTGCGCAGGAACTCGAAGACCATCTGGCCCTACGTGGGCAAGGCCTGCACCAACGGGCTGTCGGAATACGTGAGCGGTATCTCGCTGAGCATCGTCAGCATGTGCTACAACCTGCAGCTGATGCGCTACCTGGGGCAGGACGGTGTGGCGGCCTACGGTGTGGTGATGTACCTGACGTTCGTCATCGCCGCTTTCTTCATTGGCTACAACATTACGTTGACGCCCATCATCGGCTACCACTACGGCGCCCGCGACGTGGGGGAGCAGCGGTCGCTGTTGCGCAAGTCGCTGGTCATTATCGGAGTGGTGGGACTGCTGCTGACAGCGGTGGCCGAGCTGGCGAGCGCTCCGGCGGCGCTGTTCTTCGTTGGCTACGACGAGGGACTGTTGGCGTTGACCACCAAGGCTATACGCATCTACATGCTGTGTTTCCTCATCTGCGGATGGAGCATGTTTGCATCGGCGCTGTTCACCGGGTTGCAAAATGGAGTGGTGAGCGCCGTGGCGGCGTTCATGCGGTCGCTGGTGTTCGAGATGGCGGCGGTGTGGGTGCTGCCCGCCGTGGTGGGCATCGACGGCATCTGGTGGGCCGTGAACGTGGCCGAGGTGTTGACGCTGCTGTTCTGCATGGCGCTGGTGTGGCGCTATGCACCGCATCTGGTGACCAAGGCTACTCGTTCTTGAGCATCATGCGACCCGACTCGGTGTCAAGGTATTGTGTTCCCTTTTTTAAGAAGACAAAACGGCCAGATTCGAAATCGATGTCGTAGCTGTGTGTGATGACGTTGAGGCCGAGGGTGTCAAGTGTCCCGTCTGGATTATTTGTTTTGGGTGTACAAAAAGACTTTTGTCATTTTCTCACATCTTCCATAGCTCTCTGCACGAAGCGGTTCATCGGCACGCTGGCGCGCCACACCTTCAGCACCTCGTCGAAGAGTTTCTCGCTGCCGATGAATTTGTCTGGCATGGTGTAGCTGGTGGTGTAGTCCTTGTATTTCAGCAAGTCGGCATGCTCCCAGTCGGCAGGGTAACCCTTGGGGACGCGCTGTAGCTTTTTCAGGGTGAAGAATTCGCTGCCGAAGTATTTTTTATAGCTCTTCTCGTTCATGATGGCAAGGAACTCGTCGGTGCAGTAGAATATCTCCTGACGGATGGCGTTGAGGGCTTCAGGCGTGGGCATGAAGATGCCGCCGCCGAGGTTGCAGGTGCCCTTCAGACCATAGGCTTCCTCGGCGCCTATTTGGAAGTAGTAGCCCGGCACGCCGCTGTTCTTCGGTCCCCAGCTGCTGAGGAAGCAGGCTATGTGGGTCTTGTAGGGCGTCTTGTCGGCCGAGAAGCGAGTGTCGCGGTAGATGCGGTACACAGAGTTCTTGGCCGTCAGGCCGATGAGGGTGTCGTCGTATTTCACCATCTCGTCGATGAGAGCCTGAGTAAAGGCCTCGAAGTCGGCTTTGATGGCCAGCCAGCGCTCCTTGTGGTCGTTGAACCATGGGCGGTTGTTGTTCATTGTCAGTTCCTGCAGGAAGGGCAGGGTGTCGGGGTGCAGTTGTGTGGACATATTGTTTGATTGTTATATTTCATATGCGATGTCTTTCAGCCTTCCGCGTTTGTCGAAGTAGAAGAGGGTGATGTCCACTCCCTGGCCCGTTTTGACGAGGTATCCGTCGCGTTGGATTTCCATGATGCGTACTTCCCAGGGCTTGTCTGTCATCTGGGCCATCTCTTTTTCGATGGTGCGGTAGATAACATTGTAGAGGGGTATCTGGTTGGTCCAGCAAAGGGGGAGTCCGTCGCGGAGGTTGGACATCTGCAGGCAGCGGCCGTTCTTGTCGAAGAGTATGTCGCTGCCGTCGCGGAAGATGATTCCGTAGACTTTCTTACCGCTGTCCTCGAGGTGGCCGCAGAAGATTTCTTCGATGTCGTCGGGTGTGTGGCAACGGTCGTGGAAGGCGCGTGCGGCGTCGGGCAGCTGCTCATAGCCAATCTCCTCGTAGGGCTTGTGCTCGTCGACAAAATATTCGAGGTACAATCCTTGAGGACTTCTGCAGGCGCCGAGAAGGAGAAGGGTCGACAGCAGGATGGCGGCTTTATTCGTCATAGCAGACAATCTTGCAGTAACGGTTGATGGTGGAGTAGTAGACCGATGTCGGTATGGCGGCGCGTATGGCGGCGGCTTGGTCGAGGGCAAGGTCGCCATAGTGGAGGCCGAAGAGTTTCAGCGAGAGGGAGTCGCGCAGTTCGACGATGGCGGCGGCAATCTCGTGACGCACGCTGTCGACGGTTGCCTCGGGGGCGCCTTCCAGGGTGAACAGCGACACAAGACCCTTGCTGACGGGGCGCTCGCCCAACAGGGGGATGTCCCGTATACTCATCTCTGGCAAGCTGTCGACGTTATCGCTGTTGGCAAGGAATCGTTTCACCTGCTCGCGCAGCTGGCCGAGGTCGGTGGGCACGCGGTCCTCCACATATTCATACGTCCCTCCCGGCGGTGGCGGCGGCGGTGGGGTGTTGTTAAAATCGTGGGTAAGGCTGAGGGTCCCCGTGGAGTCTACCCACACAGCCATAAGGTTGCGCCAGCGGACTTCAAAGCATACGTCAAATGACATGCTATCATCCGTCTGCATCAGCGTGGTGTCGAGGCAATGCGTTTCATGGTGTGCGCCGCAGGCGGAGCACAGCAGGGCGGCGGCCAGGATAAGGTGTTTGGTTTTCATAGGCTGCGGAGCCATTTGATTTCGTCGGCCCAGCGCATGGGGTCGGGGGTCTCTAGGATGATGGGCATGTTGTCGAAGCGGGAGTCGTGCATGAAACGGGAGAAGAACTCCTTGCCGAGGAAGCCCTCGCCGAGGACTTCGTGACGGTCCACATGGCTGCCGGCGTTCTTCTTGCTGTCGTTGAGGTGGATGGCGCGGAGGTACTGCTGACCTATCAGGCGGTCGAACTCCTCGAAGCAGAACATGTAGCCCATTTCGGTGCTCAGGTCGTAACCAGCGGCGAGGGTGTGGCAGGTGTCGATGCAGACCCCTACGCGGTTCTTGTCCTCCACGCCCTCGATGATGCGGGCTATGTGCTCGAACTTCCAACCCAGATTGGTGCCCTGCCCGGCGGTGTTCTCTATCACCGCCGTCACGCCCTCGGTCTTGCTGAGTGCGAGGTTCAACTCGCGGGCAATCTGGTCTAAGCATTCCTCCTCGCTGACCTTGTTCAGGTGGCTGCCGGGGTGGAAGTTGAGCATCGTGAGGCCCAACAGCTGGGCACGCTGCATCTCGTCGAGGAAGGCCGCGCGTGATTTTTGAAGGGTCTCCTCGTCGGGCGAGCCGAGGTTGATGAGGTAGCTGTCGTGCGGCAGCACCATCTCGGGCTTGAACCCTCTATCAATAAGTAAAGCCTTGAAGCCGTCAATCTCCAACTGCGGCAGCGGCTTGCTCACCCAGCTCCTTTGGTTGCGTGTAAACAAGGCGAAGGCGTTGGCCCCGATGGCCTCGGCATTCAGTATGGCGTTTCCCACGCCGCCGCTTGCGCTCACATGAGCACCGATGTATTTTGTCATAGTTGTTTGATGATATAATTAAGCCGTGGGTGTTTGGTCCACGGCTAATGATTTAATCATATTAATGTATTATGCTTTCAGCAGGAAGCCCAGGTCGTCCTTCAGGCCGTACTCCTTGGTGTTCTCCATCTTGGTCTTGAAGACTTTCATCTTATTGGGCTTGCCGATGAGTGAAAGTTTGCCGTCCTCGAGCAGGAGGGCAGTGGCTTCGCGGATGGCGGCGACGGTGGCTTTGGGGTTCACCATGATGTATTCCTTCAGGCGGTCATCGCGGGTCTCGCCACCGTGCTTCGGGTCGAAGAAGTCGGTGTAGTGGGGGTTGATCTGGAACGGCACCAGGCCCATGCAGTCGAACGAGGCAGGCATGACGATGGGCATGTCGTTGGTGGTGCAGAGGGTGGGTCCGGCCACATTGCTGCCGGCGCTCCAGCCCATGTAGGGCATGCCGTCGAAGGCGCGCTGGCGGATGGCCTGCATGAGGCCCGTGCGCTGCAGCTCGCGGACGAGGTGGAAGGTGTTGCCACCGCCCACGGCCACGCAGTCGGTGTCGTAGACGGCGTTGATGGGCAGCGACTTGTGGTGCACCGAGGTGAGCTTCACGCCGAACTCTTTGTACACGGCAGCCACCTTGGCCTCGTAGGCGTCGTAACTCTTGGTCAAGCCGTTGGGAGCCAGACTCACGCCGGCATAGGGCACGAAGAGCACTTTCTTCACGTTGTGCCGACGGCAGAAGTCGGCAATCATGTCCTTGCACCAGCCGAGGTAAGCCTCGCCGCGCATGGTGCTGTTGCTTATCAGTAAAAGATTGCGTTTATCCATAATAATTTCAATTTTCAACTTTCAACTTTCAATTTGCTTATGCGTCGATATTGGCGTAGGTGGCGTTGGCCTCGATGAAGGCGCGGCGGGGCGGCACATCGTCGCCCATGAGGAGCGAGAAGATGCGGTCGGCCGAGGCGGCGTTCTCGATGGTCACCTGGCGCAGCTGGCGGCCTTCGGGGTCCATGGTGGTGTCGCGCAGCTGGTCGCTGTTCATCTCACCCAGACCTTTGTAGCGCTGCACGTGGATGCCTTTGTCGCCGAACTCCAGGAGGGCACGCTCGCGGTCGTCCTCGGTCCAGCAATAGACCTGCTTGTTGCCTTTCTTGACAAGGTAGAGTGGGGGAGTGGCGAGGTAGACGTAGCCGTTCTCGATGAGCTCGGGCATGTAGCGGAAGAAGAAGGTGAGCATGAGGGTGTCGATATGGGCGCCGTCGACATCGGCATCGGTCATGATGATGACCTTATGGTAGCGCAGTTTGCTGAGGTTGAGGGCTTGCGGGTCCTCGGGAGTGCCCACGGTGACGCCAAGGGCGGTATAGATGTCGCGGATGGCCTCGCTCTCGAAGGCACGGTGGCGCATCACTTTCTCCACGTTGAGGATCTTACCGCGCAGCGGCAGGATGGCCTGGAAGCGGCGGTCGCGGCCCTGCTTGGCGCTTCCACCTGCCGAGTCACCCTCGACGAAGAAGATTTCGCATTCCGCAGGGTCGTTGCTCTGGCAGTCGGCCAGTTTGCCGGGCATGCCGGCAGAAGAGAAGACGTTGCTGCGCTGCACCATCTCGCGGGCCTTGCGGGCGGCCTGACGGGCGCGGGCGGCCAGGATGACCTTGTCCACAATGGTGTGGGCTTCGGTGGGGTGCTCCTCGAGGTAGTTCTCCAGCATCTCGCTGACAGCCTCGTCCACAGCGCCGCGTACCTCGGCATTGCCAAGCTTGGTCTTGGTTTGGCCTTCGAACTGGGGCTCGGCAACTTTGACTGAAATAATGGCGGTGAGACCTTCGCGGAAGTCGTCGCCGGTAATCTCCACCTTGGCTTTCTGTAGCAGACCGCTGCGGTCGGCATAGGCTTTCAGCGTGCGGGTCAGACCGCTGCGGAAGCCAGCCAGATGGGTTCCGCCCTCGTGGGTGTTGATATTGTTCACATAGGAGTGCAGGTTCTCGCTGTAGCCTGTGTTGTACTGCATGGCAATCTCGATGGGGATGCCCTTGCGCTCGCCTTCGATATAGATGGCATCGGGCATGAGCTTCTCGCGGTTCTCGTCGAGGTAGCTGATGAAGTCGCGCAGACCTTTCTCGCTGAAGAAGTGGTCGGCGCGCAGGGGGGTCACACCGTCCTCTTTCATCTCGCGGAGGTCGGTGATGTTGATTTCGATACCTTTGTTCAGGTAGGCCAGCTCGCGCATGCGGTCGAGCAGGGTGTCGTATTTGTATTCTGTGACGGTGAAGATCGTGGCGTCAGGGTGGAAAGTGATTTTGGTACCGCGTTTGTCGGTGGTGCCCACTTCCTTCACGGCATAGAGGGGTTTGCCCTTGGAATACTCCTGTTGGTAGACCTTGCCGTCGCGATAGACGTTGACAATCATGTGGTCACTCAACGCGTTGACGCAACTCACGCCCACGCCGTGCAGACCACCGGAGACTTTGTAGGAGTTCTTGTTGAACTTGCCGCCGGCATGTAGCACCGTCATCACGACCTCGAGGGCCGAGCGATGCTCCTTCTCGTGCATGTCCACGGGAATACCGCGACCGTTGTCCTCCACGGTGATGGAGTTGTCTTCATTGATAAGTACGTCGATCTTGGTACAGAAGCCTGCAAGTGCCTCGTCTATCGAGTTGTCCACCACCTCGTACACCAGGTGGTGCAGGCCGCGCTCGTTCACGTCGCCGATATACATTGCCGGGCGTACACGCACGGCTTCCAATCCTTCAAGTACGGTAATGTTACTCGCACTGTAGTCAACATTCTGATTTTCGCTCATATAGTAGTCTTGTTGTTTTCGTTTTAAAGTGCAAAGATACGAAAAAACTTTGATATGACAGACAGAAAATACAAAAGTTATCAACAATAATGTTTGCGCGTGTGCGCACGCGTGTGGAAATGTCGCTTCTGCGGTCCAGATGGGCGTAACTTTTATTATTGTATTTCAATTTTATTTTGTATATTTGCAAGGTAAAGTATGCGAAGGTTTTTGTCTATAGTATTGGTAATGACTGCGTTCTGCTGTGTTAGGGCGCAGGAATTCCGTTGTGCCGTCACCGTCAACCCACAGAAACTGCTCACTACGACGCAGGCCTATGAGTCTGGCGGCGACAAAAAGGTTTTCGAGAATATGAAGCAGGCTATCGATGATTTCATCAACGGCCGCCGTTGGACAAACCTCGAGTTCCAGCAGCAGGAGAAGATCGACTGCTCCTTCTCGCTCATCCTTCAGCAACGCAATTCGGCTACCGACTTCGTGGCGCAGATCTCTGTCCAGATGCGGCGCCCGGTCTATAACTCCACCTATACTTCGGGCCTCTTCAACTACATGGAGCAGCCCAACTTCTCATTTTCCTATAACGAAAGCCAACCCCTCGACTTCGACCTCAACAATTTCAGCAGCATTCTCGCCTCTACGGTGGCATACTATTGCTATGTGATGCTTGGCGTCTATTTCGACAGCTTCGCCCCCAACGGCGGCGACCCCTACTATCAGATGGCGCAGCAGGTGGTACAGGCAGTCGATGTGTCGAAGTATTCCGGCTGGGATTCCAAGGGTGGCCGCAGCCGCTACTGGTTCATGGAGAACCACACCAACAGTGCCTACGCCCCCTTGCGCGAGGCCTACTACAGTTATCACCGTCTCGGTCTCGACATGATGACGCGCGACCAGCCCGCCGCCCGTCAGGCTATCCTGCAGGCGCTCCGCAGTTTGCAGACCGCCCACCGACGCAACACCACCATGCTCTCGCTCCAGCAGTTTGTCGACGTGAAGATACAGGAAATCATCTCTATCTTCACACCAGCACCTCCCGAAGAGCAGAAGACGGTATACAATATCATCCGTGACATCAGCCCCATCAACGTGGCTAAATTGAAAGGTTTTAACACAAAATAAATCATCAATATCATGACCCAAATACCTATACAAAAAGAAACGATAGACCGCATTGCAGCGGCCAACAAGATCCAGAACCCTGGCAAAGCCAGTATCCGTGAGATGCGCAAGATGATCCAGGACGTGGAAAAAGAAACTGGTGTACGCTTCGTGAAGATGGAAATGGGTATCCCCGGCCTTCCTGCTCCCAAGGTGGGCGTCGAGGCCCAAATCGAGGCTCTGCGCAACGGCGTTGCCAGCATCTACCCCGAAATCTACGGAACCGCCGATTTCAAAAAAGAGGCTGCCCGCTTTGTGAAGAACTTCCTCGACATCGACGTCACCCCCGACTGCTGCGTGCCCACCGTGGGTTCCATGCAGGCAGGTTTCGCCTCCTTCCTTACCCTCACCCGTTACGATGCCAAGAAGACCAAAGTGCTCTTCATCGACCCCGGCTTCCCCGTGCAGAAGCAGCAATGCCGCGTTCTCGGTATCCCCATGAAAGCTTTCGACGTCTATGAGTATCGTGGCGACAAGCTGCGCGACAAACTCGAAGAGGAGTTGAAGGACGGCGATGTGGCTTGCATGATCTTCAGCAGCCCCAACAACCCCGCCTGGTTCTGCTTCACCGAACACGAACTGCAGATCATCGGCGAGATGGCCAACAAGTACGGCGTCGTCGTTATGGAGGACTCCGCCTACTTCCTCATGGATTTCCGCAAGGACTACAGCGTCCCCGGCAAGGCTCCCTTCCAACCCACCGTGGCCAAATACACCGACCTCTATGTCATCATGATCTCCGGCTCCAAGAGCTTCAGCTACGCCGGTGAGCGTATCGCCATGATGGTGTGCTCGCCCAAACTGTTCAACATGGAGTGCCCCGACCTCAGCCGCTACTACAGCCAGACACAGCTCGGCCGCGCCCTCATCTTCGGCACCCTCTACTGCCTCTCTTCCGGCACCGCCCACAGCGTGCAGTACGCTATGGCCGCCATGCTCAAGGGCGCCAACGACGGCACCTTCAATTTCGTCAAGGATATCAAGGAGTACGGCGAGAAGGCCGGCATCATGAAGAAACTCTTCACCGACAACGGCTTCTATATCGTCTACGACAAGGATATGGGCGAGGACATCGGTGACGGTTTCTACTTCACCTTCTGCTATCCCGGCTACGAGGGTGTCAACCTCCTCAACGAGCTCATCCGCTACGGTATCAGCGCCATCGCCCTCGACATCACGGGCTCCCACAAGCAGGGCATCCGCGCCTGCGTGGCCCTGGTGCAGCGCGACCAGTTCCCCGACCTCAAAGTCCGCCTCGAGGCCTTCCACAAAGACCACCCGGTGAAATAAACATCTCACCGACAGGCATAAAAAAAAGGACGCCGAGGCCATTGCGGGCATCGGCGTCCTTTTTTTGTCCTTCTGCGCGGCGGCGACGCCCCGCAGAAGACTGAGATGTTCATTGTGTTGTTTCTGTTTTCACTGCCGTCCGCAAGGATGGCAGCTGGTTTTCATAATGGCGCATCTTTTTATATTGGCTCTACCCAGTCACAAGCATTGTCCGTTTGTTTATGCCACACTCCCTTGTCGTCAGCATATACGTCTTCGCTGCAAATATCAATGGGGTTGCAGGTGAATTTTATGTAATTGCTGCCGTCATCTGCTGTTTCGACAAATATGAAAATATCGCCCACCTCCGTAAGGAATATTACCTGTTGATCTCCATTGTAGAATACGGTGCCAAAGTCCACCACGTCAAACTTCACGCCTTTCCATTCCATGGTTTCAACGGCTCCACTAAAATAATTCATACGGTCGTCGTACACAACGAACCTGTCATCGCCCATTTCGATGCTGTCCTTCTCCAGATTTGGATTGTATTTGATGTAAACGACCTGCAAGGAGTTTGGTGTTTTCAAATCTTTGAAGTGGTATTCATTCGTGACGAGAACGGACGATGGCTCGCACGGTTGCATGGTGTCTGCGGCTGTGTTGTCACCCGTCCCGCTCTTGCAGGCGGTCATCATTCCGATGGCGCACACCATAGCGCCGAACAAAAAGAGTTTCTTCATTGTCTGTCTGTGTTTATTGCTTCATTCGTGCATTTATACTTTGTTGTTTCCTTCGCATAAACAATGTGGTTGCAAAAATGACCAGGGCATAAATGACGGCAGGCGTCACGGACATGAAACATATACTATCCCAAACTCCACTATTAAATATGGAGGAAGTGAGTGAGAAGCAATTGAACAACGGGTAGCCCAACGGGATAATCAGGAACCCACCAATTGCAAAACCAAGGGATTCGAAAGGGAATACGGCAAAACCCACGAGCATCACTGCCAATGGGAAAAGGTAGAGTAGCCTTGTATTGCCCCTACGCTTGAACGTCAGGGCTGGACCGATGCCGTGGATAAGCGCGGCGGCGATGCCAATGACCATAAAATAAAAGCCTGCAAAAAAGCCGTCGCCCTCGTCGTCGGCAAGCACGCTCCATTCGGTCGTCAGCAGCAAGATGACGAATGCGGCGATATTGAGTACCGTGTAGATGAGCACAAACGTCCCATAGAACGACAGTCCTTTGTTGTCAGTTTTTTCTTCGTTCATTGTCAGTCTGTGTTTTTTTTGTTTCTGTTCAGGCTGTTGTTTCATTTCTGCTTTTCACCGCACACAAGGGCGGAGGGCGTTACATCGACTTTAGAGCCACTGGTCGACGTGACCGAAGACAATGTCGGCACGGGCGGCGAAGCTCTCTTCGGTGGCGAAGGCCACGTGGGGCGTCACCAGGCAGCGGTTGGTGGAGAGCAACAGGTGGTCCACGGGCAGGGGAGGCTCCTTCTCGAAGACGTCGAAGGCGGCACCGGCGATGCGGCTCTCTACGAGGGCCTTACCCACGGCGGCAATGTCGCACACGGGGCCGCGGGCGGTGTTCACCAGTAGGGCGGTGGGCTTCATCAGGGAGAGGGCATGCTCGCCGATGAGGCCGCGGGTTTCGTCGCAGAGGGGCACATGGAGACTGACGATGTCGCTCTGGCGCAGCAGGTCGTCCAACGGCATGTACTCCACCCCCATGGCTTTCACCTCCGGGCGTTCGGTGCGACTCCAGGCAATAACCTTTGCACCAAAGGCCACCAGCAGGCGTGCGGTGGCGGTGCCGATGGCACCGGTGCCCACGATGCCGACGGTCTTGCCCCTCAACTCGCGTCCGAGGAAGGTTCCTCTACTGCCCCCCTGGCGTATCTTCTCGTTCAGGGTGACGATGTTGCGCAGCAGGTCGAGCATCATGCCCACGGCCAGCTCGCTGACGGCGGTGGTGCTGTAGCCGGCGGCATTCTGAACCTTGATGTCGTGGTTCGAGCAGTACTTGAGGTCGATATGGTCAAGTCCTGTAAATGCAACACTTAGATATTTCAACTTAGTGCATTGCTTCAACACCGCTTCGCTCAGCTTGATATTGCTGATAACGGCCACATCGGCATCTTTCATACGCTCGGCGAGGGTCTCCTCGTCCTCTTGGCGGTCCATATAATAGGTAAATTCGTGGCCCATGGCGACATAGTGCTCCTTGAGGGCCTCGAAACGTTCGCGGCTGATGCCGAGAGATTCTACACAAACTATTTTCATATCACAAAACTATTTTCTTTTTTTCACGCTGAACCCGAACCCGCCGAGCTTTTCCCCGAGGCCGTAGTATTTCCCGTGGCTGTAGGCAAGGGGGCCGGCGTGGTTGAGCTGGAAGGCTCCGGTGCTCTTGTCGATGAGGCTCTCTTCGGCATCAATGGCCACCACTTCGGCCATAAACATGTCGTGGCTGCCGAGATGTTTGATGTCGAACACCTTGCATTCGATGTTCAGCGGACTTTCCTTGATGAGCGGGGCTTTGACCAACTGCGCCTCCTCGGTGTGCAGGCCCATCTCGCGAAACTTGTTGTATTCGCGTCCGCTTTTCACCCCGCACCAGTCGGTGGCACGGGCCAGCGCCTCGGTGGTGAGGTTGATGACGAATTCGCCCGTGCGCTCTATGAGGGCGTGGCTGTGACGGGTGGGACGCACGCTGATATAGCACATGGGCGGGTCACTGCAGATAGTGCCCGTCCATGCGATGGTGATGATGTTGTAGTTCTCCGGGGCGTCGCCGCAGCTCACCATCACGGCAGGCAGCGGGTAGATCATGGTCCCGGGTTTGAATGGCGTTTTCATCAATCGAAGTTATTCTTTGAACTTCTTCTCCAGCTCGTCCACCAGGTTGCGGATGTGGCGGTCGGTCTGGCGCAGATTCTCAATGGTCTTGCAGGCGTGGAGAACGGTGGCGTGGTCCTTGTTGCCGCACTGCATGCCGATGACGGCAAGACTCGACTTGGTGATTTTCTTGGCAAAGTACATGCTCAGCTGGCGTGCCTGCACGATCTCGCGCTTGCGCGAGGTCTGCTGGATGGAATCCACAGGGATGTTCAATATGTCGCACACCACCTTCTGGATGTAGTCAATGGTGATTTCGCGCGTGCTGCTCTGCACGTACTTGTCAATCATCTGCTTGGTGAGGTCGAGGGTTATCTGCTTGCGGTTCAACGAGCTCTGCGCGATGAGCGAAATCAGGGCTCCCTCGAGTTCTCGCACATTGGTGTTGATGTTGTAGGCGATGTACTCGATGACTTCGTCGTCCATCTCGATGCCGTCGTTCTGCAGTTTCTGACGAAGGATGGCCTTGCGGGTCTCCACGTCGGGAGCCTGCAGGTCGGCGTTGAGTCCCCATTTCAGACGGCTCAGCAGTCGGGGCTCCAATCCCTGCAACTCACCGGGGGCTTTGTCCGAGGTGATGATAATCTGGCAGTTGCGCTGATGCAGGTAGTTGAAGATGTGGAAGAATGCTTCCTGCGTCCTTTGGGCCTTGCCTGCCCAGAACTGGATGTCGTCGATGATAAGGACGTCAATGAGTTCGTAGAAGTGGATGAAGTCGTTGGTGGTGCCGGCACGCCCCGCCTCAGCATACTGCTGCATGAACTGCTCGCTGGTGACGTAGAGAACGGTCTTGTCAGGGTGCATCTCCTTCGTCTTCAGTCCGATGGCGTTGGCCAGATGGGTCTTCCCGAGGCCCACACTGCTGTGGAGCAGCAGGGGGTTGAAGGAGGTGAGGCCCGGTTTCTCGGCTACAGCGTAGCCGGCCGAGCGCGCCAAGCGGTTGCAGTCGCCCTCAACAAAGTTCTCCAGCGTGTAGTTGGGACTCAGCTGCGAGTTGACTCGGGTTTTCTGGATGCCGGGGATGACAAAGGGATTGGGGATTTCGCGCGCGTTAGTCTTATTAATATTAACGGGCAGGTCCGTGAGGGGGTTCTTCACCGCGGCACGTCCTTGCGAGGGTAGGGTGGTGCTGAGCAGGTCCGTGGGGATGGTCTGGTCCATCACAATGCTGTACTTCAGCATCGCATTGGGACCTAGCTGCATACGGATAACTCGCTTCAGCAGATCGATATAATGATCCTCTATATATTCGTAGAAGAACGAACTAGGCACCTGCACCAGCAGCGTGCTGCCTTCCAGCTGAAGGGGCACGATGGGGACAAACCAGGTATCGAAAGCCTTCTTGTTCTCCGGTCCCAGGGCATCTTTGATCACTTCCAGGCATTCTGCCCAAACTCTCTTGTAGTCTTCCTCTATCATTTTGGTATTACTATGCTCCATTTTCAGTTACTTATACGAATGACGTGTTCTCTGTTTCTGCTTGCAAAGTTCATTCTTTTTTTGTGCATAAATTTCAAAAAAAAAATTTGCATATATCTACCAATTTTTGTAAAGTTTTCCCCCGTCTCGCCACCTCCCCCAAATCCCATTTTTCGCAAGTGACTAGAAAACAAATTTTTTCCGTTTTTTTAACATTTCACTCCGCTTTGTAATATACGATTTTTTTTTCGGATTTTAAATTTTTTTTTCCTTCTTTTTCACTTTCGACGCCTTTTTTGTTCATAACTCAATAGTGTGTTGTAAACGTGCCAGTTGTTAGTTGATTTCTTTTGCAACTGATTGAAATTCAAATCACTGCTCTAATTGGTTGAAAATCAAAAACCGTTTTCCGCCCTCGTCGTTCTAAGTGTTTGAAAAACTGATTCCATCCATAGATATTCACCTAAAGTGGTTGAAAATTTTTTTTGCCTCAGGCACTTTTTTTCTTTTGAAAAAATAATCTCCCCCGCCATCTTGTTTCCATTTTCATGCGTTCGTTCACGCCTCATCGGTGCTAATGCAAAAAAAAATTTTGTCATGTCAGAGGGATTGTGTATCTTTGCATTTTATTTGATAACTAATATTAATATAAGATAAAATGGCTATGAAATATGATTTATTGGTAATTGGCAGCGGCCCGGGAGGCTATGTGGCTGCCGTGAAAGGTGCCCAGCTGGGCCTCAAGACCGCCGTCGTCGAGCGCGAAAACCTCGGCGGCATCTGCCTCAATTGGGGCTGCATCCCCACCAAGGCCCTCATGAAGAGCGCTCAGGCCTTCAACTACGCCAAGCATGCCGCCACCTACGGCTTCAAGGCCGAAGGTGTGGAACCCGACCTCAACGCTATGGTCGACCGCTCGCGCGGTGTGGCTTCCACGATGAATAAGGGTGTCGAGTTCCTGCTCAAGAAGAACGGCGTCGATGTCATCAATGGTACCGCCAAGCTGCTGCCCGGCAAGAAGGTGTGCGTGGACGGCACCGAGTACGAGGCCGACCACATCATCATCGCCACAGGGGCCCGCAGCCGCGTGATGCCCTCCATGCCACAGGATGGCCGCCACATCATCGGCTACCGCGAGGCTATGACGCTCCGCAGCCAGCCCCAGCGCATGCTGGTGTGCGGCAGCGGCGCCATCGGCAGCGAGTTCGCTTTCTTCTACCAGAGCATCGGCACGCAGGTGACGCTCGTCGAGTTCATGCCCCAGATCCTCCCCAACGAGGACGAGGAGGTGGCCGCCCAAATGAGCCGCAGCTTCCGCAAGATGGGCATGAAGGTGATGCCCAGCTGCTCCGTGGAAAAGGTCGACATCGAGGGCGATGTCTGCCACGTTACCGTGAAGGACCTCAAGAAAAACACCGAGTCCGTCATCGATGTCGACGTGGTGCTGAGCGCCGTCGGCGTGGTCACCAACCTCGAAGGCCTGGGTCTCGAGGAGACAGGCATCAAGTTCGAACGCGGCAAGATCGAGGTCAACGACTGGTACGAGACCAATGTCCCTGGCTACTACGCCATTGGCGATGTGGTGCACGGCCCCGCTCTGGCCCACGTGGCTTCCAAGGAGGCCATCTGCTGCGTCGAGCACCTCGCTGGCAAAGAGGCCGCCAAGGTGAACTACGCCAACGTCCCCGGTTGCACCTACACCTCCCCCGAGGTGGCTAGCGTGGGCCTCACCGAGAAGAAGGCTGTCGACGCCGGCTACGAGGTCAAGGTGGGCAAGTTCTTCTTCAAGGCCAGCGGCAAAGCTACCGCGGCAGGCAACACCGACGGCTTCGTCAAGATCGTCGCCGACGCCAAAACCGACCTCATCCTGGGGTGCCACATGTGCGGCGACAATGTCACCGAGATGATCGCCGAAGCCGTTGTGGCTCGCGAAAAAGGCATCACCGCCCGCCAACTCGCCCAGGCCATCCATCCCCACCCCACCATGAGCGAGGGTGTCATGGAAGCCCTCGAGGCTGTCCACGGCGAGGCCATCCATGGATGATACACTAAGTGAATCTAACCGTAAACGGTAAAAATATAATTCTAACCGTAAACCTGAAAAAATGAAAATATTCCCAAAGAAGCGAGTGAAAGTGGCCGATGGTCTGCATGTCAACATCTCCAATCATTTCTTCTACACCGACTTCGGCGTCCGCGATTCGGGCGAGATCCGCTATAGCGGCCGCCGCTACATTGTCACCGGCACTCCCGGCACGGGATTCATCGAGCGCGAGAGCGAGAGCCACAGCTACCACACCTTCGTCCGCAAGCATGTGGCGGAGATGAAACCCTCCTACCTTCGCATGCTCCTGGGCAAGGAACCCAATTTCGACAAGGCCCTCGCCGCCGCCAACAAGGCCCTCGCAGCTACCTCCGAACCCTATCGGCGCCAACTGCTCGAGTGCTACGTCAACGCGCTCACCGTCGCCCAAAAGGAGGAACGCATGCAGCGCGTCATCCGAGGCATCAAGGACAAGATGGGTCATCGTAGCAATAAGTTCATGGTCAGCGTCATGAGCCACTACAAGAACAAGATCCGCCAGCTCGAGAACGACATGAATTCGGTCATCTGGCACGTGAAGGATCATTGCTCCCCCGAATCCTACGAGGCCTATAGCCGCGTCGTAGAGGCCTTTACCCGCGTGGCTTCCTGCCGCCGTATCTGGTTCTTCGACCCCAAGCGCCGCAACAGCTACTCCCAGGTGTTTTTCGACATGGGCGTTTTCGACTACATCCGCAACGAGGCATTCCTGCCCCTCATGCGCGACCCCGAAGGGGTGCACTACTACCTCCTGCCCGACGCTATGGTGGTGGCACGCAGTCATGTCGACTTCGACGTGGTGCCTCTCAAAACCCTCACCATCGTTAGCCAGGAGCTCGCCATCGAGGAACCCAACGAGGCCCTCCTCGGTCAGCTGGGCGACGCCGCCAGCATGATCAAGATCCCCGAGTTCAACCTCAATTTCTATTTCAACCACGTCCACGCGGTGGTGGACTTCGTCCGCGCCGTCGACCGCCTCAAGGAAACGCTCTGACCCCAATCCCCCTGTCGCATAAAGGTGAAGAAACAACGCCATACCTACCGCTTCAATCCTCATACCCTCAGGTACGAGAAGGTCTTCGTGTCGCTGCGCGACAAGGTGAGGCGCATCAGTTTCAACGTCCTCTTCGGGGTGGTGCTGGGGGTGCTGATCGTGGTGGTGGTCATGCAGTTCATGGAGTCGCCCTCCGAGCGCGCCATGAAGCGCGAACTGGCGCAGTTCCGCCGCCAATCCAAGCTCCTCAACGCCCGTGTGGAACGCGCCGAGAAGGTGCTCGAGAATCTCGAGGAGCGCGACGACAATCTCTACCGCACCATCTTCTCCTCCGAGCCCGTCAGCTCGGCCGAGCGCCACAGCGGCATCGGCGGCGTCGAGCGCTACGCTGAGTTCGACAATTTCGAGAACGGCGCACTCCTCAAAAGTACCACGCGTCGCGTCGACGAGCTCACCAAGCGCCTCTACGTCGAGTCCAAGTCCATGGACGAGATCTACGAGATGGCCCGCACCAAGAACGAGCGCATGGCTTCCATGCCCGCCATCATGCCCGTGGCTAAGTCCAAGGGCAAGGTGGTCAGCGGCTTCGGCATGCGCTTCCACCCCATCCTCAAGCACCACCGCCTCCACTCCGGCATCGACATCGCCGCCCGTCAGGGTACTCCCGTCTACGCCACCGGCGACGGCATCGTCACCGTGGCGGGCCGCAACCCCGAAGGGCTCTCCGGCTACGGCGTGGTGGTCATCGTCAACCACGGTTTCGGCTTCCAGACGCTCTACGCCCACATGAACAGCACCTCCGTGCGCCGCGGACAGCGCATCAAACGCGGCGAACAGATAGGCACCGTGGGCAGCACCGGCATGTCCTCAGGCACACACCTCCACTACGAGGTCATCCTCAACGGCAAGAAGGTCGACCCCGTCTACTATTTCTTCAACGATCTCACCCCCGAGGAGTACGACGAGGTGCTCGATCTCGCTCGCCAGGAAAACCAAAGCATGAGTTAGCGCTATGGATATCAGGATCGACGACAACGCAGGCTATTGCTTCGGGGTGGTGAAGGCTATCGGCGCCGCCGAGGACGAGCTCTCCCGCAACGGCAGTCTCTACTGCCTGGGCGATATCGTCCACAACAGCGCCGAGGTGGAGCGGCTCCGACGCCTCGGGCTCGTGGTGATTGACCACAGCCGCCTCTCCTCCCTCCCAGGCTCCAAGGTGCTCATCCGCGCCCACGGCGAACCTCCCGAAACCTATCGCACGGCCCAGCAACTCGGCATCCAGCTCATCGACGCCACATGCCCCATCGTGCTGGCGCTCCAGCAGCGTATCCGCAAGGGCTACGACGAGATGCAGCGGGTCGGCGGCCAGATAGTCATCTTCGGCAAACCTGGCCACGCCGAGGTGGTGGGCCTCACCGGCCAGACCGGCGGCTCCGCCATCATCGTCAGCAACCCCTCCGACCTCGACGCCATCGATTTCTCTCGCCCCATCCGCCTCTTCTCCCAAACCACCAAGAGCCGCGAGGAGTATCAGCAGCTCATCGACAATATCACAGAAAAACTCAGCCACTTAGCCAATCAAGCAATCAAGCAATCAAGCAATCACTTCGTGGCCTACGACACCATCTGCAAGCGCGTGGCCAACCGCGCCCGCGAGCTCGAAGGGTTCGCTCGCTCAGTCGACGTGCTCCTTTTCGTGGCAGGCGCCAACAGCAGCAACGGCCACTATCTCTTCGAGTACTGTCGCAAGGTACAGCCCCGCACGCATCTCATCTCCGATGCCGCCGCCCTCCAGCCTTCCTGGTTCGACGGCGCCAGCAGCGTGGGCATCTCCGGCGCCACCTCCACCCCCCGCTGGCTCATGGAGCAGGTCCGACTCCAGCTCCTCTCCCTCATCCCCCCTGTCGCTTAACCCCCCCTAACCGAAAGAATAATATCGTGCTCCTCAACCGCCTCATATTGTCCAACTTCAAGAACTACTCCGAAGCCGACGTGCCTCTCTGCGACAACGTCAACTGCTTCGTGGGCAACAACGGCGCCGGCAAGACCAATCTCCTCGACGCCGTCTACTACCTCTCTTTCTGCAAGAGCTATTTCAATCCTGTCGATACCCAGAATATCCGCCTCGGGCAGGAGTTCTTCGCCATCCACGGCCACTACGGCTCCGGCGACATCGCCTCCCTCTCCCTCCGCCGCGGACAGGGCAAGCAGGTGCGGTGGAACAAGAAGGTCTGCAAGACCCTCGCCGAACACATCGGACGCATACCCCTCGTCATGGTCTCCCCAAACGACCAGCAGCTCATCACCGGCGGCAGCGACCTCCGCCGCAGGTTCATCGACGGCGTCATCTCTCAAACCGACCACCCCTATCTCGACCACCTCATGCGCTACTCCAAGGCGCTCGAGCAACGCAACCGCCTCCTCAAGCAGATGTGGGACGACCGCCTCTGGGACGACGCTATGGTCTCCCTCTGGGATGCACAGCTCGCCGAAAGCGGCGAGTTCCTCACCGCACGCCGCGCTCAGTTCATCGCCGATTTCGCTCCACTCTTCGCCCACTACTACCATTGGATCGCCGGCTCCGACGAGCCCGGCACCATCGTCTACCAGCACGACGCCCGCCCACTCCTCCTACAACTCCACGAGTGCCGCCAGACCGACAAGTACTCCCAGTACACCAATGCCGGCCCCCACAAGGACGATCTCCTCTTCCTCCTCTCTCCGGCCGACGCACCCGCCGACGCCGCAATGCCTCTCAAGAAGTTCGGCTCCCAGGGGCAGCAGAAGAGCTTCGCCCTCGCCCTCAAACTCGCACAGTTCCAGTACATGCTCAACCACTCCGGCCATAAGCCCATCCTCCTCCTCGACGATATCTTCGACAAGCTCGACCTCCTCCGCATCAAGCGCCTCATAGCCCTCGTCGGCAGCGACAGCTTCGGCCAGGTGCTCCTCACCGACACCCAACCCGGCCGCATCCAGGCCATCTTCGACGACCTCCCCCTCCTCGAACACCGCCTCTTCCAGGTAGCCAACGGCTCCGTAACCCAAACCTCATAACTATTCACCATTCACCATTCACCATTCACTATTAACTATTCACTATTAACTATTAACTATAAATGCAGCCCGACCGCACCCTCAACTACTACCTCCAGGTGGCCCTCCATCGGCTCGATCATGGCGACTTCGCCGACGAGCTGCGCGTCGAGCGCGTCTACCGTCAGCTGGCTGGCGACTTCATCAGCCGCCTCACCTCCTCCGTACAGTTCTCCGGCGGCGTCCTCAGCCTCCGTCTCCAGTCGGCCGCCCTCAGGAGCGAGATGCTCCGTCGCCGCGAAAGCCTCCGCCGCCGCATCAACGACCACCTCGGCGCCGAAGTGGTCAGGAAAATCAATATCTGGTAACACACTCTCTCGCGCAGTATGAAGAATCTCTGGAAATCCCTCCTCATGGTGCACCGCTGCAACCCGCGTTCCTTCTGGCTCCGGGTGCTCTATGTGGTGCTGCAGAGTCTCCTTCCACTGGTCAACCTCTACATCCTCAAGCTGCTCATCGATTCGGTCACCGCCGCCACCGTCGCCGGTCACGGCGGCTTTGGTCTCCAGACAATGGGACTCCTCGTCGTCATGTGTCTCGTCTTCCTGCTCAACCGTATCGTCTCCGCTCTCAACGGCATCAACAACGATGTCCTCTCCCAACGCCTCGTCGACCACCTCAGCGACCTCCTCCAGCGGCAGTCGGCTCAGCTCGACATGCAGTTCTACGACAACCCCGCCTACCACGACACCTTCCACCGCGCCCAGCAGGAAGCCTCCTTCCGCCCGCTCCAGATTCTCAACAATATCATGTCCCTCTTCGGCGCCGCCATCTCCATCGTCGGCGTCGTCGCTATGCTCGTCTCCGCCTCCTGGTGGGTCATCGCCGTCATGATCGTCGCTGTCGTCCCCTCCTTCGCCGTCCGGCTCTACAAGGCTCGCAGCATCTACCGCTTCCGGCGCGACAACACACAGCTCTACCGCCGCACCTCCTACTATGGCGCCATCCTCACCGCTCGCGATTTCGCCAAGGAGCTCCGCACCTACCGTCTCTCCTCTCTCTTCCGCTCCCGCTTCGTCGAGGCCCGCAGCCTCCTCGTACGCCGCCTCCTCTCCATCTCCCGCCGTCTCGGCTTCCTCGACATCCTCTGCTCTTTCGTCGAGGCCGCCGCCATGTTCGCCGTCGTCTGGATGCTCGTCAGCCGCGCCTGGTCGGGCGCCGTCACCATAGGCTCTTTCGTCATGCTCTTCGAGGCTTTCCGTCGCGGCCAGGGTTACCTCTCCTCTCTCGTGGCAGCCGTCGCGGGTCTCTACGACAGTCGTCTCTTCATCGGCAATCTCTTCGAGTTCCTCGAGCTCCACCCCTCCATCCTGCCGCCTCCCAGCCCCCTCCCGGTGCCGCAGGTCATCTCCGAGGTCGAGTTCCGCGACGTCACCTTCCGCTATCCCGACATGCAGCGCGACGTCATCAGCCATTTCTCCCTCCGCGCCCGCAAGGGCGAGGTGGTGCGTATCGACGGACGCAACGGCTACGGGAAGAGCACATTGCTCAAACTCCTCCTGCGTCTCTACGACCCCCAACAGGGGGCCGTCCTCATCAATGGCGTCGACATCCGCTCCTTCGACCCCGCCGAGCTCCGCTCACGCTTCGGGGTCCTCTTCCAGGATTTCATGCGCCTCAACCTCACAGCCTACGAGAACGTCGCCGTCGGCAAGATCCAGGGTCAGCCCGATGTCGACGGGGCCCTGCGCCTCTCGGGGGCCGACACCTTCGTCTCACAGCTCCCCGAGGGTCAGCAGACGCTCCTCGGCCGACTCTTCGACGGCGGTTCCGAACTCAGCATGGGACAGTGGCAACGCCTGGCACTGGCACGCGCCCTCGCCGCCGACGCCCCCGTACTCCTCCTCGACGAGCCCACAGCATGGCTCGACGCCGACGCCCGCCAGCACCTCCAGCACACCCTCGCCCAACTCAAAGCCGACAAAATCATCCTCCTCATCACCCATTCCCAAAGCTTCGAGGCCTGAAGCAATCCTCTCGGATTTATTTTTCATCTTTCCATCCTTGCGATGCAGCATGCTGTGTCTCAGGAGGATTTCGTATGGGTCCAGATAGAAAACGCCAACCGGCTATCAAGTAGCGCAATAGGACGTTAGAACGCTGGATTTTCGACGATGATACAACGTCGCCCCAAGCGAGTGCAAAGCGGCTGCAATGCCAAAAAAAGGACTGCTTTTCCCCAATGACCCGCGTCTGCGCGGGCATAAAAGAGGGCAGCGGAAGCGAAAACGAAAGAAGAATATTTTTAATAAATATAAATATAGATAACATATTTAAAAAAAGGGGGGCATAAAAACACATAATATTCCTTATTACCGCTGAGGGCTGCTTGTCAGCCCGCCAAAAGAAAGAGTTATACGCCATGGCACTTGAAGAGTTATACGCCATGGCACTTGTGGGGGATTATGGTAACATGTTGGTTGTGAGATATTCTTTGGGGAAAGGGAGAGTTTAAAAAGTGCAAAACATTGGAAAGAGACCAGAGACCAGAGACCAGTTAGGATGGAAGATGTCGGTTATAGTTAATAGATAATAGTTAATAGTTGGTTTACTGTTTTACGGTTGGATTGGTGAATAGAGGGGATAGAGGGGATAGAGGCGATAGATGCGATAGAGGGGATAGATGATTTTTAGGGACGCACCAGATAGGTGCGTCCCCAACAGTAGTAGAATATGGAAGTGAGAGTGCGGCTTAGCCGATGTTGCCGGAGCCGATGTAGAGGGAGTTGGAAACGGAGTTTGGTTTCTTACGGTTGGTCTTGTCGGAGGTGACAAAGCCATACAGGTGAACCTTGAGGCCGTTCCAGTCCTGGGGGACAGTGATGTCCATGTTGCCGGAGGCACGCTCCTTAGGCTCGGCGAGGAAGCCGGACTTGGTGTCGGGGCAGTACACGAACACATAGACCTTGTCGTTGGCGTCGGCGGAAGCCACCTGCAGGTGAGCCTGCCAATCCACCTTGATCTGGCCGGGGGTGTCGAAGCCAGGAGCGTCGAAACCAACCTCGGCGAGGGGTCCCTTGCAGAGGGTCAGCGAGGTGTAGTCGACGTTGAGGCTGTCGGGGCCAGTGGCGGTGATGAACTGCATGTTGCGCTTCACGAACTCGCCCACCTGAGTGGTAGGATGGGTTTTGAGGAAGTAGTTCAGCGAGATGTCGATGGCATCGTAGAAAGCCGAACCGAGCTGTCCAGCGGCGCTGAAGCGG
>CACYKY010000023.1 GCA_902775135.1 uncultured Bacteroidota bacterium | reverse complement strand
CAACCCGGCCACCGACATCGTTAGCGTCGAGCGCAAAAGGAACAATCCGGCGAGTGGCGACATCCTATTGATTGAAGTCTTCTCCATGAATGGACAAAAGGTATTGTATCAGGAAGCTTCGAGCCAGTTCGATGTCTCTCGGCTTCCAGAGGGGACCTACATTGTCAAGGTGATGACATCGAATAGCGACTATGAATATCTGAAATTAATCAAACAATAAAACATATAATGATGATGAAAACATATAGTAATGTATTTAAGCCATTATCTGTCTGCATTCTGCTGCTCTGCCTAATGCCGATGACGGCTTCCCATGCCCAGCAGCAAGGTTTCCGCTGGGGCAAATGGTCCGAGGGACACAGAGATCAGGGGACTTTATTGGACAAGGTGGTGGATTCTTATGTTGACAGTGCAGGAAACACCTATATCTTAGGACAGTTTGGCTTGTGTGCCCGTATGGGAGGAAACGGTCCTTATATATGTCCTATAGATTCCATTGATGGATATATGCATTGGAACAACGTAGGCGTTTTCCTAGCCAAAATTGATTCTTTGGGAAATCTTCTTTGGTGCAAGTCGACCCGTAATGGAAGTAGGAATTCCGGTTGTCAGCCGTATAATATGGTTGTCAATGACGACAAAATAACCATTGCATTCAGTTGTTTGCATGGGGGTGAAGTGGGTAATTGGTTCTTTTTTTTTGACACTATGCTGATAGAACCAGATTATCAAGTCCATATCTCCGAACTCAGTACATACTTTGTAACATTCGACATGAATGGGAATTGCCTCGACTATCATGACATTCAGTTGTTTGGTTTTAGTTCTCCTTATGATCAGGGTGTTCATTACCGTCAATTTAGGAATGTTCGTTTTGGGATTGATGAAGATGGTAATAGCCTCATCTTCGCCACAGGTAATGTATGGTTTAATGATACAACGAATCTACCTTATTTTATTGTGGATGGCGACACCAGCCGAAGATATACTATGCCTCTCAAAACTATGAATATGAATGGAAAAATATCTAATACAGTGGCGTATTATAAGATGAACAGCAGTTGGAGTCTGGTTGGTTTTAGATATTTGATAGATAGCATTTCGGGGTGGGTTCCGATAGAAGGGGCAAAAGTCAATCTTGAGATGAATCGAGTAATTGTTGAAGGCGATGAAATGTATGTTTATTGTCACTATAGATGTGACGACTATTCTTTCAGTCCTGACATTTTTCCCGTCAAAGTGTTTTTGGATTCTGTCCACTACCTGAGGATTGACAACCATGCCGACTGGGAACGGATGCCCTGCCTGCTGAAACTGAATAGGGATGGTGAGGTGCTATGGGCTCAACAATTATACAACGAATCAAACATGGATGATTATGGAAATTATGGAGAGGCGGGAGACATTGCGACAGACGAGGAAAATGTATATGCATTCTATTGGCCTTATTGGGGAGATCGTACTAACTTTTTTATCGACAGTGCACACACCACTTTGGTTCCAAGGGGACCGATTGCCTATAGTCTAATTGTTTCCTACAATCGCGACACAGGTGTTCCTGTTGATTACTACTTGATAGATACAGTCAATAAAAACGGATCCCACAATTCTTTGGAAGTCATCGGCGATGAGTTGGTATTGAATGTCAGCTTCTTCCTTCTGTATAAGAATGAACTGTGCAAAATCAACAAGTACACAAAGGAAGTGACTCGGTTGTCGCCGATAACCTACAGCGGGACATCCCATGTGTGCAACAGCATGGCGGTCAACAGCAACGGATGGGTGTTCCGGGGAGAGGCAGGAGAAGGACCGAGGGTGTACGACAGCATCTTCCTCGGGAACTACCAGAATGCCTCCGTCATGGCCTTCTTCTACGACTCCACGTTGGACATGCGCCGTCCGCAGCCATGCTACGGCGTGGATACGCTGTGGAGCGCCGGAACGGCGGGCCATACGGTCACCCTCTCCTGGCACAGCCCGTTCCCCCACCCGCGCTATGAGCTGGCCTACATCCCCGACGGCGGCAACTGGGACGACGCCTCCCTCGTCGAGACGACCGACACCACCGCCACCGTCACCCTCCCCGACGGTCAGTGCCATCTGTTCCGCGTCCGCGGCCTGTGCGACGGCAATCGTGTGGCACATGGCCCCTGGAGCCAACCTGTCACCGTCTGCCCTCAGGTCGGCATCGGCGGCGCCGACAACCCGTCGCCCCTCACGCTCTCCCCCAACCCCACCGACGGGGCGGTGCAGATACTGGGACTGCAAGGCGCTGCGGCCACGGTCGAGATCCTGGACATGACAGGCCATGTGCTGGCGACCTTTGAAAAAAACGCCTCCTTCGACATCACCGCCCTCCCCTCCGGCGTCTACACCGTCCTCGTCAAGACAACCCACGGCGGTACCGAAAACAGCACCACCCTCAAGCTCGTAAAGAAATAGATGTCGACTTGGTAACCTCAGGCTGTTGAAAAAATATTACTCCACCCGTGCCCGGCGGACGGTGAGGGCGACGGAGAGGGTGCTGATGGCCATCACCAGGAGGAAGGTGACAAGGAAGTCCACGGCACGCATGCTGACGGGGAAGGCGCTGACAACGAAGTTGCCGTCGCCCATGCGGATGATGCCGAAAGTCTGCTGCAGCCAGCAGACCAGAAATCCCAGTGCCAAGCCCAGCACTACGGCTATGGCGCAGATGAGCAGTCCCTCGGCCAGGAAGGCCCGTCGGATGGTGCGACGCTCCATGCCCATGGAACGCAAGATGAAGATGTCGTCGCGCTTGTTGATGATGAGCAGCGACAGCGACGCCACAAGACTCAGCGTCGAGATGAGCACGATGAGCGACAGCACCAGATAGATGCCCAGACGCTCCGTGCGGTAGATCTTGTAGTACAGCGGCTGCTGGTCGTGGCGGTCCTTGACCACTAGGGCGGGGGTGAGGCTCTCCCCTCTCTGTTGGAGAGGGGCAGGGGTGAGGCTCTTTTTCACCTTCTCCACATTGGCGCCGGGCTTGAGCCCCAGGGCCAGCGAGGTGCACTCGTCGGGGGCGTAGTTCATCAGGCGCTGCACGAAGGCTATGTCGGTGACCACATATTGGCGGTCGATGTCCTGCTGGATGAAGAAATTGCCCACGGGGTAGGCATAGCCGATGTTGAAGGCCTGGTCCATGGTGAGGCCCAACGAGGTGGTGCCGCGTTTGGGTATGTGTATTGCCGCGGGCATGGCCGACGGCAGCCGCATGGCTAGGTCGTGGAAAATCTGGCCGCCCACCACCAGTGTCGTCGCCCCTTCGGCCGACAGACGGTATTCTCCCAAGGCCAGCAGGGTATCGATACCCGTCAGGGCGGCATAGTTGGAGTCCACGCCCCGCAGCTTGACGATGGCCTGGTTCTGCCCGTAGGTCATCCACGCCGTCTCTGTCACGATGCGCGACACACGCTCCACGCCCTCCGTTTTCAGCAGGGCGCCCATGTCGATGTCGCCCGTGTGGAAGGTGCGCCCCTCGGCGGGCTCGATGACCAGCTCGGGGTCGAAGGTGTTGAAGAGACCCTTGGTGACATCGCCGATGCCGTTGTAGACCGACAGCACCACTATCAGCGCCATGGTGCTCACCAGGAGCCCCACGAGCGATATCCACGATATCACGTTGACCACCGACCGCTGCTTGCGGCTGAAAAGGTAGCGTACAGCGATGAGACGCTCCAGATTGAACGTTGAAAGTCGAAAATTGAATCGGGGTGCGCGCATGGATTTAATCCTTTTCAATTTTCAATTTTCAATTTTCAATTCTTCAGCAACCGCTCGATGTTTTCGATGTAGTCGAGCGAGTCGTCCAGATAGAACTCCAGTTGGGGGATGATGCGCAGCTGTTTGCCTTCGCGCATGCCCAGCCGGCGGCGCAGGTCGGAGGTATTCTCGCGTATCAGGGCCAGCAGTCCCTCCTTGGTGCCCTCGCCGATAATCATCAGCGACACATAGATGCGGGCGATGGAGAGGTCCGGCGTGATGCGCACCTGGGTCACGGTGATGAGCGACGGCCCGAAGACCGCCTTCATCTCGCGCAGGAAGATGTCGCCCATGTCCTGCTGTATCAGCCGGCAGATTTTATTTTGTCTTGTACTCTGCATTTTTCAATTCTCAGTTTTCTTTTCCCACTTCGTGAAATCTTGGAAATCCAAACGGAATCGTCATTTCCACGATCTTCATGATTTCCGCCGTCATGAGGGGGGGGATTTCGTTACCATCTCCAGCCCAAGCGGATGGGTAGGAAAACGGTCTGCTGCATGTAGGCGATGCCGATGGTGGCGTAGAAACTGTGCCAGTTGCGGCTCATATTGCGCATGCCGTTGATGTGGTACCAGTAGTACCAGTTCAGGCCGCCGTAGAACTCGGCCATGGGGGTGAACAGCATGTCGTCGGCAAAGAGCATGCTGCCGCCCACGCGGGCTCCCAGCAGGGGGGCGAACTTGATGGAGGTGGGCTGGTAGTCCAGGCCCATGATGGCTTTCCAGATGGGACGGAAGTCGAAGTCCACAAACACGTTGGCGCCCATCATCGACTCGGCGGTCTCCTGGTTGGGGCTGAGGAAATAGCAGAATCCTGCGCCGCCACCGAGGAACCAGTCTTGGCTGATGTTGACTCCCGCCATGAAGTTGACGTTGGCCAGCGAGTGGAATTTGTCCAGGTTGTAGCGGCCGGTGGTTTCGTCGGCATTGCCCACATTGCCCATGAAGAAGCCGTAGCCGCCTTCCACTTTGAGCATGAATTCATTCTTTTTTCCAAGCTGCGAATACTGTGCCTCCGAGGTGAGCGAAATGCCCACCAATACGGCCAAAACGAGTGCTTTTATCTTCATCATAACTGTATCAATTTCGACTGCAAAGATATGAAATTATTTTCAATTCTTACAAAATAAGTTCCTTTTGCCAGTGCTGGACTGAGTTTCTGGCCGCTGCGGCAGCCTGTTTTGTGCCACACCTGGTGCCCGCCGAGATCGAAAATGGACACCTCGAAGCACTCCTCACTCTCCACCTCCACCGTCAGCGCCTGTCCAGGCTGCAGGGGGTTGGGGAAGAGCTGGACCTCTGTCGTGACGGGATGCGCGATGCCCAAGTGGGCGCTGTCCACAATGGCCAGGGTGTACTCACCCTTCTGCATGCCGTCCACCACCAGGTAGCCGCTATTCTGGTCACCGTTGCGGGTGAACGAGACGGCGTACCACTCGTGGCGGCTGTCTTTGCGGTACATCAAGGCCAGCGAGTCCACGCTTGCTCGCAGGCTGAGGAAGTCTCCGTCCAGGCCTGCGTATTCGTGCTGGGCACCTGTGCGCACATAGCGGAACATGCCCCAGTCGGCTGTGTCCGCCTGCCAGTCGCCACGCACAATCCAGTAGCGGTTGGCCGTGCGCACCACGCCGCCGGGCATGGTGCCGGAGGGTTGCGCATAATGGTGCTCCACGAAGAGATCCCCGTCGTGCTCCGTTTTGGCGCGCATGAAGGCCAGTGGCAGGGTGTAGCTGATGCCGTAGCCTTCCAGGTGCTGGTGTATCACGTTGGCGGCGTCGGAGAATTCGTCGTCGGCATCGAGGACGCAGAAGGCTGGCACGAAGGGTAGGGAGAATGTCTCCCAAGTCTCCTCGCCGTCGAAAGTGGCCACGCGTTTGCACGACACCGAGTCGAAGCCCGGCTGGGCATAGAAGGTCAGCGGCACGCGGTTCCTGCGCATGAGGTTCGTGGTGCCCACGCCCTGCTGGCGTATGTGCACCTCCACCTCGTTCTCCAGGCATCCTTCGCTGGGATTGGTCATCTCCACGTGGTAGTCCACGAATCCCGGACCGAAGACGTGGAAGTCGAAGAAAGCCGTCAGGTCCACACCCGTGTAGAGGCTCAGCGAGTCGCGCAGCCCTTCGGCGTCGATGTTGCCGAAGGCGCAACTGCCCATCAGACGGTTCAGGGCACTGTAGAAGAGATTCTCGCCAAGGTAGCCTCGCAGCGAATGCCACACCATCCAGCCTTTGTCGTAGGTGGTGGAGCCGTAGGTGTACTGATGGGGCATGTCGTGCAAGGGGCGGTAGCCGTCGTCGGTCACATGGGTGGTGCGTAGCACCGACTCCAGCCACCGGCGGTAGTAGTCGTCGCTGGCCTCGCGTCCCAGGGCGGCTTCCATGGCCACCTCGCTGCAGAACGAGGCACCACCTTCGTTGATCCACATGTCGCCTGCGGTGGCGCAGGTGACGAGATTGCCGAACCAGGCATGTCCCAGCTCATGGGCTATGGTGGTCTGCGCACGCTCGGAAGTGGAATTCACAAAGCGCTGGTCGAGGGCGATATTGTTCACATGCTCCATCGACCCCTTGGGGGTGGCTATGTATCCTATACGTCCCCAACGGTAGGGGCCAAAGCAGCGTTCGTACATGGGCACCACGGAGTCCAGTTCGGCGAAGGCCGCACGCACACTGCTCTCCGACCGCTGGCGGTAGCCTATGCTCAGGGGATAGTCGCCATAGAGCGAGCTGATGGTGTCGTGGATGTGCTCCCAGGCGGCCTGACTCACAGAGACCAGGTAGGTGGGTGTGGGCTGGTCGATGCGCCACACCGAGTGCTCGCACCCCAGGGTGTCGGTCGCCACACTCTGGCGCATGCCGCCGCACTCGGCTGTCCAGCCGTCCTTGGTGGTGACGCGTAGCGTGTAGGTGGCCTTGTCGGTGAAGTTGTCACGGCAGGGAAAGAGTGCACGTCCCATGACGTGGGGGTTGGCATTGAAGCCTACTCCGAGATTGTAGCTCAGGTAGTTGTCGAAATGCATGCCACCCCATTCGCCACTCTCCACATAGCCTGTGCTGTGGTACCACACCTCGATGTGGATGTCTTGCCCCGGGGCGATGCCCGCCGTGGGCAGCTCCGCGAGACTATTGGTGCTTTGGAGCACCCCCTGCACTTTCACGGAGTCGACGATGCAGGCCATGTCGAGTCCCACGGTCGTGCAGGGACGCAGCAACCGCAGCGTTACGTCGGCATAGCCCGTCAAGAAGTGCCCGCTGCTCAGGTCCACGGCGATGTCGTAGTCCACCGCATCGACGGAATCTGTCGTCTGCGCTTGCAGCGTCATGCTGCCTAACAGCGTAAGTATCAATATTGATAGTGTCTTCAGTGCTTTCATATTGTCGTTTCTAATAAAATGCAAATATACACTTTTTTTCGATATCTTCCCCAGCGAAGTGGATTATGAGAAGAAAAAGATTTGTGACACACCTCCTTACACACGACCGCAGGTGCTTTTGACCTCTGTTTGGGGCGGGTCGGGAAAGGAGTGATTTTTTTGCAGAGAGGGAAACAATATTTGTGGTGAAATGGCGTTAATGAGGTTGGATTATGAAACGTAAAAGAATCATCGGACTGATAATGCTGCTGCTGGTGGCAAGCATGGCTTCCGGGGCCTGCGGCAGCAGTGTGAATATGCACAAGCATTCCCGCAGCCATTGCGACTGCCCCACGTTTTAGTCAAGGGTCAAGAGTGGGATGACGACGGAGGAACGATACCGGCATATTCTTTTCAACCATCTGCCACAGGTGGCGGTGGATTGGGTCTACGACTACCTGAACCAACACAAGGTACATTTCCATATCACCCTCGAGCGGAAATCAAAGCTGGGCGACTACCGTTGGCCGCAGCGGGAGCGTACGTTCCACGAGATTTCCATCAATGGAGACCTGGGCCCCTACCGCTTCCTGTGGGTTTTCCTCCATGAGGCGGCGCATCTGGAGACGCACCTGCGTCACGGCCACTCCGTGGCGGCCCACGGCCATGAGTGGCAGGCCGAGTACTGTCGTCTGCTGCGCGAGCACCTGGCTCTTTTCCCTACTGAGGTGCAGCCCCTCATTGTTCGTTTTGCGCGGCGTGTGCCTATGGAGCGTGCCGCTGGCCGTCAGGCCGAGGCCGCCTTGCTGCGCTTCGAGCCCGGCTACAGTCCCGAGACTGCTGCGCCGACCCTCGACCAGTTGCGGTCGGGTGTCCGTTTCCGCCTGAAGTCGAAGCCCGCCCTGCTCTTCGAAGCACAGGAGCGCCGCCGGACTCGCTGGCTCTGCCTGGAGTTGACGTCGGGAAGGCAATATTTGGTCAACGGCGCCGCCGAGGTAACGGTCGAGAAATAATGATTACCGTTCTTTGAGGCCAAATGTTTTTTCGATTATTTGTGTTAAAAATATTCACAATTCATTTTTTTTTCGTATCTTTGAGGGTCTCAAAATGAGTGTATAGTATTAGAAAATTAGTATAAATCAAACAAATAGATAAAATATGAAGGTTTTAGTTTTGAACTGCGGAAGTTCTTCGATCAAGTATCAGTTGGTCGACATGGCAAACAACGCCAACGTGATGGCCAAAGGTCTGCTGGAGCGTATCGGCTTGGAAATGGGCGAGTTCACCCATAAGTGGAACGGTCAGAAGCACTACGAGCAGCTGCCCATCCCCAACCACACCGAGGGTATCAAGATTGTCCTCAAGGCCCTGACCGACGAGAAGATCGGTGTTATCAAGGACTTGAAGGAGATTGGCGCTGTCGGTAACCGTGTGGCCCATGGCGGCGAGCTCTTCAAGGAGAGCGTCCTCGTCGACGACAAGGTCATTGAGCAAATCAAGAGTCTCGAGCATCTCGCCCCCCTCCACACCCCCGGTAACCTCGCTGGCATCTACGCCATGCGTGAAGTGCTCCCGGGCGTGCCCCAGACCGCCGTCTTCGACACCGCTTTCCATAGCACGCTGCCTCCCAAGACCTTCCTCTACGGCTTGCCCTATGAGATGTATGAGAAGTACGGCATCCGCCGCTACGGCTTCCACGGCACCAGCCACAAGTTCGTCGCCGAGAAGGCTGCCAAGATGATTGGCAAAGACTGGAACGACCTGAAGATTATCTCCTGCCACCTCGGCTCCGGCGCCTCTATCGCCGCCATCGACCATGGCAAGAGCTTCGACACCACCATGGGTCTCACCGCCCTCGAGGGCCTCATCATGGGCTCGCGCTGCGGCGACGTCGACCCCGGCGTCATCCTCTACCTCATGGACCAGGGCTACGACAGCAAGGCCCTCACCAAGCTGCTCTACAAGCAGAGCGGTCTCCTGGGCATCAGTGGCGACAAGCAGGATATGCGCGACATCCGCGCCGGTCGCGATGCAGGTGACGAACGCGCCACCTACGCTTTCGATATGTTCGCCCTCCGCGTCAAACGCTATATCGGCGGCTACATGGCCGAGATGGGCGGATGCGACCTGCTGCTCTTCACCGGCGGCATTGGTGAGAACGCTTGGTTCATGCGCCGTCCTATTCTCGAGGGTCTCGAGTGCCTCGGCATCGATATCGACTTCTCGAAGAACGACAACGTCATGGGCGAGGACATCATCCTCAGCACTCCCAAGTCGAAGATGGCCGTGGTGGTATGCACCACCGACGAGGAGTTCGTCATCGCCAGCGACACCTATAAGCTGGTCACTAAGTAAGTAGCTGCTGCCTGCAGGCATAACCTCATCGGGTATGGTCCTCATGGATTGTACCCGATGTTTTTTTGTTGTTATGGCGGCGGTGTTTCATTGCATCAGCTCCGGACATTTCTCAAGGAGGACTATAGTCTCGACGTCGTCGTATTGGCTGCCATCGAACGCCTGCAGGTAGCGGTGGTGGGTGCGGGTGGGCATGGCGGCATCCTCGTCGGTGGGGAGGTCCTCGGGACGGTCGTCGCATTCGATGAGCAGCAGTTCATGTTTCGGACATACCGCCACGCGGAGGTTGTCCACATGCTCCTCGTCGAGGTACCAGCCGAATTGGATGCCCGTCAGCCGCCGCTCCACCAGGCCGTCGCGCTCGTAGAGCACATAGCCGTACCAGAAATCGCTCCGCACGAGGTAGCGGTCGTCGATGTCGACGACTTTGGCCTCGGGCAGGGCGTTGAAGAGGGATGTGGTGCTGCCGATAATGGCGGCGACGAGCATGCCCTCCAGGCCGATCAGGATGTAGAACGCCCATCCGGCTATACGCATGAGTAGCGGCTGGCGGTGCAGCAGTGAGTAGAATCCTATGACCGTCAGCACCACCGTGGCCGCCACGGCGACCCAGTAGAGGATGGTGTCGGCCAAGCCCACGAGGTGTGCCCCCCAGGGCAGCAGCAGCCTTACGGCCACTGCTGCCACCCAGAGCACGGCGACGACGATTGCGGAGATGATGAGTGTGCGTTGCATAGCGGTGCTATTCTTTATTATTGTTGTACCAGTCGATACGCCTTGAGGCCGCCATGGCCACCGCCAGTAGGACGAAGAGTCCTACGCTGCCCACCAGCAGGGCATAGCTCTCTATCTGCAGCAGGATATAGATGAAGGCATAGAGCGCCGCCAGCAGACCGCCGATGACGATGCCCACCTTCTTGTCGCGCATGATGGCGCCGAGGTAGATACCCAGCAGTCCGGCCGTCATGGCCGATGCAATGAGGTACGATACCAGGAACGACAGATGCTCGGAGAAGGAGAGCAGCAGCGTGTAGAAGAGCATGACGGCGATGCCGATGAGCAGGTACTGCACGGGATGGATGGGCCGTTCGCGGCGCACCTCGACAAAGAAGACCACGGCGAAGGTGAGCAGCACCACGAGGAAGGCATACTTCGAGGCCCGGTCGTTCTGCTGATATTGCATCACGGGACGGCGCAGTTGTACGCTGAAAGAGTTGTTGTCGGTGCTAAACCACTTGTCTTTCGGAACCACTTGGGAGAAGCTGCGGTTGATGGCCAGCACGCGCCATTGTGCGTCGAAACCCTCGGCCGTCACCTCGCGCTCTACGGGCAGGAAAGTGCCGTCGAACGAGGGAGTGGGACAGTTGGAGTGCATCTGCACCGACGTGGTGTTGCCCATGGGCACAAACACCAGTTTGTTGGATCCGCGTAGGGGCAGACGGATTTCGAACGGTAACACTGCGCCACAGAGAAGGGTGCTGAGGTCGGCCCTCCACAGCAGCCTGCTACCCTCGAAGGAGATTTCCTGCGGCGTGAGCGTGCGACCACCGATGGTGATAATGGGATTATCGGTGAGCCCTTTGAGGGAGTTGAGCTCCACGGCCATCTGCCAGCAGTTGCGCTCCAGCAGGGCCCGCTGGTCGGCGGTGAGTGTCGGCGGCAAGAGGAAGGTGCCACTGAGCGTGATGTCGGCATCGTAGACCGTGAAGTCGTAGATGCCGCGGTTGAGGTTGCGGGTGTTCACCTCGGTCTTGATGTCGAGTTGGTCGGGCAGCAACGAGAACGATTGCTCTTCCTTCTGCGTGTAGACCTTGATGGCCGGACCTTTTACCAGCTGTGACATGCCCCATTTCTCACACACCTCGCTCTCGGCCTCGTCGACAGTGGTGCTGCGTTCGCTTATCAATGAGCGTATGAACACCCATGGGATAAGCAGAAGGATGCAGAGTCCGACAATGATGGCCAATTTGATGCCGTTGCGCCCGCGGCGCGAATCCATGTTGTTGTTTTCCATTGTTTCCATGTTATTTTAATTTTAATAGTACTTTGCAATACAAAGTAAATATATAAAAAAATTCATTACTTCTGTTCTTTGACGAAATGTTCCAGGGCGGCGAGGTGCTCTCGGAAGGCCTCGCGTCCTTGCAGGGTGGCGCGGAAGGTGGTGTTGGGCTTGCGGCCCACGAAGCGTTTCTCACAGGCTATGTATCCCAGCTCCTCAAGGGCGCGCGTGTGACTGGCAAGGTTGCCGTCGGTGAGCTCAAGCCACTGCTTGAGGGTGGTGAAGTCGACCGTGTCATTGACCATCAGCACCGACATGATACCCAGTCGCGCGCGGTTTTCGAACGCCTTGTTGAATCCTATGAGCGACACTTTCATCCGCGGCGGTTTTTGACGATGAGCAATATGCCGAACACCACATGCAGCGCCCCGAATCCAAGAGCCCAGAAGAGCAGTGCGTGGGTCTCGACGAAGCAGTCGGCCAGTCCGAGTGCCAGTTCCAGATAGCCCAGTGTGCCAAGCAGACGGTGGGAGAAATGATGGCAGTTGATGAGTGCCAAGCCATAGAAGATGAGCATGATGGAGGAGGTGAGCCCGTAGTGTTCCTGTACCAGCAGGGCCAGACAGAGAATGGCGCCGGCCAGCAGGGGCACGGCGAAGTTGAACAACGTGCGACGCATATTGGGGTCGAGGGCGACGGAAATATTTTTCTTTTTCGCTGTCCAGAGGGAGGTGAAAAAGACGATCGCACCGCACACAATGACCAAAATTACAGCTCCGAAGATGGCAATTCGTGTCTTGTGGCTCCAAAGATAGTCTGTATTGCCATAGATTGTTGAGAACCAAGAATCTGTGCCTTCGTAGAAGAGTCCGTTGGCCACTGCTGCGGCCGCCAGTGCGATGAGTCCTACGAGGGTTACTCCCCAACCGTTAATTGTCTGGAAACGAGAGCTCCGCTCCATCATTGTGCGGATGCTTTCCAGGTCCTGTATTGCGTCTTTGTTATCCATACTTTTAGTAGCACTTTGCGGTGCAAAGTTACAAACATTTTTTAAACTGACAAAATATTTTTTTTGTTTTTTATTTCGACTGATGGGAGTGGGGTGGGCAATAATTACATGAAAGATGCGTTATATAGATTGTTATATACTATATAATATGAAGAAATCGTTACTTTTGATGGCCGTTGTGGCGACACTGGTGTCGGCTGCGGCACAGTATCAGTTGCCCAATGGTGGATTCGAGGAGTGGGATGGTGGCATCACATCGGAACCGACTCACTGGAACTCGTTCGCTTCGTCGGACGGTACCTTTGCCGGTATGGCCTCTGCGCCGCACCACTATCGCCGCAACGGCGGGCGTCCCGGTACCATGGGCAGTCACTACTTGACCATCTATACGAAGTCCATCATAGGCATCAAGGCCAACGGTAATATGACCACCGGCCGTATCCATGCCGGTGCCATGTCGGCAGCCGACGAGGAAAACTATAACTACACCCAGCGAGGCAATGCCGACCACAGCCAGCCATTTACTGGCACGCCCGATTCACTCTATGTCTGGGTGAGCTTCTATGCGGCTTCCGAGAACTCCAAAGCGCAGCTGTCGGCCATCCTGCATGGCGACAACAATTTCAAGGCTCCCAATGAGGAGGAGGATGTCGAGAAATACTGTGGCAAAGCTGTGGCGCGTTTCGCCCGCACCACTACGTCGGCCTCCACTCCCCAGTGGCAGCAGGTGCAAATTCCGTTCGACTACAGCGGTAGCAGTGAACCGGCCTATATGCTGGTGAACATCACCACCAATGCCGTCCCCGGCGGTGGCGATGCCGACGACTCGCTTTCTGTCGACGATCTTATGTTCGTCTACAGTGCCTGGCTCACCGGCGTGAGCATCGACGGCCGTGCCGTGCGCTACTTCCGCAAGGGCAAGTTGGACTATACGGTGCATGTTGACGATGCTGCATTGCTGACTCCCCATGAGATAGTAGGCATACCGGAGGTGGACGACGCCACCGTTGAGGTGCATCAGCAGGTCATCGACGATACCTCGACTCTCGTCATCCTCACCGTCACGGCCGAGGACGGTGTCACAGCACACTCCTATCGTCTCACTCTCACCACAGGCAATCCCGAGGGTGCTTTCCCGCTGGGTGTCGGCGATGTGCCCGAAATGCCATCTTTCCAGGTATATCCTAACCCTGCCACCACCGCCGTCACCGTCGAAGGTCATGGTATCGTCACCCTCACCGATCTTGCCGGTCGCAGTATAGAGAGCCGAGAAATCAATGGTACCGCACACATCGACCTCTCCTCCCTGCCTGCCGGTGTCTATCTGCTCCGCAACGGCAATGTCACCCGCCGTGTGGTAAAAGAATAGAGATCTAAACTGTACTTATAGGTATGAAAGCATATGTCGTTGTCTTGATGCTTCTGCTTCCGTTGGCGGCAGTGGGCCAGAACAAAAAGAGTACTCCTCTGTTCGAACGGGCCGTGGAAAAGGGCATTGTGGGTCAGTACGAGGAGGCAGAGAAGTTGCTTCTCAAGGCACTCGGCATTGACCCCGGCTATGCCGAAGCCTGGCTTGTATTGGGCAACCAGCAGCTGGCCATGGAGCGCTATTCTGATGCCATCGCCAGCTACGAGCACTGTCAAGACCTGAACGACCCACACTGGCAGAAGGAGGTCCGCAATCAGCTCCGCATCGCCCGTTGGCGTCTCCATGCCGTGCAGAACCCCGTCCCTTTCCGTCCCATCAACCTGGGTCCAAATGTCAACACTGCCGACGACGAATATCTGCCAGCCCTCACGGCCGACTACCGCATGCTTGTCTTTACTCGCCGTTCGCCCCGCAATGCGCAGACCCTCCGTGGCCTGGACATGGAGGAGGATTTCTACTATTCCGATTACGATACCATGGAACTCGACTGGGGCCCGGCTCACCGTATGCCTGACCCCCTCAACAGTCACGGCAACGAGGGAGCACAAACCATCTCGCACGATGGGCGAGTGGTCATCTTCACCGCCTGTGGACGCGACCCCCATGGTGGCTGCGACATCTATATGAGTGTGCGGCAAGGAGGCCGATGGGGTAAGCCCCGCAGCTTGGGCAATCCCGTCAACTCTCCCTTTTGGGAGTCCTTCCCATCCCTCTCCATCGATGGCTACACGCTATATTTCGCCTCCAATCGTCCTGGCGGCTATGGTGGTACCGACATCTGGTACTGCACCCTCGAGGAGGGCCGCTGGAGCGAACCTCGTAATCTAGGCCCTGAGGTGAACACCAAGGGCAATGAGACAGCACCCTACATCCATTTCGATGATCGTACGCTCTATTTCGCCTCCGACGGCCACCCGGGTATGGGAGGTATGGACCTCTATATGGCCAAGCGTACCTCCGACAGCACTTTCGGCAGTGTCCAGAATCTCGGATATCCCATCAACACCGTGGGTGAGGAGAACAACCTCATCGTTGCTCCCGACGGTCGCACTGCCATCTTCTCCTCCGACCGTTTTGGCGGCTATGGCCGTCAGGATCTCTATTCATTCGTCATGCCCGCTCCAGCGCGTCCCGAGCGCATCACCTTCATCGACCCTGTCGTCCAGGCTGAGAATCTCCTAACCTTGGGAGACACTGTCACCCTGCGGAATATCCTTTTCCTCACCGCAAGTGCTGAACTCTACGAGGCTTCCAAGGCAGGTCTCGACCGTCTGGCTGAAGCCCTCAAACGCCATCCGCGTCTGCGCCTCGAGGTGGGTGGTCACACCGATGCCGTGGGCAAGGACGAGGACAATATGCTCCTCAGCGAACGGCGAGCCAAGGCCGTCTACGACTATCTCATCGAGCGTGGTGTCGAGGCGGATCGTCTTACCTATCGCGGATATGGCGAGACGCGCCCTGTGGCCACCAACGACACCCCCGAAGGCCGTGCGCAGAACCGTCGCACCACCCTCACTCCCCTGAAATAAAAAAAAATCGTATATTTGCAGTCTTAATATAATAATGACAATATGAGTAAAGATATAGTATGCAGTGGTATACGTCCCACAGGCAATCTCCACCTCGGTAATTATTTCGGTGCTTTGAAGAATTTTGTCCGCATGCAGGACGAGTTCGACTGCTTCTTCTTCATTGCGGACTACCATTCGCTGACCACCCACCCCACGCCCGGCAGTATCTACAATGATGCCCGCACCATCCTCGTCCAGTACCTTGCCTCCGGCCTCGACCCCGAGAAGGCCACCATCTACTTCCAGAGTGACCTCCCCGAAACCATCGAGCTCTACCTCTTCTTCAACATGAACGCCTATCTGGGCGAGCTGGAACGCGTAACCTCTTTCAAGGACAAGGTGCGCCAGAATCCCAACAATGTCAATGCCGGTCTGCTCACTTACCCCACGCTCATGGCCGCCGACATCCTCATCCACAAGGCCACCAAGGTCCCCGTGGGCAAGGACCAGGAACAGCACCTCGAGATGACCCGCACTTTCGCTCAGCGCTTCAACAATATGTACAAGTCCGAGGTCTTCCCCCTGCCGCAGGCCATGGGATCCAACGGCCAGTTGGTGAAGATTCCCGCCCTCAACGGCAGTGGCAAGATGGGAAAGAGCGAGGGCGAGGCCTCCACCATCTTCCTCACCGACGAGCCTTCCGTTATCCGCAAGAAAATCATGAAAGCCAAGTCCGACTCTGGCCCTACCGAGATGAACCAGCAGAAACCCGAGGAGATAGAGAACCTCTTCTCCCTGCTCAAGGCTGTCTCCACACCCGATACGGTCGAGTACTTCGACGACCTCTACAATCGTTGCCAGATTCGCTATGGCGACCTCAAGAAACAGTTGGCCGAAGACATGGTGGCATTTGTCGAGCCCCTGCGCCAACGTATATTGGAAATTGGTGCCGACGACTATGCCCTCCGCCGCATCATCGACCGCGGCAAGGAGAAAGCCCATGCCAGCGCTGCCCGCACCCTTGCCGAGGTGCGCCATGTCATAGGCTACCGCAACTAGGAAGCGGACAAATAAAGGAGGGCTCTATCAGATGTGGAATTTATAGAACCCTCCTAAAATAACAAGGCCGTCTCATCGAGACGGCCTTGTCTGTTTTGTTGGTATGTCAATACTTACTGAGCAACGACTTCTTCAACAGCCTCAGTGGCGGCCTCGGTGAGGGCACCCTCGAGGGTCTCGGTGGCCTCAGTGGTCTCCTCGTTCATCTCGGTGGCAGCGGTCTCAACGGTCTGCTCAACCATGGTGTCAACGGTCTCGGTGTTGTTGCTGCCGCAAGCGGCGAAACCAAACATACCGGCGATTGCAAATGCAAAAAATACTTTCTTCATCATTTTGAGTTTTAAAATGTTTATAATGTTTATTAACTTTTTATCTCTTTTTTTTCATTTTTCGAGGTGCAAAAGTACTACTTATTTCTGAAATGTTAAAAAATAAAGTGCTAATAATTCCTAAAATTCAACCAACTATTTGTTTTATAGTACTTTATATTGGTTCATTTTCTGCCTTTTTTGGTCTTTTCTGCCTTAAAAAAGTGTTTTTCTTCTTGTCATAAGACAAAAATCAATGCCCCGTCGATAGGGTTCGGCGGGGCATTTTTTTTGTTTTTATCCACTGTTTTTTACGGCAGGGGAACCAAGTTGTTGAAGCCCATGAAAGCCATAGCCAAGATGCCGGCCGTGACCAATGCTATGGGCACACCCTTCATGCCTTTGGGGGTGCCGGTGAGTTCCAGCTGCTCGCGGATGCCAGCGAAGATAACCAATGCCAAGGTGAATCCCACGGCGATGGAGGCCGAGTAGATGACGCTCTCAAGGAAGTTCATGTTCTTCTGGATCACCAGAATGGCCACGCCAAGCACTGCGCAGTTGGTGGTAATCAGCGGCAGGAACACTCCCAGGGCTTGGTAAAGCGCTGGGGCAATTTTTTTCAGCACGATTTCCACCATCTGAACCAGGGCTGCAATCACAAGGATGTAGGCGATGGTTTGCAGATACTCCAAGTTCAGGGGCACAAGCACATACTGCATGATGAGGTAGGTCACCATGGTGGCCAGCAGCATCACAAACAGAACGGCGCCGCCCATGCCGAGCGAGCTTTTCACATCTTTCGACACACCCAAGAAGGGGCAGATGCCGAGGAACTGGGCCAACACAACGTTGTTCACGAAGATGGCGCCAATAATCAGTGCAAATATCGAGACTCCGGTCATAATCTTTATATTTTATTTTCGAACTGCAAAAATACACACTTTTTCCGAACCCACCAAATTATTTTTCATTTTTCATTTCTTCACTTTTCACTTTCAGACTATTCCACCCATCCCAGCACGTCGCCTTTTTTCACCATCTGGCCTTGTTTGGCGCAAGTGTCCACCACTTTGCCCCCCTTGAGGGCTGTCAGCGGCATCAGTGCATAGGGGGCTTCAATGTGGGCCAGGGTGGCGCCCTCTTTCACCTCCGTTCCGGGGGCGGGAGGGGTACTCTGGTCGTCGAAGTTGACCTCCCACAGCAGACGTCCCGTGGCGGTGGCCACGATGGGAGTGGCGTTCGGATGCTTGGGGGTGATGTAGTTGAGGCTGATGCTCTCGGCTGTGGCGGGAGCGGCAGGGGCGTTCTTTTCGGCGCGCAGCTGCGCCACCTCCTTGTTGAAGCGTTCTTTGGCTACACCGCTCTTGTAGTCGCGGTACTGGCGGTCGTGCATGGCCAGCTCGAAGAGCTCCTCGTCGTCTTCGCCGCGGTCCCATCCGTTCTGCTCCATCTCTTTGATGTATTCCGGCAGGGCGTCGGGATAGGCGTCCTGGGGTACACCGTCATAGAACTCCATGCCCTGCTTCTTGGCCAGCTCCACAATCTCCGGCGCCAAGGGTCCGGGCAGCTTGCCGGCGCGGCCGAGAATCATACTCCACGAGTCCTTGTCAATTTGGCTGAAACGGGGTTTGCCCTGGGCCATAGCCAACAGGTTCATGACGGCGATGTTCTTGGTATACTGGCTGAAGGGGGTCACCAGCGGGGGATAGCCCAGCATGGGCCAGATATGCTCCACCTCCTGGAACAGCTGCACCGTCAGCTCTTCGAAGCCAACCTCGGGCTTGCCGTTCTTCTTCAGGGCCATGTTGATGGCACCGTGTACGCCGCGCAGGTCGCTCATCATCGAACCCATCATGCCGCCTGGCAGGCCGCAGCCCACCAGCAGCGAAGTGCTCACGCGGTTGCCCGGGTTGATGTAGAGACCGAGGAAGTCGTCGATGAACTCCTGCGTCAGCTTGCGTGCTTCCATATAAGCGTCCATGTTGATGTCCTTCACTGTGAACCCTGCATCCTTGAGCATGGCCTGCACCGAGATGACGTCGGGGTGCACCATGCCCCACGACAGGGGCTCCATGGCGCAGTCGATGACGTCGGCTCCGGCCTCGGCCACCATCAGCGTCGAGGCCATGGACAGACCTGGACCTGTGTGGCCGTGATACTGCACCACGATGTGGGGATATTTGGTCTTGATTTCCTTCACCAAGCGGCCCAGCGTGGCGGGACGGCCCACTCCGGCCATGTCCTTCAGGCAGATTTCGTCGGCACCGAATTCCACCAGCTTGTCCACGATGCCCATGTAGTATTCCACCGTGTGCACCGGCGAGTGCGTGATGCTCAGGGCGGCCTGGCTGATCATGCCGGCCTCTTTGGCATATTTCACGCTGAGTTCCAGGTTGCGCGGGTCGTTCAGTCCGCAGAACGAGCGCATGATGTCCACGCCTTGCGCTTTCTTCACCTTAGGCATCAGTCGGCGCACATCCTTGGGCACACCGTACATGCGCAGGCCGTTCAGCGCGCGCTCCAGCATGTGGGTCTGGATGCCGGCCTTGTTGAAGGCCTTTGTCCAGGCACGGACGGCCTTGTTGGGGTTCTCGCCGTACATGAGGTTCACCTGCTCGAAAGCTCCGCCGTTGGTCTCAATGCGGTCGAAGCATCCCATATCCACAATCACCGGAGCTATGCGCTCCAACTGGTCCACCCGCGGCTGGTATTTTCCACTGCTCTGCCACATGTCACGGTATACCAAACTGAATTTTATCTCTTTTGACATAGTGTTAATCCTTTGATATAAAAAATATTACCCCAATATATAAACAATTGGGGATAATGCAAATATACAACTTTTTTCATAAATGGAGAAAAATATATAAAAAATCTTCGCTACTTAGGGTCAATATGTGAATGGACAATCCCTTTGCCGTTCATTGTCAAATAAAGAATCCCCGCACGGGTTGGCGTGCGGGGATTCCGTAGGGATGGTCTGCAGGCAGGGGTGCCTGCGGGCCCTTATGGGAGTGTTACTTCACGATGAGCTTGCGGATGGCGTTGACCTGCTCGCCGGTGATGCGGACGAAGTAGGCTCCCTGGGCATAGCCCGTGAGGTCAATCGTGAGGGTGTTGTTGTTGGCGATGTACTCACCTTTTGCGCGGCCGTTCATGTCGACTATCGTAACCGTAGCCTGACCATCGAAGCCCGTGAGGGTGACGGTGGTGGTGGCGGGGTTCGGGTAGAGGGCGATGTGGGCGTTGGCAATGTCCTCAATGCCTTCCTGGCTGCCGCCATCGAGGGTCTCGAAGGAGGCGCGGCTGCTCCAGTCGGAGTAGACACCCGTGGCGCAAACGCTGCGGACGAGAACGTCATACATGGTGGCTTCCGCAAGGCCGGCGAGGGTGTAGCTTGTGCCGCTGACGGTGACGCGGGTGCCGGCACCCTGGCCAAAGCCGGAGAGGCCGTACTCAATCTCGAAGTTGTCGACACCGGTGGGGGCGGTCCAGCTGATGGTGGCGCCGCTGACGGTGATGTCGTTGGCAGTCACACCGCTGACGGGCTGGCAGGTGAGGGTGGTGAAGGTCTGGGCCTCGGAGGCGTCGCTCTGCTGCGTGGCGCTGCAGAGGGCCTTCACGGTGAAGCTATATTCGGTGCCGGAGGCCAGGCCGGTGAGGGTGTAGGGGTTGGTGCTGACACTGATGGTGGTGTCGTAGTTGGGTCCGGTCACGTGGAGCTCCCATTCGGTCTCAGCCTCGCCGGGCGTCCAGCTGAGGACGGCGCTGGTGTAGGTCACGTCGTCGGTGGTGGCGGCAGAAGGCGTGAAGCAGGGGTGCTCGTCGGTGGTAACGGTGGTGGTGACCCATTCGCTGTGGAGCGTGGCGTTGCAGATGGTGCGGACGCCGACGGTGTACTGCGTGGCAGCGGTCAGGCCGCTGAAGGTGTAGAAGGTGTCGGTGATGGCAACGGGAGTGACGGCAGCGGCATCCCAGTTCTCGGCGATGGCCACCTCATAGTTGCCGGCATCGGCAATGAAGCTGATGGTAGCGGTGGTCTCGGTGACAGTGGCAGCAATGCTGGCAGGACCGTCGCAGGTGAGCTGGCTGGCGGTGCCGGTAATGTTCAGGTCGTCCACGTAGACGTAGAAGGCGTAGTCGCCATAGTAGCGGAAGGCGATGTACTTCACATTGTCGGCGATGCTGTCGCTGTACGCAGCCCAAGTGGAGGAGTTGCTGATAGGCGTCCAGGTGAAGGCAGCGGTGTCGCGTGTGGTCGTCGATGTACCGAACCAGAGGTAGTCGCCTGTGCCGTACATGGCATAGTGGAAACTCACGGTGCGGTTGGTGCCGTGGAGCAGCGGAGAAATAAGGTACTGGTTGTAGTTGGAAGAGTTACTGTAGGAACTGAAGCGGATGCAGTAGTTGCCTTCGTATACGCTGTCAAGGTTGTAGGAGAGGTTACTGTTGTCGACAAGGATAATCGGGTTGATGGAAGGATCATTGTCGCCATAGACTTTCTGCCAGCAGGCATTGTTGACCTCGAAGCCCTCCTGGAAGGGGAAGTCGTTGATGCCTTCGCAGTTGAAGACGTTGACGTTCCACGTGATGGTGTCGGCGCCATAGGCGTTGGTGGCAGTGAAGGAGAGCGAGTCGACGCCTTCGGCGGTGTAGATGATGTTCAGCTCATCGTTCGTCGAGGGCAGGATGGTGGCCTGGCCGGCGGCAGCCATGCGGGAGTACCATGCGAGGACCATGCTGTTGGTGTCGCCTTCCTGGTATTCGGCGCGGAAGACGGTGGTGTCGCCAGCGTAAGCGTCGGTACTGCCAAAGACATAGTACATGGGCAAGGAAGTGTTGCGGACCTGGACATCCGAGATGTAGACGGCTCCGTAATTTCTGCAGCGGGCACGGAAGGCAAAGCTGACAACCTGGCCGGCATAGGGTGCAAGCGCAATGCGTGCGTAGTCAGCAGTGACTCCGCTGGTGGTGCGGCTGTTGAGGGTGTCGGTCAGAAGGACGGTGGTGTAGTTGTTGGTGTCACCATAGCCGTTGGTGGAAATCAGGAGGTCGTAGATGCCGTAGGTGTTGGCGTATCCGGAGTAGGGATAGGCACCGCCGCCAACGAGGTAGACCAGCTTGGTGTAGTTGGCATCGGTGGGAATCTGGATGGGAGGTGTCATCAGCCATTCGGTGCTGGCACTGTTGTAGGCAGCCTCGCTGTAGATGTAGGTGTATCCATAGCTGGCAATCTCTTCAAAGCTGTAGTCAAGCGAACCGGTGCTGGCGGTGTTCCAGCAAACGGGGAGCTCGCTGTGGCCAAACTGCTCGCTGAAGGGCACCGTGTAGGGGCTGCAGCCGGAAGCAATGCGCAGGGTGGCGGAGTCGCTCACGGAGGTGGCAGAGCAGATGTTGAAGACCTTGATCTGGTAGCGGTCGTTGGCGCTCAGACCAGTCAGGTGCACACTGTTGGTGGTCGACGTGGTGGTCTGCCAGGTGTTGGTGGTGTCGCTCTCGCGGAGGTACTTGATCTCGAAGTTGTCGCCGTCCGAGACCCAGCTCAGCCAAGCATCGGTGGTGGTGACGCTGTCAAGCTGCAGGCTGTCAACAGGCATGCAGTCGTCGAGAGGCTCGATGGTGATGTGGTCGAAGTAGGAGTAATCATAGTCGGGGGAAGCCTGGATGATGATGTGGTGCTGGTTGCCGGTGTAGTGGTTGAGATAGACTTTTTTTTCGGTGAAGGTGGAGTATTCGTAGTCGGGAGTGACGGTCTGGATCCAGGTCACACTGTCGCCGTTGGCGTCGCAGACACCCACCTTGAAGGGCGCACCATAGTTGCTCATGCGCACCTGCAGGGTATTGATGCTGTTGGCTATGCGGGGCGAGATGATGGCGCCGCCGGAGTAGATGTAGTAGTAGTTGCCGTACGAGCTGTAGTAGCCGCTGCCGGTGTAGGTCCAGCAGAAGTTCTCACCCGTGGGGGTAATGGAGATGGGGACTGCAGAGACGCCGCAGAGGGTGTGGGCCATAATGGGCGAGCCGTAAACCACGCTGTCGCCACAAACGGCGCCCACACGGATGGTGTACTCGGTGCCGGGGTTCAGGTTGGTGACAAAGAATTCGGTGGTAAGGGAGCTGCCAGCAGTGGTCCAGTTGGTAGCCGAAGGCAGGCGGTACTGGATGGTCCACTCGCTTTCGCTGCCGCCAGGCAGCCATGTGAGCTCAATAGAGGTGGTGTCGGTGGAAACAACCTGGGCACTGGGTGCCAGGCAGTCGCCGCTACCGCAGTTGCCATAGAACTGGACATTGGCAGCATAGGTGGTGGAATTGGTGGTGCCGGTGGCAGTGGGGTTTTGGGGGTCGATAGCGTTGTCGGTGTAGACATACCAGCTGGTTCCAATGGGCGACTCGTGGACACCCCAGCCGAGGCCGCTGCTCCAGCTGCCGGTATGGTTATAAACGGCAATCACCAGGTTGCCTGTGTGGGTCGGGTCGGTGACAAAGGCGGTGTCGAAGCTGATCATTTCCATCCAGCCTGCGTTGGCCGAGCTGAAGCTGTAGTTGGCAACAACATGGGTCATGCTGTCGATGGAGACCAGGTTGCTGGTGTTGAGTGCGCTGGCGTTGGTGTATCCCATCCAGATGTCGATGATGTTGTCGCGGTTGAGCGGGTTGGCAATCTGGAAGGCGAGGCCGATGACGGTGTCTATGCCCTCAATATCGGTGGTGGAGTAGAGCATCTCGCTGAAGCCGTTGTTGTAGTAGCTGTAGAAGGGCACGTAGTTGTCCGTGCTGGTGCCGCCAACTTCGGCGCAGGGAGCGGCATGGGGCGTGAAGCTGACCGTGACCGCGGCCGAGGTGTCTTCGTCGCCGCAGAGGGTGTGGAAGGTGGCGTTGTAGAGGTGGTTCTCCGTCAGGCCGGTGAAGGTGTAGCTGGTGCCCAGGGCGTTGACAGTGGAGACCAGCGTGCTGTCGGTGGCGTCAAACAGCTCAATGTCGACGCTGGCTGCCTCGATGCCTCCATTGACAAACTCCCACGTCAATGCGGCGGCATTGGTGGTCAGGGCGGCAACGGTAGCATTCATCACTGGGTAGCAACGAATGAGGGTGTTGAAACTGCCAATGAGGACGTAGTTCGTGGTGTCATCGTCGCAAACGGTGGCAACATAGGCCTCATAGTAGGTGTCGGGAATCAGACCGCTCTCTATGTAGAGGGAGTCGTCGTCGGCCGTGAAGTGCTGCCACACCATCTGGTATTGGTCGTTGTAGTGGCCGAGTTTCACATCGAAGTTGCTGCTCTCGCCTTCAGCCTGCCAACCCAGGAGGACGCTCTCATAGTTCACACTGTCAATGATGCCGCTGTTGAGCAGCGGGGGCAGACAGTCGCCCATGGCGTCAACGATCAGGTCGTCAATATAGTAGCTGAGGTAGGAGGTGTTGTTGGAGGCGGTCATGCGGAAAGCAATGCAGGCCGAGTCAATACCAATCAGCGAGTCGGCCAGCGACGAGGTGTAGAACTCATACTGGTTGTATCCGTACTCCATCTCGCTGAGGCTCAGGACGGGTATGAAGGTGGTCTCGTCGCTGGGGTCGGTGATGACTCCGGCCTCCAACAGGCTTCCGCTCTGCGACGAAGAACACTGTGCCCAGAAGGTTACATGCAAGTCTGCGGGGTCGTGGTTGAAATAGGGGGTGGCAAGGACGGCGGGGCCGGCATCGGATACGCCGTAATAGGTTTCATAGTCATAGTAGAGATACGAAGATCCTCCGTGCGAGGAGTAGGTGTCCACGTTAACAGCAGGATATGTGACTGTGTCGTAGTTCCAGTCCAGCACAACCAGCGGATGGACAAGCGTCCAGCAGAGAGGGGTCTCGTTCTGGTTCTCGCCCTCAAAACCGGTGCTCCAGGGCAGCTGGGTGATGCCCATGCACAGGGTGTTGTAGACTTGGGGAACGGTCCATGTGCTGGTGTCCCCAGGTCCGCAGATGGCGCGCAGGCTGAAGCTGTAGCGTGTGGAGGGGCTGAGGTTGCTGAAGGTGTAGGTGGTGGTGGCAAGGTCGGGGATGATGCTGTCGTTGATCATCAGGTCCCATTCCGTTTCGGTGCCACCGGCGGTCCACTGCAGGGTGATCTCGGTGGGGGTGATGGAGGTGGCTGTCAGGCCCGAGGGCTGGAAGCAGAAGGCTTCGTCACTGAAGATGAACTCGGCCTTGGGCAGGAAGGAATAGGTGTAGTTGTTAGAGTAGTAGTTCAGCACGGAGACATTTCTGCCCATGTTGATACCCGAGGCTGTGGAGTAGTCATAATCTCCCTCAGCAGTCACAATGTCAATCAGCAGGTTGCCGCCTGTGTAGGGGAAGGCGTTGCCAAAGGACATCACGGTGTTCTCGTCCCAATAGCCGCTCCACACCGTGGTCAGTTCGTCGCCCGAACGCAGGCCGCTGAGGGTGGAGTCCGGCACAATGGCCATGCTGATGGTGGCGCTGGGAGTGTACCAGTCTCCAGTGACAAAGAACTTCAGACTGGTGATGTTCTGTCCCACCATCTCGGTCAGCATGCTGGCCGGATAGATAATCTGGTTGTGCTGCGCGGCATCAGCGTAGAAGCCGTAGATGGGCATGTGGTCATGTGTCACTGTCCCATCGGCCACCACGAGGGTGTCGGTCGTCGCACGCGAACTCAGTGGCACTGCCAGTAGCAACGCCATGGTCGCAAATCGGATAAGTTTTTTCATCATGTTGAATAGTGTTAATTAATAATATTTTATTTCCATATTCGCTCTCCTTTATCGCCCCAACTGGTTTATTCCCAATATGGAACGACATTTTTTATCTCTTTCCTTGAAAAGCAAATATATATATAATATTTCGTATCTCCTACTATTCTACGAAAATTCCAATAAAATATACCATATCGGTAAAGAAGTGTCACTGTTTTTGTTACAGTTAATCTGCCCCTTTCATGTGTGTTGGGGTTGCCTACAGGTTGAAAAGTGTTCGGGCCGAGGCCGTGGTGACGTCGGCCACCTCCTCGAGGCTGATGCCTCTCAGGTCCGCAATGCGTTGCGCTATAATCGGGATGTAGGCGCTTTCGTTGCGCTGGCCCCGGTGGGGCACAGGGCTGAGGTAGGGGGCGTCGGTCTCTAGCAAGAGGCGCTCCAAGGGCATGCTTTTCGCCACCTCGGCCATGGTGGCGTTCTTGAAGGTAACCACACCTCCTATGCCCAGGTGGAAGCCCATCTCTACGGCACGCTGCGCTTCCTGAACGCTGCCGCCGAAGCAGTGCATGACTCCGCGCCATACGGGACGGTTCAGTTCGCGCAGCAGGGCGAATATCTCGTTGTGCGCCTTGCGTATGTGCAGGCATACGGGCAGGTGGCGCTCGTCGGCCCAGAGCAGCTGGTGGCGCAGGGCGTCAATCTGTTGCGCCTCGTAGGTGCGGTCCCAATAGAAGTCCAGTCCTATCTCGCCTACGGCGATGAAACGCCTCCCGCTGTCAAGTCGCTCTCTCACCAGCGCCAGCTCCTTCTCGTAGTCTTCCTTGACCGAGGTGGGATGCAGGCCCGCCATGGGGTGGAAGTGCCCGGGGTAGGCCTCCAGCAGGGCGTCCAGACGCGGGGTCGACGTGGAGTCGATGTCGGGCAGCAGCAGGGTGGCTACGCCGGCGTCCAGGGCTCGGCCTACGGCTTCGGCGCGGTCGGCGTCGAAGGCTTCATCGTAGAGGTGGCAGTGGGTGTCAGTAAAGGTCATAGGGCCGTGGGGTCGTGGGGCGTTTGGATGATGTCGGTCATCAAGTCATAGAGCTGCATCAGCCGCGGGTCGCCTACCAGCAGGCGCCGCTGACTGTCAAGGGTCTTCTGGTCGTGGCGTATCGCGGGGCCCGTCTGCTGGGGCCACAGCTGGCCGTAGTCCATCTTCTTCACCGTGGCGTCGGCCAGGGGGCGCAGCATCGCGAAGTCGATGCCGTGGGCAAGGGCCACCTCCTGCGCCAGCGCGTTGACGGCGTTGCCGAAGTTGTTGACGAAGACGGCGGCCAGGTGCGCCCACCGCCGCTGCTCGTAGTTCAGGTGGTAGATCTGTCCGCTGACGGTGGCAAAGAGTTCCTCGATGGCCTGCTCGGTGGCGGCGTTGCTGCCCTCAATGCAAAGGGGCAGGTGCGTATAGTCCATGGCAAGGTCCCTCACAAAGGTCTGCGGCGACCACACCACGCCATAGTTCCGCGAGAGGCGCTTCAGGACGTCGGCGGGGGTGCTGCCTGAGGTGTGCAGGAAGATTTTGTTGGCATAGGATGGCAGGTCAAGGGCCAGGTCGTAGAGGGCGTCGTCGTTGACGGCAAGGAGATAAATCTCCGACTGGTCGTCCAGGCGTGCGGGTTTGTCTATGGGTGTGGCTGAAACGCGCTGTGCTAGCAGCGCTGCGTGGTCATACTCCCTCGAGAGGACCTGGCGGATACTGTGGCCGGCGCCGTGGAGGGCTAGGGCAAGGTGGGTGGCCACATTGCCCGAGCCTATAATACTAATATTCGTCTTCTTCAAAGAAAAAGTCCTCCTTGGTGGGATAGTCGGGCCAGATGTCTTCTATGCTTTCATACTGGTCTCCTTCATCCTCAATCTCTTGAAGGTTTTCCACCACCTCCATCGGGGCGCCGGTACGCTGGGCGTAATCAATAAGTTCTTCCTTGGTGGCGGGCCAGGGTGCGTCTTCCAGTTTCGATGCTAATTCTAATGTCCAATACATACTTGTTTACCTAAAAAAATTTTTGCAAAGGTACACCTTTTTCCAATACTGACAAATGTTTTTTTTAATCAGTTGATATACAAATCTTCCTGCTTGCCTTCGGCCACTACGGCACGTCTTCCGAGCACGAATAGATAGTCCGATAGGCGGTTCAGATAGCGCAGTATGATGTCGTCTATCTTCACCTCCCGCGCCAGGGTGACAACACAGCGCTCCGCACGGCGGCATACGGTGCGGCACACGTGGCATTGTGCTCCGGTAATGTTGCCTCCGGCTATGACGAAGTTCTGCAGCTTGGGCAGCAGGTCACTGATGGTGTCAATCTGCCGCTCAAGGAGCTCCACCTCCTCTTCCTCCAGTTGCGGTAGGCGGGCATAGATGGCTTCGTCCTCCGTGGCCAGGAGGGTCTGCAGGGTGAAGAGGTTGCGCTGCACGCTCTTCAGCTCGTCGTAGTAGCCGCCCTGCGTGGGACGGAACATCTCGGCCAGCAGCCCGATGTGCGAGTTTAGCTCGTCAAGGGTGCCGTAGGCTTCTACGCGTTTGTCGTCTTTGGCCACTCGGCTGCCCCCCACAAGCGAGGTGGTGCCGCGGTCGCCAGTCTTGGTGTATATCATATCTTTTCTACTGCTTTGACTTCGGGAATGACTTTCTTCAGGGCACTCTCAATGCCCTGCTTCAGGGTCGCCATCGCGTGGGGGCAGCTGCCACAGTGGCCAGTCAGGCGTACTATGACTACGCCTTCGGCAGTCATGTCCACATATTCTACGTCGCCGCCGTCCTGCTGGAGGTAGGGGCGTATCTGGCCCAGGGCGTTCTTTACTTTCTGCTCTACGGCAGGTTTCTCTTGGTCGGTCATAATCTGTTGGTCTTTGTTATGTTGGTTTCTGTTATTATCCGATTCTCAGCTTGCATATCTCGGCAATGGTGTTCTGCGCCAGGGTGTCAAAGGCGTCGCGCACCGGATCCTGGGTCTTGTCGGGACTGAAGAGCGCCACCGGCTTGCCGTTGTCGCCACTCTCCGCAATGGCCTGCACCAGCGGGATCTCGCCCAGCAGCGGAATATCCATCTCCTCGGCCAGCCTCCGGCAGCCGCCTTTGCCAAAGATGTAGTATTTGTTCTCCGGCAGTTCGGCAGGGGTGAAGTAGGCCATGTTCTCCACAAAGCCCAGCACTGGGATGTTTACGCTCTCGTTGCGGAAGAGCTCCACTCCGCGCACCACGTCGGCCAGCGCCACCTGCTGGGGGGTGCTGACGATGATGGCTCCGCTCACAGGGATGGTCTGCGCCAAGGTGAGCTGGATGTCGCCCGTTCCCGGGGGCATGTCTACCACCATGTAGTCAATCTCGTCCCACCAGGTCTCCGTCAGTATCTGCTTCAGCGCTCCACTGGCCATAGGTCCGCGCCACGCAAGGGCTTTCGTGGGGTCAACAAAGAACCCTACCGACATCAGCTTGATGCCGTATTTCTCTATGGGGAGCATGTAGGTCTTTTCGCCCACGCGGTGGCCGTAGACTTCTTCGTCCTTGATGTCGAACATGATGGGTACCGAGGGTCCGTAGATGTCGGCGTCAACCAGGGCCACTTTGGCTCCTGTCCGCGCCAGCGACACCGCCAGGTTGGCAGCCACCGTGCTCTTGCCTACTCCGCCTTTGCCCGAGGCTACGGCGATGATGTGGTGGATCTTGGAGAAGATCTCTTTGAATTCCTCCTTGGGGTCGGGTTGCGGCCGCGAGGTGAGGTTGATCTCCACCTCGGCGTCGCGGTCCACCAGTTCGTGGATGGCGGCTATGCAGTCGTCGCTCATCTTCTTTTTCATGGGACAGGCAGGCGTGGTGAGCACAAGGTCAAAGCTCACCTTCTTGCCCTCCACCTTGATGTTTTCTATCATCCCGAGCTCGGTGAGACTGCGTCCGAGGTCGGGGTCGTTCACATGGCCCAAGGCCATCTCTATCTGTGTCGTTGTTATCATTGTGCAAATATTTCTTTCAGTTTGTTCTCCAATTCTTTCCCCCGCAAATTGCGTGCCAGGATTTTTCCGTCAGGAGCCACTAGGACCGTCGCCGGGATCGACTGTATGCCGTACAGCCGTCCCGCGGCCGACGACCAACCCCTCAGGTCGCTGACATGGTTCGGCCACACCAGGTGGTCGTCATCGATGGCTTTCAGCCATGCGTCTCGGTTGTTGTCAAGCGATACGCTGAACACCTCAAAGCCCTTGTCGTGGTACTGGTTGTACAGGCGCACCACGTTGGGGTTCTCCATGCGGCACGGCCGGCACCACGAGGCCCAGAAGTCTATCAGCACCACCTTGCCACGCAGACTGCTCAGCCGCCGCGGGTTGCCGTCGCGGTCCGCCATCTCTATCTCCGGGGCTTCCATCCCCGCCACCAGGGTGGTGCGGACCCGGCTGTCCACATGCTTCACAAATTCGTTCTCGGGCCATTTCCCTATCAGCCCGTCGCGGATCTTCTTGTACAGGGGGGCATACTGCTCAAAGGCCTGTTCAAAGTAGGTCACCAGGAAGGCACTCATCAGCACTCCCGTGTTGGCCGAGAGGAGCGAGTCCAGACTGTTCTCAAAGGGGATCTCCGGCGTCCACAGCCGCGTGCGCACCAGCAGGTTGGTGAAGTCTTTGTACACCCTCATGTTCTCCGAGCCTTTCGCCGAGGTGATGTTGAACTGGTTGATGGCAGGCATGTAGTCCACCGCAAGGGTGATCCTCTCCTTGGGCATCACCAGCAGGTGCAGCATGGGGCTGTTGCTCTTGTTCAGACTCAGGATCATCATCGTGGGGTCCGCCACCGGGCGGCTGATGCTGATCGTGCCTTTGGCATTGGGCTTCAGGGTGTCCACGGGCATCAGCCTCCCCCCCTGGGCGCTGCTCACTACGATGCGGGCGTCGCCGTCCAATCCCTTGAAGGTGCAGCTCACGGTGCTCTTCTGTCCCGTGGCTGTCAGGCCTGCGGCAAGTGCGGTAAGTATCAATAGCAGTTTCTTCATTTTGTTATTATGTATTTTTTATGGTTCTTTTCTTGCATTCATTTTTCTTTCATGATGGCGCGCGCCTGCCGCAGGTCCTCGTCCTGTGTCAGGTACACGCGGTAGAAGGCCTGCTGCCCGTACAGCGATTCGGCTATATAGGCTTTCAGCAGCGTGCGAATCATGCGCTTCTGCGCTTGGAGGCCCTTGGCGTCACGCGCCACCCCTTCTTTTTCCCCCATGGCCACCATGCGCTCTATCACCCTCTCGCTCAACTCAAAGTGCTCGCAGAAGCTCTCCAGGGTCGGATAGCGTTTCAGCCATTCGCCTCCATGCCGTTTCACCTCGTCAAAGGCGACGCGGCTGGGGATGTGCTTCGCCGAGAGGCGGTTGTAGTACACATAGGTGGGGTCGTGGCGGTAGCCTATCAGCCTGTCGGGGAAGATGCCGCCACCACCGTATACCACTCTCCCGCCCGTGGTGTAGTAGGGGGTGCTGTCCGTAATCCTCATTGTCGGGTTGTCGGCATACGATTCCTCCATCAGCTGAGTCAGGTAGTCCTGGTAGTATTCGTCGGTGCCCGCACTGTAGGGCCGCTGGATCGAGCGCCCCGAGGGGGTGTAGTAACGCGCCACAGTGAGCATCAGCGAGGCTCCGTCGCTCAGCCCGTATTCCTGCTGCACCAGCCCCTTGCCGAAGGTGCGGCGTCCCACAATCATGGCGCGGTCGTTGTCCTGCAGCGCACCGCTCACCACCTCGCTGGCCGAGGCCGACCCCTCGTCCACCATCACCATCACCCGCCCCTTCGTGAAGAGGCCCCCTCGCCGCGCCACGATGTCGTGCCGCCGCTGGTGCGCTCCCTGGGTGTATACGATGAGGCTACCCGCAGGCAGCATCTCGTTGGCTATGCCTACCGCCGCCTCCAGCGAGCCACCGCTATTGCCTCTCAGGTCGAAAATCAGGTTCCTCATGCCGCGCTCCACCAACTCCTGCAGCGCATAGTGGAATTCTTCGTGGCTGCTCGACGAGAAGGCTGCCAAGATCATGTATCCCGTGGTGTCGTCGAGCATGTCGCTGTATAGGAGGGTGTTGTGACTGATCACATCGCGGCGTATCTTGTGGTGCGTGGCCTCGCCCTTGTCGCCATAGTGGCGCACGCCGACGTCCACCGTCGTCCGCCGCGGCCCGCGCAGCAGCCGCACCACTGAGTCGGCACTCATTTTTACTCCGCTCACCTGCACCTCGTCCACACTCCAGATGATGTCGCCCGGCAACAGCCCCAGCCCGTCCGACGGGCCGCCGGCTATCACGCCGCTGATGAACGTGGTGTCGCCTTCGCGTCGCAGCGTGAGCCCCACGCCCTCAAAGTTGCCTCGCATCATCTCGTCCGATGCCTCTGCCTCCGCAGCCGTCAGGTAGGCACTGTGCGGGTCCAGCTCGTTCAGCATCACACTCACCAGCCGCTCGCTCAGCGAGTCGCCGTCCACAGAGTCCACATAGTGGCGCTCCACCAGCCTCATCACCTCGTTCATCTTCTCCTGCAGACTCTCTCCCTCCTCCATAGCCCTAGCCGGCCGACGTGTGTTGAACATCAGCCCTATCATAACGCCTATCACCACCGCTATGACTACCAGTATCTTGTTGCCGCTATCCGCAGCCTTCTTCCCAAAATTCATATTCTCTTATAGAGTATCAACTATTATCTTAACTATTATCTATTCACCAATCACTATTCACTATTCACTAAAAAAGAATAACTATTATCTATTAACTATTAACTATTTCGCTCCCGCCGCCCGGCTCCGGTTCACCACCCACACTCCGGCAAATACCAGCGCCGCCGCCACCATCTTGGTCACCGTCAGCCGGTCCATACCTGTCCCGATGGCTACGGCTATCGCTATGATGGGCTGCAGGTAGCCATACATGCTCACCAGTGTCGGTCGGATCCGCTTCTGTCCCACGGGCACCAGCCAGTAGGCTATGAAGGTCGAGAAGATAATCATGAACGCTATCTCCCACCACACATACCCCGGCACCGCCGCAAAGTCCGTCGCCGGCAGGTGCGGCAGCGCAAAAGGCACCGCTATCACAAACGACACCAGGAACATCCACTTCATCGACGTCACCACCGAGTATCGCGCTATCAGGTTCCTGCAGGTGCCCAGGTACAACGCGAAGACGATGTAGTTGGCAAAGCAGTAGGCTATGCCCACCGGCTCGGTCTCCGTGGCTCCGCTCCCGCCAAAGCTGCTCTGCAGGATCAGCCACAGTATCCCCCCAAAGCTCAGCGCCACACCCAGCGCCTTCTTCCACGTGATGGGCTCCTTCAGGAAGATGGCGGCAACGAACATCGTGAAGATGGGTGTCGTCGTGCTCATCACCGAGAGGTCCACAGGCGTCGTGTGCGCTATGGCGTGCAGGAAGGTGAGCTGAGGCATCAGCAGTCCCAGTATGCCCGCCCCCGCCAGCCGCAGCAGGTCCTTCCATGGTACCCGCTCCCGCGGCATCAGCAGCGACACCAGCCAGAACAACCCCCCAGCCACCAAGGCCCGCATCGCAAACAGCACGATGGGCTCCACACCCCCGTCACCCCCGTCCGTGGCTATGTCTCTGCACACCACCACGTTGATCCCGAAAATCACGTATGCCGCCGCGCACGCCAGGTGGCCAATGGCTATGTTCCTGTTGATTTTTACCATTGTATTCTGTCAATCTGGTCACAAGTTTTCAAAACGTGGTCCAAACCATAGAGCAGAGCACTACTGTCAATTCCCATCCAGTTATACAACTTGATGAGCTGTGAATATTTGTTTCTTACATGGGATGTATCGATATGGCTCTTTCCTTTATCGAAACAAATTGGTTCGTGGTGGGCGATTCTGTTTCTTATACTATTGATGTTGTCTAGCTCAGTATATTTAATCAGGGAACGGTATTCTTTCCGTATCGTTTCGAATGTTTCTCGAGTGCCTTGGCGGTCAAAGATTCCTCCTTTATTGACGCTATCTCGCAACCAGTCGTTTCCAAAGCGGGGACGTAGTTCACGGTCGATAGCATTGCGAAGTGCTATTTCAAAGCAACTGATAATTGTAAACATCTCCTGCGAAAGGCGAAGGTTTTGCCTATACAAAGTCATCGCTTTCCGGCTATCATTTCCACATGCGAGCAGATATCTGTTCATTCTTCTGTTGGAAATAATATGTTCAAAATCAGCGTATTTCAATTTGACTGATAATTTTATTTTGCCAATTATGTCATCCCTCCTGGATAATCTTCAGCAGGTCCTGTCCTATGTCGCGCCGCTGGTACTTGCCTTTCCATTCCACCGTCTGGCAGCGGTTGTAGCTCTTCAGCAGGGCTTCGGGCAGACTGTTGGCCAGCGCGGTGGCGCACATCACACGCCCGCCGGCAGTCACCAGCCTCCCCTCGCCGTCACGCCGCGTGCCGCAGTGGAAGAGGACCACGCCGTCGGCCTCTTCGCCCAAGGCTATGGGGTCGCCCTTGGCATAGCTCTCCGGATAGCCTCCGGCTACCATCATCACACAGGCCGCACTCCGCGGGTCCACCTCGATCTTGCAGCCGTCAAGGTCACCGTGCGCGGCATTCTCAAACAGCGCCACCACGTCACTCTTGATGCGCGGAAACACGCTCTCCGTCTCCGGGTCGCCCATGCGCACGTTGTATTCTATCACGTAGGGCGCCGCATCCTCGGTCCCTATGCCGCAGCACATCAGTCCGATGAAGATGAATCCGCAGTAGGCTATCTTCTCCTCCCGCAGGCCCCGCACCGTGGGCTTCACTATGCGCTCCTCCACCTTCTTCATGAAGGCCTTGTCGGCAAAAGGCACCGGACTCACCGAGCCCATGCCGCCGGTGTTCAGCCCCGTGTCGCCTTCCCCGATGCGCTTGTAGTCCTTGGCCGAGGGCAGCAGCAGGTAGTGGCTGCCGTCGGTGAGCACGAACACACTCATCTCTATGCCCTCCAGGTACTCCTCTATCACCACACTCGCCGAGGCGTCGCCGAACTTGCGCTCCTGCAGCATCTCCCGCAGGTGGGCTTTGGCGGTGCCCAAGTCCTCCTCTATCAGCACCCCCTTGCCCGCCGCCAGGCCGTCGGCCTTCAGCACATAGGGGGGCTGCAGGGTCTCCAGGAATCGCTCGCCCTCCGCCAGGGTCTCCTCCGTGAAGGTGCGGTAGCGCGCCGTGGGGATATTGTGGCGCTGCATGAAGGCTTTGGCATAGTCCTTGCTGCCCTCCAGCAGCGCACCCTGTTTCGACGGTCCGATGACCATGATGTTCTTCAGCGTGGCCTGACTGGCAAAGTAGTCGGCAATGCCGCCCACCAGCGGGGCCTCGGGTCCCACCACCAGCATCTCCACCCTGTGCGTCAGCGCAAACTGACCCACGGCCTCGAAGTCCATGATGTCCAACTTCACATTCTCTCCCAGCGCCTCCGTGCCCGCGTTGCCGGGAGCTATATAGAGCTGCCCGCACAGCGGACTCTCTGCTATCTTGTAGGCTATCGCATGCTCGCGTCCGCCCGATCCGAGGAGTAAGATATTCATATCTGCGTTTTTATTATTGTTTCTATCTTTGTTTTAAAAATGCAAAAATACACAATCCCCCCGACATGGCAAAAAAAACTTTTCCCTCCCCCCGTCCCAACGCGCCAAAATCCCTTGGCCACACAGCCCTTCCCCCCCCTCCGCCATTTATTCGGGACACGATGTCGCGAGCCATTGCCCCATCTCTGCAGAGAATGGAAAGGAGACCGTGGATAACAATGGGAAATGGAATGTATACAAAGGAGGAAAGCTGGTTAAACAATATGAAGGTTTTGGCAGAACACCTGAACAGATGAAGGAATTATGTAAAAAAATACAAAATGAGTTTAAATAATAAAAACTGTGGCATTATAGGCATTTTCATTATCATGGTGATTGGCATGGGGTGCATATTATACAAGATGTATGAATACAAGGAAAAACTTCAATCTTGGGACGAATTGGCTGCAAGAATTGAGATAGATGGAGATGATGACGCCTACCTTGAAATGATGAGAATATATCCGCAGCAAATGGAGACATTGCCATATTCAATAATCATGGCGTCAAAACACAAATGTCCACAAGCATTCTTATATGTATACACTGGATATAGTCAGCTGGGAGTCCTTGATAGCGCAACAACGGATGCTTTTACGAAAGAAATTGCCATGAAGTACTTGGAAGAAGGTACTCTATATGATACGGTTGACCAGATATGTTTGTTGGAATTGATAAAAATAATGGCATCGGATGATTCTCCCGACTCCGCGCAATTAATGTCGTATATTAAGCAACTAAGGGGTGTGAATTCTGATAGTGCATGTGTATTCTTATACTACAAGGTTTTGGATTTATATCGACATACGAGACTGTAAATACATTAACAAAATGAGCATCCGTGTTTTTTTGATGATAGGCACATGTGCATCGTATCAACTTCGACTTTGGTTCGACTCCTTTTGGGGTCAGGCTTTGGGGTTGTAGGTGCGGAAGAGGAGCACGGGGCCGTCGGCGGTGAGGGTGAAGGAGTGGTCGAGGACTTCGTTGAGGGTGGCCTGCCACCAGAGGGTGGGGTGGAAGTGGCGCAGGGGCCAGCGGAGGCCCTGGGAGGTGATGCCGACGGCGGGGTTGAAGACGAGGATGGACACCTGCTGGCGGGGGAAGGCCTCGAAGGTACGTGTGCCACAGAAGGAGCAGAAGCGGCCGTGGTCGGTCAGGAGCTCCACAGCGATGCCGGGGTATTCGTCGGCGAAGGTGGCGAGGTAGGAGAGGTTGCCAAGCGTGTGGTCCTCGCGGCGGCCGGTGGCACCGAGGATGGTGAACCGGGTCTGTTGGATGCCGAAAGAAGAGGTGGCCCAGCTCATGGCTTTGTGGAGGTCGTTGTAGTCCTGCTCGTCGACCTGGATGTATTGTGCGCCGAGGGCGTGCTTGTCCTCGGCGGGCAGCGAGTCGCCGTCGCCGATGACGATGAAGGGTGTGTGCGACCCCCACGCGCTGCGGGCCTTTTCCCACCTGCGATAGGCAGAGTCGCAGCAGACGACGAAGTGGGCCTCGCGGAGGGCGGCGAGGGGCACGGCGTGCGTGGGGAAGTCGCCGGCGGCGAGGATTACGATATGCTTTCTTTTTTCCATCGGATGATTCCTAAGACACAGAAGATATAGAAGACCACGTAGAGGAGGGCGGAGGCGTAGTTGCCGGAGAAGTAGAAGAGGAGGACGGTCATGGGGTTGACGATAATCCAGCAGATCCACTGCTGCCACCATTTCTGCGAGACCATGAACATGCCGACGATGGAGATGCCGGCGGTGAGGCTGTCGAGGAGGAATTCCACCTCGGGCGCGACGTTCTCGTAGAGCCGCTCGTTGAGGTTGGTGAGGAGCCAGAAGAAGAGGCCCGACAGGGCGAGGGCGGCCAGAATGAGCCAGGGCCAGTAGCGCCGCGGGCAGGAGGTGGTGGGGCGATCCTCGTTGTCCCTCTTCCCCAGGATGCCGCGCCAGACGAGGAGGCCGTAGACGGACATCACGAAGTTGTAGCAGCAGAGGGCTCCGTTGGCATAGATGCCGGAAGAGAAGTCGATGACAATATAGAAGGCCGACATCAGCAGACTCAACGGCCAGAACCACCGGTCTGCCCTGTATTCGCTGACGATGAAGAACAGACCGATGATTGCGCCGATGATGTCTAATGTGTTCATGTTTCTATTGAGAGGTATCTATTCCTTTCTCTTCATTCTCCGTAGGGGATACCTTTTTAAATTAGAACCTATATATCAGGCGGGCCAGGAAGTTGATGCCGGGCTGCTGGAGCCAGGCGCGGTCGTGGTAGTAGCCGTACCAGGAGGCGTCGTCGCTGAAGTAGTCGCCCACCCAGGCGTTGAGGCGGTACTGGTGGTCGAGCACGTTGTTGACCACCAGCTGGGCCTCGATCTGCTGGGCGCCGCTGAGGTGCCAGAGGTAGGAGGCTTTGAAGTTGAGCAGGAAGTAGGGGTCGATGGCGTAGCACTCGCGGCCGGTGTTGTCGGCATACTGCTTGCCGACATACTTGCCGATGAGCTGGATTTTGGCATCCTTGACGGGGATGAAGGTGGCGATGGCTGCGCCGACGATGGAGGGCGAGAGGGAGAGGTCGGTGTTGGCGGTGACGGTTTGGAGGACGGTGTCGCCGTCGGCGAAGTCGGTGTAGGTGAAGTCGGCGGACTTGTTGTGGCTCAGCGTGAGGTTGGCGTCGAAGCGGAACCAGTCGGCGGGCTGGTAGCCGGCCTGGAGTTCGATGCCGATGCGGTGGCTCTTTTCGACGTTCTCCATGAGGGCGTAGCCGCTGCTGCTGACGTCGCCGTTGGGGGTCATCTGGTTGCGGTAGAGCATGGCGTAGAGGTTGGCGCTGAAGTTCCAGCGGGCGGAGGCGAACTGGTAGCCCAGCTCGAGGTCGAGCAGGCTCTCGGGCAGGATGGTGTCGCCGCGTCCGATGGCGTCCTTGATGTCGCTGCGGCGGGGCTCGCGGTTGCTGATACCGGCCACGAAGTAGGTGCGCTGGTTGTCGCTGATGCGGTAGTTGAGGCCCAGCTTGGGGTTGAAGAAGAGGTAGTTGGCGGTGAAGTCCATGTCGAAGAGGTCGTCGGCGTAGCCGTAGACCTTATAGTTGATGAATCGCAGCTGGAGGTCGGCGTAGGCGTTGAGGTTGTCGTTGAAGTCGTAGTTGGCTTTGACGTAGGTGGTGTTGTCGTATTTGTCGCCGTAATTGCGGTACCACTCGTAGGGGGTGTCGAGGTGGACGGCGGTGTCGCGGAACCAGATGATGCTGCCGAAGTGTTCGCCGTCGTAGTAGAGGAAGTTCTCGCCGAAGGAGAGGCCAAGTTTGTCGCCGTTGTAGCGGGCGGAGAGGTTGGCGGTGTAGGCGTTGTTGTACAGCTCTTTGCGGGTGACGAAGTTGTGCTTTTTGCCGTCCTCGATGGCGGTGAGGCCGTAGGCTTTGTATTTCTTGTTCTTCATCTGTTCGTAGTAGCCGTCGCCATGGGTGAAGTCGAAGGCGGCGTTGAGGCTCCAGCTGTCGGAGAGGAGGTGGGAGACATAGAGCTGGTAGTGGCGCTGCCAGTAGTTGTCGGTCTCGTTGGGGTAGTAGAGGGTTTTGCCGTCCATGGTGTAGGCGCCGGAGGGGTTGTAGGTGGGGTCGGCGTCGAGTTCGTAGTCGTAGGCGCCGTCCCAGGTGATGCCGGTGGTCTGGCTGCCGATGATGGTGAGGGCTTTGATGAGGGTGCGCTCGCCGTACCAGCTCACGCTGCCGAAGAAGCTCTGCTGGTCGGTGCCCCAGGAGCGGATGTAGCCGTCGGAGGTGAGTCGGCTATAGGCGAAATCGAAGGAGAGCCCGTTCTTGAGGATGCCGGTACCGCCGCTGAAGCTGTATTGGCGGGTGTTCCAGCTGCCGAAGCCCAGGTCGGCCTCGCCGTAGGAACGGTTCTGGGCGTTGAGGGTCTGCATGTTGATGGCGGCGCCAAAGGCGGGGCTGCCGCCGTTGCTGGCGCCGACGCCACGCTGTATCTGCATGCTCTGGGCCATGCCCCCGAGGTTGGGGATGTTGTACCAGAACACCTCCTGGCTTTCGGCGTCGTTGAGGGTGATGCCGTTGATGTTGACGTTGATGCGGCTGCCGTCGACGCCGCGTATGCGCATGGCGACGGATCCCACGCCGCCGTTCTCACCGCTGGCCACCACGGAGGGCTGGGTTTCGAGCATGAAGGGCAGGCTCACCGCAGAGCGGGCCTCGTCGAGGGCGCTGCGGTCGAGGGTGTTGGTGGTCAACGGGGTCTTGTTGCTGACGCGGACATCCTGGATCATCACCTCGTCGAGGGTGCGCACGGTGTCCTGTTGCTGGGCAAAAGCGTTGGTGCCGAAAAAGAAAGAGAGTGCAATCGCACAGCAGGCTATCATCTGCCGGCGGCTAATCCTGGTGGCCTCGAAAAAGCGATAGCGGCCACAGCTATCTTGCATGTGTTTCATAATTCATTTCCTTACGCGGGCATTATCCCGATCAAGTTTGAAGGGTATGTTCTCAGCTTCTCTGCGCTCACTGTGAGCAACATAAGAGCACCCCTATGCTCGTTGAATCTGGTGCAAAGATACAACTATTTTCCAATATGGAGAAAAAAAAGTTATCGGATGAGGGTGACGGTGCCCGTGGTTTCGTGCCACCGGTCGGGGTCGATGGTGGTGCGGTAGCGGAAATGCCAAGGGTAGGCCCCCTGGGGACAGGGGGTGCCGTTGTGAGTGCCGTCCCACCCGGCGGCGGGGTCGGTGGTGGTGTAGACTTCAAGGCCCAACCGGTTGTAGACGGTCAGTGTCCCTTCCTGGATGTTGCCGCCGACGATGATGAAGCGGTTGTTGGATGGTTGAGAAGGGGTGAAGATGTTGGGGATCCACAGGGCGGAGCGGACCATGGGGAGGGTGGCCGTTGCCGTGTCGAAACAGACGCCGTTGCTGACAGCCAGCAGCACGACGAGGCTATCGAGGTCGGCGGAGGCGGTGTAGTGGAGCGTGCGTGTGGTTTCGATGAGGCGGAGGGTGTCGCCAAAGGGATAGGGGCAGACCGACCATTGGCGTGTGGGGAAGTCGGCGCTGACGTCGGTGGCCGTCACCTCGAGATTGGCGTAGGAGAGGACTGTGGGTGCTACCTTGAGGGCGGCGTTGGGCGGATTGATGAGGTGGAGCCCGATGCTTTTCGAAGTGGGGCAGAAGAGACTGTCGCCGCGATAGATGTGGAAGGAGGTGAGGGTATAGACGGCTCCGTCGTCGGCGGGTTCCACCCAAACGACGCGGTCGTGCTCGTTGCCGTCGAGGAGGCTGTCGTAGGCGGCGGAACTCCATTCGACCACGGGGCATGCTGTGACGGCGGTGAGCCAATAGCGGCTGCCGTTGCAGTTGGGTTGTTGGAGGATGTCCAGGGTGGAGTCGGGCGGCAACTGGAGGAGCGGCTGGACGAGGAAGGAGTCGCATCCGTCGGAGGTGAATCCCACCAGTCGGCGGAGGGAATATTCGGTGGGGGCGGTGATGTAGGGGTTCCCGACCTCGAAACTATACCACTGGTAGGTACTGTTGTAGCAGAAGGTGTCGACGGGAAGTGTGGTTTCGACATATCCGGGGCCGGTGTAGTTGATGGTGAACTGGGTGGTGTCTGTGCAATCACCGTAGAGCGAGGCGATGAGGGTGACGGTGTAGGTGCCGGGTTGCAAGTAGAGGTGTGTCGGGGAATAGTCGGACGAGGTGTCGCCGTCGCCGAAATCCCACCGGGCTTGGTGGCATGGTGGGCGGTCGGGGAGGGGCAGGCTGTCGTTGCCCAGGATGGTGCTGCGGTTGGCGAACTGCACCTCGTAGCCCATGCAGCCGTGCGAGATGGTGCGCAGGGTGTCTATCTCGGCCCAGGGCCAGTAGTTGCTGATATAGGTGTTCATGGTGAGGTAGCAGGAGGGGTTCTCGATGTAGGAGAGGCGGCAGCGGATGGTGCCTTCGTTGGTGGGATAGGTGACCGTTTGGGAGGAGGAGATGCTGTCGGCGGTGTCGTTGCCTACATACCAGAGGTAGTAGAATCCGTCGGGGGCGGTAAAGGTGTTGGTGTCCACGTTGCCGCACAGTTCGGCTGTGGCTATGGGCTGCTGGCATTCGGCGTAGAAGTAGGCATAGCCGAAATGGCCTCCCTGGCAGCAGTCGGCAGTGGTGAACCTCAGACAGATGTCCTGACCATGGTAGGGGATGAGGTTGATGCCCACGGTGGTCCAGTCTTTCCACAGCACCTCGGGAGGGACTGAGTACCACCCCAGGTCCCCGCTGGCAACAAAGTCGGCGGAGCCGCATTGGGGGTCGATTACGGTGCCGCTACTGTCCAATATCTGCATCATGAATCGGGGTTGGCAGCTGGGACTGTGGTCGGGATTTTGCAGCACGGCGGCATAGTAGAGCATGATGAGCGAATAGTCGTTGGTGTCGACATGGAGATGGTATTCGATGGATTCGCTGTCGCGTAGAAGCCAGTTGCCCAGTCGTATGGACCAGGTTTTGCCTGGTGGCACCACGCGTAGCCGGTCGTAGCAGATGCCGTCGGTTGCAAGGGTGTCGTGGTTCAGTGTATGGTACGAGAAAGCAGAGTACTCCGGGTCGCAGCAAAGGAAGCCGGCGGTGTTGTTGCTGATCCCCTGGACATAGTTGGAGGATAGGTCTTCGAAGTTGGGGATTCCATGGTGACTTTCGGGGAGGGTGGTGAAGTAGCAGCGTTTCCAACACCAGGGGGTGTTGATGGTGGAGGAATCGTAGATGGTGATGTAGTAGCGCGTGTTGGGCGAAAGCCCCGTCAGGAGAATGCTGTCGGAGGTGAGGGGTGTGTCGGCTCCGAGGAAGCGCATGATGGTCGTGGAATCTCGGTTTGTAACGGTGAGTAGGGCTTGGCTGGAAGTGATGCTGTTCGATAACAGGAACCATGATGGTCCGGTGCAACTATAGGGTTGTGGTTCGCCGTTATGCTCGAACCATTGATAGTTTTGGGTGGCCGATGCCCATTGAACCCCTATATGGCGCTGCCTGGAGTAGGAATTGTTGAGGGAATAGGCGTCGTATTGTATGTGCATGGTGAGGCGGTGGCCATGAATGCGGATGGTATCTGTCAGGGTGCTGTCGGAGAAGTTGTAGACGACGCGCGTCCCATACATGGGGTCACCATCCCAGATGTCGATATGCCCGTGTATGGGGCTGGGGGCCATCCCGCATTTCCCGCTAATGTTCACGATGAAGTCGGTGCTGTCGTAGGAAGAAAGAAACACCACCCAGCTGTCGAGACTTTCGGACCAGTTGTCATAGTCGAGGTCTTTGCTGCCGGGAAGGGGATGCAGGTTGAAGAAATAGGTGGTGTCTCCGTTGACAAGGTTGGTGAAGGGAAGCACAGGCTGCTGGGCGCGGAGCGGAAAAGAAAAGGACAACAGAGCGAGAAGAACAAGCAAAGCGCTAACACCAACGCCAGCAGCGTTGGATGCCTTTGTGCCTTCTGTCTGTATTCTTTTCATTAATATATAGGGTGTTTGTCCTGTCAACAAGATGCAGATGGGGGGGCAGTTGCGCGGAGGTGGAGGGAGGCTAGTGTCCGTAGTCGGCCATGAACTTGATGCGCATCAGGCGTATCTCCTCCTCGGTGTAGTCGGGGTCGTCCTGGAACTCCTCGTAGGCCTCTTCGAGCGAGGCGCTCTCCGAATTGCGCCAGTAGTCGAGCAGCTCTTCCTGGTGCTCCGGTTCAATCTCCTCGTTGATATAGTAGTCGATATTCAATTTGGTACCGCTGGAGATGATGTGCTCCATCTCGGTGAGCAGCTCGTCCATGGTGATGCCCTTGCCGGCGGCGATGTCCTCGAGTCTCTTGCGGCGGTCGATGGACATGATGATGTATACCTTCAGGCCCGACTTGTTGATGGCCGAGCGGACCACGATGTCCTGCGGGCGCTCGATGTCGTTGTCCTCAACATAGCGTTTGATGAGTTCGATGAAGGGTCCGCCGTATTTCTGCGCTTTGGCGATGCCCACGCCGGCGCAGTGGCTGAGTTCCTCGACGTTGCAAGGGTATTGCAGCGTCATGTCCTTGAGCGACGATTCCTCGAAGATGACGTATGCCGGCAGTTTCTCGCGCGAGGCTATGCTTTTGCGGAGGCTCTTGAGCTGCACGTAGAGGGCTTCGTCGCCGGCTGCCGAAGCGCCGCTGGCGGCGGCCATCATCTCCTCGTCGTCGTCGCTGGTAGAGGCCGAGTAGTCGTGGTCGCAGGTGACGTAGATGCTGTAGGGCGACTTGATGTACTTGTGTCCGGCAGGTGTGAGCTTGAGCACGCCGTACTGCTCTATCTCTTTCTGCAGCAGTCCCTCGAACTGGGCTTGGCGCAGCACAGCCTTCCAGAAGAGGTCGTCGTGATCCGAGCCGCCGTCGAACTGTTCCAGCTTGTCCAGGTGGTAGGTCTTGGTGTTGGCATTCTTGCGGCCCATCATCACGTCGACGATGTCCTTGGCCTTGAAGGCCTGCTTCATGGCCAGCACGGTCTCCAGGGCGTACTGCATCTCCTCCTTGGCCTCGACCTGGGGCTTGGGGTGGGTGCAGTTGTCGCAGTTGCCGCAGTAGGGCTCGTTGTAGTCCTCGCCGAAATATTTCAGTATGTTCAGCCGTCGGCAGGCCGAGCTTTCGGCATAGGAGACCATCTCCTGCACCAGCTGTTTGGCCATCTCCTGCTCGGTGACGTTCTTGTCGGTGAAGAATTTGTAGAGCTTCTCCACATCGTGCTCGCTGTAGAAGGCAATGCAATGGCCTTCGCCGCCGTCGCGTCCGGCACGGCCGGTCTCCTGGTAGTAGCCTTCGATGCTCTTGGGGATGTCGTAGTGGATGACGAAACGCACATCGGGCTTGTCGATGCCCATGCCGAAGGCGATGGTGGCCACGATGACGTCCACGTCTTCCATGAGGAATTTGTCTTGGTTCTCGGCGCGGACCTTGTTGTCCAATCCGGCGTGGTAGGGTAGGGCCTTGATGCCGTTGATGACCAGCAGCTCCGCCAGCTCCTCCACGCGCTTGCGCGTCAGACAGTAGATGATGCCGCTCTTGCCCGGGTTGTCCTTGATGAAGCGGATAATCTCCTTGTGCAGCACCATGGGGTCGCTGGGCTTGGGGCGCACCTCGTAGTAGAGGTTCGGACGGTTGAAGCTTGAGATGAAGGTCTTCGCTTTCTCCATGCCGAGGTTCTTGATGATGTCCTGCTGCACCTTGGGAGTGGCCGAAGCCGTGAGGGTGAGGATGGGCACCTTGGGGTTGATGGCCTTGATGGCGTCGCGCAGACGGCGGTATTCGGGGCGGAAGTCGTGTCCCCATTCCGAGATGCAATGGGCCTCGTCGATGGCGAAGAACGAGATGGTGATCTGCTGCAGGAACTCCACCGTCTCCTCTTTCGAGAGGGTCTCCGGAGCCACATAGAGCAGCTTGGTGTCGCCTTTGAGCAGGTCCTCCTTCACCTCGGCCACCTGGGCACGGTTGAGCGAGGAGTTGAGGAAGTGGGCCACACACTGGCTGCCCGAGGTGTAGCGCACAGCGTCCACCTGGTTCTTCATCAAGGCTATCAGGGGCGACACCACGATGGCTATGCCCTTGCTGATCATGGCCGGCAGCTGGTAGCACAGGCTCTTGCCGCCGCCCGTGGGCATGATGACAAAGGTGTCGTTGCCGTCGAGCAGGCTCTGGATGATGGCCTCCTGGTCGCCTTTGAATTGGTCGAATCCGAATATTTCTTTCAAATATGTGTGCAAATCCTTCATCTTTTCACAATAATTGACGCAAATGAGCGTTATAGTTTTCAGTTTTACAAAGGTAGTCAAAAAATTTGAATTAACCAAAAAAAAATAATCGTGAAGAGTCGCGAAGAGATACAACAGATTGCCATTCAGGTAATTAATGATGAGAAAAAAGCTATAGAAAATCTCCAAAACCTCATCGGAGATAGTTTTTCCAAGGCCGTAGAAACGCTTTTTTCGGCCTCCGGACGTGTGGTTGTGACCGGTATCGGCAAGAGCGCCAACATCGCCGTCAAGATTGTCTCCACCCTCAACTCCACCGGCACCCCGGCCCTCTTCCTCCATGCCGCCGACGCCATCCACGGCGACCTCGGCATGGTGCGTCCCGGCGACGTGGTCATCTGCATCTCCAAGAGCGGCAACACCCCCGAAATCAAGGTCCTCGTGCCGCTGATCAAGAATTTCGGCAACACCCTCATAGCCATCGTCGGCAACACCGACTCCTTCCTGGCTCACGAGGCCGACATCGTCCTCGACACCACCGTGGAGCACGAGGCGTGCCCCAACAACCTCGCCCCCACTTCCAGCACCACCGCCCAGCTCGTGATGGGCGACGCTTTGGCTGTGGCCCTCATCGAGTGCCGCAACTTCTCCGCCCGCGACTTTGCGCGCTTCCATCCCGGCGGCGCCCTCGGCAAGCAGCTCTACCTCCGCGTGGCCGACCTCTACATCCAGAACGAGCGCCCCGAGGTGTCGCCCTCCACCTCTGTCGACGACACCATCATCGAGATGACCTCCAAGCGCCTCGGTTGCGCTGTGGTCACCGAAGGCGGCGCCATTCGCGGCATCATCACCGACGGCGACCTGCGCCGTATGATGCAGACCTACCACTCGCCCTCCACCGCCGCCGACATCATGCACCCCAACCCCCGCACCATCCTCGACTCCGAATACGCCGTCAACGCCCTCCAGATGATGCGCCAGAACTCCATCACCCAGCTCATCGTCACCGACGCCGACGGCCACTACCTCGGCATCGTCCACATCCACGACATCCTCAGGGAGGGTATTATTTAACCAACGCAACAACCAGTCAATGAAACTCTACACAGACAACGTAGTGAAGACCTACGGCAAGCGCACCGTCGTCAAGGGCGCCTCCGTCGAGGTGCGACAGGGCGAGATTGTGGGCCTCCTCGGCCCCAACGGCGCCGGCAAGACCACCACCTTCTACATGGTGGTGGGCATCATCAAACCCTTCAGCGGCAAGGTCTACCTCGCCCCCGAGAGCCGCTCCACCTGCGAGGGCGACCGCTACGACGAGACCATCGAGGAACGCGACGGCCGCGCCGTACTCCTCCGCGACGGCGAGTACTGCTGCACCCTCCCCGAAGGCATCACCCCGCAGACAGAGATGCCCATCGAGCTCACACGCAACCCCATGTACCGCCGCGCGCAGATGGGTGTGGGATACCTCGCCCAGGAGGCCTCCGTCTTTCGCCAGATGACTGTGGCCGACAACATCATGTCCATCCTCGAGTTCCGCAAGGACCTCTCCCCCGACCAGCAGAAGGCCAAGCTCGAGTCGCTCCTCGACGAGTTCCGCCTCCAGCACATACGCAACAGCAAGGGCATCCAGCTCTCCGGCGGCGAACGCCGCCGCACCGAGATTGCCCGCGCTCTGGCCAACGACCCCATGTTCCTCCTCCTCGACGAACCCTTCGCCGGCGTCGACCCCATCGCCGTGCAGGACATCCAGGACATCGTCGAAGCCCTCACCAAGCGCAACATCGGCATCCTCATCACCGACCACAACGTCCGCGAAACCCTCAGCATCACCAACCGCGCCTACCTCCTCTACGAGGGCTCCATCCTCCAGAAAGGCTCCCCCGAGGACCTCGCCGGCGACCCCAACGTGCGCGAGAAATACCTCGGACGCGACTTCGTCCTCAAGAAGCGCACCTCCGCCCTCTAGCCCTCCGCTCGCGGCACACACGCATGCACCCTTGCATGTATGGTCACACACCGAGCCCCGACTGTCTTCCGACGGTCGGGGCTCGGTGCTTTTCTGTTCTTTTTTCTCTGCCGCCTTCCTTGTCTTTCAGTTCAGGAAGAGCTTCATCTTCAATCCTCCTGCCTCAACGTTCTGGCAGCAGCGGGCAAAACTCAGAATGTTCTGGAGTATCTGCTCCGAGGGTTGTATGCTTGTGCTTGCAGAGGTCGGAAATGTGTCCGCATGGGTGAATTCGTATTCCTGCATCATACGCGCCTTTATATGTTGAACAATAGGTTGGTTATTTTTTTCTCTTTAATAACTCTACTTTCAAAATAAAATTGTGCCGGTATGAAAATTTAACATTTCTTTCCCCCTGTCCGACTCGTCCTGCCGATCCATCATGTGTAACCGTTTTTTATCCACCTGCGGATAAAAAACGGTGAAAATATAGTTAAATAATGTTAAAAACGACCCCCTCGGTAAATTTTCGGCATGTTTTTGGCTATTATATATGTGAGGAAATTTTTTCTCATCCCCCAAAAAAGGGGAAAGAGAGTAAACAAAAAAACGGACCCCTCAATGTGATGGACAGCGCCGAACGGACATACAGACAACTGGTCAGCGACAACATCGACCTGCTGCGCGAACGCTGCTGGTACTATTCCGGCACCGACCAGCGCCTCTTCGCCGAGTTGTTGCACGAGGTCTTTATCGACCTCTGGTCCGCCATCGACCTCTTCGACCCCTCCTTCAGTCCTCGGCAGCAGCGGCAATGGCTGCGCGGCCGCTGTCGCGGTGTCTACAAGCGCCACCGTCGCCTGCTCGGGCCCTCCCTGCTGCCCCTCAGCGTCGACATGCCCGACGACGTCTCCCCGGAGCTGCTGCGCGAAAGCATCGAGGAACTGGCCGAGGACCTCGACGACACCGAGCGCAACCTCCTGGACCTCCTGCTCCAGGGCTACTCCAACGCCGAGAGTGCCCAACGCTTGGGTCTGAGCCGCTCCGCCGTCACCAAACGCTACCGCCGCATGATAGAAAAAATGAAACAACGTTACAGAAAAAACCTACGCCTATGAACACCATTCAGGAAAAAGACCTTCGTCGCCTTGCGATCACCTCCGCCCTGCTGCGACCGGCCGTCGGCGGTCCTGTCGAGCAAATCGAGGCTGCCTATGGCGACGACAACCGCCGGTGGCTGCGCCGCCGGGCCCATGCTGCCGTGCGCCGCCGCCTGGTGCTTGCAGCCCTGCTGCTGGTCCTCGCCGTAGCTGTGCCTTCGGTCGTCAGGCTCTCCGCGCCCCATGGCGTCATCACCTCCACCGGCGACCCCCATGAGGCCTACCTTGCCGCCTGCTATGCTATCGAAAACCAAAGCCTTCCTATGGCATGAATCGCCGCCGGTTCATATGGATGCTTGTTGTGGCCCTCTGCCTTGTGGCGGTGGGGCTGGCCCTGTGGTTGCCTCGCTATGCCGCCGCCCAGCGTGTCAGCGACCTCTACCGCCGCTATGCCGGCAACCCCCACCTCACCGTGGCCTACATCGAGGACTTCCGTGTCAACGACACCGTCGCCGTCGATGTCACCACCCTCTCCGCCCTCGACGCCGAGGGGTGGGACACGCTTTGTAGTGACTTTAATGTTCCCGAATTGCCTGATTTCATCCAGGAAAAAATCAATAATGGAAATGATATGGTGATTATCAGGCATGTCACAAAAGGTAATCCTTCCCTCCAATTGAAAGAAAGTGAAAGTGTTATTAACGATGTCGCATCTATTTCAATATTAAATAGAACGGTAAGTATTTTCCACACTGAAACCGAAGCTGAACAGCTTGCCGTCAATAGCCACCAATTTGGTTTAGGATTTGAAGACTAACTAACAAAAACAATAAATGAAATGAGAAAGATTTTCAGAACTGTAGCCATCATTACATTGATGGGCATGGCAGCCGCGAGCTGCCAAAAAGAAACAATGGTTGAATCTTGGAACGTCGTTTCCAACCAGGCAGTTAAAACCGTCTGCTACACTATTGATGGTGTGACTCGGCAAGCGTCTTTTACGGATGATGTGTCGTGGAACGAGTTCCTTGATTGGTTGGTTACGCAGGCCGAAGAAGGACATCAAGTAAGCTTCCATGGCGACAACTACAAGCAAAGCGCGATGAAGGAAACCGTCACCTATACAACCAGTGACCATGACGATGCCGTTAAATGGGCAAACAAAATGGAGAAAGACGGCTATGCCGTTGCCATAGATTACGACAAATCCACGGGATTATATACCTGCGTTGCAATCAAATAGTATTAAAAAAATATCCGGATAAAATAACTCTATTGTCGAACCAAACGTTTAAAACCATGAAACTCACCCAACCCTGCCCTTGCGCAGCAAGACCATGGTGCGCCGACAGTGCAAGGGCATAAAAAGAACAAGCCCTTCCTTTTTTTACAGCACCATGGAAGGAGGGGAGGCCAATGTGGCTGCAAAAAAATGTTTAATCTTTTAAAAAAATAATAAAACTATGGGAAAAAATATTTACCTTCGAAAAGTCATGGCAATATGCAAAACGAAGAATAGCATCAAGACGGCATTTGTCTTGTTGCTGGCAATGCTGCTGCAATCAGCGACGGTTCAGGCACAGGAGATGATCCGGTCGATGGAAGGATCGGCAACCCAGTTCTCTCTGGCCCGTATAGTTTCTCCGTACCAGGAGTGGATAGTGTACAACGAAAATGCCGACATGTCCCTCTTTGGACGTATGGACACCTCGGGACTTGCCAACGTTTTTGTCAGGACACACCCTAAGATACATGTCAAGGACATGGAGATTTCGGGGGGCATACTCTATTTTTGCGGGAACATGTACGACGAGGAATCCTTGGGTGAAATAGGAGTTATGGGTTTTTTTAATATTTCTGATTTATCTTCTCCGTCGACTATGCAGATTAGCTACATAAAGTTCAAGGAGTTCAAAGAGCTCAGGAAGCTGACCTATTACGCCACCTCGCTCACTAAGCATGTGCCGATGGTGGGTACGGGAGAGGATGGACGCGACTACATAGTGGATGTGTTCTATGGCGGAATAGACCCGTCGATGAACTACTGGAGACGGGAATGGATGTATATACCCAACATCGACGCCGAGTTCGACGACATCGCCTGCATCAAGGACAGTGTAGTGGTGTCGTCCCGGATCGAGAACGAAACGGAAGTGCAGATGTGCTTCATACCTAAGACCGGACTCGAGGGACTTGCGTTCTTTTCCCCGGCACTATTTGTAGACATGGTAAAGGTACCGGATCAGCCTACCGGAAGAGTCCTTCTTCAGAAAATTATAGGCAAGAACGACGTGTATGCTTTCTACAGGCATGGGTCCTATCTGGACGCATGTCATTTTGTCGGGAAACAGAATCCTGCTTCGTGTCATATTGCCATACTCCATACATTGGGCTATTTTCCGGAATGTTTTGAACTGAAAGACTTGTGCATTGATAAAAACCAGGATGAAATCAGCGTTCTCCTTACGAAGGAGTACGCCATGGCTCAGTACCATCAGATACTGCATATCCCGACTCTGTTGCCTTCCATCGGAGGGAGCGTTGCGGGACATGAGTATGGTCCATACATTTCTTATGAGCCAATGTCCTTGTGTGGCGGTAAGGACTATCACACTGTGACAATGGGAGAGTTTGCGAATAACTGGGGAATGGCGAGAGTGGTGAACTCGCAGTTTGAAGAATGTTCAGAACAGATACAAGCAAGAGTATCACAGAAAGGTCGTGCTTTTGAACCGAATCGAAAAAACTACACCATAATAAAAGCAGAAACAGAGGTTTTGTCAATTGTTGTAACGGAGCTAGACCTCCCGGTACTCTTCCGGTGCAGTGATTATGCTAGAAAAGACAATGAAAACATTAACAAATAAAACCAAAAAATCATGAAAAGAATGACATTGATTCTGCTGGCCGTGCTGCCGGCGATGGTTGGATGGTCGCAGGACACCGTCCAGAGTCCGATGAGGGACTACTATTTCACGAATGCAGCGC
>CACYKY010000022.1 GCA_902775135.1 uncultured Bacteroidota bacterium | reverse complement strand
GCCCAGCAGTCGGAGGCGCCTTCGGCTATCCAGAGGGGCTCGGCCTCGCGGAGGCGGCGGAGGACGGGGAGGTTGTAGATGGTGCAGCGGGAGCCTTGGGGGAAGCGGAAACGAAGCCTCACCCCCGACCCCTCTCCGCACGGAGAGGGGGGAACTGGGTCGGGTTGGTAGTCGAGGTTACGGTTTTGGATGCCGATGAGGTGGTTGTCTTGGTCGTAGTAGGGGATCTGGAGCCAGTGGGTGCCTTGGCGGTCTTGCCAGGAGGTGAGGCGGCACCAGCGGATGACGCGGGGGTCGAGGTGACGCTGTTCGAAGAGGAAGTGGCGGGCTTCGGGGCTCAAGTGGGGGTGCTGGAAGAAGTGGGCGTAGCGGGTGGCGTCGAAGGGAGCCTCACCCCCGGCCCATCTCCCTGGGGAGAGGGGTGTGGAATGTTGGGGGTCTTTTTTCGGAATAACGGTATAAGGGGATAACGGCATATCGAAGTTCCTCACTGCATTATTTTTATTTTCAAGGTGTTCGGTTCCCCTATCGGGGTTGGGGATGGGGTTGCCGGCGGAGAGGTAGAGGCAGGCTTCGCGGAAGTCTTTGTAGAGGAGGTGGCGGACGAGGTCGATGGTGTCGCCGTGGGCGCCACAGGCGAAGCAGCGGTAGGTGTTTTTCTTGAGGTTGAAGGTGAGGGAGGCGTGGTGGTCGTTGTGGAAGGGACAGAGGGCCTTGTGGCGGTTGACCTCGATGCCGAGGCGGGCGGCGACTTCTTCGATGGGGAGGGATCGGAGGAATTGGATTTGGTCGTTTGTCATGGTATTTTTTTAGTTAATAGATAATAGATAATAGTTAATAATTATTTGCTGACGCAGGTCTTTTTATTCTCCTGCTCGCTTCGCTTGCGAAATCTGGTAAATCTTGTAAATTATTTACAAGGTATCGCTTGCTTCGCTTGCGATGATTGTTTTAATGGCTGGCGCAGGGCATTTTTTAGTTAATAGTTTATAGATAATAGATAATAGTTATTTTGTTTTTTTTAGGGGCATTAAGGGCATTAGGGAGGTTAAGGGCCTTAGGGAGTGAGAGGGAGTGAGAGGGAGTGAGAGGGAGTGAGAGGACAAATGTTTTTGTGTTGGGGTTGTTGGTTGGATAGATTTGATAGATGGGATAGATTGGATAGATTTGATGATTTGATAGATTTGATAGGGGTGGGTACTGCCTTCGGCCCTCGAACTTCGGCCTTTTTTTCAATTATTTTTTCAGGTAGGAGTCGGTTTTGGTGTAGAGGGTGGTTTCGGCGTTGTAGGTGATGAACTTGCGGAAAGTCCAGTGGCGGAGTTGGTCGCGGGTACCTTCACGGCTTTTGCCGAGTTGCATGCGGAGGGCTTCGAGCTGGGCCTGGCTGAAGGAGTCGGGGAGGTCGTCGAGCATGTTCTTGGGGCCACGCCGCTGGGCCTCGGTGGTGCTGGCGTCGCCCTCCCGGAGGAGGTCGCCGAAGATCTGCATCTTGCTCCAGATGTCGTGGTAGACGAGCCATTCGACGATTTCGGCCATGGATCTGGTCCAAATCTGGTTGTTGAGAACCCAGAGAACGCAGCCGGCTTTCCAGGCGGAGACGAGCGCGCGCTTGGAGGCGTCCCAGAGGGTGTCGTCGTCGGTGAGGTCGGCGAGGGTGGCCATATCGGCGGCGAGGGCGTCGGTGAGTTTGTTGAGGGGAGTGATGAGGAATCGGCCCTTGCAGATGTCGAGACGGACGAGGTATTCGTCGAGTTTCTCGTAGAACTCCTTGGGATATTTGCCCTGACGGGGTATGCGTCCGTCGCGGGAGGAGCGGGGTTTGTAGGAGAAGACCATGCGGCCGAAGGTGCCGTTGAAGAGATCGTTACGGTAGAACTTGCGGGTGGCGAAGGGAGTGGAGGAGATGGTGAGGTTGGCGCGGAGGATGGGGTTGCCGGTGACGCCATCGGCGGTGGCGCGGAGGGCGCCGGCGCGCTGGCGGTCGTAGATGTTGCGGAGCATCTGGCTGATTTGCTTGTGACCGCCGCACATACGGTCGGCCATCTCGACCTCGGGCATATTAAGATATTGAGTGCGAGCGCCGAGGGCCTCGCAGGCCATAGCGTTTTGGAGGAAGGCGGCGGAGGTGACGTCCGAGGGCGGGAACCAGAAAGCCACGTCGGGGCGGATGGGCTTCTCCTTGTTGGCGGACTTGGTCTTGATTTGGCGTTGCCACTCGACGAGCTTCTTGAGCTCCTCCTCGTCGTGCTGGCGGAAGTCGCGGCAGATGGCCTCGACGAGATTGGACAATTGGCCCTTGTTACCCCCGGATTCGGCCACGAGATTGGCCATTTGGCCACACATTTCCTTCCAAGTGAGGTCCGGATACTGAAATTCAGAACCGCTCATATGTGCTCCCAGGACGGGGAAAAGCATCGGAACGAGGGGTTCATACATGTCTTTTGAGGCCTGAGAGAGGAGAATTTGGATACATTCTGTCCCTTTTCCGAGGGTTGGCATCTTGGGTGCCGAGGTCTTACTGATGTCGTATTTCATTGTTTTACTGCTTTTTAGGTGATTATAATTGGTGAATTCATGACAATATGACAATATGACAGTTGATTTTTGAGGGGTATGCTTGTTTCTATTTCTTATCTATATATCTATATATTAATTAGTTATATATTATAAGAAGGGGGTTGTGTCATCCATTTTTTAATTGTCATACTGTCATATTGTCATGGTTTGTTGTTCTGTTTACTTGTTCAAGTTGTTCATTCTATGAGGCTTATAGAGTTTTCGGTAGGACTTGAGGAAAGAGAGGACGGAGAGGTGTTCATCGCGTAGCATGCTCACTATGAGGATTTTGCCGTAGCGCTTGGGAAACCGAAACTGGAATATGATACTTTTTTTGGTTTCCTTGACCTCGCCGTGAGGGGTGCGGAAGAGGGTTTTGTAGCGGTGGCCGGAGTCGGATGCGTAGGGGTGGAAGGAGGAGGTGCCGTCGTCGAGGGTCTCCATGCGGCCTTTCTGGCTCACGCGGTTGCCGTTGGGGATGAGGTTAGGGTTCTCCTCGAAGGCGCAGGGTGTGGTGTGGATGCTGCCGTTCTGGAAGAAGACGGTTTGGGTTTCGAGTTGGACTTGGTCGATGAAGACCTGGATCTTTTTTACACTTTTATTCATTTTAAAAGAAGTGTTGTGAGGAGGGAGCTTAAAGAATTGGATCCATATTTCACTTGCAAGACTCTCTTGGCTCACGACACTCGGGGTTAATAAAAAAAAATGAACTGTCGGGTTGCCGTCCTTTACTGGAGGGCTTCCATTATATAAGGGTGCATTTTGGGTCAGTAAAAAATGAATTAATACTGACTTTGACCCGTGCAACAGAAAAGAGGAAACCCGCAAACGGCTTGAAGTTAGACGTTTGCGGGTGCGAAAAAAAAATTAAAAAAAGTTATCTTTTTTTGAGCTTTTTGACAAAAAAACTATTAATACTGACTCTGGAGTCGTTCTTGGAGGTCTTTGACGGAGATAGCGGGATTGAGGATGTCTACCAACGTGTCGATGTTATCTTTCTGCTCGACGGGAGACCTTGTGGCGCCGAGTTTTTCGTTGCCGAACTCCTTGTTGCCCTCGTGGTCCCAAAAGCGGGCGTTGACCATCAGCCAGATGGATTCGCCCACGGGGAGTTTGACGAACTGTTTTCTTGTCACCAGCTCCTTGAAGAGCTCCGCCAGGGCATTGATGTCGCCTGTCCAAACGATCCTGCAGGAGGTTTCGCCACCGGAGAAGATGCTGAGGAAATTGCGCAAATCGGTATCCTGCTTGATCCAATTGAGTGCTATGAGGCCTTGGAAGAAGAGTTGTAATCTGGTGTTACTGTTGTCTTCGGCGTCGTAGATGAAGGCCTTGTTGATGGTTTTGCCGGCACGTTTGGGGCGACCGGCGTTGTTGTTGGAAGCCTTTGATTCAGACGTTCTGCCGTTGATTATCTGAATGCCGATGCCGCCGGATTCGACGTTGCCGATTTCGTGTTCGACGTGTTTTTCGAGCACGAGGTCGCCGTTGATGTTGATGCCGCCTTTGGCGAGGGATTCGAGGGCTTGTTGAAGATTATCGAGGGACACTTTTTTTTAGTTAATAGTTTATAGATAATAGATAATAGTTTTTTTTGGTTTTTAGGGGCCTTAAGGAGTTTAAGGGCCTTAAGGAGTTTAAGGGCCTTAAGGAGTTTAAGGGCCTTAGGGAGTGAAAGGGAGTGAGAGGGAGTGAGAGGGAGTGAGAGGACAAATGTTTTTGTGTTGGGGTCAGATAGGTTGGATAGTTGAACTAGATTGGGATAGTTGAACTAGATTGGCTAACGAATTGCGCGAGGGGGTGGTTGCTTTGTTATTGTTGGTTTAGAGAGATGCCAGTGGCGCCAGTGGCGACGGAATCGACTTGGTTGTCGACGTGTTTGTTCAGCGCGAGGTCGCCGGCGACGTGGATGTTGTTGGTGACCACCTTGGTGTCGGGATGTTCGTCGTCGAGGTGGTCGACGGCCTCGGCCAGGTCAGCGGGGAGCAAGCGGCCGTTGGCGTGGGCAATTTCTTGAATTGCTCTCTTTGCGAAGCTGCGTTTGTCTGCCGTTTTGCGTTTCGACGCGTCGGCGTAGGTGCGAAGGGCTTTCAGCAAGTCATCCTCGGACGTGCTTCCGGTCGTTCCTTCCGGCAACCGATTTAGCTCTCTTAGCTTCATATCCAGCTCCCTGCATTTGCGTTTTTCTTCGGTCAATTGACGATTTAAATCGTCTATTTCGGCTTTTTGCATGTCGATTTCGTCGGAAGCCCTGTCCAAATTTTTTTGCAAAGTACGGACACAATTTCTCGTAGATCTCAACAGGGCTATGTCATCATGCAATTTTATTTGCTCTTTCCGGAGCTTTTGCTTTTCGGCACGCCATGAATCTAATGCGTTATCAAGTTTCGTGTCGAAATCTGCAATGTTATACGTCATCTTATCCATAATCGTGTGTTTTTTTGGGGGTTATTTCAATTGGGTTACTTATGCACGTATGCGCATGTATACATAGAAATAAAAATGCAAAGATACATATTTTTTTGATATGAGCAAAAAGAAGTGGTTTTTGTACGGAATTTTTTTGTGTCGGTGCTGTCGAGTCAACGAGGACTGTTAGCCGTTGGTCATTACAGGTCTGGGGGAGGATAGTGGATTTTTGTTTGGCGGAATCGGGAAAAAGTTGTAATTTTGCAGTTTGATAATAGAAATGGAATACTAATATAAAATAAGGAGAAATATAGAGATAAACGATTAGTTCACGGTGCGTTGCACCATTTTTATAAATCCATAAAAGACCAAACATTATGGCTACGATTCAAGACATCAGAGCCCTAGAGCTCAGAATTAACGAAGCAGTGGAGGAGTACCTCGGCGCTCCTGACGATTATGACCGCCCGGTGCTGCATGTGTACCTAGACAACCAGGGGGAATATCGTGCGGAGATTGCAGAAGGGCTGCCCGGCGGCGAGGACGACGGCGTGTATGCTGTTGAGAGTGTTGTCCGCGAGGGAGACGGGGGCTTGGAGCCCGACAACGACCGCGCGAGCGACATAGCCAACAGCTGGCTGTTCCTCGACTGAGCCAACGACCGCAAATCCATAAAAGACCAGAAACAGTTATGCGGAAACAACAGACACAACAGGCAACACGACCTTTGCAGCGATGGGAATTGGTCTTCCTTTGGACGCTGCAGGGGTGTTGCCTTTAATTGAAAAGAAGTGCCAATGGATGTGGTGTCATTTTTTGCAGGTTGTGGAGGTCTTGACTTGGGGTTTGAACAAGCAGGATTCAATGTCGTATGGGCAAATGAGTTCGACAAGAGCATTCACGCCACATACGAGAAAAACCATGCTGGCACTATTCTCTGCAAAGATGATATCAATAATATTAGCCCCAAAGACATTCCCGATTGCGATGGTTTTATCGGAGGTCCGCCTTGTCAGTCGTGGAGTGTGGGAGGAAAGCAAAAGGGGCTTGATGATGAACGTGGCCAGTTGTTCCTCACATATATTGGAATGATAAAGGCCAAAATGCCAAAATTTTTCGTTATAGAAAATGTCAAAGGGTTACTTGATGAAAAGTTCAAAGACGTCTTTGAATATTTCCTTACGCAACTGGAAGAAATAGGCTACGATGTTAAATATCGCCTTGTAGACGCTGTTGATTATGAGGTACCACAAAACAGAGAAAGGGTTTTTCTTGTAGGATTTCGTCATGATTTAGGAATTGACTACCATTTCCCTCAACCTACTGCTAATAAGTCATTGACTCTGAAGGATGTCATAGGTGACATTACGACGACACCTATTCCTTGCGAAGAGAATGAATCGATGACTGATAGCAACTCTTATTACAACGGCAAATTTGGGCCATATTATTATCGCGGTAATCGTCGCCGCAGTTGGGATAAGCCTTCGTTCACCATCCACGCTACAGGTTACAATACACCCTTGCATCCGTCCTCGCCAAGTATGATTTACAATGCCCATGAGGATTGGTCTTTTATCAAGGGAAAGTATCGTGAATACAGGCGTCTGACTGTACGCGAATGTGCCAGAATACAAACCTTTCCAGACAACTTCGAAATAGATTGTCCCAACATCATTGATGCATACAAGATGATCGGTAATGCTGTGCCTGTGAGGCTGTCAGAAATTATTGCCATTTCTATTCGAGAAACCTTAGAGGCAGCTAAAAACGAGCGCCAACTAATAAGAGGTAACATAAAGCCTGACGACCGGGTGCTAGTGGGTTACTATAAAGGATATTCACATTTGAAAATAATTACCCACCAGGGGTTCTATTATGTGAGGGCTGATGGCCGTAAAGGATCATTGGAGATTGAAGATCTGCAACCTTTACCGAGGCTCCTGCTACTTCACTCCAAACAACGGATGCATCTATATGAATTGACCAATGTCGAACCAAAATATTATGGCAAAGAATATATTGAACGTCTTGGTTTTCTTCCATCCGGTGACACGTATATTGGTTTAGGTTTTGATCCTTCGTTTAGTTATAAATTGAAACCTATAGGTATTGACAAGGATTCCATTCAACTAAAAGACCAATATGCGCCATACGTAACAACATTTCAAGAATTGCTAAGATAATAAGAATAATGTCATTGAAATTCATAGATTTATTCGCAGGACTTGGAGGATTCCATTTTGCCCTAGAAGAACTAGGGCACGAATGTGTATTTGCTTCGGAATTGCGAGAAGATTTAAGAAAGTTATATACTGTTAACTTCCCAGGTAGCAGAATAGAAGGAGACATAACCAAAATTAATCCCCAAGACATACCTGGCCATGATATACTGTGTGCAGGATTCCCCTGTCAACCATTTAGTCAAGCCGGTAAAAGACAAGGGTTTAATGATGAGAAAGATAGAGGAAATCTGTTTACATACATATGTAAAATCATTGAATGTCACCATCCCCAATATGTATTTCTTGAGAATGTTTCAAACTTGAAAGGTCACGATGGAGGAAATACCTGGCGCACAATTAGAAAAATGCTTGACGATTTGAACTATGATGTAGTTGAACCGGCAATACTTTCTCCACACGAATGGGGCATACCGCAACATCGTCGACGTATTTATATTGTATGCAGATACCGCCCATACGGGGATTTAAGTTATTTCAAATATCCAACACCTCCACAGAATCGTAAAAGTGATATCAGGCAAATCATCGATGAGAATGATACTGACTATATAAAGTTAAAAAAAGAATCTCGAGAGCAACTTGCTTTGTGGCAGGAATTCATTGATCAAACAATTGCTCATAATCAAAAGATACCAAGATTTCCAATTTGGGCAATGGAATTTGGAGCAGATTATGAATACAAGGATAAAGCGCCAGCGTTTCAATCTTTAAAAGACTTAAAGGGTAAGCATGGGCATCTGGGACGTCCAATAGATGGATATGGGAAAGCGCAATGTCTCGGATTGCTCCCCATTTATGCACAAACGGACAAAACAGAGGTTTTCCCGGAATGGAAGATTAGGTATATTGGGCAAAACAGAGAGTTTTATCAAAGAAACAAGAAATGGCTTGATAAATGGATTGAAAAAGTCCAGCATTTTGAAAATAGCCATTTGAAACTAGAATGGAATTGTGGCGATGAGGCGGCGCCAACGCTTGAGGATAAGATTATCCAGTTCCGAGCTTCGGGTATCCGAGTGAAACTACCGACATTCTCGCCAGCATTAAATCTTGTAGGAACACAGATTCCCATTTTCCCATGGGTAAAACTGCCAAAAGAAAGTTTGCAGCCAGAAGAACCCGATCACGGAAGATATATGACCCGTAAAGAAGCCTCATTACTACAAGGAATGAAAAGACTGAAGTTTGGGAATAAAGATTATTCACTTTCCGTTACCAGGTCATTTGAGGCTCTGGGTAATGCTGTAAACGTAACGATTGTGAAACATATTGCGAAAAATCTAATACGAGAATGAACAAAGTATCTATAGCGACAAAACCACTTGTATATTCCACATTTCGCTATATTAGCAACCATGTGTGGCATGCTATAGGCGAGTATGTCGATAATTCAATCCAGAGCTATTTGGATCATAAAGACTTATTACAAGAAATCAACCCACAACATAAATTAACCGTCTCAATTATTTTTGATGTTGAACATGATGTTATTGTAATAAAAGACAATGCTTTCGGAATCGAAGAGTCAAAATTTGACAAGGCCTTTGAACTGGCAAATATTCCTTTGGATGCTTCAGGACTTAACGAATTTGGGATGGGAATGAAAGTTTCATCGATATGGCTCTCAAATTTATGGAGTGTTGAAACGACAGCATATGGGGAGCCTGTAAAAAAAACAGTTGTTTTTGATCTTGATGAAGTTGTTCGAAAAGAGGAAACGGAATTGATTGTAAAAGAAGAACCTACTGATCCAAATTCTCATTATACTATTATAACACTCAGTAAGTTATCACAAAACAAACCGACGAGTCGTCAAATTCAGTATATTGTTAAACATCTTGCTAGTATATACACCAAGTTTATACGAGAAAACATACTCGAGCTTCAAGTTAATGGGAATGTCATAACCGACGTTCAGTTAAAACCTCTTACTGCGTCATATTGGAAAACGCCCAATGAGCCGCCAATTATATGGAAAAAGGAAATCAATTTTGAAGCGGGACAGTACAAAGTAAAGGGATTTATAGGGATCTTGGAGAAAATGAGCACAAGTATAGATAATGGATTCTTGCTTTTCAGACGAAATAAAGTAATTGGTACAAGTTATGACTCAAAATACCGACCCAAAAAACTATGTGGAGAAGTTGGCTCACCTCGATATAAACGTATATATGGTGAACTTGAGTTAGAAGGATTTTCTGTTAGTTTTACGAAGAATGCTTTTACGCAAGACGATGATTTAGAAGTGTTCGTCGAAGAACTGGCAAAAGAATTACAGAAGGATGATTCTTTTAAAATATTCGACCAGGCACAGAAATACACACCAACAAAAACAAAGGTTGAGAAGAAAGCCGTCGCCCATCAATTAGTGAATTCTATCGCATCAGGATTGAGTAAACCGATAGTAATAGCGAAGCCGACAGTTGTTCAGAAAGAATTGTTTGAAGACCCTAAAGAAATCAAGTCAGCCACTGGGCCCAAGCCGCAAATTGAGACACAAGAAACCCCGGTTACTGTAGGGGATAAGCAGTTCTTCTTATCAATAGGTGCATTGGAGAAGAGTTCAACTGACCCGTTCTATGATATTGTCACCACATCAGATGGGCACTATAGATCCGTCATTAATTTGAAGCATCGATTCTTTGAACGCTTCTCTTCACTTGTTGAAAATGAAAAAGATTACGAACCCATCTCTTCTATCATTCGTGCTATGATAATAACAGAGATTGTGATGAACAAAGACCAAGTGAAAGATAGCAATGCTTTCAGAATGAAGTTTAACGAAATATTTGGGAGTATATAATGGGTGAAAGAATTAGCATAATAAGAAAAGCAGGTGAAAGTAGTCACCATTTCTCTAAAACAATAATTGGAGATAGAACAGACGCATTCATTCAGTCACAGCAAAAACTGGATGAAGAAGGAAAGATTACTGTTGTTAGTGAAGCACAAAATGTGTTAAAACATTGTATCGCACCAGGAGTAAAAGAAACTATAACAAATATTGCCGTTGGATATATCCAAAGCGGAAAAACGCTCTCATATACCACATTATCTACTCTTGCTGCTGATAATGGTTTTAGAATCATTATTTATCTCACAGGGGTCACGACTTCATTGAACAATCAAACTTATGGACGAATTCAAAAGGACTTGAATGTTAATGGGTCTGATTGGTATGCTATCTTTGAGGACAATCCGAGAAATGTAGAATCTGATATTTCTGAAGTTGCCAATTATCTTAAATACTCGGATTGTACTCTGCTTTTCCCTGCAATGAAACAACAGCAGCATATCGAAAGATTAACTAGGTTGTTTGATAGTTACAAGGTAAAAACTCTATTGGATAACATTGGCGTACTCATCATTGACGATGAAGCCGACCAAGCTAGTTTTAATACATACGCAAAAAAGAACAAAGGCAAGGAAGATTGGGAGGAAGATGAACAAAGTCGAATATATTCATGTATTTTGAAACTACGAGCGACATTCCCATGTCTGTCTTATATTCAATATACCGCTACTCCCCAGGCAGCATTCTTAATAGATAGCAACGACGATTTATCACCTCGTTATCACACAGTGCTTACACCAGGCAAGGGCTATACTGGAGGAAAAACCTTCTTTGACTATTCAAAGATGCGGCTTGTAAACGAGATACAAGATGTTTATGACAAGGAAAATCCCATACAACCCGAGTCATTAGTTGATGCATTATTGCAATTCCTAGTTAGTGTTTCCATACTAGTATATATCAAAACAGATAGAGGCATAAAGTCTTTATCCATGATGGTTCATCCCGACGGTTCTGTTCTTTCCAACGAGCGTTTTTATACATGGGTGAAGAATAAACTTGATTTATGGCTTAACACTATTAATCTTCAGGATGGCGACCCTGGAAAGATAAAACTGATTGATGAATTCCGAAAAGCATACGAAGAAATCTCTAAATACGACAAACAACGTCCAACATTCGAAGAAGTCCAAAAACATCTTAATTTTGTCATATTAAAAACAAAACTACATCTTGTTCAATCAAAAACAGAGAGTCTCAAAGTCGCACCTGAAAATGATATCAAGTGGGATTCTGCACCATCTCATATTTTGGTTGGCGCAAATATTCTGAATAGAGGATTTACCGTTGAGAATCTTTCAATGACATATATGCCTCGCTTGACAAAAGGGAAAGCTACTGCAGATACCATTGAACAACGTTGCCGTTTCTTTGGTTATAAATCACAATATATCGATTATTGCCGTGTGTTCTTGCCTAAAAAGAGCATAGAGGAATACGAGGCTTATGTGAAGCATGAGGAATTGATGCATTCAACATTAAAGAAATGTTCTTCTCTTAAGGAGTATGCAGATCAATTATCTATATTACATTTATCAGATAACCTTAATCCAACTCGAACTAATATATTGTCTCATGCGATTGTTCGAAGCAAAATGTCTGGTTGGCGTTCTATGGGCTCTATCGCTTACAGAGAGCATAACAAAATATTAGTAGAACACCTGTTAAGTCAACTGCAGGAACAGTTTGAGGTAATTAACCCCCAAATGGACAATCCTATGCGTAAACATAGGTTCGTCAGGGTGGACATATCGGCTTTCATTGAATTCTTCAAAAGAATTCAATATGATGATATGCCTAATCTGGCCAGAAAGATCGCTACCATACAATATCTATATTATCTTCAGGAGAAGAAGGATCCTGAATTTGTGTACATAATTGAGGTAGCATACGAATTAAAAGGGAATTCTTTGCGTAAGCGTTCGCTAACGGACGGAAAACCCGTATTGATGATGGGTAGAACTCCGGACAACAGTTTGCCTGGAGACGTTGAGTTTAAATTCGAAGATTCGATTTGTTTTCAGATACACCATTATACTGTAACATCAGCTGGATGGGATAGTAATAAAGATTTCTATAGTTTTTCTGTCTATTATCCGGAAAAACTTGGAAATGACTATATTTCAGTAGAACAAGATAATGATGATGACGATGATGATGAATAACCAATTATATGAACTTTATCAGAAGACTTTGGATTCTGATGTTGAAGAAGGGAACTACAGGGCGTTGTCAATAAATTTGTCCACTCACAGGGTTGGCTGCTCTAACGAAGGATATCCCATGCTTTTTATTGAGTGTTGTGACAAAGAAAGAGTTGCCGATATTAAACTATCTCTCTTTCGTGTTCTTTTTAATAGGAAGTGTGCGCTTGCCGACATTGACAATAAAAGTGTAACGGAAAGGGACTTTTCCATTATTCAGATGGTGTCAAATGACAAGGACTTGATAAAGTATTTTTTCCAAGTCATTTCTATCGTTTTGCAAAGGTTACCCTTGTCCCCCAAAGTATGTGTCTTGAAAGAAGAAATATCCAAGATTATAGAGATTTTTACATTACCTCACATATTCTCAAAAGAAATAGTAAGGGGGTTGTGGGCAGAACTATTAGTAATTGAATGCAGTTCTAACCCAGAATACCTTATCAAAGCATGGCATGTGGAGCCAGAAGACAAGTATGATTTTAACGATTCAGTTGACAAAATAGAGGTCAAATCCACTTCTGGCGACAAAAGAACACATGTTTTTTCATTAGAGCAGTTGTCCCCTGAAGATGGTTCAAACTTACTAATTGCATCGGTATTTGTAAATAGTACAGGTGTTGGGAAAAATATTTTTGATTTAATGGATTTGATATCGGCAAAACTTAAAAATACGGATTGTGACCTAAAACTATCGGAAATTGTATTAAAAACCATTGGGCCTAATGTCGAAGAATGCAAAAATATGTTTTTTGACTATGGTTTTGCAAGAGGAACATTACAATACTATGATTCCAATCTAATCCCATCGGTTAATAAAAAAGACATACCTTCAACTGTAAGTGCAGTACATTTTCGTTCAGATTTATCCGACGTACCGACAATAGAGATTACCGGATATAACGAACATAGTGTACTTTTCAATAGTTTATGACATGAAGAAACTGGATAAGGATAGCTTGACCAAATATATTAGACAACTCCTCCAGTTGGAGAAGGATATAGTTATCATTTCCGATGGCTCAATAACTCACTTGGAGGTTGAGGGTAAGGACTTTTACCTTTATATAAAAAGTTTGACTTATGCGGGTAATCCTTATCCCCCTAATACTACAAGAGCACAATTACCTCAAAGAGCCGAATTTGATTTAATAAAAAATAGTGATTCTGTTTTTTTGTTTCTTGGGTATGATGAGGAAAATGAAGTCTTTTCTTGCTGGGATCCAATTAGAACTAAAAAAAGGCTAAATGAGAGGAAGTATGTTTCTTTTTTCTCTAGATTAAATCAGCAAGAATCTGTTCGTCAAGGGCAGTTTGTTTCTGCTTCTTTGCAAAATGATTTCAAATACACATTATTCAAACTGAACGACTTGGCTAGATTTTTACTTGATATCGATAAATATTTTCCTGATTTAAAAATTTCGACGAACCATCCATCCAAAACCGATAATAACGATGGGTTGTTAAAGTCGGTTGACGATGATACCGCCGTTAAGCTATTGATAGAAGAATTATTTAATGACAATGATAACATCTCCACTCTGGCTATTATATCGAAATGTATGAATGAGTATGGCGAATATTATTACAAAATGTCATTGAAAGACTGGCATATAATAATACTTGATTATCTTGAGAAAAGAAATGAAAGGCTAGAACAGGTATCCCTCTTGCATATGTCGAATGAATTTGATAGCGAACAAGGGTAAAGTCTTACTGGCGCTGGCATCCACATCTCCGCTGGCGGTATCTCCTACCACTTCTAGCATCCCAATGCTATCACCATTGGACGTTGTAATACATGATACACTAACATCAAAATAACTAAAAATGAGAATCATGAAAAAACTGGTTTTTGCTTTGATGATGATTGTCGGAATGACGGTTTCCGGCCAAACGGATCACATGAAATTTAAGGGCATCCCCATCGACGGGACACTCACCTCGTTTGTGAACAAGCTGAAACAAAAGGGATTCACCCTACAAGAGTCGGGGAAGGGATCCGCTATGCTCGAGGGCAACTTCGCCGCCGTGAAAGGCTGTACGGTGATTGTAAATGAACACGAATCGGGAGTGGTGAACAGGGTAGCGGTGGCGTTCCCGACAAAAGATACGTGGGCAATGCTGTATCACGACTATAGCAACCTAAAGGACATGTTGACGCAAAAATACGGGAAGCCGGCATTGGTTGAAGAGGAGTTCCAGAACCGCAGCTACGACCTGGATGACAATGGTAAGATGCACGAGGTCAGGATGGATCGTTGCCGATATGTTTGCGATTGGGCATTGGAAAACGGATCTATAGAGCTGCGTATAGAACATATGACATCGACAGGGGGGTGTATGGTCTTTTTGGTTTATATCGATGCCGACAACGAGGCGAAGGTCCGCGAGAAAGCCTTGGAGGATTTGTGATGTGGGGCTAACCGAAAGGCCGGAATTAATACTGAGAACATAGCAAAGCCTGCATATGCAGGCTTGTGGTTTAAGATGCCTTGAGGCATCTTCTTTTTTTTTCGGGAGGTCGCCCCTACCCTACCCTTCAGCACTCTGTCGGGGGCTAGTTCTTGACGGTGTCTTCCATGAGGGAGGAGGCGAAGCCGTCGGCGAGCTGGACGAGGGCGCAGAGGGGGTACTTGTCCTTGGCGGCGTTGATGTTGCCCAGGGCCTCGCGGCTCTGGAAGGGGAGGTCCCAGGCGGTCATGTGCCAGCGGATGGCGGCGATCTCGGCATCGGAGAGGTCGAGGCCGAGGCGGAGGAGGATGATGACGGACTTCTCGCCGTGGCCGAGGGGGAAGTTGCTGTAGTCGACGGTGTAGCCCTGGTATTCCTCCCAGCGGCCGAAGCTGTTCTGGCGTTTCTTGGTGACCTCCTTGTAGACATCGGCCTTGCAGATGTCGTGGAGGAGTGTGGCGATGGCGACGCTGTCCTCGGGGAGGTCGGCCTCGAGGGCGGGGTTGAGGCTGAGGGCGGTGGCGCGGAGGCGCATAGCGGCGGTGTAGACGTTGAGGGAGTGGTCGGCGAGGCCGCCCTCGTAGTTGCCGTGGAAGTTGGTGGAGGCGGGGGCGAGGAAGAAGGCGCTGCCGCGGAGCCATTCCATGACCTCGTCGATGCCCTGGCGGTCGGTGGCGTCGAGGAGTTCGAGGATCTTGTCTTTTGTTGTCATAGGGGTTCAGGTTTTATGTTGTTTTTGAAAATGCAAAGATACGAAAAAAAAACGGCTGGCGCGGTATTTTTTTAGTTAATAGTTAATAGATAATAGATAATAGTTAATAGATAATAGTGAATAGATAATAGTGAATAGATAATAGTGAATGGGGATTTTTGGAGGGAGTGAAAGGGAGTGAAAGGGAGTGAGAGGGAGTGAGAGGACAAATGCGTTATTGGGGATTGGTGAATTGTGGACTTTCCACTTTCCGTTTTCAATTTTCAATTTTCAATTTTCAATTTTCCACTTTCCGTTTTCCACTTTCGTCTCAGCCTTCTTCATCTTACTTCTAACATATTACTTCGAGGGTTATTGGGGGATGATTTGGATGTGGCTGGTGTTGGTGCCGGGGGATTGGTGGACTTGGATCTGGGTGGAGATGCTTTCCTTGAGTTCCTCGACATGGCTGATGATGCCCACATGGCGTCCCGACTGGGTGTGGAGCTTGCGGAGGGTGGAGATGGCATGCTGGAGGGGTGTGCCGCTGAGGGTGCCGAAGCCCTCGTCGATGAAGAGGGTGTCGACGGCCAGGCGGTCGCCGATGTCGCTGAGGGCGAGTGCGAGGGCCAGGGAGACGAGGAAGCTCTCGCCGCCGGAGATGGTGCTGACGACGCGGCTGGCATAGCCCTGATAGGCGTCCTCGATCATGATGACGAAGGTGCCGGGGAGGACCTTGAGGGTGTAGCGGTCGTAGAGGTTCTGCATGTAGTGGTTGGCGGAATGGATGAGGCTGCCGAGGATGTAGCTCTGGGCGATCCTGTTGAACTTGTCGCCGTTGGCGCTGCCGAGGAACTCGCAGAGGCGATGCCACCTGTTGTAGTCGGCCTCGGCGCGTTCCTTTGCCTTGACGCGCTCGCCATAGAGCCGTTGGTTCTCGGCGTAGGCTTCCAGTTCCTGCTGGAGGGCGCCTTTTCGGCTGTTGATTTCGGCCATCTCGCGGTCCTTGGCCACGATGAACGAGGAGAGCTGCTCGGGGGTGTCGTCGGCGCCGAGTTGGGGTTTGGCCTTGAGGTGCTCGGAGAGGCTGTCTTTGGCCTGCCGGAGGGCGCCTTCCTGGAGGGACTTGGCCTCGCGGGCGGCGGTGAGGGTAGCGGTGAGGGTGGCGATGTCGGCAGGGTTGACGGCGTTGAGGGCAGCGAGGTGCTCGAGGGAGAACTCGGGATGGTCGAGGAGGAAGTCCTTGAGGAGGGCTTGGTTGTCGGAAGCGGCGGTGGCGGCGACGGAGCGCCGGGTGACAGCCGTGTGGACGCTGCTCCCCAGGGCGTTGGTTTTTTCGAGCAGAGAGGGCAGCTCGACAGGCGCCGCAGGCATGAGTGGGGCCCATTCGGGCATCATCTTCTGGATGGCGTCGACGGCCAGCCGGACGCTGTCGAGGGTGTTGGTGAGGGATGCCTGCTGGGCGGAGAGACGGGTTCTCTCCTGGGTTGTTGCTATGTAGGCGTTGACCTTTGCCTCGAGAGACGGTATCTGTGCTTTCAGCAGCTCGAAGTCGGCATCGGCCTTCTCCTTGAGCGTCAGAAGCTGACGGGGAGTGGCGTCCTCGTCGAACGAGGTGATGCCGCAGTCGGCGCAAGCCTGAAGGACACGCTGGGAGGAGAGAGCGAGGGATGTGTCGCTGTCGTACTCGGCTTTGGCCTTATTGTAGGAGGCCTCGAAGGCTTTTTTGTCGGCGAGCAGCTGGTTTTGTTTGCCTACGAGATCGTTGTAGGCCTGTTCGGCCTTAGCGAAAGCCTGTTGGGAATCGATGATGAGCTTGGCGAGCTGCTCCTCGCGGGGCAGCGGGGAACTGATGGTTTGACCGCAGACGGGGCAGGGGTCGCCGGGGTGGACCTTCTGGCGGATGAGCTGGATGAGCACGTCGTTGACCTCCTTCTGCGTGTTGAAAGCCGCAAGGCGGTCGTTCTTATCCTTGAGGGCCTCCGCTATCGGCTGGGAGAGATCCTTGGCGGCCTTGTCCTTCTCGGCGATATCCGCCAGCGATTTCTCGAGATTTTTGGCGGCCTGGAGGCGAAGTTGTTTCTTCTCGACGAGGTCGGCGATACGCTCTTCTGCCGATTGGATGTTGCTTTTGAGCTTGACGAGCTTGTCGCGTTGGTCGCGAAGGGCGGAGAGTTCCTTTTGCATCTTTCCCGCCTCGTTCTCGTCGACCTGGGGCAGGGAGGCCAGTTGTGCCGCCAGTGTCTGAAGACGCTGCTCCTCGAAGGCGCGGCCGGCCAGCACCTGGAGGAAGGAGGCTTGGAGGGAGTTGAGATGTTTCTGCTGTTGAGCCTGTTCGGCTTCGGCTCCCCGAAGAGCCTTGAGCCATGCGCGGGCGTCGATGGTGGCGTTCCATTGGGTAAGCTGGGTATCGGCGGCCTTGAAATGGTCGGACAGCAGTGCCTGTTCGGCCTCCTTGAACTTCTGCTCGGCGGAGGCGACTGCCCCATTCAGTTCGGCCTCTTTTTTGATCCACAGGAACTTGGCGTTGGCGTTGTCGCGGCTGAGTTTGAGCGCGTTGTACTGGGCGTCGCAGGTGGAGATATCGGTCTTCTTCTGGGCGATATCGCTGTCGGAGGGGAGCGAGATTTGGCCGACGCCGCCCTTGGCGATCTCCAGAAGATTATTCTTTTGAGAGGTGATCTCGTAGATTTTCTTGCTAATCCTCTTGTAGATGTCGATGTCGGTGATCTTCTCCAGGATGCCGGCCTTGTCGGGGTCGGAACTGTTGAGGAAGCGAGTGAACTCGCCCTGAGCGAGCATGGTGGTGCGGCAGAACTGGTCGAACGAGAGGCCGACGGATTCAGAGATCACGGGGACGACCTCCTTGTCGCCCACATATTTGTGTCCGGTATCGATATTAGTCAGCGTCCACGCCTTCGGTTGGATGGCGCCATCGGCTTTCTTGCGAGCGCGTTGCACCTCCCACCGGGCCTCATAATGCACCCCTTTGCTATCGGTGAAGGCCAGTTCGGCAAACCCATAGCCGGTGTTGCGGCGCAGGAGATTTCTAGGGTCGTCGACGGCCATGGTTTTCTCCTCGCCGATTTTGATTTTACCCTGCATTTTGGAGTTGTCAAGCCGCGGGGTGTCGGCATAGAGTGCGAGGCAGATGGCGTCGAGGATGGTGGACTTGCCGGAGCCTGTTTCGCCGGTGATGAGGAACACGTCGCTGCCGGCCAGGGGCTCGGCATCGAAATTGATGACGGCATCCTCGATGGATGCTATGTTGTGTATGGTGAGTTTCTGGAGTTTCATGGGGAATGATTAAAAGTTAATAGTTAATAGATAATAGTTAATAGTTATTTTGTTGGTGAATGGTGAATGGTGAATGGGGATTTTTTGGTGGGAGTGGAAAGTGGAAAGTGGGTGAGTCTTCCTATATCTATTATTATATTAACTATTATTATTTTCTTCTTCGGCGACCAGGGACACCACCTCTTTGAACATGGCCTCCATGTCGTCGTCGAAGACGACTCCTTCCTCATTGGCATAGAGGCGGGCGATGGCGATGGGGTCCTCGGCCTTGAATTCCTGCACCGTCATCACACGGACCCTGTCCTGACCCTCGATTCTTCGACGGGCGTTGATGTGGCACAGGTAGCATTGCTTCCCTTGGGTGAGCGCGGCAGCCGTCTCTTTGGCGTTGGCGGGCAGGTAGTCGTCGACCTCGACGTTGAGGCGGATATAGGCGGGGATGTCGGAGGGGTAGTTCTTCAGCAGCTCCAGGGCCTCGTCCCACGAGGCGGTGCCAGAGGTGGGGAGGGTTACGAGGGGATGCAGGTTCTCCAGCTCGATGAGCTGCACCTGATCTTTTTGGAGAGGCAGCCGGTTGTGGGCGGGGATGTCGACCAGGGAGACGGAGTGGGGGTAGTTCTCGTCGAAGCTGACGGCGATGGGGGTGCCGCAGTAGCGCACATTGTGGAGGCCGGTGTGGATGAACTGCTGGTGATGGATGTGGCCGAGGGCGAGGTAGTCGTAGCCGGTGCCCAACTGCTGTACCGCCACGGAGTCGATGCCACCCACGGTGGCCTCGGAGGCGTGGTCGTGACCTGTGAAGTCGCACCCCTGCACGGTGGTGTGGGCGCTCATGACGACGGGCAGGTTCTGGCTGTTGCGCTCGGCCACGCGGTCGAGCAGCTGCTGGAAGAAGCCATCGGGGATGTTGCGCTCGTTGGCATAGGGTACGGCGACCACCCAGCCTTTGCCCGGCACCTCGACGATGTGGCTGTCGGGGTTGTCCTTGTCGAGCTGGCCGATGGCGTAGACATTGAGGGCCTCCCAGGGGATGCGGAAGATCTCGTGCTTGGAACCGCTGTCGTGGTTGCCGGCGGTCATGACGATGGTCATCGAAGGGCAGGCGTTGTGGATTTCCACCAAAGCGCGTGTGAGCATGGTTTGCACGGCGTTGGAGGGTTGGCCGGTGTCGTAGACATCGCCGGAGAGCAGGAAGAGGTCGGGTTGGTGATCGCGGACGATGGCGGCCATCAGGGAGAGCATGTGCTGCTGATCGTCGGTACAGTCGATGTTGTACAACGAATGCCCCAGGTGCCAGTCGCTTGTATGGAGTATTTTCATAGTCGATATATTAAAAAACGAAATCGGGTGCAAAGTTACGCATTTTTTTTCATTTCGACGCCCATGGGCGTTGCCATCGGCAGGGAAAAGGAAGCCTCCCCTCGCCTACTGCTGGAGGATGGAGAGGCGGGCGGTATAGGTTGCGGAGGGGGTGGAGAGACGGAGGAGATAGACGGCGGGGGGAAGCGGAGGGAGCAGCAGAGAGAAGGTGTCGGAATGGGCGGCGGCAGGGAGGTTGTCGGCACGCAGCACCTCGCGGCCGTCGAGGGTCAGGAGGAGGGCGGAGACCTCTGCGCACGGCTGGGGCAGACGAACCACGAGGCGGTTGGCAGCGGGATTGGGGAAGACTGAGAATGAAGAGGTTGAAGCTTCCACATCAAGGATGGCGGCGGGAGGGTTGTCGGCGGTGTCGGGAGCGGCGGGGAGCATCAGCGAGAGGGTCAGCGTGTCGGCCATGCAATGGCGGAGGGCGACGAGGGACACCTGATAGGTGCCGCCATCGGCAAAGAGGTGGCTGACAGCGGAATCGGCGGAGGGAGAGAGGGTCTCGGCGCCGTCGCCGAAGCGCCACAGGAGGCTGTCGGCATGGAGCGAGGAGGAGACGAAGAGGGGGCGGAGGGAATCGGCCTCGGGGAAGAGGACCTGGAAGTGGGCCTCTGGACGCGGGCGGCGCCAGGAGGAGAGCGAGAGGAAGACCACGTCGTGGGCGGCGCCGCGGATGAGCTGCGCCACGGACGCCTCGAGGCCGGCATCGAAGGCGATGCTGTCGGGGTCGCGGTGGAAGAAGAGGGTGTAGAAGGCGCAGGCGGCGGCATAGGTGCCGGCCAGCGAGGGGTGGCTGTTGTCGGCCTGGTAGAGCTCGACCTCGGGATGCCGCTCGCGCAGGCGCCGCCACAGGCGTCCCACGGGACAGAGGGAGGCGTCGAAGGCCTGAGCCATATAGGTGTAGCGGAGGCAGAGCATGCTGTCCATCCCCTCGTAGGTGCCCAGGACGGGGAAGTAGGGCGCATTGCCGGCGTCGCCGTACTTGCGGCCCCAGGTCATATAGAACACCGGCTCGGCGCAGGGCGAATGGCGGTAGACGGAGTCGACCAGGCGCTGGGCGAAGGGGAACACCTCGGCCTCGACCTGGCCCTGCGGGAAGGAGGGATACTGGCTCTGCTCCTGCAGCACCACGAAGTCCCACCCCCCTTGGCGGATGAGCTCCATGGACGAGTTGGAGCAATGCTGGCGGAAGGTGCAGCCGCCGGGAGTGTTGCTCTGAAAGACAAGGGTTTCGCCCATCGACTGTGCCACCTGCTGCACCATGAGGGGGAGGTTGTTGACCTCGGTGTAGCTGTTGCCGACGAAGAGGACGTTCACCGCCTCCTGCCCCTGGCAATGGAAGGCGCCCAAGGCGATGGAGAAAGCAAAAAGCAAAGATTTGTATCTCATAATGTTACGCTATTGTTGTTGATGTTGGTTGCTAAAAATGAAAATGCAAAGATACGAAAAAAAACCGCTAGCGCGTTTTTTTTAGTTTATAGTTAATAGATAATAGTTAATAGTTATTTTTTTGGAACCACGAATCACACTAATCTAACGAATTGACGGACATTTTGTTATGTGCCCATTACAGGGGCGGGGGGTTGAAACGGGTATCGCGGTTACACAGGGGCAGCCCCTGTGCTAGGTTATGATGCCCTTTCAGGGCATATTTATATATTGTTCGTTGTTACACAGAGGACCCTGTGGTGGGTTAGGTTGCCCTTTCAGGGCAGGAGGAAAAAGCGGTGCGGTTGATAAATATTTTTTGCGAAGTTGTTTTTATTTTGTATATTTGCATTTTCAAAACTTAAAAATTAAAGTATAATAAATATTATAACATGTCACAAAATCAGATAGTTAATAAAGAGGACCTTGTGGTCCGATTTGCTGGCGACTCGGGAGACGGCATGCAGCTCAGCGGTACGCTGTTCTCGGACGCATCGGCCCTGACGGGCAACGACATCGCCACGTTCCCCGATTACCCTGCTGAAATCCGTGCCCCGCACAACACCATCGCTGGTGTGAGCGGCTACCAGGTGCATGTGGGCAACCACATTTACTCGAGCGGCGACAAGTGCGACATCCTCGTTGCCATGAACCCCGCTGCCTTCAAATCGCAGCTGAAATGGGCCAAGAAGGGTGCCACCGTCATTGTGGACATCGACACCTTCACCGACGAAGCCATGGAGAAGGCCGGATACAAGGAGAACCCCTTCAGCGACGAGCTGGAGCGTGCCTACACCATCATCAAGGCCCCCATCACCTCGTTCACCGAGAAGATTGGCGAAGAGAAGGGTGTGGACAAGAAGACCGCCGACAAGAGCCGCAACATGTTCGCCCTCGGCATCATCTTCTATTCCACCCATAAGACCCTCGACCACACCTTTGCCTATCTGGAGCGCAAATTCGCCAAGAAACCCGCCGTCATCGAGCTGAACAAAGCCGTGCTGACCGAGGGTTATGAATATGCCGACAAGCTGGAGGTGATGCACTCGCACATCTTCGAGGTGTCGAAAGCCGACCAGATGGAGAAGGGACGCTACCGCAACATCACCGGCAACGTGGCCACCGCCTGGGGCCTCCTTGCCGCCAGTGAGAAGAGCGGCCGCCGCCTCTTCCTGGGTTCCTACCCCATCACCCCCGCCACCGACGTCATGGTGGAACTTGCCAAGCACAAGAGCCTGGGTGCCCGCGTGTTCCAGGCCGAGGACGAGATTGCCGGTGTCTGCTCCGCCATCGGCGCCAGCTATGCCGGTGCATTGGCTTGCACCTCCACTTCGGGTCCCGGCCTCTCGCTGAAGAGCGAGGCCCTGGGATTGGCCGTGATGACCGAGCTGCCCCTGGTGGTTGTCGACGTGCAGCGTGGCGGCCCCAGCACGGGCCTGCCCACCAAGACCGAGCAGAGCGACCTGAACCAGGCCCTCTACGGCCGCAACGGTGAGGCTCCGCTGGTGGTTGTCGCCGCCTCGAGCTCGGCCAACTGCTTCTACTGGGCCTTCAACGCCGCCAAGATCGCCCTCGAGCACATGACCCCCGTCATCCTGCTCACCGACGGCTATCTGGGCAACGGCAGCCAGCTGTTCCGCATCCCGAGCATGAAGGACATGCCCGAGATCAAGCCGCGTCTGGCCAAGGAGAACGACCCCAACTACCGTCCCTTCCGCCGCGACGAAGAGAAATATGCCCGCGAGTGGGCCCTGCCCGGCATGGCCGGATTGAGCCACCGCGTTGGCGGCCTCGAGAAATGTCCCGACGGCCCCCTGAGCACCGATCCCGAGAACCACGCCCTCATGACCAAGAACCGTCAGGAGAAGGTGAACCGCGTGGCCAACTACATCCCCGACCAGGAGGTGAAGGGCAACCCCGACGCCGACCTGCTCGTGGTGGGTTGGGGCGGCACCGCCGGTGCGCTGACCCTCGCCGTCGAGGAGATGAACGCCGAAGGCAAGAAGGTGGCCTACACGCACTTCAACTACATCTGCCCGCTGCCGAAGAACACCGGCGACATCCTGCGCAAGTACAAGAAGATTGTCGTCTGCGAGCTCAACAACGGCCAGTTCTGCGGCTACCTCCGCACCCAGTTCCCCGAGTGCACCATGACCCAGTACAACAAGGTGATGGGCCTGCCCTTCGAGGTTGGCGAGCTGAAAGCTGAGTTTAACAGACTCCTTGAAAACAAATAATTGTCGGACTAGTCAGACTAGTCAAACTAGTCGGACATAAATAATAAAAAAATGGAAAAACATTTTGTTCCCAAAGCGGATCGCGAATATACAAAGGCTGATTTCCAGAGCGACCAGATGGTGAAGTGGTGCCCGGGTTGCGGCGACCACGCCATCCTGGCGGCCCTGCTGGCCACCTTCCCCAAGACGGGTTATAAGAAAGAGAACGTTTGCATGGTGAGCGGTATCGGCTGCTCGAGCCGTATCCCCTACTATGTGGACACCTATGGTTTCCACAGCATCCACGGTCGTGCCTGCGCCATTGCCACGGGCGTGAAGCTGGCCAACCCCGAACTGAGTGTGTGGGTGAACATGGGCGACGGCGACTCCATGGCCATCGGCGGCAACCACCTGATCCACGCTGTGCGCCGCAACCAGGACCTGAACATCACCATCTTCAACAACGAGATCTACGGTTTGACGAAGGGCCAGTACAGCCCCACGACGAAGTTTGGCCAGGTGACCAAGACCTCGCCCTACGGCACCATCGACTACCCCTTCAACCCCGGCGAGCTGGTGATGGGCGCCCAGGGCACCTTCTTTGCCCGTACGCTTGACTGCGTGCCCAACCTCTCGACCGAGTGCATGACCCGCGCCGCCAAACACGACGGCTGCTCGGTGGTGGAAGTGCTGCAGAACTGCGTCATCTTCAACGACAAGACCCACGCCGCCATCACCGACCGCGCTGTCCGCGACGACCGCACCATCGTGCTGGAGCACGGCAAACCCATGCTCTTCGGCAAGAACAAGGAAAAAGGTCTGCGCTTCAACGGCCGCCAGCTGGAGGTTGTCACCCTCGGCGAGAACGGCATCACCATCGACGACATCATGGTGCACGACGAGACCACCGAGGACACCGGCATCCACATGATGCTGGCCCACATGGGCGGCGACCTGCCCGTGGCCCTCGGCGTTATCCGCAACGTGAAGAAAGTCAGCTACACCCAGCTCTACGAGGAGCAGATGGAAGAGCAGATGAACGTTGGCAAATACAAATGCATGGACGACCTGCTCAACAGCGGCGACACCTGGGAGGTGTGATGCAAATTGAAAAATGAGAATTGAAGAAAAAGATTCTCAACCGAACGGCAGGGCCCGGAGCTTTCCGGGCCCTGTTTTTTTTGTTAAAAAATTTTGTCAGTTCGCTCATTTTTTGTATTTTTGCATTTAATATATATATCCACTACAATGAAGAAGATACTGTTTACCCTCTTAACAATGAGCATCTTAATAGGTGCGCAGGCGCAAGAGAAGAAGTGTGCCATAGATACGAAGACCCTCGTGGCCGAAGAGATTGCCAGCGGTGCCACCAGCATCAGCATGCTGGCGAAAATGGTTCCCGGGTTCGACCGCAGCGTGTTCGAGAAGGCTGGCATCACCTTTGGCGCCCAAGCGGGACAGATAGTGACCATGCGCGTCCCCGTGGAGGCCCTGCCCCTGCTGGAGAGCAACAAGCAGGTGCTGCAGTACAGCATCTCGCACAAGATTGCCCAGCAGGAGTGCGACCGTACGCGCTTCGACACCCGCACGGACAGCGTGCAGAACGGCTTCGGCCTGGAGTGGGCCTCGGACACCACCTTCACCGGCAAGAATGTCTACATCGGCATCACCGACTGGGGCTTCGACTATACGCACCCCAACTACAACCACATGACCCGCGACAACTTCCGCCTGGATATGGCATGGGACCATTTCCGTCTGGCAGGTCCTGCCCCTGAGGGCTTCGACTACGGCACCCTCATCAGCGGCCATGGTGACCTCTTCGCCGCCAAGGGCGACACGTCGAACCTCTACGGCTACGGCACCCACGGCACCCACGTGGCCGGCATCTGCGCCGGCCGCGGATACAACGGCAAGAACATCGGCCAGGCCCCCGACGCCCACCTGCTCTTCTGCTCCTTCGGCCTCGGCGAGGCAGCATGGATGGACGGTGTGGAATGGATGCGCCAGGTGGCACAGGACAGCTCGCGCCGATTGGTCATCAACAGCAGCTGGGGCATGTACTCCTTCAGCACCATCGACGGCACCTCGCTCCTCAGCCAAGCCATCAACGCATGGTCGGACGCCGGCACGGTGTTCGTCACCAGCGGCGGCAACAACGGCCGCGAGACCATCCCCTTCCACATAAGCCGCAACTTCAGCAACGACACCGTCGACACGCTGCGCACCGTGGTTGTCCGCGCCAGCCAGATATACAGCATCAGCGAGTCGGGACAGGTGCTCATCATGTGGGGCGAGGAGGGACACGACTTCACCGCTGGCTTCCGCATCTGGAAGAACGACAGCACCTTCTGGTACAGCCCCATGTATAGCACCTCCGACGGCGACACCGCCATCTACGACACCCTCCAATGCGGCGACCAGCGCGTGGCCTACCGCATCATGATAGAGCACAGCAACATCTTCAACCACCGTCCCCACATCCAGCTCGATGTCCGCAAGACCCTCATGGAGACCCACCTCTACATCACCGCCACCAGTGGCACCGTCCACGCCTGGAACCTTGCCGACAAGGACAACCATGCCGGCAATGAGGGCTGCACCTTCGGTGTTGCCCAGCACCCCGGATTCACCGGCGGCGACGCCCTCTATGGCGTCAGCGAACCCGCCTGCGCCGCCAAGTGCATCGCTGTGGCCGCCCATGCCGGCGACCGACTCCAATCCGACGGGGAAGTCATCCTTGGCAACCTCGCCGACTTCAGCAGCAGCGGCCCCCTGATCAACGGGGTGATGAAACCCGAAATCTCCGCCCCCGGCGTCAACGTTGTCTCCTCCATCAGCGCATGGACCGACGACTCCCACACCCCCAGCATGGTGCAAAGCATCCTCGGACAGCGCTACTTCTGGGCACAGATGAGCGGCACCTCCATGTCGGGCCCCGCCGTTACGGGCATTGTGGCTTTGCTTCTGCAGGCCAACCCCCAACTCACCGTCGACCAGATACGCGACATCCTCTTCACCACCGCCCGCAACGATGAGAAGACCGGCCCCCTGGTGGAAAACGACAGCATGGATTACCGCTGGGGATGGGGCAAGGCCGACGCCCTCAAGGCCGTCAACAAAGCCCTCAGCATGGTCAGCATCAACCAGGTTGAGGACCTCCGCACACCCCTCAAAGTGTACCCCAACCCCGCCAGCACCGTCGTCACGGTGAAAACCCTCTGCGGCGAACAGCAGACCCTGAAAGTGTACACCGTCGACGGTCGTCTCGTCATGCAGACTCCTGTCTCGCAACAAACCACCATCAATATCGACGGCTGGTCGCGCGGGGTGTACATCCTGCGAGTGGGCAGCCGCTGCGAGAAACTCATCGTCCGCTAACCCCCCTAGCCTACCCCCCTCATGCTGAAGCTGTTCGAGAGAAACACCGTCTTCCAGGTAGTGGTCATCATTGTCGCTACCGTCCTGCTGTGGTCGGGAGCCTTTGCCGACCCGCAACCCATGGAGCCTGCGAGCCATTTCGCTCCGCTCTACGGTCTCCTCTGCAGCCTCGCCCTCTCCCCCACGCTCTGTGTGGCCATTGCCATGTTGCTGACCCTCCTCTGCGGCTACTGGCTCAACCTCATGCTCACCCATGTGGGCCTCGCCTCGCAGAACAGTCTGCTCCCCACCCTGCTCTTCGTCGTTGCCGCCAGCGCCTGCGAGACCACCCTCTCGCCGATGCTCATCGCATCCCTCATCACCATCTCTGTGGTGAACCTCCTGCTGCTGCGCAGCAGCCTGCTCACCGTCTCGTCCGACAAGATCTTCGGCGCCGCCACCCTCATCGGCATCGCCTCCATGGTCTACCTCCCCTCCCTGACACTCATCGTGGCCTATCTGCTCATCGCCATCAACTACCGGCTCTACAGCTGGCGCGACTGGATGGTCTTCCTCCTGGGCCTGCTGGCCCCCTACCTGCTGCTGTGGTGCATCCTGCTCTTCACCGGCGGCCTCGTCGCCAGCTTCAACGCCATCGCCCTCGACTTCACCTCCATCAGCATCTCTGTCGGCGACTTCTCCCCCCTCCAGGCCATTGCCAACGCATTCCTGCTGATGGTTTTTGCCGTCAGCCTCTTCATCGTTTGGCGCCACATAGGCGAGAAAACCATTGTTTGGCAAAAGAACGCCACCACCCTGATGCTCATCACCCTGGCAGCCGTTGCCATGCTCCCGCTCGGCCAGCTCTTCCCCGTCCGCCTGCAGTTCCTCGCCGTTCCCTTCTCGCTCTGCGTCACCCATCGACTCGGCCTCATGCCGCGTGCCACCCTGGCCAACCGCCGCACCTCATGGCGCAGCCGCCTCTACGACCTCTTGCTCATCCTCATCATCCTTGCCGCCGTACTATGCTAGAGCACCACATCATACAAGGACGCATCGAAGCCGGATGCGACGAAGCCGGGCGCGGACCCCTGGCAGGGCCCGTTGTCGCCGCCGCCGTCGTGCTCCCCTCCGACTATGCCAACCCCCTCCTCAACGACTCCAAGCAGCTCTCCGAGCGGCAGCGCAACCTCCTCCGTCCCGAGATCGAACAGCAGGCCCTCGCTTGGGCCGTCGCCGTCGTCGATGCCGAAGAGATCGACCGCCTCAACATCCTCCACGCCTCCACCCACGCCATGTGCCTCGCCGCCAACGCCCTCCTCGGCATCCCCAGCCCCCAGGTGACCTCCGGCGGCACCGCCCTCGGCTCCTGCAAGCCACAGTTCCTCATCGTCGACGGCAACCGCTTCTACAACGAGACCTCCCTCCCCTACCAATGTGTCGTCAAGGGCGACGCCAAATACATGCCCATAGCTGCCGCCAGCGTCCTTGCCAAAACCTACCGCGACGCCATCATGCTCCGCCTCCACTCCCAATACCCCCAGTACGGATGGGACCACAACAAGGGCTACCCCACCGCCGACCACTACCGCGCCATCGAGCAGCACGGCCCCTCGCCCCTCCACCGCCGCTCCTTCTCCCTCTACCGCCAACACACTCTTTTCGAACCGTAAACAATTGAAACCAAAAACCATAATATATGCTGGAATTCATCAAAAACTTTAGACGCAAACAGATCATCCGCGACCTCAAGGCCGCCCCTCGCGACAAGCGCATCGAAAACATCCAGGAAATCAAAACCATAGGTGTCATCTGCCGTCTCGACAACGAGCAGAACTGGAACATCCTCAACCACTTCGCCAAGGTCATGGAAAACCAGGGCAAGAAGGTCCACATCATCGCCATCCAGGAACAAGACATCAACTTCGTCGTCACCCATCAGGCCACCACCATCTGCCGCTCCAAGACCGACCTCAACTTCTGGGGGCTCCCCTCCTGGAACTCCATCCAGGACTTCGCCTCCATCTCCTACGACCTACTCATCGACACCATCGGCGAGGAAAACTTCTTCTCCCAGTACCTCGCCCTCCGCACCCCCGCCAGCCTCAAGGTCGTCTACGCCACCCCCGCCGAGGACCCCACCGAGATCTTCGACCTCATCATCCGCGGCGACGGTCGCGTCGAACTCAAGAACTTCTTCAACAACGTCATCGAATACCTTGGAATGATCCAAAAATGAACTAACCCTTAACGCCAACCTTAACGCCAACCGATCAAACCCAATCACGAATCACTTAAAACTTAAAACTTAAAACTCAAAACTTAAAACTTAAAACTCAAAACTTAAAACCACTAAAGCATTTGTCCTCTCACTCCCTCTCACTCCCTCTCACTCCCTCCAAAAAAAAAAACTCAAACTCAAAACTTAAAACTTAAAACCCAAAAAAACAATGAAGCCCCCTCTCTTCTCCGGCACCGGCGTGGCCCTCGTCACCCCCTTCCGCCGCCAACAGGAAACCGTCGACTTCACCAAACTCGAAGCCCTCATCGATAAAATCATCACCTCCGGTGTCGACTACATCGTTGCCCTCGGCACCACCTCCGAGGCCGCCACCATGTCCACCGCCGAACGCGCCGCCGTCCAGGAATTCATCGTCGAAACCGTCGCCGGCCGCTGCCCCATCATGCTCGGCCTCGGCGGCAACAACACCCTCAACCTCACCGACACCATCGCCGGCACCAACTTCGACGGCATCTCCGCCATCCTCTCCGTCACCCCCTTCTACAACAAGCCCAACCAGCGCGGCCTCCTCGAGCACTATCGCAATATCAGCGAGGCCTCACCCGTCCCCGTCGTCATGTACAACGTCCCCGGCCGCACCGGCGTCAACCTCGCCGCCGAAACCACCCTCACCCTCGCACGCGAATGCCCCAACATCATCGGCATCAAGGAGGCCTCCGGCAACATGCACCAGGTCATGGAAATCCTCCGCCAGCGCCCCGCAGGCTTCCGCGTCATCTCCGGCGACGACGCCCTCACCTACCCCATGCTAGCCCTCGGCGCCGACGGCGTCATCTCCGTCATGGCCAACGCCCTCCCCGCCGAGATGAGCCAGATGGTCCGCCTCGCCCTCAAGGGCGACTTCAAGAAAGCACTCCCCCTCCACATGAAAATGCTCCCCCTCATGAACGCCATCTTCGACGAGGGCAACCCCACCGGCATCAAGTCCCTCCTCGAGGCCCAAGGCCTCATCACCAACATCCTGCGCCTGCCCCTCGTCAAAGCCTCCAAACCCCTCGCCAACAAACTTTCCACCCTCTACAATGACTTCAAAAACCAAGCTTGACGAAGTGCGCGCCGAATTCCTCCGCCGCCTCACCCTCGGCGACGGCCGCCTCCTCCACTCCATCGAGGACCACATCTCCTCGCGGCTGGGCAAGATGCTGCGCCCGCAGCTCCTCCTCGCCGCCGCCGCCACCCTCGGCGACCAAGTCCTCAACTCGCGCCGCACGCTGCTCCTCGCCGTCGCCGTCGAGATGCTCCACAACGCCTCCCTCCTCCACGACGATGTCGTCGACCGCGCCGACCAGCGCCGCGGACAACCCTCCGTCAACAGCCTATGGGGCAACGCCGCCACCGTGCTCGCGGGCGACTACCTCCTCTCCCAGGTGATGGCTATCCTCCACGAAGTCGACGATGCCGACGCCGCGCGCCGCATCAACCGCACCGTCCAGACCATGGTCCAATCCGAACTCCTCCAGCTCGAAGCCGCAGCCAAACCCCTCTCCGCCGACACCTACCTCAAAATCATCGACGGCAAGACAGCCTCCCTCTTCGCCACCGCCTGCGCCCTCGGCAACCCGCAGTACGAGGCCTTCGGCCTCCACTATGGACGCCTCTTCCAGCTCCGCGACGACCAGGCCGACAATGAAGCCACACCCTTCACGCAACAGCTCATCGCCACCGAAGAAAAAACCCTCGCCTCCCTGCAAGAAAAACTCACCATCTAGAACCAAATAATAACAACAGCATAGAAACCATTAAACACATAAAAACACATTAAACAGTAAAAACGCAAAACACCATGAAACACATCCTCCCCCTCTTCTTAGCCCTCCTCATGGGCACCGGCCTCATGGCGCAGAACGCCACCCTGCCGCAAAACATCACCCTCCGCACCATCGACGGACAAACCGTACAGTCCTCCGCCATACAAAACAACGGGCGCCCCGTCATCATCTCCTTCTGGGCCACCTGGTGCAAACCCTGCAACCGCGAACTCAACAACATCAAGGAAGTCTACGAGGAATGGCAGGAAGAGACCGGCGTCAAGATCGTCGCCGTCTCCATCGACGATGCCCGCTCCGCCGCACGTGTCAAACCCCATGCCGAAGGCAACGACTGGCCCTATGAGATCTACCTCGACCAGAACTCCGACCTCAAACGCGCCATGGGTGTAGTCAACGTCCCCCACACCTTCATCCTCAACGGCGAGGGTGAGATCGTGTGGCAGCACACCGGCTACCAGGACGGTGGCGAGGAAGAGCTCATCGAGAAAGTGCGCGAGCTCACCCAGCAGCCCTGACCCCGCAAGCTCCCGTCCGCAATCTTCCATCTCACATCTTCCCTCTTCCCCCCTCCACTCTCACAGTTGGGCATGTACTTCGAACAATTTCACAAGGCATTCATATAGCTCCTATGGATGCCTTGTAAGCAATATCGTACAAGACAGCTGTTTCGGGGTTGGGTGGGGCGAAAATATATTTTGTGCGAATGGAAAAAAAGTGGTATCTTTGCATTTTTAAATAGGAAACAAAATAAAATATATCAATCAGTGGTAGACAATATTATGAAAAGGAAAAGGATTGTGATGATAGCTGTGGCGGCGTGCATAACGATGGCGGCGCAAGGGCAAGGTCTGCTGGGTGGCCACGTGACGGGCAACGTGCAGCTGGACGGCCAGATGAGCAGTGCGGACAGCACGATCGGGGCACAGGATGTGCCGGAGAAGCTGCTGATGAACGCAAGGGCGGACATCCTGTACACCAACGGCGACTTCAGTGCGGGGCTTCGCTTCGAGATGTACCAAAACCCGCTGCTGGGCTTCGACGCCCGCTACAAAGGACAAGGACTGGCAAACTACTTCGTGGCCTACAACGGTGAACGGCTGAGTGTGACGCTGGGCAACTTCTACGAGCAGTTTGGCTCGGGGATGATCCTGCGTGCCTACGAGGACCGCTACCTGGGGTTGGACAACGCGCTGATGGGTCTGAACGTGCAGTACCGCCCCGTGGAGGGCGTTACGCTGAAGGCGCTGGCGGGAAAGCAGCGTATCTTCTGGGACTACGGCGAGGGCTTGGTACGCGGCGTGGACGCCGAGGTGAACCTGGGGAGTCTGGTGAAAGCCATCGGCGAGAGCAGGTTCCGCGCCACGGTGGGTGCGGGCTTTGTGAGCAAATACGAGGAAGACGAGACGGTGCCCTCGGCGGCGAACGCGGAGATGCGGCTGAACCTGCCGCTGAACGTGGGAGCGGCGTCGGTGCGTGCCGACATTGGCTACGGCAACTGGAGTCTGCAGGGCGAATATGTGCGCAAGGGACAGGACCCGAGTGCAATGAACGGCTACGTGTACCACCCGGGCGAGGCGCTGCTGCTGGGCCTCACCTACTCGCAGCGGGGCCTGAGCGCGAGCCTGCAGGCGAAGCGGATAGTGAACATGGGTTTCAAGAGTGTACGCTCGCAGAGCGGCGAGATGCTGTACATCAACTACCTGCCGGCCATCACGAAGAACCACACATACGCCTTCCTCTCGATGTATCCCTACGCCACGCAGGTGAACGGCGAGCAGGGGTTGCAGGGGGACGTGATGTACAAGATCAAGAAAGGGACCCTGCTGGGCGGAAAATACGGGATGGACGTGCACGTGAACAGCTCGGTGGTGGTGGGGCTGGACACCACGGTGACGGGCGGCGCGGGCACGGAAGGCTACGAAGTGAAGGGAGGACTGGGAGAGACGCTATACGGCGACGTGTCGGTGGAGATGGCCAAGAAGCTGAGCAAGAATGTGAAAGCCACGGTGACCTACGCCTACCAGGTGTTCAACCCGGTGGTGGAGAACGAGCCCGGAGGGCTGCACCACAACAACATCGTGGTAGCCGACGTGTCGTGGAAGGTGAGCAAGAAGCACTCGTTGCGGATAGAGGGGGAGTGGATGGGCAGCGACAGCCACTACGACGCCAACGACCCGGAGCACAACGACCGCCGCGCGGGCGATTGGGTGATGGGCTTGGTGGAATGGAACATAGGGACGCACTGGTTTGTGTCGGCCAGTGACCAGTGGGCCTACAACGACGGGAGGGGCAACTACTACAACCTCTCGGTGGGCTATACGAAGGGCGCGACGCGTCTGCAGGTGGGCTACGGCAAGCAGCGTGAGGGCCTGCTGTGCATCGGCGGCGTGTGCCGCACGGTGCCGGCGAGCAACGGGCTGACGTTTGGGCTGACGACGAGCTTTTGATAGTTAATAGTTAATAGATAATAGTTAATAGTTAATATGAAAAAGATTTTTATTTGGGTGATGGGTGTGATGGGTGTGATGGGCATGGGAGCGTGCGACAAGATTGAGGAGGGGGAATACACGATTTATGACGGGGCTGTGGTGAGTTGGACGGAGGGGGCGGCGATAGCCGACCCGGTGCAGCGGGCCTATGTGGAGAAATATACGGGGCCGCGCTGCAGCAACTGTCCGACGGCCGATGTCACCCTCGCGGGGATCCACAATGACCGCGTGGTGGTGGTGGCCATCAACCACCCCGTGGGACAAGGGATGCCCTACCCCGGGCAGCCCGACATGCGCACAGATGGCGGCACCGCCTGGGACCAATACTTCGGCATCAACGCCATACCGGCAGCCTACCTGAACCGCGACCGGAGTGTCCAATTCCTAGGCGAGATGGGCAACATAGTGAGTGCCATCGACGCTGCCCTGGGGGAGACCCCCGCGGTGGGGTTGGAGGTGAGTGCGACGCAGGGCACCAAGGTGGACATCACGGTGGACATCCAGTTCCTGCGCACCATCGGCAGCCCCCTGACCCTGACGGCGGCCGTGGTGGAGGACTCGCTGGTGTACAAACAGCTGATGCCTGACAACACGGTGGACGAGGGCTATGCCCACAACCACATGCTGAGGAAGGTTATCACCGGCTTCTGGGGTCGCGACATAGAAGCGAACGGCACCGAGGGAGAAGCCGTACGCGGCACGCTGAGTTTCACCCCCAGCGACGACATCAAGACAGAGAACTGCCACATCGTGGTCTTTGTCAGCGACAAGGGCACACGGAGAGTGCTGAACTGTGCGAGCTGCAGGATTGAATAGAGTGGAAAACGGAAAGTGGAAAACGGAAAGTGGAAAACGGAAAGTGGAAAACGGAAAGTGGAAAACGGAAAGTGGAAAACGGAAAGTGGAAAACGGAAAGTGGAAAACGGAAAGTGGAAAACGGAAAGTGGAAAACGGAAAGTGGAAAACGGAAAGTGGAAAACGGAAAGTGGAAAACGGAAAGTGGAAAGTGAATAATTGACGGGATGAACCGAAGGATACTTGGACTGGCATTGCCCAACATCATTACGAACATCACCGTGCCGCTGCTGGGCATGGTGGACATGGCCATTGTGGGTCACCTCTCGGGGGCGCACGTGAGCGCCATCGTGGTGGGGAGCTCGATTTTCAACCTCATCTACTGGAACTTCGGATTCCTGCGGATGGGGACAAGCGGGCTGACGGCGCAGGCCTTTGGTGCCGAGCGATGGGACGAGAGCCTGAAGATATTGATGCAGAGCTGCACCATAGCGCTGGTGATAGCGCTGCTGGTGATAGCGTTGCAGTGGCCGTTGGCGGAAGGCGCCAAGGTGATATTCAAGAGTAACCCGGAGAATGGACCCACGGTCATTGACCTGGCGCTGACCTACTTCTTTGTACGCATCTGGGCAGCGCCTGCGACGTTGGGGCTGTACGCCATCAAAGGATGGTTTATAGGCATGCAGGACTCGAAGACACCGATGTGGATAGCCATAGCGTTGAACTGCGTGAACATCGTGGCATCGCTGCTCTTCGTGCTGGTGCTGAAATGGGACATGTTCGGTGTGGCCTTGGGCACAGTCATTGCCAACTATACAGGGCTGGCAATGGGCCTATTCTTCCTCCGCCGCAGAATAGGGCGCGACCCGAACCTTGCCTCGTTCAGCCTCCAACCTGCAGTCCTCAAGGAGGCCCTTCACTGGGAGGAGATGCGGAGATTCTTCAAAGTGAACGGCGACGTGTTCCTCCGCACCGTCTGCCTGTCCACCGTCTTCACCTTCATCACCGCCGCCAGTGGCCGCATCAGTGAAACCATCCGAGCCACCGACGGCATCCTGATGATGTTCTTCACCCTATTCAGCTATATCATGGACGGATTTGCCTATGCCGGCGAAAGCCTGGTGGGGCGCCATATCGGAGCCCGGCAGCTGCGGCACCTGAAATTGGCCGTACGCCTGCTCATTGCCTGGGGGCTGGCATTGACGGCGGTCTTCACCGGACTCTATGCCGCCTTTGGCAACGAATTCCTGCATATCTTCACCGACAAGCAGGAAGTGATAGCCACTGCCGGCGACTACATGGGGTGGGTGCTGGTGATCCCAATCTGCGGCTTTGCGGCATTCCTCTTTGACGGCATCTTTATCGGTGCCACCGCCACGCGGACGATGCGCAATGCCATGTTCGTGGCCACAGCAGCCTTTTTCGCCATCTACTACGGACTGAAAGCCGCCTATGCCCCCCTCTGCACCCAAACCTGGAACAACATACTCTGGATTGCCTTCATGGCCTTCCTCACGCTGCGGGGCATGCTGCAGTGGATGAGGCTGAAGAAAGATGTATACGGGCAGGTGAGGTGAGGGTTTACCGTTTACGGGTTAGGGGGTAAATAGAGGGAGTGAGAGGGAAAATGAAAAATGAAAAATGAAAAAATGAAACGGGAATAATGAAACGGCTGATGCTCATAGTTGCCATACTGACACTCATGGCGGTGCCGAGCCACTCGCAGACGGGGTGGACGGACGCCTTTGCGCGGCCGAAGGTAGCCGTGGTGCTCAGTGGGGGTGGAGCCAAGGGAGTGGCCCACATCAGCGCCCTCCGCGCCATAGAGGAGGCGGGGCTGCCGATAGACATCATCTGCGGCACCTCGATGGGCTCGCTCATCGGGGGGCTCTACGCCATTGGATGGAGCACCGACGAGCTGGACTCGCTGGTGAGGACGCAGGACTGGACGTTCCTCCTGACGGACAGGGTGAATCCGGAATCGATAGACATCGACACGCGACGGATCCAGAACACCTATGCCCTCTGGCACGCCTTCACCACGGGGAAAGCCAACCGCAACTCGGGAGCGGGATTCATCAGAGGCACGAACCTGGACCACCTCTTCGACCAACTCCTGGAGGGCTATCTGGACTCGATAGACTTCAACACCCTGCCGATCCCCTTTGCCTGCGTGGCCACGGACGTCATCACCAACACCGAGATAGACTTCCACAGCGGCTACCTGAAGCAGGCGATGCGGGCCTCGATGTCGATACCGGGAGTCTTCTCGCCCGTGCGCTGGGGCAACAGGCTGCTAGTTGACGGCGGCCTCAGAAACAACTATCCTGCCGACATAGCCCGACAGATGGGAGCCGACATCATCATCGGAGTCACCGTCCAGGGCGACACCCTTGCCGCCGACGACATCACGGGACCCATAGACCTCTTCATGCAAGTGATCGACATCAACTGCAAGAACAAATACAGGGACAACATAGCCATGAGCGACATCGTCATGCATGTAGACGTCAGCGGCTATACGGCGGCCTCGTTCACGGCCGACGCCATCGACACCCTGTTGCGGCGGGGCGCCGAGGAGGCACTACGGCACCGCGACGAGCTCCATGCCCTGCGGGACGACATAGCCGCCAAACGACCCCGATGGAACACCCAGCGGACAGTTAGCCCCACCTCCTCGGACGAGGAAGAGGAAAAAGCCACCTACAAACTCACGGCCCCGCCGACCCCCCTGCTCTACAACCCCATTGTCGGTGTAGCCTTCCGCTTTGACAACGAAGAGACCGGCGCCCTGCAGATAGGAGCCCGCTTCCCTTTCCATTGGGGCATACCCATGGAAGTCATCGGCCACCTGCGACTCGGCAAACGCATCCAGTTCCATGCCGAGCAGAACCTCTACCCGCGGGGTGTCACCTCCCCCGCCCTATCGTACACCTACTTCCGCAACGACATAGACCTCTATGCCGACGGCATCCGCACCTATAACAGCAAATACAACCAGCACCGGCTGGCCTTCATGCCCATCAACTCGCGCTTCCGCAAATACAAACTCAGTGCCGGCATCATCTTCGACTATTTCGACTTCTTCGACCCCATACTATCTGCCGGCGGAACGGCCATAGTCATTGACGACGCCCGCTTCTTTTCCTACCACTTCGAGTCGATCCTGAACACCGAGAACGACTACTACACCCCCACGCGCGGCATCTTCTTCACCGCCTCGTACACCTACCGCACGGACAACCTCATATCCTACCTGGACAACCCAGGCATCAGTGAGGTGCGTACCATATGGCGCAGTTCATTTCCCCTCAGCTCGAGGTTCACGCTGTCGCCCTGCCTCTTTGGCCGGATGGCCTTCTCGCACACCGACATACCGCTTCCCTTTGCCAACGCCCTGGGCTCCTACCAGAGCCTTGTGGACCAACAGCTAGCCTTTCCTGGCGTACACAGCCTCACCTTTGTAGACCCCCTCTTTGTTGCCGCCCAGCTGCGCTTCCAGTTCAACTTCCACAAGAGCCAATACCTCATCCTGAGAGCCGCCCTAGCGCGCCAATCGGACGACATCAACGACCTCATCCAGTTCATCCCCAACATCTACGGCTTCGCCATAGGCTACTGCTACAACTCATTTTTGGGTCCCATCTCGGCCGACCTCGGCTACTCCACCCTGGCCCCGGGCCTCAACTTCTACCTCAACATTGGACATTATTTTTAAAAAAGAAAACATACAAAAACCAGAATACAATGAAAGCAAACGACCTCTATAACCTCTTTGCGCAACAAGTGGCAGAATACCACAAAACCGACAACGTCGACGCCCCGCAGCACAACCCCTATAGCGAAGGCACCTACGAGGCTATCCTCTGGGAGAAATCGTGGGTGGACACCGTCCAGTGGCACCTGGAGGACCTTGTGCGCCCCGACGACGTGGACCCCGTGTATGCCCTGCAGCTCAAACGTCGCATCGATGCCTCGAACCAGCACCGCACCAACCTCGTTGAACAAATCGACGACCACTACTACAGCCTGTTCAAGGAGGTGAAGCTGCAAGAGGATGCGCGCCTCAACACCGAGACCCCGGCATGGGCCATAGACCGCCTCTCCATCCTGGCGCTGAAGGTCTATCACTTCCAGATCGAGGCCAACCGCGGCGACGACGACCACCGTGCCAAATGCCAGGCCAAGCTCGACACCCTCCTCACGCAGCGAGCCGACCTCACCCTCGCCATCGACCAACTCCTGGACGACCTGGGCGCCGGCCGACGCCAAATGAAGCTCTACCGCCAGATGAAGATGTACAACGACCCGAGTCTCAACCCGATGCTGTACAAAAAATGAGTGTTTCGCCCCGTCACCTCCTCATCATCCGACTCTCCGCCCTCGGCGATGTCGCCATCATGGCACCGCTGGTAGATCGCTATGCTTCGGCCCATCCGACGGTGAAATTCACCGTTGCAGGACCGCCGATGCTGCAACCCCTGTTTGAAGGCAAGCCCAATGTGGAATATATGGGGCTTAAGAAGAAACAGAGTTTCATCAAGATATACAAAGAGCTCAATGCCGTCGGAGCCGACACCGTCGTTGACCTCCACAAGGTGAACCGTGTGGGCTTTGCCCTCACCCTGCTCCGCCTGCGCCACCTTTTCGACTTCCATTTCCGCCTGTGCGCCCTCCGCAAAGGGAAACTATCGCGCTGGCTCTTCATCCACCATTGGAGAACCACACCGCGCAAACCCCAGATTGAACGCTACGAGGAGGTCTTCCATCGTGCGGGACTGCAGGCAGCCCCCAGTCCCCGGCCCACCGCCACACCGTCACACAGCCAGCCACCCACCATCGGCATAGCCCCCTTTGCGCAACACAAAGGCAAGATATGGCCAGCCGAATACATGCAGCAACTGATAGGCCTATTGGACGGACGGGGATACCGCGTCATCCTATTCGGCAGCAAGGAGGAAGCCCCCACCCTTGAGCGATGGGCCGAACCCTATGCCAACGTCAGATCCATAGCGGGCAAGCAAAGTTTCCGTGAGGAGCTGGACATCATCAAATCGCTCACCCTGATGGTCAGCATGGACAGTGCCAACATGCACTTTGCCTCCGTCCTCGGTGTGCCGGTGGTGAGCATCTGGGGTGCCACGCATCCCGACTTCGGTTTCTACGGCTATGGGCAGAACCGCGACAACGCCCTGTGCGCCAGGCTACGCTGCCAGCCCTGCTCCGCCTATGGCAACAAGCCCTGTCGGTTCGGCGACTACCGCTGCATGCATGCCATCACGCCACAGGCCGTCTTTGAGAAAATAAACGGGCTGATTGGAGTTCCAAATAAGTGAATGGTGATTGGTGAATAGTGAATGCTGCGACTCTACGGAAGGGGTTGTTTTTGGCGGAGAAGGGAGAGGATGCGGAAAGCGAGGGTGAGGATGAGGAGCAGTATGGCAGGCGAAAGGCCACACCAGAGGACCCAAACCGCCGCTACGGCGAAGCACCCCAGCGTGAGCCATAGTGACCAGCGAGGACTGCGATGGAGGCGAATGGCGATGAGCAGGAGAAGGGGATTGGCCCAGAGGATGTTGAGATTCCACTGGGTGCAGTAGTGGTCAGTACCCACCCACATGAAGACGAGGAACAAGCCCACCAATCCGGCCAAAACCATCAGCACGCGGTCCATCCAAGGACGCCACCACTGTTTCCATGACATAATCACCACCAGCACAAACAGCAATGCAAAAGCCACCACAGGCGGAAAGCTGGCGCTGAGGGGCTGGCGGGACTCGGGGAGCAACTCCTCGGAGGGGGCTGCGATATAGGCATTGCCGCAGACGCCGCGCCAAAGGGTAGCGGCATAGATGTCGTGCATCTGCTGGGGGAGGAACATGCGCTCCATGTCGGAAGCGCGGTGGTCGGCAGGGAGGCCGAAGAGCATGTCGATGCCGAGGCGCCACCACTGGAGAGTGCCCTCGAGGTTGTCGTCCACCAGACGACGATAGCTGCGGGGCTCGGCCTGCCAGTCGGGCCCGAGGACAGTGTCGCGCTTGCCGGCGGCCAGCGCCACCATGTCGCGCACGCGCGTGGCGCAGTTGTCGCGGAAGAAATCGTAGCGGTAGTGCCGGTATTCAGGCAGATAGTTCTGTTCCAGGAGGATGTAGAGGTTGGCTGTCTGGCGGGCGTCGAGATAGAGCCGTTGCTGCGACACGGAGCGCCCCTCGGCCTCATACTCGGCCATGAAATGGCTGAAGGAGGTGCGGCCAAGCTGATAGTCGAGCTGACCGCGCATGAACTTCCAGTAGAAATGGGGAGTGTTGAAATCGAAGGTGCCGTAGTTGTAGACCAGGTCGATACCGCGCGCGGAATCGCAGATGCGAATGGCGGAGTGGCCGAAGGTGGTGTAGAAATCGTCGCCGGGGCCACAGGTGAGCACATAGGCGGCGCAGGCGCTGTCGCTCAACGGGCTTTGGGCATGGGAAGACAAGGAAGAAGCGAAGAGAAGAAGGGAGAGACCCAGGACCTTAAGGAGGCAACACTGAAATTTCATTTTCCGTTTTTTGATTACCGTTTCACATTATCTCACTCGCCCTCGCCGATAGCCTCGTTGGCGAAGTGGGGACGGAGTTTGTCGATGTCGGGCTCCTGGCGGGGAGCCATGTGGACCTTGGGTGACTTGTCCATCTGGTGGACGGAGACCTGCGGGAACGGGATATCGATGTCGGCCTCGTTGAAGGCGATGTAGATATCCTCGCGGATGTGTTTCCACACTTCCCAATAGTCCTCCACGCTGACCCAAAGCCAGAGGGTGATGTCGACGGAGCTGTTGTTGAGCTCGCTGACGGCGATGGTGGGGGGCTTGGGGTCCCACTTGATAAGCTTCTCGGAGCGGACCACATCCCACAGCACCTGCTTGGCTTTGGCGAGGTCGGTGCCATAGGCCACAGAGGCGATGACATCGAGGCGGATGACAGGCTCCTTGGTGTGGTTGATGAGGCTCTTGGTGGCCAGCTCGCTGTTGGGGATAATGACGGTGCGGCCGTTGAAGGGGCGCATGATGGTGTGGAAGATACGTATTTCCTTGATGTAGCCCTTGTAGGAGCCGCACTCGATGTAGTCGTCGACCTTGAAAGGCTTCATGAGGAGGATGATCACGCCGCCGGCGAAGTTCTGGAGGGTGCCCTGGAGGGCCATACCCACCGCCAGCCCCATGGCACCGAGGAGGGCGATGAAGGAGGTGGCCTTGATGCCGATGACATCCATGGCCATGATGACAATCATGGCCTTCAGCAGCACGTCGACCAGCGAACCGAGGAAAGACTTGAGCGACCCTTCGGCGCCACGCTTGTCGAGAGCCTTCACAATGAGTTTCTTCAGCATCTTGGCCAATTTCATACCCACCCAGAGGATGAGGATGGCCACGAGGAGTTTGGGGACGAACTCGACGGTGAGTTTGGTGAGGGCCGAGAGACCGTCGCGGATGATGGTGTTCTCGCCGGTGACGATGTCCTTGACATCGGAGAGATTGAGGTTGGAGAGGCTGTCCTTGACGGTGGAGACGGTGCTGTCGAAAGCCTTTACGGGCTCGGGGACCACCGCTTCGGTGGGATTGGACTGGGCCGCAGCGGCGATGAGTGCGGGAGTGTTGTCGTCTAGAAGTAGCATATTATTTAAAGTATTATTTTATATTTAAAACGAGGTGCAAAAATACAACTTTTTCTTTAAATGACAGAAAAAAATCGTACTTTTGCAAAAAATAAGAACAGACCCTACCAAATCGAACCCACTATGAATAAGACACTTTGCCTTGCGCTGGCCGCCGCAGCCCTGCTGATGGGTGCCTGTCGACAAACACCAGAAGAGAGAGACGCCGCCAACCAGCAGGAAATCAAAATCACAGACTACCGGGGCACCCTCTGCCAGGAACTAACCCTCAAGGAACCCATACCCTTCATGGAGGACAACCTCCTGCAGGAGGAGAACACCTTCGAGCTGAAATGGCCCGACCTCGGTGCCTTCAGCCCTGAGACGCGAGGACAGCTGATAGTCCTTGCCTTCGGCGACAGCACGTCGACCACCCTCGAGGAAGCGGCGCAACGCTTTCTGAGACAGAGCCAGATGGAAGACAATGAAATAGCGAGACGACGCAAGATAGACTCCATCACCACACAACCCTGCAACTACAAGAAAATCAGCGGCGGCGTTGAGCAGAACGGCGACCTGCTGCTCTTCCACACAAATTATGAGGGCATGGTGGCCTTCGCCGCCCACGGCTACTATGGCTACAACAGCCTCATCGTTGACCGCAAAAGCGGACGTGTGGTCCACCTCGAGGACCTGATGGACACCGCCGGCATCGGCGAGGTGATGATACGCGCCCTGGAGGACCTCGTGGTGAACCGCGACAACGGCAACACCACCGAATGCCTCTTTGACGAATACAAGCAACGCCTGCCGCATCCTGACGGCTTCACCATCGACAGCACGCGCTCCGTCGTCACCGCCCACTTCAACCCCTACAGCGCCCAGCCCTACGCCTGTGGCATGCTCTTCGTCGACATGCCCATATACTGGCTATCGAAGCACCTGCAGCTGACCCCCTACGGCAAAGAGATTTTCGGTCCCGAAAGTTACAACCAATGAAACAAGTACACAACTGTCCCGAACTCATGGAGGCCATCGGCGAGATGGGCTTTCTGCCGCTGCTGGGCGGCAACATAGAAGGATTCTCGGCCGACGAGCTCGTCGCCCCGGAGTGCCGCTATGTGGCCCTGCCGGATGGAGGCTGGGACTGGCCGCTGTGGGACTGGAAGGGGCCGATGGTCACCGAGGGGCACTATGCCTACGGCAAGTTCTTTGGCGGAAAGGCGGGCTTCGTCACCATGGAGTGGTGGCCCGACCTCTGCAACTACCGGCGCGCCAGGTATCCGGAGCCCGAGGAGGAGAGCATAGAAGGCGCCATACTGGAAGTGCTGCGCGTGGGCGGCAGCATGATAACCCGCGACCTACGAAGGGCCTGCGGTTTCGACGGGCCCAAGATGCGCAGCCGCTTCGACGGCTATGTGACACGCCTGCAGATGGCCTGCCGCGTGGTGACCGAGGACTTCGTGTACCCCACCGACAAGCACGGCAACCGCTACGGCTGGGGCTGGGCGTTGCTGAATACGCCTGAACGGCTCTTGGGACACGACGCATGCCTGTGCAGCCGCACGCCGGAAGAATCGCGTCAGAAGATACACGACCACCTGCGCGCCCTCCTTCCCCATGCCTCGGAGAAACAACTGGAAAAAATTCTCGGATAGCCGTTTTGATGCTGGCAGGGTGACGCAGCTGGCTCCAGGGAGACGCAGCACGCTGCGTCTCTACAAATGTGTGTGTGGGGAGGGAGACAAAAAAGAGCGGGTGCAACCTGTCGGTTGCACCCGCTTGGGTTATACTATCGCTGCCATTGGCTTAGCAGAGCTCGTGGATCACGAGGCCGGAGCGCAGTTTGGGCTCGAACCAGGTGGTCTTCGGGGGCATGATGTTGCCGGTGTCGGCGATGTCGATGATCTGTTTCATGCTGACGGGATAGAGGGCGAAGGCGACCTTCATCTCGCCGTTGTCGACGCGACGTTTGAGCTCGCCGAGGCCGCGGATACCGCCGACGAAGTCGATGCGCTTGTCAGTGCGGAGATCCTTGATGCCGAGCACCTTGTCAAGGACGAGGTTGGAGAGGATGGTGACGTCGAGCACGCCGATGGGGTCGTTGTCGTTGTAGGTGCCGGGCTTGGCGGTCATCTTGTACCAGTGGCCGTCGAGGTACATGGAGTGCTCGTGCAGCTTGGAGGGCTTGTAGATGTCGGTGCCCATGTCGGTGAGCTCGTAGCTCTCGCCAACGGCGGCGAGGAACTGCTCCTTGCTGAGGCCGTTGAGGTCCTTGACCACGCGGTTGTAGTCGATGACGTTGAGCTGGTTGTCGGGGAAGATGACGGTCATGAAGTAGTTGTACTCCTCCTTGCCGGTGTGGTGGGGGTTCTGCTCCTTCTTTTCCTGTCCCACGAGGGCGGCGGCGGCGCTGCGGTGGTGGCCGTCGGCGATGTACATGGCGGGAACCTGCTTGTCGAAGATGTCGACGAGCTCGGCGATGGTGGCCTTGTCGTCGATGACCCAGAAGCGGTGGCCGAAGCCGTCTTCCTTGGCGATGAAGTCATAGATGGGCTTCTTGGCGGTGATGCCGGCCACGATCTCGTCGATGCGGGCGATGGCGGGATAGGCGAAGAAGACGGGCTCGACGTTGGCGTTGGTGATGCGGACGTGTTTCATACGGTCCTCTTCCTTGTCCTTGCGGGTGAGCTCGTGTTTCTTGATGACCTTGTTGACGTAGTCCTCGCTGTAGGCGCAGGCCACGATGCCGTACTGCCACTTGGCGTCCTTGTCTTTGGGGTTCATGCTCTGGGCGTAGATGTAGAGTTTTTCCTCCTCATCCTTGACCAGCCAGCCGAGGTCCTTGAACAGGTTGTAGTTCTTGACGACCTGGAGGTACACTTCGGGCGAGTGCTCGTCGGTGCCTTTGGGGAGGTCGATTTCAGCCTTGGTGACGTGCAGGAGGCTGTAGGGGTTGCCCTCGCATTCCACGCGGGCTTCTTCGGAGTTCAGCACGTCGTAGGGACGCGAAGCCAGTTTCTCGACGATATCCACCGGGGGGCGGAATCCTTTAAAGGGTTTTATGATACTCATTGTTGTTTTATGTTTGTTGATTATTAATTGAATTTCACTGGCGGTATGTCAAGTTGCTTGCAAATAGCACGTGCTGTCAACTCCGCTATATCGTTGTGCATCGGAACAACTGCCTTCTTCCCGTTTTGAATGTTCTGGAACATGGCGTGGCTGCCTTTCTGTCGTCCAGTGGGCAAGCAGTTGTTTTCACGCAGAAAGCGAAGGAATTTTTCTTTCTTCATGCGTTCACTGCAATACGACGACTGAAATACTTGCGTCCTGCATATTGGCGGCGAACACTTTCCTGCCGGTCTTCCAACACAAGTTCTATCGCCTCACGGATATTTTCCAGCAATTCTTCCTCGCTTGCTCCCTGAGATATGGCTTCAGGCACCTGTTCGCATTGTCCACAGAACAAGCCCGTCTCAGCATCTTTCTCTATGATAATGTTGTATTCAGACATGCTATTTATATAATAAATCCGACTGCAAAGATACGCACTTTTTTTGATATGGCAAAAAATAGTTTTTATGACCACACGAGGCGAGCAGCGGAGAAGCAGCGGAGGCGCAGGTCGTCGGGGCTGATGAGGTAGGCGTACTCTTCGTTGTCCGAGAGCAATATCTCGAGGCTGTCGAGGTCGGTCAGGCGTTCAAAGGACTCCTCGCTTTCGGGATGCAGATAGCCACCCAGCTGGCCGAAGCGCGTTGTGTGGTCCAGCTGCCGTAGGGCCTCGGCGTAGTCGGCCCAGATGGCATCGGGCACGGCCCGGTGGGCAAGGAAGAAGTCGGGATAGTCGTCTGCCGCCATGAACTCCATGGCTTCGCCCCGCCAACGCTTCTCACCGTCGCCGAGGGGGTCGGTGGACACGAGGTTGTCCTCCCGTTCGCTGAAGAGGACCAGACCTCCGTCGAAGAAATAAAGCATGCCGCTGTGCGGATAGTGCCCGTCGGGGTCGAGCGGCGCCAGGTCGCCGCAACGGAGCTGGAAGAGGAGTTCCATCGGGGAGCCATCGTCATGGGACGGGTATTGTCGCCCGGCGGGCAGGTCCGGCGTGCCGCCCTCCTTGCTGCAGCCCAGCGTGACGGAGAGCTCACGGTCTCGCCCGTAGATGATGCAAGGTCTGCGCCGAGGGCCGAGCCATTCCACGAGCCGCGCCACTCGCTCGGGGGCGGGCCGCACGGGTTTGCCGGGGGCAAAGCGCACAGGTTCGAAACTGCTGTCGGGATTCAGCGCCGTCAGACCCAAGAGTCCCGCCACCGCCATCAGTAGCGACACCCCCATAAGCACATAACTGTAGCGGTACACCGCAGCCAGCCACGGCACCGTCCGCACCCATCCCGACGCCAGGGCCATCACCAGCAGGCCAATCCACACCACCGCCGCCAGCCCCAGCAACACAACGCTGGTCCAGTACGCAACACGTCGAAGATTGAATATAAGCACTTGCTTTTTCACGCTGCAAAGATACACACTTTTTCCAAACTGACCACATTATTTCATTTTCTTTCACTTTTCAATTTATTATAGTGGCAGTTGATAGGTGACGTACCGTTGCCGTGCCAGTTGTGCATGCCGTTTCCAAGACAGTTCTTGAACGCCCTGCAGTCTTTGCACATCCCCTGCCGTGCCCACTCGCGGTTGCGGAAAGGCTCGAAGCGCGTCTGCCACACCTCCCACAGGCTGTCGCTGTAGATGTTGCCCTGGGCGAAACGCTTGCGGTCGATGTTGGGACAGGCACAGATGGTGCCGTCGATGAGCACAGAGGCGATATTGATACCTGCATGACAGAAATAGGGCGTCTGCCGCACCTTGCACTCGTAGTGGCCAAGATAGCCTTCGCAGCTGAAGGTGACGTTCATCGGCGTCGGACGCGTCTTGCGCTTGTCGGCGATGAAGTCCATCAAGCTGACGAACTGCTCGTTGCCGAGGTGCAACTCAGGCTCATTTAGTGCACGCCCGATTGGTATTATAGTGAAAATGCGCCACTGCCCAACGCCCAGCGACGCCAGTGTGTCGTGTATCTCCTGCAGGTGGGGCAGGTTGCGTTGGTTGACGCAGGTAACCACATCGAAGTTGAGCCGCGGCTGCCGTGCCGCAAGGGCTATGGCATTCAGGGCACGCTCATAGCTGCCTGCCCGTCCGCGCATCCAATCGTGGTCATCCCGCATGCCGTCGAGACTGATGGTCAACGAGCCCATGCCTGCTGCCATCAGCCGCCGGTGCATCTCCTCGTCGTAGAGCCAACCGTTGCTGACCATTCCCCATCCCACGCCGCGTTTTCTTAGGGTCCTGCCAATCTCGGGCAGGTCGGGCCGCAGGGTCGGCTCGCCGCCGGTAATCACCACCGTGAAGTGCGGCGCCCGCTCGGCCTCGGGGATGGTGTCGAAGGCACGTAGGAAATCGTCGAAAGGCATATCTTTCTCGCCACTGCAGTCCTTGCAGTCGCTGCCGCAGTGGCGGCAGTGCAGGTTGCAACGCGTGGTGCACTCCCAGAACAGGTAGTTCAACTCGTGCACCCGTGTCTCCATGGCACGGAAACGACGGAAGAGGAAATCGCGGACTTCGTGGGCCATCAGTCTAGCTTGTGAAGTACGATTTCAACGGTATCGTATTTCGCAGGGTTGATAATGGTGTCAACCGGAACATACAGCGAGTCCTTGTCCTCAAACGAATAACGGATAATTTCAGCGTATGTCCATACTGTGGCAAATCCATTCCCATCGGTATATTCGGCAATATGTCTCTGGTTACCAATATCCGCAGAATCACTATAGTTGAGTTTCTGGGCCCAAATACGGACATCCTGCAACGGCTCGCCCGTATCCTCGGCAACAACATGGAATGTAACTTTGGTGTCGTAGTAATCCTCCATCGGGCCATAGCATGCCTGGAAAACAAACATTGCCGCCGTCAACGACACACCTTTCAGTATATTTCTAATCCATTTCATATTGTATCTGTTTTTTCCCTGTCTAATTAACGTCAGGCGGGCCTATTTATTGTCTTCCGTGCGAAAGATCTTGTAGCCCAACATGGCGATGGTGATGGACATCAGGGGCGACGCATCATCTGACTTCTTGCTCCAACTGCAGCAGCTTGCGTTTGCGGTCGAGCCCCCCGGCGTATCCAGTGAGGTTGCCGCCAGCACCGACAACGCGGTGGCAGGGAACGATGATGGAGATGGGGTTTCTTCCCACTGCACCACCAACAGCCTGCGCCGAGCGGATACCGAGACGTCGGGCCAACTCGCCGTAAGTCACCGTCTGGCCATAGGGAATGGTCTGCAACCCCGTCCACACGCACTGCAGAAAGGCCGTACAACGCAAAGACATCAACGGCGCGCAGTCTGGCTTATTGCCGGAGAAATAAGCATCCAGCCAGCGGCGTGTCTCGTCAAAAATTGGCAGTTCCGCAGGTATGGCTGCCTGCGTCCCGAAAGTGCTGCCGAAGTGCTTCTGTCCGTCAAACCAAAGACCAATAAGCACCGTGCCATCGCTGCCCAGCGTAATACCTCCAAGAGGCGAGTCATAATGTGCCGCGTAGTCCATCTAATCTGAATGCAGCGCCACCAGCACCGCCAGCGGTATCAGCGCCAAAGTCCAGTGTATGCGCGCTTTCTCGACATTATCTTTCTTATCCATAGCTATGCTGTTATTGGTTGCAAAGATACTCACTTTTTGCGAAACCAAGGTATTTATATTTTTCCATGTGGCGGGAAATGTGTATATTTGCAGTGTGAAACGAAAACGGGACGATGCAGAACAATGCTCATAACTCACTGATAGTCACCCCCCCCACGAATTGAACAGGTAATCGTCGGGAGGCTTTCCTCTTTGTTTTTAATTCTTTTGCCTGCACCTGCCGCAGATTTGCGACGGGGCGGGATTGGTTTGTAATTTCTAAAATTAATTGAATATGAAGAAACTCTTTTTGCTCGGTGCGATGGTGTGTAGCTTCTTTCTTGGCACAGTAGCACATGGCCAAGATGTGAATACCTGCAAACCGATAGCTGAGCGCATATTGACTGCTGCACAAAACCATACCCCTGATGGCATTGACGAATTGTTGGCTTCTGAATTCCATTATAACAACGTCAAACAGCCAACAGCTGCTAAGGTACTGAAAAAAATTATTGTCCAAATGCCCGCCATGACGAGTTGGGAACTGACGGGCATTGAACAGAACAGCATGGGACTGACGTTGCGTTACATCATAACGAAATCTGACAGCAGCACCTCGGAGGCAACAATCCTTTTCAACGTCGATAACTTGGTTCTCGAGGCCAATTTACTGTCGAGTAATGTCTCGCTTCTAAAAGCCAACCCCACGGCCAAGGTACAACCAGAAGTGAAAATGGTGCGCATCCCCGTGCATCGCTATGGCAGGCTACCCATTGTGACCGTCATCATCGACGGCCAGCCGTGCAATATGTTCTTCGATACAGGTTCCCCTATCGTCGTTCTCAACAGCAAGTATTTCGACCACAACATTGACGGGCAAGTGATGGGAAGTGGCGGACAGGGAGTTGTCGGAACGGGTTCGGTCAGCGGTGTGCACCATGTTAAATTGATGGATATGGGCGGCGTTATGCTCAACGAGACGGACATAATGACATCGGACTTGAGCAATCTGGAGACCGTCGGCGTGGCGGTGCACGGCATCTTGGGGCAGAGCTTCTACAAGAACTTTGACGTGCTGTTCGATTTTAAGGCTGGCGAGATAGTGCTGTTAAGCCCGGACACCACGTACCAATGGCTGCTAAACAAGGGCTACCGCTGCCAGACGTTGAACGGAGAAAAGAAAGGCCACCTGCTGGTCTTTGACTGCCAAGTTGGTGGAGTACCTGCCCGACTGGCATTCGACAGCGGTGCACAAACCAATCTGCTCGCCGGCGATTGGCCTCAACAGCATCCCTCCACGGTCAAGAGTCTCAAGAAAGACCATCTCATAGGCTACGGCGACGGACGGGCTTCGATTACAAAGGGCAAAATCACCCTCACGCTCGGTGGATGCAAGTTCAAGAATCAGCAGACTGCATTTTCCGACGTGTCTCACCTAAAAGAGAGCAAAGGCATAGACGGTCTCTTCGGCTGCGAGGTGCTTGCCAAGCAGAAGATGCTCGTCTCATACAAACGCCAAGAACTGATACTGATTGATTAAGGCCGCCAAGATGTCGCATATCAATCGGTTTTGAAAACGGGTGAAAAGAGTGTCGCAAGGGCCAATCGATTTTGAAAACGGCTGAAAAGAGTGTTTTCAGGGCCTTTCAAATTTGAAACACGGTAAAAAGAGATTTTTCAACCCCCAAAAATATTAAATTATAGAAACAACGAGGCCCGCGACGTTCCGTCGCGGGCCTCGTTTTGTGTTGTTCTATGTGCTATCGGTTCTGTGTGTCTCGTTCCTTTAGCATAGCGGTCAATTCGGCAGGGTCTCGGCGGCAGTCGAAGACGGCCACTATGATGACTCTGTCGGCGGTGACGGTGTAGACGATGCGGTCGTGGCGCGTGTTCAAAGCACGGTAAACCCGGCGTGAGCCTTCGTACTCGTCGCAAAGACGCCCTATCTCGGGGAAGTCGGCCAGTCGCTGTGTCTCTTCTGTTACGCTGGCAACCGTCTGTTCGGCTGTGACGTAACCGAAGTTCAGCGCCACACGACGGGCAATCTCCCGCAGGTCATCCTCCGCTGCCGTAAGCCACTCTACTTGCATATCGCAGCCATTACACGGTCATAGACCTCCGCCTGCGGGACGGTGTTCATCGTCCCCTGCTCGTAGGCATCCATGCGACGCTCCAGTTCGCGCAACTCGCGGTCGACGACTGTCTCGGTCCGCTTGAACAGGCCGGACTTCAACAACTCATCCAACTTGCGTTGGGCGAGGGCGTTGTTCTGGTCGTATGTAAGGGATATGGTGCACATAGTCTTATCACATTAACCCTCGTAGAAGGGCATCTTGACGGTGACAGCCTTGAGGAGTTTCTCGCGGATCTTGATGTAGATCTCGGTGCCGGTCTTGGCATAGGCGGCCTCGATGAGGGCGGTGCCGATGTTCTTGCCGGTGCTGGGGCTGGGGCTGCCCGAACGCACCTCACCAATCTTCTTGCCTTCGGCGTTGCAGACTTCGTAACCGTTGCGGGCAATACCGCGGTCGATCATCTGAGCTCCTTGTTGATGAAGTTGTTGTTCTCGGCTTTCAGCTTGACGATGAAGGCCAGAGGAGCCTCGAGGGGGCTGACGGTGTCGTCCATCTCGTGGCCATAGAGGGCGAAGCCCTTCTCCAGACGCAGGGTGTCGCGGCAGCCGAGACCAGCGGGCATGATGCCGAACTCTTTACCAGCCTCGAAGACCTTGTCCCACACCTCGAGGGCTTTCTCCTTGGGGATGTAGATTTCGCATCCGCCGGCGCCGGTGTAGCCGGTGGTGGAGAGGATGATGTTGGGGATGCCGGCGAAGGTGAGGATCTTGAAGGTGTAGTACTCCATGTCGACGATGTTCTCATCGGTGAGTTTCTGCATGGCCTTGAGGGCGTTGGGGCCCTGGACGGCAAGCTGAGCCCACTGCTCGCTCTCGTTGACGAAGTCCTTGCCGAGTTCCATACCCATCTTGTCGGCGATCTGGCTCATCCAGTTCCAGTCCTTGTCGATGTTGGCGGCATTGGGTACCATGAAGTATTCGTCGTCGTGGACGCGATAGACGAGCATGTCGTCGACCACGCCACCCTGACCGTTGGGGAGGCAGGTGTACTGCACCTTGCCGTCGAAGAGGTCCTCGACGTTGTTGGTGGTGACATACTGCATGAAGTGCTTGGCGATGGGGCCTTTGGCGCGGAACTCGCCCATGTGGCTCACGTCGAACACGCCCACATTGTTGCGGACATTGTTGTGCTCCTCGATGAGGGTGGTGTACTGGATGGGCATGTTGTAGCCTGCGAACTCAGCCATCTTGGCGCCGAGCTTGATGTGGAGATCGGTGTACGGTGTTGTTTTCATTATGATGCGTATTTTGTTAATTATAAATATCTTATTTTGATAACGACACTCGAGCCGTTTTATTGTGCTGAAGAAAGAAAAAAATCACCTTACCACCTCGATGGTCCCGTTGCGGCGCACGATGCCGTAGTTGCTTTTGGCGCTGAAACGGTAGTAGTAGGTGCCGTCGGGGCAGAAGGGCTCGTTGGGATTCCAGAACTGATCCTGGCGCCAGATGTTCTCCACGTGGTACACCAAGTTGCCCCAACGGTTGTAGATCCACAGTTCGTTCATCGAATAGAGGCCGCACTCCAAAAGGTTCACCACCTCCCAGCGGTCGTTCACCCCGTCGCCGTTAGGGGTGACGACATTAGGGAACTGCAGATACTCGTTGACAATCACTATTGTCTGCTCGGAGCTGTCGATGCAGGTTACCACCAGCGAATCGCCGAGCACATGGGGCCAGATGGCCTCCAAGAGCACCACCCTATCGCCGTCACCGACGGGCCAGCGGAAGAATGGCGACACCTCCGATGTGGTGTCCTCACCTCCCTCGCCGTCGGCAATATGCCACATGAACCTCAAGCTGTCCCCTGTCGGGCGGCTGTCGTTCCACAGCTGCACAAGAGGGTTGTGCGACACCACCTCGGCGGGTTCCCAGCGAAACGAAGCCTCGGGCGACTGCAGCACGCGCACGCCATCCTTGCGCAGCACCGCGCTGTCGACGCACCCGTGGATGCTCTCCGCCGTAAGGGTGAGAAAAAAGGACCCCACGCTGTCGTAAACATGCGCGAAGGGGCGCACCTGCCGGAAGGAGGATACCTGCTCAAAGAGTGTGTCGCCGTCGCCGAAGGTCCACTGCCGCCATTGCTCGAAAAGCGTAGTGTCGCGGAAATACACCGTCAGGGGGTTGCAACCGTAGAGCGTTGTGTCGGACACCCACTCCTGGCCGTCGAGGCTCATCTGCAGCTGGAGGCGAAAGGCGCTGTCTATCATGATGAGATGCACAGTCACCGTGCTGTCGCAGCCATACTGCGACTGGTGGGGAACCACAATGGTGGCAGGACCTCCGTAATCGACACCCTCGTAGAGGAAGGGCTCGTTGGCGCAAAAGGGCAAGGTGTCGTGCAGACTATAGGAAGGCATGAACCCATAGCTCAGCTCCACAATGCTGTCGCACCCCCAACGGGTCAACCCCTCGGTGCGGTAGAGCGTGTCCGAAGTGAAGGCGAGGCTGTTCCATCGCGCCGTATCTCCCTGGCAGAGGGTGTCCGCGATGGAGACATAGTAGGGCAAGGTCCAATGAAGGGCAAAGGTTGTGTCTAGGGTGTCGCCGGAGGAGAAAAGGAGCCGCAGCCAATAGACAATCGTGGTGTCCACCCCGGGAGGGAGGAGCACAAAAGCCGAATCCTGAGGGAGAGGGGACACCCCGTAGCCGCCCATTTCTACATGTTCCAACGTGGAGGGGGTAAGCATATCGCCTGCGAAGGAGAGCTCCCAGTCGAACAGCCATCCGTTGTCGCTCGGCCAGTTGTCCTGCACCACGAGGTTCCATGTGCCGTTGACCGGACAGCCGATGAGGGAATCGAAACTCCCGATGGGGCGATAGAAATTGGTGTTGGCGGAGAGGTGGGTGGAGTCGATGAAGGGCCCGTTGGTCGCGATGAAGAGATAGTTCTGCGAGGAATAGACCGTCCCGTCGCCGGGGGCATAGGCGTGGTTGGGCGAGGAGCTCCAGCAGTAGTTCCATCCAATACCGGGGGCATTCATGAAGGAGGAGGAATCGCAGCCGCTGGACAAATCCACGGGGACCCCCATGGAGGCGGAGGGGTTATATAAGCCGAGAATGCCCGCTAGAGATTCGAGCGAAGGGACAGAATCGAACTTGTGATCGCCGCAGGAGTTGGACAAATCGTGCCTGGGATACATGAGCGCCGCATACTGCCCGTTGGGGCACTCCAAGGCCACCAACAAATCGGTATGCCACGAATGCTCCATATTCACCCTCACGAAATCGATGTCGTTGGCGGAAGAAACGAGGGAATTGCGGGCGAAAGCGGAGAACCTGATGGGGGAACGGTAGGTGCAGCTGCCCTCGGAAGAATCGCATACCAATCCGTCGGGCAGGAAGGTGCGCTGTGGACGCGAGATAGAGGCCGGAGCATCGGCCACCCTCACATCGCAATCCATACCATAGCCGACGCGGAGCCGCAAGGTGTCGCCCACGCATCGGGTGGAGTCGACATGAAATGCCACGAAACGCTGCGCACAAGCCGACATCCCCGAGTTGAAAAACAAACCGAGCAGCAGCAGATATATATAGCTATGCTTCAGCATGATTCGTGATTGGCGATTGGTGAAAAAGATGGATAAGCTAGTAGAGGAAATTGTTGTAGGGATAGCGAACTGCATGAATGCGAGCCACTTGCTCGTAGAGCAGGTCGCGGAGGGCATCGATATTGGTCTTCTTGGCGGCGGAGATGAAGATGGACTCACTTCCGGAGCCTCTCGGAGAGGCCACGGGCGAAGGAGCCGTCTCCGCATCGCCCTCCTCTTCCGAGGGAGGGACGGGAGGAATATTGTCGATCTTGTTGTAGACCATAATGGTGGGCTTGTCGGCGGCGCCGATGTCGGCGAGGGTCTTCTCAACGGCATCGATCTGCGACTGGTGGTCGGGGTGCGAGATGTCGACCACATGGATGAGGAGGTCGGCCTCGGAGACCTCGTCGAGGGTGCTCTTGAAACTTTCCACAAGCTGGGTGGGCAGTTTGCGGATGAATCCCACGGTGTCGGAAAGGAGGAACGGCAGGTTGCCGACGACGACCTTGCGGACAGTGGTGTCGAGGGTGGCGAAAAGTTTGTTTTCGGCCAGCACATCGCTCTTGGCCAAGAGGTTGAGGATGGTGGACTTGCCAACATTGGTGTAGCCCACCAAGGCCACGCGGACGAGGCTCTCGCGGTTCTTGCGCTGGAGGTTCTTTTGCACGTCTATCTTCTGCAGCTGCTGCTTGAGGAGTGAGATTTTCTCCTTGATGAGACGACGGTCGGTCTCAATCTGCGTCTCGCCGGGGCCACGCATGCCGATGCCGCCGCGCTGGCGTTCGAGGTGGGTCCACATGCGGGTGAGGCGCGGAAGCATGTATTGCAGTTGGGCCAGTTCCACCTGCGTGCGGGCGGTGGCGGTGCGGGCGTGGCGGGCGAAGATGTCGAGGATGAGGGTGGTGCGGTCGAGGATGCGGGTGTCCAGCTCTTTTTCCAGATTGCGGAGCTGGGCGGGCGAGAGTTCGTCGTCGACAACGATGATGTCGGCATCGAGGGCCTGCTTGTATTCTTTGATTTCCTCCAGTTTGCCGGAGCCCACATAGGTGCGGGTGTCGGGGCGTTCGAGACGCTGGATGACTTTTTTGACGGTGACGCCTCCGGCGGTGCGGAGAAGGAATTCGAGCTCGTCGAGGTAGTCTTCGGTGCGCTCCACGGTTTGCCCGCTGGGGCAGACGGAGACAAGGATGGCGCGCTCGGGAATCACCTCGTTGACGAAGGTATTTCTTTCCTGGGGCGTAGACCGCTTGGAGCCTTCCTCGCCTATACTATTTCGGAACTTGCCCTGCTTATTTGGATTCCATGAGGCCATTGAAGATGTCTTCGAGGGGTTTGACGGCGGCGGGCCATGAGTAGTGCTGGTGTACGAAGGCGTTGCCGGCAGTGGCGATTTGGGCGGCCAGCTCGCTGTCGGCAAGGAGCTTGACGATGCCGTCGGCAAGGGCTTGTGGGGTGTCGCCGACGAGGAGGTGCGTGCCCGGGGTGGCGCCAAGGGCGGCATTGGCAAGGGAGGTGGTGACGCAGGGGCGTTGCATGGACATGGCTTCGAGGAGCTTGTTCTGCAGGCCGGAGCCAATGCGCATGGGGGCGACAAAGAGGTCGGCGGCGGCATAGGCATGGCGAATGTCATCCATGTGGCCGCTGACGGTGACCCGTTTGGAGGCAAGGGCACGGACGGCGGGCTTGGGGTCGGCGCCGGCAAGGAGGACCGTGGCTTCGGGTCTCTGTGCCCACACCAGAGGCATCACCTCATGGACAAGGTAGCGGGCGGCGTCGACATTGGGTGCATAGGCCATATTGCCGGTGAAGACAATATTGTGCGATTGCTTGATGGCGCTGGGAGCGAAATAGTCGAAGTCAACGCCGTTAGGAACGATTTGTATCTCGCCGTTTTTCTTGTGAGGGATGGCCTCGGAGTCGACCTCGGAGATGATGGTGAGGGCATCGAAGATGCGGAAAGCGTTGTACTCGGTGGAGCGCAACATCTTGAACTCATAGTGCAGTATGCTGCGCCAGAGGCCCTTGGACTGTTCCATGCGTCTCTCGGTGTTGAGGGAGAGGGAATCCTGGAAGTCCATCACCTTCTTGAACGGGAGTCGGGCAACCAAGGGGACGGTGCGGACCATCTGGTTGTAGACGATGTCGGGGGAGATGGCATTGGCCATCTTGCGGACGGTGCGGCGGGCACGGGCGGAGTCCCAATAGCCCATCTGGAGGGATTTGGAACGGAAGTAGTTGCGCAGTATGTTGAAGTAGGCCGTGAAGTGGCTGGGGGTGACGATAGCGATAGTCTTGCAGTAGGGTTCGAGGGCGGCGCGCTGCTCGGGGGTCACCTTGGTATGCGACACCGCGAAAAGGTGGATTTCGTGGTGCTTGGCGAGCTCGACAATCTGATGATAGGCGCGGAGCTTGTCGCCTTTGTCGAGGGGGTATGGGAACCGGGGGAGGACGACTAATATTTTCATTACGGTTTAAGGTTTACTGTTTATTGGGCATTGGGATTAAAACAACTGGGTTTGTGTGCCTTCGGCATAGCCGATGCGGTCGTCGGGGAGGGATGGATTGATATCGGCAACAGCGTCGTCAACCTCGGTGGTTTCGGGGTCGGGCTTCAAGGGGGCGAGCCAGTTGAACTGGTCGACATTGAAGGTGGTGATGCGCTTGCCTTTGGCGTTGCGGCTCTTGACGGCGATGAAGTCTTCCACCTCGATGATTTCGGAGGCAATCTTCTTGCCGCTCTGGGGATTGTAGACGACTTCGAGGCGGGGGTAGTAGTCGAGCGAGTAGGACAGCATCTCCGAGCCGTCGTCGTCCAGGAAGGGCGTCTTGCGGTCGGTGGCTTCAGGAACGAAACGCTTAAGGTAAGGATAGCCGTCGGAAGAACGGTAAAGGACGGTAAGTATGGCCTCGGGGTTGAACTTGCGGAGCTCTACGAGGTCGTCGTCGTAGTGGTTGGCAAGGTCGAACGAGGTGGTACGATAGGAGGCATTCTGCATGAGGGCGAGAATCTTGTCGTTGCCCTTGAATTCGCCGAGGTAGCGGCCTGCCTCGTTCACATTGAGGCGCTTGACACTCTCGTCAAACCATATCTTGCGGGCCGAGAGGGTGGAGATGCCGGAGTCCTTGAGGTTGATGGAACGGACGGCGTTGCGGGTGAGGATGTTGCCCATGGACTGGCGGCCCTTGATGGCAAGGGTCTTAAAGTCGAAGTCGAAGGAGGTCTTCTTCAGTTTGGGCTTGGAGACATGGTGGATGGTGACCACCTCGGCCTCGCCGTTGGGGTTGGCGGTGAAATAGAGCACCTTCGAGCCGCGGGTGCCTTTGGTGAGGAGGTACTCCTTGTCGCGTGTGATGGAGGTGACGTTGAAGCGCTTGACCATCACGTAGCCGTCGGGGCCGCCGTCACGATAGATCATATTGTATACCGTGCGCTCGTCACGTTTGCGGAAAACGGAGATGAAGAGAATCTCGGGACACTCCTTGGAGCCCACAAAGCCTTTCTCCTGCACCTTGGTGACGATGAAGGTGCCGTCGCGGCGGAAGACGATGATGTCGTCCAGACGCGAGCATTCGCAGGCCACCTCGACGCCCTCCTCGCGCTTGAGTCCCCATCCGGCAAAACCGGTCTGGTAGTTGACATAGAGGCGCTCGTTGGCAAGGGCGACAGTGGTGGACTCAATGTCCTCGAAGGAGCGTATCTCGGTGCGACGCTCGCGGCCGGTGCCGAATTTCTTGAGGATGCCCTGGAAGTAGCGGATGGCGTAGTCAACGAGATGCTCCAGATGGTTGCGCACCTCGTCGATGGTCATCTCGATGGAGGCTATCTCCTCCTCGGCCTTCTTGATGTCGAACTTGGAGATTTTGCGGACAGGTTTTTCGGTGAGTTTGAGGACGTCGTCGCGGGTGATGTCGCGTCGGAAACGTTTCTTGTAGGGGGCGAAAGCCTTCAGCATGTCGTCTACCTGCTCGTCCCACGAGAGGCTGTCGCGCTGTTCCATCTTCTTGTAGATGCCCTTCTCGAAGAATATTTTCTCGAGGGAGACCCAGTGCCAGCGGTCCTCGAGTTCGGCCAGCTGGATCTCCAGCTCCTGCCGCAGGAGGTCCTTGGTGCGGAAGGTGTTGTGGCGCAGGATGTCGGAGGCGGTCATGAAGACAGGTTTGTCGTCGACGATGACGCAGGTCTGGGGCGAGAAGGATATCTGGCAGGAGGTGAAAGCGTAGAGGGCGTCGATGGTCTGGTCGGGGGAGACACCGGCGGGGAGGTAGACAACGATTTCGACTTCGGCGGCGGTGTTGTCGTCCACCTTCTTGATCTTGATCTTGCCTTTCTCGTTGGCTTTCAGTATGCTGTCGATGAGGACATCGGTGGTGACGGTATAGGGCAGTTCGGTGATGACGATGGCCTTGCGTTTTTCGTCATAGTGCATCTTGGCACGGATGCGGAGGCGACCGCCGAGGGCCGCATCGTTATACTTGCTGACGTCGATGAGTCCTCCCGTGGGGAAGTCGGGGTAGATCTCGATGGGTTCCTCGCGGAGGATCTTGATGCTGGCGTCGAGCAACTCGCAGAAGTTGTAGGGCAGGATGACGCTCGTCAGGGTGACGGCGATGCCCTTGGTGCCCTGAGCCAGGAGGAGGGGAAACTTGATGGGCAACGAGACCGGTTCCTGCTTGCGGCCGTCGTAGGAGGGTTTCCACTGGGTAGTCTTGGGGTTGAAGACCACCTCTTTGGCGAACTTCGAGAGGCGGGCTTCGATGTAGCGGCCGGCGGCGGCATCGTCGCCGGTGAGGATGTTGCCCCAGTTTCCTTGGCAGTCGATGAGGAGGTCTTTCTGGCCAAGATTGACAAGGGCGTCCTTGATGCTGGCGTCACCGTGGGGATGGTATTGCATGGTGTTGCCAACGATGTTGGCCACCTTGGTGAATCGGCCGTCGTCGGTCTCGTTCATAGCGTGCAGTATGCGTCGCTGGACGGGCTTCAGCCCGTCGTCGATGTCGGGCACCGAGCGGTCCAGGATAACGTCGCTGGCATAGTCAATCCAGTAGTCCTTGTACATGCCGCTGAGCGACATGGTGGAGCCCTGTTCGGTAGAGGGGGTGGTATTATTATCGAGTTCTTCTTCCATTCTCTTTTTTCTTTTTTATCTTTAAACCCTAAACCTTAAACCTTAAACCATAAACCTTAAACCATAAACCTTAAACCATTACTAGTGTGCATTGGCATTCCTGAAGATGCGCCCCAGGCGGTTGCCGCCTTCGCCAACCGACCATAGCACCCGCTTGGCTTTGCCCACAATGTGGCTCTCGGGCACAAAGCCCCAGAAACGGCTGTCCTGACTGTGGTGGCGGTTGTCGCCCATCATCCAGTAGTAGTCCAGTTTCACGGTGTAGCTGTTGGTCGGCTCGCCGTTGATGTAGATCTCTCCGTTCTTCACCTCGAGCGTGTTGCCCTCGTAGGCGGTGATCACCCGGCGGTAGATGGGCAGGTTCTCCAGGGTCAGCTCCAGCCGCTCTCCCGCTGCGGGGATATGGATGGGACCGTAGTTGTCCACACTCCAATAGTAGCCCTCGGCATTGGGGAAGAGCATCCCCGTGGAGTCGACAGGCATCGCCGACGGCTCCGCGCTCAGCACCACAGTCTTCGTCTTCACCTTTGCCAACAGTTCGCTGCTCAGCGGCAACTGCAGCATCATGTTCCCCGCCGCATCATAGCCGCGGAAGGAATTGTCGATATCGCTCTGGCTCACACCACATTCCGTCAGCACCAGCTCGGGATTGAACCCCGAGGCTACGACCACATCATAGTCGAACTGCACATCGGCGGGGAGGTCCACGGGACGTCCGTTGATGTGCACCATCTTGTCGATAATCTGAAGATCCTCGCCGGGGAGCCCCATACAGCGCTTGATGTAGTTCTCGCGCTTGTCGATGGGACGCACCTTCACCTTGCCCAGCGGACCTAGCTGGGGATGGTAGGCGTTGCCGCTCAGGACGGCCTCACGCCCAAACTGCTGCACGGCTTCGTAGTATGTGTACTTGCCGTCGGCAAAGTTGCCGAGAATGGTGTCGCCGGCGGGGAAGTTGAAGACCACGGCGTCGTATCGTTTCACCTTCGTGTAGCCGGGATAGCGGTAGTAGGGCAACTGGGGACAGTCCAGATAGGACTGCATCTGCGTCCCCGGAATGGTGTTGTGCATCAGCGGCAACGCCAAGGGGGTCATGATCACCCTGGGGCCGTAGGCCATCTTGCTCACCAGCAGATGGTCGCCCACAAGCAGACTCTTCTCCATGCTCGACGAGGGTATGGAGAACAGTTCGAAGACAAATCCCCTGATGAGCACCGCCGCTATCAGGGCAAAGACAATGGCCTCCGTCCAGTCCCTGAGTTCGCCCACCTTGGCAGGGGGGTCGGTACGGGGGTCATGGAAATTCACCACCCAGCGTTCGCCGCGGGCAATGGCGTCGGCCCTCTCCTGCTTCTCGCGGGCCTCGGCGGCTTTGCGCTTCTCCTCCTGTTCTTCCTTCGAAAGCTTGCGCACGGGGGCCGTCTCCTCGCGCTTGCCCTCCACCCTCTTTCCTTTGGTCATCCCCAGGAAGGGTAGGTAGAAGCAAGGCAGCAGCACCCCCGCCATCATCTCCCAGAAGTTCCTCCTCCGGCAGCAGCGCGCAGTCTCCACCACCAGCAGCAAAAACACAAAGATGTTGATGCCCGGTATCACGATTCCCACATACCACTTCCAATCCTTGTTGCACAGGCGGATCCACTCCACCACGTTCCACAGCGGCACGACCGATTTCCAGGGTGCCACACCCGCCTTCTTGAACACGAACCACAGTCCCACTGTGGTCCCCACAAAATACACTATCAACAAAATATTGTATATCATATTATATCTGTTTTTTCCTTATCTGTTTTTTTCAAACATTTCTCATTTTATCAACCATTTCCATCAGTTTTCTCTTCTCCTTCTCCCAGTCCATATCTCTCCGGGCAGCCTCGAAATCGGCTTCCGTCCATTCCCTCGCCAGCACTCTCTCCACCGCTTCGGCCAATCCCTTGACCCTCGTCTCGTATCTCTCGTCCCTGGGTTCCTCTATCACCTCCCCCACTCCGTATTCCCTCACCACGCGGCTCATCTCCGGCAAATCGCTCACCACCATCGGCACCCCCGCCGCCACAAAATCGCCTATCCTGTTCGGCAGCGCGAAGTGGTAGCTCAACCCCATGTCCTCCAGCATCACCAGCCCCACACTCGCCCTCGCCGTCAATCGCTCCAACTCCTCCGGCATCAACCGTCCCAGAAACCTTATCCTCTCCGCCCACGGCTTGCCCGCCGCGTAGTCCTTCATCTCTTCCAGCAGGTCGCCGCCTCCGGCCACCACCAGTTCGCAGTCATCCAACCACTCCAGCGCATCTATCGCCCAGTCCACTCCCCTACCCTTGTTCACAGCCCCCTGATAGAGCAACATCCTCTTCCCTCTTTCCACTTCCCACTCTCCACTTTCCGTTTTCCACTTTCCACTTTCCACTTTCCACTCTCCACTTTCCGTTTTCCACTTTCCACTTTCCACTTTCCTCTTTCCCACATTCCTCACCACCGTCATCTCCACTCCGTATCTCTTCCTGTAGTAGTCGGCTATACTTTGGCACACCGTCAGCCGTGCGTCGCACTTCGGCATCATGCGCTTCTCTATCCATTCCCACACCCGCTTCACCCGCTCTCTCCCAATGAGCTCCGGCACCTCGGGAAACAATTCGTGGGCGTCCATCACCAGCCTCACCCTCTCTCCCTTCGCCCCTCGGAGACGCAAGCACAGATTCTTCACCCTCGTCGCCACATAGCAGCCCATCAGCGTGTCCGTGTCGTTCGCCCACACAATCTCCATCCTCCTCCGCAGCAGCCACAATAGCAGGCGCACATTGCACTCCGCGTAGAACATCCACCCCCTCCGAGCCCTCACACCCAGTTCCCTTTTCCCAACGCACTCCACCTCGTATCCCCCCTCTCGCAACGCCTCTGCGTGTCGCAAAACCCTCCGGTCGGTCACCAAATCATTGGTCACCGCCATCACAATTCTCATCCTATCTACACCAATACTCAACCCTTTATATTTATACCTTAAATTCTAATACCCAACTTTTTACACTCAAACCTTAGTCCTTAATCATCAGCCATTAATCCTTAAACACTAAACCATAATCCCTAAACTTTAACTTCATTAGTAACGCATTTCAAAAAAAATTCGTATCTTTGCACCGAAAAATATTTATCAACAATCACTGTGAAAAACATCCCGTCAATTCTCATCCCCTTGGCAGCCCTGCTCCTATGTGCCTGTGGTGCCACCCATAAAGCCGACACTGCACCCCTCCCTCCGCCCACTTTCGACAAAGCCGAGGTCTTCCAGCTTGTCTCCATCCAGGGACGACCCCTCACCTACCAACCTGCCCCCACCCTCATCTTCAACCCCGAGACCTCCACCATCCACGGGACCATGGCCTGCAACACCTACCTCGCCTCCTTCTCCTGCCGGCCCGCCAATCCCTCCTCCGCCCGCTACCCCATCCAAATCTCTCTCCTCTCCTCCGGAACCCTAGTATGTCCCGACGCTCTTCTCAATGCCGACAGCCGCTTCCTCGCCCTCCTCCCACGCGCCACCCACCTTGCCTACTCCCCCTCCTCCATCACCCTCTTCCAACGCAACAAAGAGCTCCTCCGTTTCGAACTGATATAATCCAAATCCCCCAATCCCCAACCCGCGTCAGCCCACTTAGAAATTAGAATTTAGAAATTAGAAATCAAATCCGCCCCGCGTCAGCCCACTATTATCTATTATCTATTAACTATTAACTAAATAATTATCTATTATCTATTCTGCCTGGCTCCAAGGGAGACACGGCCTGCGACTGAAGCGAAGCGAAATGGAGCAAACTATTAACTATTATCTATTAACTATTAACTAATAAAATCACCATTCACTAATCACCAATAACGCATTTGTCCTTTCACTCCCTTTCACTCCCTTTCACTCCCTCTCACTCCCTTTCACTCCCTCCAAAAAACCCCATTCACAATTCACCATTCACAATTCCCCAATCAATGAAACTAAGCTACAAATACCACACCTTCAACATCCCCCTCCGACTGCTGCTCCTCCTCAAGCGCCACATCGTCTTTGTCCGCGCCGCAGGCGGCATCGTCTCCGCACCCGACGGACGTATGCTCCTCATCCTCCGCAACGGCCGTTGGGACCTCCCCAAGGGCAAAGTCGAGCCCGGCGAAACACTACTCCAGGCCGCCCTCCGCGAAGTCCAGGAAGAAACCGGTATCCACGGTCTCTCCCCCTCCCCCACTCAGCCTCTCCCCCTCCCAACCCCTCTCAAAACCTACCACCTCTTCCGCGCCCCCAGCGCCTGGTTCTCCGGCCCCAACCCCCCGGCCCACAAGTGGCATCTCAAGCAGACCTCCTGGTTCCCCCTCTCGGCCGACATCCAGCCCTTCTCCCCTCAGCTCGATGAGGGCATCACCGCCGCCGAGTGGGTGGATCCTTCCTCGTGGTACGCCCGCCTCCAATCCTCCTACGGCACCCTCCGCACCCTCTCCTCCCTGTACAAATCCTCCCCCCTCTCATCTATAAACTAATCCCCAATCCGCGTCAGCCAACTTAGAAATTAGAATTTAGAAATTAGAAATCAAATCCGCCCCGCGTCAGCCCTGCCTGGCTCCATCGGAGACACGGCCTGCGACGTTAGCCGTGGGATGAGCAGAGGGCTGGAGCAAACTATTAACTAAAAATAAAATCACCATTCACAATTCACTATTCATCATTCACAATTCACAATTCACAATTCACTCAAAACTATTAACTATTAACTATTATCTATTAACTATAAACTAAAAATGTCCCCCCTCTCCCACCTAGCCCTCACCTTCACCCCCGGACTCGGCAACACCTCCATCCGGCGCCTCGTCGACCTCTACCCCGACGAGGATATCTTCAATCTGCCCCTTCCGGAATTGGAATCCGCTTTCGGTACCCACCGGGATATCATCGACCACATCCGCAACAAGACCGGCTTCCCCCGTGCCGAAGCGGAGTTGCGTTTCTGCCAGCAGAACCACATCCGTCCCCTTTTCTTCACCTCCCCCGAATTCCCCCAACGCCTCAACCGCCAGGAAACCAGCGACTGTCCAGCCCTGCTCTATGTCATGGGCGATGCCAACCTCAACCCCGACCGCTCGCTAGCCTTCGTGGGCACACGCCACGCTACCGCGCAGGGGCGAAACAACACCGACCGCTTTGTCGGCGATCTGATCCCCTATCGTCCTCATATCATCAGCGGCCTGGCCTACGGCATCGACACCGCCGCCCACACGGCTTCCCTCGACCACAGCCTGCCCACCGTAGCCGTCCTCGGCCACGGGCTGGACCGCATCTACCCCGCCGAAAACCGCCCTTTGGCCAAACGCATTCTCGACAGCGGCGGCGCCCTCGCCACCGAATACCCCTCCGGCACCGCCATCAACCCTCGCTACTTCCCGGCACGCAACCGCATCATCGCCGCCCTCGCCGACGCCACCATCGTTGTCGAAGCCTCCGACAAGGGCGGTGCCCTCATCACCGCAGCCATCGCCGCCAGCTACCACCGCGATGTCTTTGCCCTCCCCGGGCGTCTTTCCGACACCTACTCGCGCGGCACCAACAACCTCATCGCCACCAACCGCGCCCTCCTCGTCCGCAATGCCGACGACATCGCCTTCCAACTCGGATGGCCCCTCGTCGGCCAACAGACAGCCCTCGACAACCTGCAGCAATCTCCCCCCCTCTCCTCCGACGAGAAAAAAATCTTCAACACCCTCAAGGAAAACGACCACCTCACCCTCGACGAACTTGCCCACGCCACCGGTTTCTCCCTCCCCAAAACAGCCTCCATCCTCTTCAATATGGAGATGGCCAAGCAGGTCCGCACCCTGCCCGGCCATCTCTATCAGTTGTGCCAATAAGAATTCGCCCCTACCTCACTATCAGTTTCAGCACAGCAACCTTCGCAGCCTGCACCACCTTCACAAAGTAGGCTCCCTGCGGCAGCACGCTCAGGTCCATCACCGCGCGGTCTCCGTCCAGTCGGCAGCGCATCCACCCTCGTCCGTTCATATCCATCACCTCCACTTCCGCCACCTCGCGCAGCCCCTGCAGCACCACTTGGCCGCTGGCAGGATTGGGGCAGAGCGTCAATACGCTGCTCTCCACACGGCCAATCCCCACTTCATGCATCCTTGTGGTGAACGTCACCTCCTCGGTGAATTCGCTGACCATCATGTCGCTGCACAATGCTCGCACACGGACGCTGTATGCTGTGCCGGGAGTCAGTCCCGTGGCGGTGTAGAAGGTGTCTGAGGTGCGCACACTCCACTCGCCACCTCCGCCAAAGGCAATCTCCCACTCCTCTTCGTCTCCCACCGGCATCCATGCCACAGTGGCTTCCGTACTGTCCACAGCCACAACCCGCAGTCCCGTCGGCACCTCGCACACCTGCGGCATATCCGCCTGTCTACGCGCAATCTCTATGTCGTCAATATTGACAGCATAAGGCCATCCACTATAGCTCCACCGCAGCACAATGTGTGTGGCCGTGTCGGGAACACTGTCAAGGGCCACCACCGCCATCGTGCCAACGCCGGCATCAGCAGGCAGCACCTCCACTTCGTGAAACACAAATTCCGCACCCGGCATATAGACATCCGCAGGATAACCCACTATGTAGCCCACCGTCAACTCGCCCATGTTGGCATCCTCGTACCTGTACCACAACCGCATCTCCAAACTGTCCTCCGTCAAGTCCATCTGCGGCAGCACCGCATAGTCGGCAGTGCGGAATAATCCCGTCTCCATCAGCAGCGACGCCGAACCGTCACAACTCGCATGCACCTCGTCCGCACTCAGGCTGTCCACCACGTGTGGCGGCATGACTGCTTCGTATGGCCACACCTTCCAGCACCTGGGCAGCTCGCCGCGGTGTGTCTGGTTGAAGTTCTCCCGATAGGGCGGCTGCACAACTGCACATTCCGTCCCAAAGGCCACTCTCACCGCTCTCGTCATTTCTCCGTCAGCACAATAGGCGCGCGCTTCTACGATATAGCTCGTCGCGGGAACCAGGTCCGTGAAGACATACGCTCCCCCAACGCTGTCCACCACAACGGTGTCATAGGACGATGTCAGCGTCAGCCGATAGTGGCTTCTCCCCATCCGGTCGTCCACCCTCACCCATGCACTCGTGCCCTCCACACTGTCCACCACCACCGCCACAAGCTGCGGACACGGGTCCGTCGTCGTAAGGGTCACATAGTCCAACAGGCATTCCTCATACTCCCATTCCCCCTCGGCCCGATCCACCTTGATGGCCACATAATGGCCCTCCACGCTGTCCGTCAGCGGCAGCTCCCACCGTTCCCACATCCCGTTGTCTACGGGCGCAAAACTCGCCACAGGGATGAAGGTGGCTATGTCTTCATGGTCTGTCATCACCCCCACCTCATACACCTTGTCCCGGATGTCGGTGTAGGTACTGAATGCAAGCGTCAGCCCAGCCAATGTGTCCACAGCCGGCAGCACCACATAGTTGGGCGCCGTTGCCCCATAAAGGCCTATCGACAATGCATTCGACCCTCCTTCATACCGCACTTCGGGGCGGTTCCCCGAGTTATAGCCTCCCGGCTTCAACAGCCGCATACATGGGTCGATGCCGCTCTCGAAGTCCTCCACATAGGGCATATCGCAATGCGTCAGCATCGCACATTCCGTGCGGAAGTCCATCGAGACCCACGCACTCGTGTCCCCACTCTCGCAGATGCGAGCCAGACGGGCAACGTATACCGAGTCGGGCGTCAACGACGTCAGCCTCAGCACCGTGTCCGCCGTCGACGTGGTGTCGCCACCCATGGCCACCAGGTATTCCGCCCCCTCGGCCACCGGCTGCCACACAAGGCGCACCCCTGTGGACCCTATGCTGTCCACCTCGCGCACCCACGGCGCCAGGCAGCGCGCGTCGCCCACCTCGATGTTGTCCACCAGCCAGTCGCCATAGTAGGTGCTCCCGCGGTAGCGCAACGCCATCCGGGCTCCCGCCGGCGCTTCGCCGAAGAGCACATGGCGCTCGCCATAGTCGCTCCCCGGAAACTCCTCCCGTCGGAAAGTGGCCACCGTGTGGAAACTCCCCGCATTCTCTATGTCGGTCACATAGCCTACGTCCAGCTCGCCCGACCCCCACAGATTGATGCCTGTCGGACGCATGAAGAGGTTGATATACAAGTCGCCCAGCGCCAACGGGAATGTCGGCAACACCGCCACATTGTCGTTCACACCCTCCACAAACTGCAATGCCGCTATGCCGTCATAGTACAGCACCGTGTTCAGCCCCACGCCCCCTCCGCCAATCATCCTCCAGCCCGCCGGCATCACCAGCGTGTCGAAATGCTCTTCCCATGGCAGCGCCGACACCGGCGTCTGGAACGTCGTGACGTACTCCACACTGTCACCTCCCTCGCACTCCGCACGCAGACTGACCGTGTATTCCGTCATCGCCTCCAGCACAGGCGTCGTGTAGTGGTTGCCGCTCACCGTCGTTGTGTCCACCCCCGCCAGCGTCAGCCCAAATTCTCCTCCCTCGTTCGCCGACAACCACTCCAACTCATAGCACCCCTCTTCCGTCTCCGACGCGCTCACCATCAGGCAGCACGGCGCAGCACAGCTGTCGTACCACACCTCTATATCGTCCAGATAAACCTGCCCCACTTGCGACCCCGTCGCCAGCGCCCTGAACGCTATCCGGCTCCCCTCTCCGTCGTAGGGTGTCAGCGCCACACTATATCCTACCCAACTCCCCGTCGGCATCGGCGCGTATCGCTCCACGGCCACAAACGTCCCCGTGTCGCTGCCCTCCATCACCCCCACCTCAATCCCTACATGCGCATTCGTCCGCTTCACCCTGAAATCCACCGTCAACTCCCTCACATTCTCCATCTCCGGCAACGCCACATACTCCACCTGTGCCGCCGACCACTCGTCCCCGGGGCTCACATTGAAATAAACCGACTTGTTCTGCACCGACTGCCCTCCCACCAGCTCATACTGGTTCTTCACAAATGGTCCCGAATAAAACTCTCCACTCGTGCACACCCTCGTCCAGCACGACCCAAACGGCCCACTCACACCCGCTGTCCACCCCTCGAAATTCTCAACAAAGGGCAGGCTGTCCCTCACCACCATGTCGCATTGTCCCTCGGCCATTGCGGGCCACAGGCAAACCATCGCCAGAACAATCAGCAAAACAACATCGATTCTCTTTTTCATATTTTTTAACAGTATAATATGTTCGACTTCAAAAAAAACTTTTAAATAATATATAACACCCTTTTCGCCAAAATACTACCGGCCAACCCCAATTTTAACACTTATTAACACCCCACACACCGTTTTCAATTTTCAATTTTCAATTTTCCCCTCTCCACTTTCAATTTTCAATTTTCAATTCACTCAACACAAAGAACGCCACCGCTGCCGCCGCCGCCACATTCAGCGAGTCCACACCCCGCTGCATCGGTATCTTCGCCACATAGTCGCAGCTTCTCAGCACCTCCTCGCTCAGCCCGTCGCCCTCCGTACCCAGCACGATGGCCAGCCGCTCAGGCTCCCGTAGCACCGCATCGTCGATACCCACCGAGTTCTCCGTCAGCGCCAGCGCCACAGTCTTGAATCCACATTCCTTCAGCTCGCCGTATCGCTCCATCCACGTCCACGGCACCTGGAACACCGTCCCCATGCTCACCCTGCACGCCCTCCGGTTCAGCGGATCACAGCAACTCCGCGTCAGCAACACCGCATCCATCCCCAGCGCCGCCGCTGCCCGGAATATGGCTCCCGTGTTCTCCGAGTTCACCACCCCGTCCAGCACCGCCACCCGCCTCACTCCCTCTCCTAGCAACTCCTCCACACTCGGCATCCGCAACGGCCGCCGCATCGCGCACAGCACACCGCGTGTCAGCGCATAGCCCGTCAAAACCCTCAGCACCTCGCGCCCTCCCGTGTACACCGGCACATCCTCCCCCACTCCGTACTCCTCGCACATCGCCCCCACCTGACTCTCCACAAACTTCTGCTCCGCCAAAAACGACAGCGGCCTCCAGCCCGCGGCCAGCGCCACCCTGATCACCTTCTCGCTCTCCACGATGAAAACACCCCTCTCGGGCTCCACCTTGCTGCGCAGCTGCGCCTCCGTAAGGTGCGCATACACAGCCACCTCCGGCACTTCCAAACTTTCTATCTCTATTACTTTCATGCCTGCAAAAATACAAAAAAAATCCGATAACAGAGCCCCCGCGCCCTCTGTTCCTGCTGCAAATTCACAAAAATAATTCGATATTCCAACACAGACGCATGAAAAAAAACATTTATTTCCTCAATCCAAACCGACAAAGTATTTTTTGATTGTGCTTTAAGATAGATATACAATAACTTGTCGCAATGTCAAAAAACGGTTGACAAGGACAAAGTAGGTATTATTGCCCTGTTGATGCCTGTCGAATCGGCTTGCTACAGTTCAACCTGTTTTTTATTGAGCCGTTTTACTTTTCTCATGAGGATTACGAATATATTTATCTCCATAGAGATTGACAGATGAATATATGTTATCTCCGCTGTGTAGTTGTATCACCAGCCTTCGGTTCTCAAAAAACAATTCCTCTACATACAAACAGTCGGATGAAGGCGTCATTTTAATCGGATAAAGTGGTGATAATTCAAAATAATATTCTTTACCTACCTTCAACGATTCACCTTTATATGTCGGCTTATCCATAAAAGAGATAACTTGCTTGACTCTTGATACATCCATGGGGGTGGATAGATCCTCTAAGAAAAACACTGCAACGTCAAATTCTCTCCAAATCTCAACAACACGGAAGAGACCTTTTTTTACTTCCGATGCAGATAATTCCGGATGATTTTTTATCATCTCTGCAAATGAAGAATCCTGTAATCTTTTCTTACTTCCGAATTTTTCTTCTGAATATTCGTCGTTACAATAAATGACATGTCCACAAGTGTAACAATTGTCAGGGGTAAGAAATTCTGTACCAGAACAATTTGTCATAAGGGCACAAAACCAAATAGTTGCCACAATAATTAATAATCTATTCATGATATAAACAATGGATAATACAAAAGCTATCTAAGGTACGGAGAACTCAATTTTATTTTGTTGTTGGGCCCATCAATAAAATTGGCAAAAAAATGGTCATTAGCCTTAACATGAGCCATAAAATAATCTTTATCATTCAATGGTCTTTCATATTGTCTGGCCAACTTGCACCCCTCAAACCCTTCCGAGAATTCATGCATAATTATTATTCCGGGATATTTTTTTGACTCGTCATCATTGCCACATATCCTACCGAGCATATTTATATTTAAATATTGCCACCCTTCCACTCGAATGATATTTCCAATATCATCGCGCAGCAAGTCATGAGTTCCCCCGAATCGGGTTGGATTGCCCTGCTGCATATTTATTCCCCTTTTTTCGGCCTCACCATCCTCAAGTAAAATAATTACAGAGACATCTGAATTTGTTGTCATGTCTATTATATATTTGTCAGAATAAGTACTAAAAGTTGATAATTCTTCGTTCAATGTAACATATCCTTTATCATCACATTTAAATGTTAAATTTTCAAAGCTCCGGTGCAAGTAGTCTAATACCATTTGCTTTTGCTCTGCAGTCCCGTCCAAACGTAAGCTATCCCCGTTGGGATCAGTAATCCTTATCGGATTCCACGCACAATACGCATACGGACTAATACTCGGGTACTTGTCCGCCATCGGGTCAACGCTGAGCCACATGGTCATCAACTCGTGGTCCATATACCTTGCACCAAAGTAACCATACCCAGTTTCCTCGTCTTTCTCTTTGCCGGTGATAGGGATGTTGGTTGATGTATGGCTCGCCGTAGGGCAGGTACTGCAGGTGCTGAACGGCGATACCGGCGCTATCTGTTATCCAGCTGGCGCTGCCGAGATGGTCGGAATGGTAGAAGTAAACGTCGGGCTCAGCCACGTTAACCGGATCGTCCACCATCAAATAGGCCATCTCCTTGAATAGTCTGTGGTCAAACGAAATATCTGCCTTCGTCTGGTAGGGAGTTTTTTCAATCCAATGGCCAAACTCCTCCCTTGCAAATCTATTTTTCATTATGCATTCGAGGTCGTTCTCATTAAGCACACGGCTGTTCACCTGTTCGAAGCATTGGTCAAACAGCGAATCAGCCTTTGCCTTGAGTTCTCCATCGTTTTCAATAACATGATGCAGGGCGTTCAGTCCACCCCCGCCGAGACGTGCGGCCACGCGCTCCGTGCCTGCATAGTAGTGCTTGGTATAGCCCTTGTAGGTCAGTACCATGTAGGCCGAGGGATAAAGGGTGGGCTCGTTCAATAGCGTATAGGTGGCCATAAAGTCGGCATTGCTCACTTCATTTAACTTATTCTGCGGTGTTCGCAGCCTTTGGCAGACATCCTGCTGTTTGTTGATACCCGTCAGTTTCAGGCGGCGCTCCCCGTAGAATGTAATGTTATTCATAGGTACTCGATTACCCTTATTGGGTGCTCTCCCGATAAAACCGAAAGGGTAAACCGCACGATTTTCGTGCGGTTTACCCCTTCGGTTTTATATGCTAGATGACTCAATTGCTATTTTTTTATAGGACGTTGGGAAAGAGTCTGTTCCCATTGTTTCTTGTTCATATTGCCTGGAATCTTTCTGTTATCCATTCTTTAAATCTATTCCGCTAATTTTGAATATTCCATAATACTCTTGTCGACAATCCATATTCTCTTATCACGATGTATTCCTGAAAGGACAATACATGAATAGTTATATCCCTCAATATCGTCTAGCTTATCTGCTTCCTGTTTAGAACATGGTACAAGTAAAAAATCCCTTCTCATATCTTTAACCCATTCCGAGGAATTAATACCAAAGAAAATTACAAACACAAGACGTCCCTTATATGACGTAACAATTTTCTCATCTTCCTTTAATTGCTTTGACTCGCAAATAGCCGTACAAAGATTGTTTTTTAAACTTATCATTTGAATCAATCCTTTTTGATGCACATTTACAATGATTGCACAGGTTGAGTCACGCACAATCCCCTGTTCACTTTCCATAAACAACAGTGTATCAATTGCAGAGTAGAATGACATATCTGATATCTTTTGAATAGGAACCCGATATTCATCATGTATTTCAATCTGCTGAGAGAAAGTTGCAATTGGGGTCAATGCTACGAAAAATAAAAAAAAATTTTTTTTCATTATTTACTTCTCCATTTTAAATTATCATAACAATTACTTAGATTATCCGTCACCGCACCCGAAAATAGTTCCAATAAATGTTCATCTTGAACCCCCATACTATTATATTTTGTATATCCATACTTTGATGTATATACATAGTTAGTTATACCTGGATGTTTTTTGGCCATTTCCAAGTCCCCATGACTATTTGGATCTAAAGCAAATATAGAGGGCATCGGATTCTCATCTGGATGATTATGGGTATTCTCTATAATGGAATATCCAATTCCGATTAATTTATACTGTAGGCTGCAACCTGCCTCCTTATGCGATGTCCCCACAAAATTTGACCCATCATCAGAAACTGCATGACCCCATTCTAACGGATGTCCACTATCTTTTGTAAAATTCTCAGCAAAGAACACAAATAAGTCCTCAGCATCATCTTTTCCGCACACAGAAAATGCCGTTTCATCACTATTATCGATATGGAATTCTGAGATTGTCCCCAAAACATACTGACAACTACTCGCACGAATACTACCATCATCATCAATAATATGAATTTGGTCAAAATCATCACTTTTTGTATGGCTTATAATATTGCCTTTGTTGTCGACCTCCCATACATCTCTTCCATCCGGATCAACCAACCTCACCGGATTCCACGCACAATACGCATAAGGCGAAATGCTGGGATACTTGTCTGCCATCGGGTCGACGCTGAGCCACATGGTCATCAGCTCGTGATCCATATAGCGGGCGCCGAAGTACCCAAAGCCGGTTTCCTCATCGCGCTCCTTGCCGGTGAAAGTGAAGCGCTCGCTGTAGCCATAGGGATGTTGGTTGATGTATGGCTCGCCGTAGGGCAGGTAGCTGTAGCCATAGGGATGTTGGTTGATGTATGGCTCGCCGTAGGGCAGGTACTGCAGGTGCTGAACGGCGATACCGGCGCTATCTGTTATCCAGCTGGCACTGCCGAGATGGTCGGAATGATAGAAGTACACATCGTTCTCAGCCACGTTAACCGGATCGTCCGCCATCAAATAGGCCATCTCCTTGAATGGTCTGTGGTCAAACGAAATATCTGCCTTCGTCTGGTAGGGAGTTTCATCAATCCGATAGCCGAACTCCGCCCTTGCAAATCTATTTCTCATTATGCATTCGAGGTCGTTCTCATTAAGCACACGGCTGTTCACCTGTTCGAGGCATTGGTCAAACAGCGAATCAGCCTTTGCCTTGAGTTCTCCATCGTTTTCAATAACATGATGCAGGGCACCCCCGCCGAGACGTGCGGCCACGCGGTTGCTTCGCACGCTTTGCTTCGTCTCGGCATAGCTCAAGCAAGCTTGGCTCTGCTCTCGACTTGCGCAAAGGTCGGTGCCGGCATAGTAGTGCTTGGTATAGCCCTTAACCATTACGTGCAGATGTATCCTTTTATGTCGTTTCACGCTGCAAAGATACTCATTTTTTTTCAAACGGCGAAATCAATTATTCGAACCAACTGTAATGGTTGGATATAGTCTTGGAGATAGTCGGTAGTAATCCTGTCGATAGTAATATCTCCATAGGTTTCAAGGTGATTGCACATAAGGCGGTAAGAGTCTTTGGTTTTGGTTTTGACATCGGCGGACGAGGCAAAGGATCTTGCATACCCCAGCAGGCTGATGGCAGGCTTCTCCTCGGCTTGCCCGCTGCCGAGACAGGCCGTGTATTGATAGCGACTGCCTGTTTGTTTTTCACCGGAGGTCAGGATGATTTGCAGCTCCCCGTTCGGGGTATACTGGATGGAACTGACCGAGAAGTTGAAATCGGTTTTTATTCTAATATTCATTGCTACAGATGTTTAACAAAACGATGGTTATTATTCTCGAATGTAAAAATACGTTTTTATTTTGGCAATTCAGATAAAATGAGTATTTTTGCACCGAAAACAAGAAAGATGTACCCATTGGCCAACAACACGCGCTCTTTTTATGCACTGGAAAATCATTGCATAAAAGGGACGTTTTTTTGTACATTTTCTTCAAAAAGCGCAACTGGCCATTTGTCGCCCAACGATTACACACAATGCACTTCAGAGCATTTCAGAAGATGTTCTTTCACCGGCAAAGAACGCGACGAAGAGACCGGGTACGGCTATTTCGGCGCGAGATACATGGACCACGAGCTGATGACCATGTGGCTGAGTGTTGACCCGATGGCGGACAAGTATCCGTCAATGTCACCATATGCCTACTGCGCGTGGAACCCTGTCAAGCTGGTGGATCCAGATGGCATGGACACCATCTATTATAATCTCTATGGCAAACAACTGTTTTCAAAGACAGGAGGGGATGATGTCAATATGATGGTTCTGACAGACAAAGCTAAAATGGATGAAGAAGAGTTTAAAGCAAGAGGAGTTCATTCATTTGATTTGGCAACACTTAATATTGGTTATTTAGATGAAATGTATGACTATTCTGACCAAAACGGCGATGAATGCTATTATGCAATCAGGGGAGATGGGTCACCAACAGAACGGCAATATGGAGACGAGAAACATGTCTCGGAAGCCTTGTTCGATGCTAATGATTGGCAGTATAATGTGCATACACATAGCAAAAGGGATCTTATGAGGAGACCAAATGATGTCATGAGTAATACTACACCTTCGGAAGATAAAGACATGGTTGGCATAGGCAGTAAGTTTGGAATTATTTTAGGTTATACAAGAAGAAGTTTGGATGCTGGTTCTATCGGAAGGACATTTACCAATAGTGAATCTACGAAAAAAACAAGTTTCCATTACGAAAGGTATATCAGTTTCTACGATTCCAAAGGAAGAATAGGAAATAGTATTTCATATAATGACTTCAAAAAAACAGTTAAAAAAATTAAATCAGGTAAATAAATGCATTTTAAATTACCTTTCTCTTTCAAATCAATCATTTTACAAGTTCTTGTAATCCTTTCAACCAGTATCACCCATGGACAGGATACTGTTTATTGCGACACAGTAGAAAGCACAGAACATTATCTTTTGATTCGTTGTATGGATACTAGAAATAGCGATGTCTATTACGATGTCCAGTATCCTGGGTGCTTTACCAGCAGTACATCAATAGAACCCGGACAAATGGTGGTGCCACCTATCATTTCTTTTTGCATGCCATATAACAATTACATTGACCATGAGAGAACCATTGTTGAAATTTCGGATGTTATTGTACACTCCTTTTTATTCGAGAATGATCAGTTTCTGATAATCTATATGGACAAAGACTCAACAGATAATGAGTTACACGCTTTGCCTCCTGTTCCATCACAGCAGGTTCTGTATGATTTTGTCAATAAACACGCTGCGCGAACACCTTTGTATGAACCACATTGGTGGGACACACCTAAACCCTTGAACAAGTATTTCGATGCCATCTTAAATATGGATGACAGTTTTGGTATAAACAGGAAAACAATTGTAGTACACAAAGGTTATTGTACTATACTATTGTTTAATATTTTAGAGGACGAGGTTGATAAATTTATTGCATCGGCGAAATCCTTGATGGTTTATGAGGTAACACCATCAATTTCCAAATGATAGAATAAAGTTACCCGTCCAAACGAAGAATAATAGACAAAAACAACCGCTAATTGAATCGAAAAGTATATAAAATCAAAGGGGTAAACCGCACGAAAATTGTGCGGTCTTACCCCTTTGTTTTCACCAGGTAACAAATCTCATCGCATTGACGCGGAAATGATACATGGTCTTCCTGTAAGCAGCAACACTATTTATAGATATGAAGGCAAAACATATAACAATAAAAAATAGCATAGAAATAATTGTCTTGATGCTGGTTAACCTGTACAATCCGGGTTTTGCGCAAGACACGATTTATGTTACTGACCATTGGGGGCAAATAATAAAAAATACCGATGGGACTTTTTATTATTCAAGTCACGTGCAATTGGACAACAGAGGTGGTTATATAACCACACTCTCTTATGGAAGATGGACTCATGTTAATGATAGTACCTATATATTTACCAGCTCAGCAACCACAAAACATGAGATTCTGAAATCGTATGAATTATATGATAGTATTAGAGGAAATACCAATCAGTTAGTAGACATATACAACGAAAATGGGGATTTACTATGTAAGTGGGAAGATTCAACTATTCATCATTATGCCGAAAGTAGCGTTCTAGGAATCTCTGTTTGTGATACATCAATACAAATATATGGGGTAAGTCCATATGGTCAATGGCATTTGGATAGTAAAAAAAAAGAAAAAAATTATAATCACCATATCGTCTATATTCGTGACGCATTCTATTATAATCTAGAGTATCTATGCTTTTACCTAATAAAAAATAGGACAGGGGAATGGCTTCCCGTCCAAGTGAAAGAAAGCAATGACTAATTGATGCCATCAACATATAATACAGACTCTTTGATCCTACACAATTTGTGGCGTTCCCCTCCCCTTTGTCTCCCTGCCTGAGCGGATGCGAACGGCCTGCGACCGAAGTGGAGCAAACGGCAAAGCACCCCGTAAGGGGAACCGGGCACCGCTGAATCAGATTATAATTCCTAATGATTATATCGTACACGATTAAAATGTTAAAAAACTATAATTTTGCGATTTATGCATTGTAATATCGGAATCATTCGTATATTTGCATCGTGAACGATTTAAATTAATAACAAATAAAACATTGTCATTATGGAAATTAAAAGTTCTATCTACGAGTACAAAGCCATCGCATCCAACGGTAAGGAAATCGATTTCCGCCAGTTTGAAGGCAAACCCATGCTCATCATCAACACCGCCAGCAAGTGCGGCTTCACTCCCCAATTCGACGGCCTCGAAGCCCTCAATGAGAAATACCGCGACCGCGGCCTCGTCATGATCGGCTTCCCCTGCAACCAGTTCGCCGAACAAGACCCCGGCTCCGACGGCGAGATCCAGGAGTTCTGCCGCGTCAACTACGGCGTCACCTTCCAAATCACCAAGAAGACCGATGTCAACGGTCCCGACGAGCACCCCGTATTCTCCTTCCTCAAGGCTCAGGCTCCCACCGAAGAATACAAGGGCATCAAGGCCAAAGCCACCCATGCCATGCTGAAAAAACTCAGCAAGAGCGCCACCAAGGACAGCGACATCCTCTGGAACTTCACCAAGTTCCTCGTCGCTCCCGACGGCAAGACCGTCCTCCGCTACGCCCCCACCGTTGAACCTAAAGATATCGAGAAAGACATCGAAAACATCCTCTAACAGATGTATCCCCAACTGAAACTCGACAACCAGGTCTGCTTCCGCCTCTACACCGCCTCGCGGCTCATCACTCAGGCCTACCGCCCCCTGCTTGAGCCGCTGGGCATCACCTACCCCCAGTACCTGGTGCTCCTCGTCCTTTGGGAGAAAGACAACCTGCTGGTATCCGACATCTCCCACCGCCTGGAGCTCGAAAGCAACACCATCACACCCCTCCTGCAACGTATGGAGAAGGAGGGGTTGGTTTCCCGAAGCAAAGGTGTCGTCGACGGTCGACAAACCCTCGTATCGCTCACCAAGAAGGGCATCCGCCTCCAGGAGCAGGCCAAGGACATCCCCTCATGCATGACCGGCGCCCTTTCCCACTCCTCCCTCTGCGAAAACGACGCACGCACCTTGGTCTCCACCCTCGACACCATCATCAACACCCTGAAAAGCAATGATTGACCTGGCTTCCTATATGTCCGAGAGCATCCGCAACATCATGGCCCACGCCTACCTCAACGTGCTCTCCACCCCCCACGAAGCTCGCTTCGTGGCCCGCATGCAGAAACTTTTCTCGCAGTCCGAACGCCGACGCAAGCGCCTCCTCACCGACGAAGGTCTCGAGGTGCCTCCCTTCCTCATCGCCAGCATTGCCACCGCATGCAACCTCCAATGCAAAGGTTGCTACGCCCGCAACAACGGCATCGCCGCCGACCCCGGCGCACCCCAGAAGGAATCCCTCTCCGCCGACCAATGGCACTCCATCTTCCGCGATGCCGCTGCCCTCGGCGTCAACTTCTGTCTCCTCACCGGCGGCGAACCCCTCACACGTCGCGACCTGCTGGAGAAGATAGCCTCCGTCGACGACATCATCTTCCCCGTCTTCACCAACGCCACACTCATCGGACCGCAGTACATAGACTTCTTCAAGCACCACCTCAACATCGTGCCCATCGTCAGCCTCGAAGGCGACGCCACAGCCACCGACAACCGTCGCGGCCAGGGGGTGTACCAGCGCGCTCTCCTCTCCATGGAGATGCTACACAAAGAGCACCTCTTCTTCGGCACCTCCATCACGGTGACCACAGAAAACTACCGCGCCGTCACCTCGCCCGACTACCTCCGCCACCTCGCCTCCCTCGGATGCCGACTGGTGTTCTATGTGGAGTATGTGCCCTTCGACGAAAGCACTCAGCATCTGGCCTTCACCGACAACGAAGTCGCCGAGATGGAGTCCCTCCTCGAACAGCGTCGTGAGGAATTCAAGGAGATGATATTCCTCTCCTTCCCCGGCGACGAGAAAGCCCTCGACGGATGCCTGGCCGCCGGTCGCGGATTCTTCCACATCGGCCCCGACGGTGCCGCCGAACCCTGTCCTTTCTCGCCCTTCAGCGACAGCAACGTGGCCCAGCTCGGTCTCAAGGAAGCCCTCAAGTCTCCCCTCTTCTCCAAAATCCGCGCCGCAAAAGCCCTCGGATGGGACCACACGGGCGGATGCACCCTCTTCGAACACCGCGAGGAGGTGGAAGCCATGCTGGGAAAGTAAAAAAAAATATAAGGTGGGTTAACCCACCTTAATACAGACAGTACCCTAGGGTGAATAAGAGGAACCCCTGCCCGTAACGGCTCAGGCTGGGCTGCGATCGGCGGACGGTAATGGGGATGTCGTTGTCGGGGCCCGTGAGGAAACTGCCGTAGCCTATAATGTCCGCTTCTGCAGGCAACGGCTCGCCACCCGTGGCGGAGGGGTTACCCAGCATGAGGTAACTCACACCAAGTCTGAAATGCTTGTTGATATAGATGTCGGCCCCCACTTTGCAGGCAAAACCCCATCCACTCTCGTTCATGCCGTCCATCACGCCGGGGGCCGACATCTGGCGGCAGATGATATTGCGCCAATAGCCTCCGGCAGCGGCATAGATGTCGAATGCCATCCCGTGGCCCAGGCCGCCGAAGTAGCCCACACCCACCGTGAAAGGGAAGAAAAGGAAGCGGTTGGTGTACATCTTCTCGTCCAAGGGCACGGCCAGATGGTCGGGGTCCTCGGTGCTGAGCCAGTGCACTCCGTCGACCATAGCCGTAAGGTATACAGGCGTTCGCCCCAACAGGTACTGCACATGCAGCCCCGCAGTCATGGCGGTGCTCAGCTCGGGAGCATTGTCGCTGGCTCCGGCAGGCAGCGCCAGACCGGCCGAGAGGCCCCCAGTCCACTGTCCGTGGGCCACCGTCCAAGGCCCCGCAAAGGCCAAAAGACACAGCAAGAGGAGTCGTTTTTTCATTCCGTCGGGTTCACAATTTATAGTCAAAAACGATTTATATTATATTTTATTTTGTCATCTCGAAAACAATTCGTAATTTTGCAGGCAGAAAAACAACACAAAAAACCTTTTGCGCTATGACCTATCGCGATCATGAAGAGAAGCTTTTTGCCAAATGGGCACAACGGGCTCGCAAGATGCACGACCCCGACATCATCACCAAGGACGGCCTGCTCTACCGGGGCGAACTGTGGTTCGACGGCGTCAACCAGGCTCACCGCCCCGCCAATGAGCAGCAGCTCTGGGACGATGCCGGCATGCGCCTCCTCGTGCTCTCCAAAGAGCTCTACGACGAAGACTGCTGGGACATCCGCAGCGAGACAGGTCGCGTCCCCACTCCCCATCTCACCAACCGCACAGCGCTGCGCTTCTTCCCCAACCTCGAGCTTTGGGCCTACGGCCTCCTGACCATACCCGACCGCAAAGTCATCTCCTTCTCGCGTGCCGACAACCCCACTCGTCTACAGGGGTTCTATGAAAACGCACCCATCGCCCGCGTCAACTGCAAGAAGCAGCCCGATAGCCGCGCCGCTAGCAACACCGTCCTGCAGCGCTACTTGGAGAACTACGCCGACCTCCTCAAGGAACAAATCACCATGTACTCCGCCGACATCATCCTTTGCATCGGCGGACAAGGTATCATGATCGATTTCCTCCAGCGCCACGTCTACACCGACCTCGAACAGGTCAACGACCACTGCTGGTTTTCACCCCAAAGCAACGTCCTTGCCGTCAAACAGTATCACCCCAACTACAACGTTTACAGCCGCAAAGAAATGTATTCCAGCCTGATGAAGGACTACCAAGCCTTCCTCAAAGCCACTCCCCAATTCCCTAAGCAGCGATAAAAAAAACATCAAAAATAAAAAAAGACTGGCGCAAAATTGCTCACGCCAGTCTTTTTTTCATTAGCTGTCTTCCAACTTACTTCACCCGATGGAACACCAGCTTGTCGAAGCCAAGAAGGCTTGAGGCCTCGCTGGGAAGGGTGAACGACATGGTGCGAAGGTTGTCGTCGTAATCCAAAACAATCTCGTCGGTGCCCAGTAGCGAATTCAGCTCCTCGACAGAGAAGCGTACTTTCTTTCCGTCGAATGTATAGGCAGTCTCACGGGAGGGCATATCCTGATTGAGGAGCGCGCCGGCATTGATGTTGCCGCTGAAAGTGCACATGGTCTCCGTGTTGAAAGCCACATTGGCAGAGAACGAGGCCTCTATGGTCATCACCGTGAAGCTCTCACTGCACTCCCATTCGGTGCCGACAAGAGAGGCGGTTTCCTTCTCGTCGTCCTTGGAACACGAAACAGCGGCCAGCATAGCTACCGAAACAAAAGCCATTAATAGAAGTTTTTTCATAACAAACTAAATTTTAAATTATTAAACAAATTATCTTTCATCAAACGATAATGCAAATATACACTTTTTTTCATTTTGCGAAATTCATTTTTGCAGCGCCACGCATCAAACCATCCCACCAGCGGGCGGGCAACAGCCAATGGAAGAAGATAATGGCTCCCGAAAGGCGCCCCTTGCGGTAGCGTGCTTTGGGACGGCGGCTCTCTACCGCGCGAAGAATCTGACGGGTGATGACAGATGGTTTGGAAAGAAGATTGGACTCATAGAAGTGACGCATGGTATTGCTCCAATTGCCGGCATCGTGCTCGTAAGGTGTACCCTCCGACGAATCGCGAAGGTGGTCGGCGGCAATGAGCCCCCAATCCGTCTTGATGGCACCGGGCTCAATCATAGAAACATCTATGCCGAATGGCTTCATCTCCATACGCAGGGCGTCGCTGAAAGCCTCCACCGAATACTTCGACACATGATACCATCCGCCAAAATAAAACACCGAACGACCTGCTATAGAAGAGGTATTGACAATACGCCCCCCACCCTGCTTTCGCATCGTCGGCAGCACCAGCTGGCAGAGACGAGCCAACCCGAAGACATTCACCTCCAACTGGCGGCGCGCCTCCTCCATAGGCACCGTCTCGATGGCACCAAAGAAGCCATAGCCCGCATTATTGACAAGGACGTCAATTCTACCTTCATTTTTCAAAATGGACTCCACGCCCTCTGCCATCGAGGCCTCATCGGTCACATCCATCCGTAATACCTCGATACCCTTTGCCTTCAGCGGCTCCATCTTTTCCACACGCCTCGCGGCGGCATAGACCTTGTGGCCTCGGGCAGCAAGCGCCTGTGCCGCGTCGAAACCAATGCCACTGCTGGCTCCGGTAACAAGAACAACCTTCCTGACTTTATTCATTGCAACGTGTTTTTTTTATTTCATAACGTCATTACATATATTATATTGTGTAATGGCATCGGCATGATACATTCCGAAAAAACCTTTTGTCATTGGAACGGCAACCGTATCGCCAGGCCCGAACGAACCGTCGTCGCCCGTAGCAATGTAGATATACCCCTTCACTGGCTCTTCAACCCATACTGAATACTGGTTAACGTCCTTTCGGCGGCCTGCAAGGTAATGCTCTCGCACAACACCTCGTCCAACCTCTTGTTCATCACTCCCCAGCCATACATTGACAGAGAAAACGGCTGTCATCAATAGTCCCAAGCCAATCGCTGAGGACATAATACCAAAAAAAACGGGACCCCACCAGCCATCGAAATACTTCTTCAGTAGTGCAAGACCAACGACAGCGCCAACCACTCCCAAGACAAGCAAGACAACCCACATGGGCAGCGTAAACGGCAAAACAGTCTCGCTGAAGTCCCACAAGCCAGTGGCACAGACAACAATAAAAAAGAAGAAGACAACAATCAAAAGAATACTCCATAAACCCACCCCTAAGGAAGAATGACTGCCCATAAATCCAGCATGGCGTTTCTTTATTCTCTGCCAAAAAGTAAGTTTCTCCACCTCAAAAAAGCCATCTGCCATAGGGCGCAACTGCAACATAGGACGAGGCTCGTATGTGGACCTTCCCTGAGGCTCAATCTCCATTAGTTCAGCACCCCCTTCATCATCGATTACTACAAAACCATAGCGAGTGCCCGATTGGGCAACGGCAAAAATCTCATCGGTCGACGAGTCGCTCAAATCATAATAATACTTGCCACGAGGGAGTATTGACATAGACTCATCATCAGGCAGCTGAAACCACGCCTTGGCAACGACACCCTTATGTGATGAGAGCTCCGACTTGAAAAGATCGCAGAGACCGTGGAAATCCCAACCGCCACAGAGACGGTTGGGCCGGACAACATACTGGTTGGCGCGGTCGCCTTCCATCACCTTCAGAGATGTAACGGTTTCATTTTCGAAAATATTTTCGAAAAACAACAAATCCTTAACCACCGCCTGTATAACCGTGAAAAGTTCATCCTTCGAAAGGCCCTCTATCAGTATAAGTTCTTTCATATAATATCAATAACGAAGAAAGAACTTGCTTATTATATTCTTCGACAGATATAAAAAAAGGAGTCCCGAAATGTAATGAACCCCGAAAGTTGGACAAAAAACTTTCGGGGTTCATTGCACCACCGAGACACCCTTTATTTTCATCGTCCATATTCATATAGAGTATCTGACGGCAAGTCTATCCAGTCATTCCAATAGACCACCGTGCGGCTCTTGTCTATCTGCACCTGCGGCCACAAGCCCTCTACGGTCTTCAGGTCGCCGAAAGCTCCGATAGTATCAATGTCCTCCGCGACGTTGTACACCACCTTCCGTCCGTCATCAAACAGTACGGAGAGCTTGTAACCGTCCATCGGCACAACCGTTTTTATGCGAGGTAGCGTGTTCATTTCATCGGAGGAAGTTGTTTTATTATCTGAGTGTTCCACATCTCAATCAGGGCAGGGCCATTGGTCTGCAACCATTCCTTAACAAGCCGTTGCGCCTGCACCGGCAAGTCACCCATCGTCATCTCATAAGTGTGTATGTCAAAGATACCCACATATTCGTCATATGTTTATATAACGCAACAGCTTAATTATTATTGTATAAAAGGGGAATAAAAAAAGGAGTCCCGAAATGGAACTCCTTCGAAAGATTGGCGGCGACCTACTTTTCCACAAACAAGTGCAGTATCATCGGCGATGTGAGGCTTAACTTCTCTGTTCGGAATGGGAAGAGGTGAACACTCA
>CACYKY010000021.1 GCA_902775135.1 uncultured Bacteroidota bacterium | reverse complement strand
ACGACTCCACCCTGCTCAACCCCGGGGTTTTACAATTCGGCTTCCGCAATTTGATCACTGGGGTGAGCGGCGCCGATGCCGACCTGCGCGTGGAGGTGTTTCCCAATCCCGCCAGGGACTGCCTTGTCCTGGAGGCCGGTGACGACAGTCCCGTCCGCGCCGTCCTGACGGACCTCGGCGGGCGCGAGGTGATGGCTGTCGACTTCCGAGCCACGGCCACGCTCGACGTCAGCCGCCTCGCCGCCGGTCCCTACCTTCTCCGCCTCACCACGCCCGCGGCCACGACGGTCAGGAAGGTGGTGGTGCAATGAGACTACGTAATTCTTTTTTTTTCGGGACGATATACTATATTGTGCCGTTTTGAGTTAATAACTGTATGACGAAAACGATATTCCTAGCTGGCGGATGCTTTTGGGGCACGCAGCACTATTTGAAACAAATCAACGGCGTACTGGAGACGCAGACGGGCTTCGCCAACGGCAATACCGCTGACAAACAGCGCAGTGGCCCCGGAGGCATCGTGGTGGACAAGCCCACATACGAACAGGTGTATACCGACCGCACGGGCTACGCAGAGACGGTGCGCGTGGTGTATGACCCCGATGTGCTGCCGCTGCGAAAGTTGGTGGAACTGTATTTCCTCTGCATAGAGCCCACGTCACTCAACCGCCAAGGGGAGGACGAGGGAACACGCTATCGCACAGGCATCTACTACATCGACCCCGAGGACTACGGCACCATCGACGACGTGTACCGCGAGGTGCAGCATGGATACAGCAGCCCTTTGACGGTGGAGGTGGAGCCCCTGGAGACCTTCACTCCGGCCACCGAATACCATCAGGACTACCTCGACAAGCACCCCGACGGATACTGTCACCTGCCCGAGGCGCTGTTCGAAATGGCGCGCAAGGCTAATAAAAAGTCATAATTTCCGCCGACAATACAAAAAAATGTGTATCTTTGCACTCGCATACCGAAAAGGCAAATATAACGTATATGGAAGAATATCAGCACAATAACCCATACACACAGCCCCGACAGACGGCATCCAATGCCGTTGCGTCGCTGGTGATCATTCCCTTGCTGCTCTTCGCTTTCGGCGTCTTTGCGGTATCGCTGGGAAACATATGAGTACCACGATTGCGGATATGGCGTAATTGGTAGCCGCGCAAGACTTAGGATCTTGTTCCGAAAGGAGTGGGGGTTCGAGCCCCCCTATCCGCACCAACATAATTGAGAATTGAAAATTAAAAGACGGCATACAGGTTTTGCGGACACCCTGCTGAAGAAGGGGGTGGCGTGGCTGTGTTGTCTTTTTTTTATCGCGCACGCGCATGCGAGTTATATATTATTGCCCATGGACGAGGTGCAGAAGAACCACCTCAAGGCCTATGGCGTAGCCTATTGGAGCCTGGAGCGCGACGTGGAGGTGACCTGGCTGCTCAACTATCGCGGCGGCACTTTCATGATGAAATACGCCGACGCCATTGAGCGCGAGTGCAAGCTGCGCGGCGTCACCTGCGAAGTCATCGCCGACGGACAGAGCAGCGCCATCCTGAGCCACATCGCCGACCCGGCGGTGAACATGGATGCCGTCAAACTGCAGAAAGCCCCGAAGATTGCCGTCTACTCCCCCAAGAACAAGCTGCCGTGGGACGACGCCGTAACCCTCGTGCTCACCTATGCCGAAATCCCCTACGACGTGGTGTACGACGAGGAGGTGATGAACGGGGTGCTGCCCACCTACGACTGGCTGCACCTGCACCACGAGGACTTCACAGGCCAATACGGCAAATTCTGGGGCAACTACCGCAACCAGCAATGGTACATCGAGGACGTGCGCCAGCAAGAGGCCACAGCCAGCAAACTGGGCTACAGCAAGGTGAGCCTGCTGAAACTGGCGGTGGCGAAGAAGATACGCGACTTCGTCATGGGCGGAGGATTCCTCTTCGCCATGTGCTCGGCGCCGGACAGCTACGATGTGGCCCTTGCGGCCGACGGGGTGGACATCTGCGACGTGATGTTCGACGGCGACCCCATGCAGCCCAACGCCCAGGAGCTGCTGGATTACAACAAATGCTTCGCCTTCAAAGACTTCCGCATCAGCACCAACCCCTCGGAATACGAGATTTCAACCATCGACATCGACGACCGCACACGCGCCAAAACGGTGAACGAGAAGAACGACTTCTTCGTGCTCTTCGACTTCTCGGCCAAATGGGACTGGATACCCACCATGCTGACGCAGAACCACACACGGGTGGTGCACGGCTTCATGGGACAGACCACAGCCTTCCGCAGCAACCTGGTGAAGACCAGCTGCATCATCCTTGCCGAGAACAAAGAACTCGGCGAGGTGCGCTACCTGCACGGCGACTACGGCAAGGGCACATGGACCTTCCTCGGCGGCCACGACCCCGAGGACTACCGCCACTTCATCGGCGACCCTCCCACCGACCTCTCGCTCTACCCCAACTCGCCGGGCTACCGACTCATCCTGAACAACATACTCTTTCCTGCCGCCAAGAAAGAGAAACATAAAACCTGAAGAAAGAAAATGAATACCATGAAACATACCCTTGCAACCATCATGCTGCTGCTCGCAGGTCTGACAGCCAGCGCCCAAAACGGCAAATGGGAAGTCTACGACACCCGCTCAAGCGACATCTGCGGCAACAACATCTCGGCCATCGCCGCCGACGCCAAAGGCGTGTGGGCCGGCACCTACCAAGGCCTCTGCCGACTGAAAGGCGCCTCGTGGATGGACTACTCCATGTTCAACGAGAAACTGAAGGACCAGTCGGTCAACTGCCTGATGATCGACGCCCGCGGCATCCTCTGGATTGGCACCGACGATCACGGCGTCATTGAGTGGGACGGCACCACCTGGACCGAGCACACCGACGTCACTCGCCGGCTGAAGATGAAATTCGTCAAGGAGATCGTCATCGACCAGGACGGCGTGACCTGGATCGGCGTGACCCTGGGCGGCCTCGTCAGCTACGACGGCAACGACTGGGACAAATACACACCCGACGATTGCGGCCTGCTGAGCGACTTCGTGCTCGACCTGGCGGTCGACCGCGCCAACCGCAAGTGGATCACCACCAACGCCGGCATCAGCGTCTTCAACGGCACCCGCTGGACAAGCTACACCTCCGCCAATTCGGGCCTGCCCGACGACATCGTTCCCGCCATTGTCATCGACAAGGACAACGTCAAATGGTTCGGCACCCTCGGCGGCCTGGCACGCTACGACGGTCAGCACTGGACCGTATGGAGCACGCGCAACAGCCCCCTGCCCAGCGACCAGGTGAACGACATATCCATCGACGAGAACGGACTGCTCTGGATTGCCACCAACAACGGTGCAGCAGTATTCGACGGTGTGGACAACTGGGTGACCTTCACCTCGAAGAACAGCCTCATCCCCGCCGGCAACATCTACAAGGTGGCTTGCGACGGTCACGGTACCGTGTGGTTTGGCAACGATGCCAAAGGGCTGGCCAAACTTAGCGGCTTCCACATGCCGACACGCGAAGTGGCCTCCAACGACAACCCCTCCAACAATACCCGCACCAGCAGCCGCGAAAACGACAGAGACAACGAGCCTGCCAACGTCGGCCCCAGCGACGAGCGAGTGCGCATCAACCCCCACCTGGAGGACGGCTACGTCACCATCTCGTTCGAGAGTCCCTCGGCCACCGTCACCTTCATCAACAAAGACGGCAAGGTTGTGAAAACCGCCGAGAACTACACCAACAACCAGCGCATCAAAATCAACCGCATGCCCAAAGGCATGTACACCGTGTCGGTGAAGACCGTCCGCGGCGAGAAAAAGATCAAATTCAATCTGAAATAACACCATCCAATGAAACGCACTATAATCATTATCCTTTGCCTTCTGGCAACCTTCGGGGTGACCGCTCAGCAACTCGATCCCGCCAAGCGCAGCTTCTCCGTGAAAGAGACCTCGGCCACAGAGGCCGAGCTGGTGATCACCGTCAAGCTCGACAACGGCTGGCACATGTACTCGCAGTACACCGACGAGAACGGCCCCCTGCCCACAGTCTTCGAGTTCACCCCCAGCAGCGACTACACCCTGGTGGGCAAGGTCGTCGAACCCAAGCCCCACGAGGAGATGGACCCCCTGTTCGGCTGTGTGGTCAAATCGTTTGAGGGCACGGTGGTCTTCCGCCAGAAAATCAAACGCCTCTCCGACAAGGACTTCACCGTGAAAGGTTTGCTGAGCTACCAGCTCTGCAACGACGGCTCCTGCATCGCCCCCGAGGACCACGATATGGTCTTCAAGGTGAAAGGCGCCGCCCAGCAGGCCGATGCGGCAGCCCAACCCGAGGAGACTGAAGTTGCCGAAGCAACAGACTCCACCGAGGTGCCCGACACCCTTGCCGCAGCCGCACCTGTCGCCGATACCCCCTCCAAGGCCGACGCCGCAGAAGCTCCTGCCGAGGAGAACAGCCAAAACATGCTGATGATATTCCTCATCGCCCTGGGTGGCGGCATCCTCACCATGTTCACCCCCTGTGTGTTCCCCATGATACCGATGACGGTGAACTTCTTCATGCGTGGCGCCGAGAACAAGCGCAAAGGCCGCCGCCAAGCCTGGTTCTTCGGCTTCAGCATCGTCTTCCTCTTTGCCGTGCTGGGCGCCATCCTGGCCCTCATCCTCGGTCCCGAATCGCTCTACACGCTGGGCACCCACTGGATCCCCAACCTCATCTTCTTCGTCATCTTCTTCATCTTCGCCCTGAGTTTCTTCGGCCTCTTCGAAATCAAGATGCCCGAGAAGTGGATCAACAGCAGCGACGAGCAGGCCGACAAAGGCGGCTTCCTGGCCCCCTTCTTCATCGCGCTCACCACCGTGCTGGTATCCTTCTCCTGCACAGGCCCCATCCTCGGCGCCGCCCTGGTGGGTCTCACCACCAGTTCTACCGACCGCTGGGTCAGCCTGGTCACCATGCTGGGCTTCGGCATCGGCTTCGCAGCCCCCTTCACCCTGCTGGCCATGTTCCCGCAGTTCCTCAAGAACATGAAGAGCGGCGGCTGGCTCAACACCGTCAAGGTGGTCTTCGCCTTCCTCGAACTGGCCTTCGGACTCAAATTCCTCCAGCAGGCCGACCTCTACTGCGACTGGGGCCTCCTGCCGCGCGACATCTATCTCGCCCTTTGGATTGTCATCTTCGCCCTGCTGGGCTTCTACCTGCTGGGCAAACTGCGCTTCAAAGGCGACGACCCCGTCGAGCACATCGGCACCGGCCGACTGATGATTGCCATCATCGACCTGGCCCTCGTGGTCTATATGGTCCCCGGTCTCTGGGGTGCCGAACTGAAAGGCCTCTCGGGCTTCCTGCCCCCCATGTCGAGCCAGGACTTCACCATCCAGAAGGTGGTCAACGAATTCGGCGGCGGCGGCGGCAAGGTGAAAGAGGGGCTGCCCCACGACCGCAAATATGCGTCCGAACTCGCCGAGCATACCCCGCTGGGATTCGAGGTCTTCTTCGACCTCGACGAAGCCAAAGCCTATGCACGCAAAGAGGGCAAGCCCATCTTCGTCGACTTCACAGGCAAGACCTGCGCCAACTGCCGCGAAATGGAACACTATGTGTGGCCCGACAGCGAGGTGAAACGCATCCTCAACGAGGAATATGTGATGGTGTCGCTCTATTGCGACGCCAACACCATCGAACTCCCCGAGGACGAATGGGTCACCGACGACAAAGGACATGTCATCAAAACCCTCGGCCGGCGCAACCTCACCTACCAAAAGACCGAGTTCAACATGAACGCCCAGCCCTACTACGTGGTCATCGACGCCAACGGCAAAGTGCTCACCAAAGAAAACTACAAGTACGACCGCGACGTGCAGAAGTTCATCGACTGGCTCAACGAGGGCAAAGCCAATTTCAAGAAATAAAAATATCAAAACGCCTTATTAAAGATAAAATGAAAAAGACCATTCTACTCATAGTCGCAGTCTTCTCCCTGACCCTCAGCGCCTATGCCCATCCGGTGAGCGTCACTTTCGCCAGCCGTGTGGCCGCCAACTTCTGGGCCGCCCACCATCCGGCAAGCGTCCGCGCCGACGTCACACCCAAAGCACTCCCCTTCCCCGAGCTCGACCAGCTCTACATCTTCGACATGGACGGCCTGGGATTCGTCATCGTCCCTGCCGACGACCGCGTGATGCCCGTCCTCGCCTACTCCTTCGATGACCCCTTCCCCTCTTCGCTCAACCGCGACCTCGCCTACTGGCTCCACGGATACAACGACCAGATCGTCGCCCTGCTACAAGACGAGAAATCTCTCCCGCGCGAATCCATCCTCCAGCAATGGGGCAAACTGATCCTTGCCGGCGTTATGACCGACGACGACCCCGACGACAATGACAGCCTCGACGACTCCTCCTCCGACCTCGTCGTCGTGCCTGCCATGCTGCAAACCAAATGGAACCAGAGCGACCCCTACAACAAATTCTGCCCCTACGACTCCTTGCGTCATGGACGCACCGTCGTGGGCTGTGTGGCCACCGCAATGGCCCAGATCATGAAGTATTGGAACTACCCCGGCTACGGCCAGGACACACACTCCTACCTGCCCAGCAGCATGTGGCACAGCAACAGCATCCCCCGCCAGTTTGCCAACTTCGGCCAAACCACCTACCTCTGGCAGTACATGCCCCGACGCATCTCCTCCTCCAACGCCGACTACCAGGTTGACGCTGTGGCCACCCTCTCCTACCATTGTGGTGTGGCCGTCGACATGATGTACGGTGTCTCCGCCGACGGCGGCAGCGGTGCCTACTCCCACCAGGCCGCCGTCGCCCTAAGACGCTACTTCAAATACGACTCCACCATCTTCTATGCCGTCCGCGACAGGTACAACGATAACGACTGGTGTGCCCTCATCAACCAGAACCTCGCCCAGGGACAGCCCATGTACTATGACGGCTCCGACAGCACCGGCGGACACGCCTTCGTGCTCGACGGCTCCGACATCGAGGGCCGCTACCACTTCAACTGGGGCTGGGACGGCTACGGCAATGGTTTCTACACCATCAACTACCTCGCCCCCGGTTCCGGCGGCGCCGGCGGCAACGCCACCTACACCTTCAACGAAGACCAAGGTGCCATCTTCGGCATCCGTCCCGGTATGGTCGAGACCTACGACACCGTCGACTACTACGACTCCATCTGCTCCAACTCGTCCTACCGCCAATTCCACGAATACAATCTCCGCCCCGTCGAGATGGACACCCTCCTGCGCCATCTGGACACCATCTTCAACTACCACCTGAAAATCATCAGCCAGAAGCAAGTGTTCCTCAACGGCAACTACCAGGGCGCCGAACCCAAGGTGATCCGCTACTGCCCCGCCACAGGATTCACCTTCCCCGAATGCACCTTCGACAAAGAGGGTGGCATGTTCATCGGCTGGTGCAGCAAAGCCAACGGCGACGACACCATCTACTCCCCCGGACAAACCATCTTCATCAACAAAAACGCTGCCTACTTCGCCCTCTGGCTCGACGATGTGAGCATCCAGGATGCCGACGCCGAAACCACGCAGGTCAGCCCCACCGTCACTTCCGACATCGTCAACTTCTCCGTCACCGGCGAATATGATGCTACAGTTACCGTCATCGACAGCTACGGACGTGTGGTCAAACAGCAAACCATCGTTGGCGGAAAGGCCCAAATATCGCTCGCCAACTTCCCTGCAGGCGCCTACAACATCGTTGTCACCGCCCCTCAGACCGTCTATAAAACACGAATTATCAAGCTGTAGAAAAATAATAGCAAGAAAAATTTGGTAGATTGGGAAAATCTTCGTACTTTTGCACCCGATTTTGAGAGACAGAAAGAGCAAAAACCCGGACACTCTCAATCTAACAGATAGCGGGGTAGAGCAGTGGTAGCTCGTCGGGCTCATAACCCGGAGGTCGTCGGTTCGAATCCTTCCCCCGCTACTTAAATCAAAATTGAGCAGGACGTTAGTCCTGCTTTTTTATGTCTATACCCTAGCGAAAGCTTGCTTTCAAGCAAGGGTATAGGCATAAAAAAACAAGAACCGCATAGCGGTGCTCAATTTTGATTTAAGTAAAGCCCCCCTCCATAGGAACGCGAGCGCAGCGAGCAATTCTTCCCCCCACAGTAGGCAAGCTTGCTTGCATAAAGGGATACAATATGAAAAAAGCAAAGTCTCCTCTCTATCGACACCGCCCCCCATTTCATCCTCGTCAACAACTAGCCACCAACCTCCCATACAACAACGGGCGCCATCGGAAGATGGCGCCCGTTGTCTTTTTTCGTTCCTGAACAATCACATCATTTCAGGCGACGGAGGATTTCGAGGGTCTGGTTCCAGAACATCTCAACGGTCTTGATCTCGATGCGCTCGTCGGGACTATGGACACCGCGAAGCGTGGGACCATAGGAGATCATGTCCATGTTGGGATACTTCTCGCCGATGAGGCCGCACTCCAATCCGGCGTGGATGGCGCGAACAACGGGCTCTTTGCCGTACATCTTCTTGTATACGTCGACGCCCACCTTCAGCACACGGCTGTCGGGATTGGGGGTCCATCCGGGATAGCCGTCGCTGTGTTTCACGCGGCAACCGGCTAGGCGGAAGGTGCTCTCCAGCTTGGCGGCGGCGGCCAGCTTGGCACTCTCGACGGAGGAGCGCTGGCTGGTAGCAATATGAATCACTCCATCTTTCATTTTGATGGAGGCCAGGTTGGTGGAGGTCTCGACGAAGTTTTCAATCTCGCGGCTCATGGCCAGCACGCCGTGGGCGCAGGCATAGAGGAGGTTGACGAGGCGCTCCTGCGTTTCCTTGTCGATGAGTTTCTTGGGCATCTCTTTGATGTCGCGCAGTTCGAACTCCATATCGGGCTCGGTGCTGCGGAACTCGAATACCATGGCTTTGCCCATCTTGGTGACCATGGTCTTGAAGGCGCGCACCTTGTCTTCAGGCACGGTGACGAGGGCTTCGGCCTCGCGGGCTATGGCGTTGCGCAGGTTGCCGCCGTCGATGGTGGCGAGACGCATACCATATTTATAGGTACCCTCCCAGAGGATGCGGTTGAGCAGCTTGTTGGCGCAGGCGCGGCCGCGGTTGATGTCGTCGCCGCTGTGGCCACCCACCAGACCGCTTACCTTGACGAGAAAAGCCTTGTGGACCTTGACGGCGGGTACCAGCTTGTAGTCGAGCTCGGCGGTGGTGTCGATGCCGCCGGCGCAGCCGATGCAGTACTCGCCCTCGTCTTCGTCGTCGAAGTTGAGGAGTATCTCGCTCTTGAGCCAGCTCTTGCTGAGGCCGTTGGCGCCGGTGAGGCCAGTCTCCTCGTCGACGGTGATGAGGGCCTCAAGTGCGGGATGGGCAATCTTCTTGTCCTCGAGGATGGCAAGGATGGCGGCCACTCCGATGCCGTCGTCGGCTCCGAGGGTGGTGCCGTCGGCGGTAAGCCACTCACCGTCCAGCACGGGCTGGATGGGGTCTTTCATGAAGTCGAACTTCTTGCTGCTGTTCTTCTCGCAGACCATGTCCATGTGGGCCTGGAGGCAAACACCGGCGCTCTTCTCATAGCCTTTGCTGGCGGGTTTGCGGATGAGCACGTTGCCCAGTTTGTCGCTCTTAGTCTCGAGGCCATGCTCCTTGCCCCAGTTGACGAGCCAGGCGCTAATGCGCTCCTCGTGCTTCGACGGACGCGGAATCTGCATAATCTCACCGAAATAGTACCATACACGTTCCGGCTTCAAGCCTTTCAAGATGTCTTTCTTTTGTTTCATGGGTATGCTGTTTTTTGTGTTTAGTGATCAACATTGTATCAGAATCCCGTCTTGCAGAGGCACTCGTCGAGGGCGGCGGTGATGGCGGCGCGGTCCATGTGCTGGCCAATGAAGACGAGCTTCTGCATGCGGTCGCCGTAGGTGTCGTCCCAGTCGCGCTGGAGCCCGGGGTTGTTGCGCATGAAGTCGAGGAGTTCGTCGTCGGGCATGGTGGCATACCACTGGCCGGTGTCGCGCAGGGAGACCTGTTTGCCGGCCTGCTCGAAGAGGTAGCAGGTGTCGGGTTCCGAAAGGAACCAGCAGATGCCTTTGGCGCGTATGACGCCGGCAGGCCAATGGCGGGCAACAAACTCATCGAAGCGGCCTATGTTCATGGGCTCGCGACGGTAGTAGACAAAGGTGCCGATGCCGTATTCTTCGGCTTCGCCTTCGTCGTCGTGATGATGGTGATGTTCGTGGTCCTCTTCTGCGTCAGCACTCCCACATTCACGCATTAACGCATTAACGCAATCCTCATCGTCATCATCGTCATGCTGACCCTCTATCTCGTCTATCCAGGCGGCGGAAGTGGCCACTCGGTCAAAATCGAACATGCCGGTGTTGAGTATCTTGTCGAGGTCGATGTCGCAGTAGTCGCAATCGATGATCTCGGCCTTGGGCTGGATGGCGCGGATGATTTCACGGATGCGTCCCAACTCGTCGGGGGCCACCTCGGAGGCTTTGTTGAGGAGGATGATGTTGCAGAACTCTATCTGCTGGATGACAAGGTTTTCAATGTCGTCCTCGGCCAAGCCGGGCTTGAGGAGGTTCTTGCCGCTGCCAAACTCGTCCTTCATACGCAATGCGTCGACAACGGTGACGATGCTGTCCACCACAGGGATGCCCTCCTTGATGTATTCGGGGCCCATCGTGGGGATGGAGCAGATGGTCTGCGCGATGGGGGCAGGCTCGCAGATGCCGCTAGCCTCGATGACTATATAGTCGAAACGGTGCTGACCTATGATGTCGCGCAGTTGCTCCACGAGGTCCATCTTCAGCGTGCAGCAGATGCAGCCATTCTGCAGGGCCACAAGGTTGTCGTCTTTCTGGTTCACTACGCCTCCCTTCTCGATGAGGTCGGCGTCGATGTTCACCTCTCCGATGTCGTTGACGATAACGGCGAACTTGATACCACGTCGGTTATTGAGGATTCGGTTGAGCAATGTTGTCTTGCCGCTGCCAAGGTAGCCGGTGAGCAGCAGCACGGGGGTAGTTGTAGCGTTCATGATGATTAAATGACTATGGGTTATTGTATTAGTTTTATGGTATAAGTGAATCGGTATTGCTCGCCGGGAGCCAGCCGGTGGATGTAGGTCCGGTCGGCAATGTCGCCGGCAAAGCCTTTCTCGTCGCAGATTCCGCACCAGGGTTCCAGGCAGACGAAGGGGCATCCCTCTTTGTGCGGGGCCCATACGCCGAAGGCTTCGGCCTGCGGGCAGCCTACACTCAGCACAGGGCGTCCCTCCTTGTCGCACAGTACGGCCTGCGCCACCTGCCCCTCCTCGAAGATGAGGGCATCGTGGGCGAAGGTGTCGGCTTCTATGGGCATACTGGCGGGAATGGCAACAGGCTGGCGCCGCACCCGGTTGCCGTCCTCCAACGCCGAGACCATCACAGGGCTTACGGGACGCCCCTTGCTGTCGAGATAGCGCACATATCCGTGCACGCCATCGCCGGCATCGTAGTCGGGCATCATGAATCCCGGATGGGCTCCTATCTGGAAGTGCATGTCGCGCTTGTCCATGTTCCTCACCGTCCAGCCAACCTCCACCGTGTTGGCCTCAATGCGATAGGCAACTTCCAGTTCAAACCGATAGGGGTATTCTTCCAGTTGGCCTTCGCCAACCATCCGCATTCTCCCGCAACCCACCTCTTCAAACTCCCTGTCGCGGGCAAAGCCATGTTGTTTCATGGTGCGAGCCTTGCCGTCGATACGCACAGTGTTCTCAAACGGTTTGCCCACCGCGGGAAACAATATCGGTGCATGACGGTTCCAGTAGGCGCCATCGCCATTCCACAGGTACTCCCGTCCCGCCTTCTGCAGGCTCAGCAGCTCTGCCCCGTGGGAAGAGACCTCGATGGCTATTTGGTCATTTTTGAGTTTCATTTTTTTTTACCGATATTGGTTGATGTGTCGATGGCTTTCCGCCAGCAAAACCAACTTCTCGAACATCTCCCGCCGTTTCATCTTCATCTTCCCTGCGTTCAGCAACTTGCGGTTATTCTTCCACCACGAATGCAGTTGATGTTCTGCCTCAAAATGCTTCGACGGGCAACGCCCGTTGTCCTTGATGAAGTTGGCATATTCTTGGTATCGTGCCATCCATTTCTCGTCCTGCGTCATTGCTTTTTCTTCTTTGGTTTGGGTTCCGGCAATGCAGCACATGTGGCCTTCACTAGGGTCGCCACGTAGTCGTGGTCGTCCACATCCTCAATATAGAAATAAGGCTTCGCTCCCTCGTAAGGCGGTCGCATGTCCACATTTCGCAATAGGGTTTTGCCCGCCTCCGTGGGCTTCACATAGAAGCCGTTGTCACTCACCATGCCAAAAGGCTTCCCGTTGCAATAGAGGCACCAGTCGCCAAACATCTTTCTCGCCTCGATGCAGCCCGCTCCTCCACATTGGTCCACAATATATTGTACAAAATCCGGATTGCTTGCCATTATTCTCTCTTTTCCATAGAAGGTAGGAGTTCCTTCGGGGACGCTCCCACCTCGATCTTTTCAGCTGGCGTACGCCGTTTTCTTATTTGAAATATTGCACGCCGCTCTCGAATATCTGCTGGTCGTCGTTGCCGTAGATGTTCATGGCGCTGCCCTTGCTGCGGCGCTCGCTGTGTCCCATCTTGCCAAACACGCGCCCGTCGGGACTGGTGATACCCTCAATGGCCATATACGAGCCGTTCATGTTGTACTCCTCGTCCATCGTGGGGTTGCCTTCGAGGTCCACATACTGCGTGGCCACCTGTCCGTTGGCAAACAGTCGGTCTATCCATTCCTGCGGTGCCACAAAGCGGCCTTCGCCGTGCGAGATGGGGATGACGTAGGTGGCGCCAAGCTCGGCTTTCCGCAGCCAGGGGCTGAGGTTGCTGGCTACGCGCGTGTAGGCCATCTTGCTCTGGTGGCGACCAATGGTGTTGAAGGTCAGCGTGGGGGCGTCGGCAGCCTGCGGACGTATCTCGCCGTAGGGCACAAGGCCCAGTTTCACCAGCGCCTGGAATCCGTTGCAGATACCCAGCATCAGTCCGTCGCGCTTGTTGAGGAGTTCCATCACGGCGTCGGCAATCCTCGGGTTGCGGAATACGCTGGTGATGAATTTGGCGCTGCCTTCGGGTTCGTCGCCGGCGCTGAAGCCGCCGGGTATCATCACGATCTGGCTGCGCTTGATGGCCTCGACATAGGCGTCCACACTCTCGCGGATCTGCTGCCCGTTCTGGTTGCGGAAGACGATGATCTCGCTCTCAGCACCGGCGCGGTTGAAGGCGCGGGCCGAGTCATACTCGCAGTTGGTGCCCGGGAATGCCGGGATGAAGACATGCGGCTTGGCCACCTTGTGCGAGCAGAGGTGGATGTCCTTGTAGTCCTTGACGCCGTCAGCGTCCTTGAGGGCTTTCTGGGCGTCGGCTCCGGCGGTGCGGGTGGGGAATACGCCTTCGAGGGTCTTCTGCCAGGCGCCGAGGGCTTCCTCAACGCTCACCTGGTCTCCGTTCACCTCAAACATGCCGTTGGCGCTAACCTCGCCTATCTCCTTGCAGCGGAAAGGCAGCCCCTCGCTGCTGGCCACCTCCACAACGATGTTGCCGTAGTTCTTGGCGGTGAGTTCTTCCGCTTTCACGCCGCTCAGTTTCACTCCAAGCTTGTTTCCGAAGGCCATCTTGCTGACAGCCTCAACAATTCCGCCAAATCCTATGACATAGGTGCTGCACACTTTCCCGGCCTCGATGGCTTTGCGCAAGGCGGCATACTGGCCAAGGGCATCCTCATAGTCGGGCATGCCGTAGTCGGCCTGCTTCACATCCAGCAGCACCAGTCGGTGGCCGGCTTTCTTCAACTCGGGGTTAACGACATGCTGCAGGTCGCTGATGCCTACGGCGAAGCTGCACAGCGTCGGAGGCACGTCGATGTCGTTGAAGGTGCCGCTCATGGAGTCTTTGCCTCCAATGGCAGGCAACTTGAGGCCCATCTGGGCATTGTAGGCACCCAGCAAGGCGGCGAAAGGCTCGCCCCAGCGGTAGGGGTCGTTGCCCAGTTTCTTAAAGTATTCCTGGAAGGTCAGGCGCACCTTGCTGGCGTCGCCGCCGGCGGCGGCCACCTTGGCCACACTGTTCAGCACAGCGTATGCGGCTCCGTGGAACGGGCTCCAGCTCATCTGGTAGGGGTCCATCCCATAGCTCATGATGGTGACGGTGTCGCACTTGCCGTCGAGCAGCGGCAGCTTGCCAATCATGCTCTGCGTGGGCGTGAGCTGGTATTTGCCACCATAGGGCATCACCACACTGCCCGCACCTATCGAACTGTCAAACATCTCCACGAGGCCCTTCTGCGAGCAGACGTTGAGGTCGGCGAGGGTCTGCAGCCAGAGGTCCTTGGTGTTGTTGGGCTGAGTGGGCTCAATGGGCTTAATGGGCATAGTGACAGAGACCGTCGTCTCTTGGTGGGCACCGTTGGTGTCGATGAAGCGGCGGCTGAGGTTGACCACCTCCTTGCCTCTCCAGCTGATGACCATGCGCGGCTCCTTGGTGACGGTGGCCACAACCGTAGCCTCGAGGTTCTCCTCGTCGGCATATTTCAGCATCATGTCCACATCCTTCGGGTCCACCACAACGGCCATTCGCTCCTGACTCTCGCTGATGGCCAGCTCCGTGCCGTCAAGGCCGGCATATTTCTTCGGCACTTTGTCCAGGTTGATCTGCAGTCCGTCGGCCAGCTCGCCGATAGCCACGCTGACACCGCCGGCACCGAAGTCGTTGCATTTCTTGATCAGCGAGGAGACCTCCTCCCTGCGGAACAGGCGCTGTATCTTGCGCTCGGTGGGGGCATTGCCCTTCTGCACCTCAGCACCGCAGGTGGTCAACGATTTCGTTGTATGGCTCTTCGAGGCACCCGTAGCACCTCCGATACCGTCGCGGCCCGTGCGGCCTCCAAGCAGGATGATGATGTCGCCGGGATCCGAGGTCAGGCGCTTCACAGCTCGCCGCGGGGCAGCAGCTATGACGGCGCCAATCTCCATGCGTTTGGCCACATAGTTGGGGTGATACACCTCGTTCACCAAGCCCGTGGCCAAGCCAATCTGGTTGCCGTAGCTGCTGTAGCCGTGGGCGGCGGTGGTGACTATCTTGCGCTGCGGCAGCTTGCCGGGCAAGGTCTCGCCGAGCGGCTTCGTGGGGTCGGCAGCGCCCGTCACTCGCATGGCCTGATACACGTAGGTGCGGCCCGAAAGCGGGTCACGGATGCAGCCTCCCAGGCAGGTGGCGGCTCCGCCAAAGGGCTCAATCTCCGTCGGGTGGTTGTGGGTCTCGTTCTTGAAGTTGATGAGCCATTCCTCCTCGTTGCCGTCAATCACCACCGGCACCACGATGGAGCAGGCGTTGATCTCGTCGCTGGGTTCCTGGTCGGCAAGCAGCCCCATCTTCTTGATGCGCTTGGCAGCCAGCGTGCCGATGTCCATTAGGCATACATATTTGTCGTCCCGGCCCACATACTGTTCCTTGTGGTCCTTCAGATACTGCTGGAAGGCGCCTTCGATAAGGGGGCGGTAGTAGCCGTCGTCAAACTTCACGTCCTTCAGCTCGGTGGCGAAGGTGGTGTGGCGGCAGTGGTCGCTCCAGTAGGTGTCAAGCACGCGTATCTCCGTCATCGTCGGGTCGCGATGCTCTTCGTCGTGGAAGTAGCGCTGGATGTGCTTGAAGTCGGCAAAGGTCATAGCCAATCCAAGGCTGCCATAGAGTTCTTTCAACTGGGCCTCGGGCATTGCCGCAAAGCCGTCAAACACGATGACGTCGGCAGGCTCGTCGAAATGGTCCTCGAGGGTCTCGGGCTTGGCCTCGTCGGCCACCCGGCTGTCCACAGGGTTCACGCAATGCTTCATAACAGCCTCTTGCCACTCACTTTCCTCTTTCCACTTTCCTCTTTCCACTCCGGAAATGACATACGTGGTGGCACTCTTGATGATGGGATGCTCGGCGTCGTTGAGCAGGCACACGCATTGCTCGGCACTGTCCGCTCGCTGGTCAAACTGGCCCGGCAGGTACTCCACCGTGAAGCAGTAGTCGTTCTCCTTGTGGGGGAATTCCTCCTCATAGAGGTCGTCTACCGGCGGCTCGCTGAAGACGGTGCCCTTGGCTTTGCCAAAGGTCTCGTCGCTCACATTCTCAATGTCATAGCGTATGAGCACGCGGACATCCTCGGCCTCGATGCCGAGGTACTCGCTCATCTCGTTCTTCAACTCCTTCGCCTTCACGGCAAAGGCCGGTTTCTTTTCAACAAAGATTCTTCTAACCATATATTTTATCTTTTTTCTTATTTTTCGTCTTGTGGGACGGTGCTCGCGCCGTCAACTTCAATGAATTGTTCCGGATGCTTGGCCATCTCCTTGCGGTAGAGGCTGCGGATTTTCAGTATGTCGGCCTCGGGGTCGTCGGTGGTCCAGATGGCCTCGCCGATGCGCACCTCGCGCTTGCCGAAGTCGAGGTACGCTGGCACTATCGGCACCCCCGCCTGATGGGCTATCTCCCAAAATCCGCGTTTCCACCGCTTCGTGGGCTTGCGCGTCCCTTCAGGCGTGATGGCCAAAGCAAAGCTCCCTCCCTTGGCAAATTCTCTCACGGCGGCACCCACCATATCGTTCTTGCGGTTCCCGCGATCTATGCTGATGGCTCCCAGATGGCGCAGCAGCGGCCCCAACGGGCCCCAGAAAAACTCCTTCTTGATGAATATATGCCCATTGACGCCGAGCTGCCACAAATAGGCCGTACCTACCAAATAATCAGCCACTGACGTATGGGGTGCTGTGGCAAACACACAACGTTCCAACTCGGGTCTCGACCCTTTCTCCGGCAGGATGAACTTCCATCCGCCTATCTTTGCTATGAGTATCCAAATCTTTTTCATTGCGAGTGCAAAGTTACACATTTTTTTTCTATTATTGTAAAATATTTTTCCACCACCTGTTCATACTCCCCATCCCGACCACCCTCTGCCCACCCTCCAAGAAAGGTCAAAATATCAAAATCGCCTCACCTCTACCCTACCATCCCCCTACCATCTCCCACCATGGTAGGACTTGGGTGGGAGTTGATAGGGAGACACCTGTGTTTTTATCAAATGAAAACCTTTTGGCAAAGGGTCTCTCATCGCCACTAGAGCACACGGCGGACAAGCACCTGCCCATAGGCACGAAGAAAAATATTTTGTCATGTCGGCGGAAATGCGTATCTTTGCAGCGCAATTGGGAGCACTAAAAAGCATAACGATATGAAAAGAAAGAACATCATCCTTACCTTAGCGGCCATGCTCACATGCGGCGGCGCATTCTGCTTATCCGGTTGTTCGAAAGACGGGAGTGAAAACATCCTCGGTTCGTGGCAAAGAGTTGCCTACTACTGGGCTTATTCCGGCTGTCCGGACGAATCGTACAACTACAGTAGCGGTGGCACGATGGATGAGCTGGACGGTGCTTCCAACATGAAATTCGTTTTCAACGATGATAATACCGGAATGATTATCGATGAATGGTTTTCCGACCCCGATAATAATGGTATCGACACTATATACTTCACTTACTCCATTGACGGCAACGGGGGTGTCATAACAATAATGGCAACCGAAAGTACGAAAGCCACCTGGACCACAACCTACGCCATTCAGGATATCGAGGACAGGAGCATGGTTGTCTATGAGAAAACCGTTGCGGAAAACTTTCAGCACTACGTAGGATACACCTCACCCTACACCAGGGTGGAGGAAAGATGGCATCACTGTAAGAAAATCCAATAATTACATTACGATATGACAAAAAGATATTTAGCATTAGCACTCAGCACCCTGCTCGTTTGCGGCGGCGCCATGGCTCAGAAGAAGAAACAGGTGGAAACCACCTACAACGGCGGCATCACCTCCGAGATGATGCAGCAGATGAAGAAGGGCTTCGGCGCCTCGGCCTCCGACAAGGCCCTCCGCAACATCATGGTCAACAACGCTCCCTCCAAGCTGGCCATGAACTACGAGAACGCCACCAAGTTCGACTCCCACTTCTCCAACCGCGTCATCAGCAAGGCCGTCACCGACCAGAAGTCCTCCGGCCGCTGCTGGATGTTCACCGGCATGAACGTCCTCCGCAACCAGGCCATCCGCAAGCACAACCTGCCCGCCGACTTCCAGTTCTCTCAGGCCTTCCTCTTCTTCTACGACCAGCTCGAGAAATCCAACCTCTTCCTCCAGGCCATGATCGACACCTACAAGAAACCCATGACCGACCAAGAGGTCGAGTGGCTCTTCAAGAATCCCATCGGCGACGGCGGCCAGTTCACAGGCGTGGCCAACCTCATCGACAAATACGGCCTCGTCCCCGCCGACGTCATGCCCGAGACCTACAACACCAACAACACCTCCTCCATCAGCAATCTCATAGCACTCAAACTCCGCGAGGATGGTCTGCAACTCCGCGAGATGGCCGCCCAGAAAGGCATCTCCGCCGCCCAACTGCAAGCCAAAAAGACCACCATGCTCGCCACCATCTATCGCATGCTGGCCCTCACCATGGGCGAGCCCCCCGCTCAGTTCTCCTGGCAGCAGAAGAACGCCAAGGGCGAGATAGTCGAGACCGCCACCTACACCCCCAAGGAGTTCTACGAAAAGTTCGCCAAGACCGACTTCTCCAAGTACTACATGGTCATGAACGACCCCACACGCGAATACTACAAAGTCTATGAAATCCAGTACGACCGCCACGTCTACGACGGACAGAACTGGCGCTACCTCAACCTCCCCATGTCCGACATCGCCCCCATGTGCATCGCCTCCATCAAGGACAGCACCATGATGTACTTCAGCTGCGACGTCGGAAAGTTCCTCAACCGCGACAACGGCCTCATGGATATGAACAATTTCGACTACGAAAGCCTCATGGGCACCACCTTCGGCATGGACAAGAAACAGCGCGTGGCCACCTTCGCCAGCGGCTCCTCCCACGCCATGACCCTCTGCGCCGTTGACCTCGACAAGGACGGCAAACCCCTCAAATGGATGGTCGAGAACAGCTGGGGCCCCAACTACGGCTACCAGGGCAACCTCATCATGACCAACGACTGGTTCAACGAGTACATGTTCCGCGTCGTCCTCGAGGAGAAATACATCCCCGCCAACATCCGCGCCATGATGGACCAAAAGCCTATCATGCTCCCCGCCTGGGACCCCATGTTCGCCCCGGAAGAGTAGTACCATCATGATACACATTCTGAAATCACTATGGGCACTGGCATTGCTGGTACCCTTTTTCGCCCAAGGCCAGGAGCGGCTGGAACCTCACGCTTTTGCGTCGAATTACGACCATATCTGCATCGAGAAGCTGACACACAAAAACTACGATTTTTTCTACATGCGTCGCCCCTCCTTCTACGCCGAGAGTGCCCTGAGCCTGCAGATTCCAACGGCGGGACCTGCCAACCGAAGCCTGCTGACCTACAGCACGGCCAACGAGAACACCTGGTATGTCAAGAAAAGAGATAAAGTAAAGGTGTCTACCAGCGAGATGAGGGTGCCCGACAGCGTGGCACGAAGGCTACACCTCCTTGCCAACCACGCCATTGTCACCGCCTCGCCTTGGGCCGACCAAAGAATGATATGTGACGGCATAGGATACTACTTCTGCAACCGCTGGCAAGGAGCCTGGACACAATCTCCCGACTCCGGCGCCCGCACCTTCCTCCTGACGCAGGCCATGGACAGCGTCTGCCTCGCCGTCGTCCACTCCGACACCGCCTTGCTACTACGCCAGATGCCGATGCTCGACAGCCTCGACCGCTGTTTCCGCCAGGACTACCCCCTGGAAGCTTTCTTGCCAGATTACAAACCATGGTCCTACACCGACAGCACCGGCGTCACCCACCTGCAGTTCTATCGCGACGCCACATTTATGAGCATCATCGTCGCCGACAGTGCCGAAGCCGCCGCCCTGACTTCTTCCATGCTGTACTTCTACCAACAGCTGGCCCGCGAGGTCTTCATCCGCCATCCCGACTATGGGAAACTCTCCGTAATAGTCGATCCCACCTGCACCAACCCTCGTTGCAAAGTCGTCACTCAAGAATTCCACAACTACCAATACCTCGACCTGCAATACCGAACCTATTGCACGCTGGAGATCCCGTCCTCGATGCTCACCCTCGAGCGTTGCCTGAAGGCGATGGAACTCCCCGAAGGGGAACACAAAATAGACTAGGGGACCTTAGTGCCCTTAATGGCCTTAAGGGCTTTATGGGATCAGTTATTACCGCTGCCCGAGCAGCCAGGCCACATTGAACCGGTAGAACCAGAGGTCGCAGCCGCTGTCGGGCCCTTTCTCGACAAAGCATCCGATGGTGCCGTCTTTGAGGAGGGTGAGGGAGGAGTAGACCGAGGGGCCTTCGACGAGGAGCACGGGCGAATGCCACGACTGGCCTTCGTCGGTGGAGTTGAAGATGCTGACGTTCTCGCGGTTCATCGAGTTTGGGATACTGTGAATCAATGTTTTCTCATCCACACGCAACATCTCACCGTTGCAAGCGTTAACCGTCATCTCGTTCCAATAGCCCTGTGTGCCCCAAGTCACGCCGCCGTCCTCCGAGTGGTTGTATCCGCGGGCTCCCGTGCGGCGCACGCTGATGAGGATAGTACCGTCGTTGAGTTCCATCAGCTTAGCCTCGTCGCCTTTGCTGAAAGCCTTCTGCGAGCGTTGCCACGTGTGTCCGTTGTCATCGCTGTAGATGACGAAGTTGTCGCTGACATTCTCGCCATTGCGCACCACAGCAGCGGCAAAGAGCACTCGTCCGGCATGAGGCCCGTGATTCAACCGCAAACCGTTGCCCGAAGCCACAAAGGCGCCATGATAGCCCGACGAAGCATCCCAGATGACGGAGGTGAGGTTGACGGTGTCGCCCCAGGTCTGGCCGCGGTCGGTGGAGCGGCTCATAAAGACACAGATGGGATTGGCCACCGTGGATTGGAAGTAGCCGTTGTGGCCGGCGAAGAGACAGAGCACGTCGCCGTTCGCGCACTGCACCAGCGCCGGGTCGCCGTAGCCTTTTCCTTCTCCCTGCCCTTCGATGAGAGTCTGCGGTTCGGTCCATGTCTTGCCGTTATCCGTGCTGCGACGGTAGACAATGTCGATGTCCTTCGGCAAGTCGCGATAATCGTACTTGCGGCGGTCGTTGACAGCCAGCAGCGTGCCGTCGTCCAGACACAGCAGCGCGGGTATGCGCCAGAACTGCGAGCCCTCGCCCATGACATAAAGCCGCTGACTCTCGAGGAATGGTTCTTCCTGTGCTGAAGCCGTTGTCTGTTTACTGCAAGCGGTGACCATCAAGGCCAAAGAGAATAATATGGTGCAGGCAATCTGTTTCATAACGTTATATTTTTGTCCAATTGAAATTGCGATTCCAAAGCTGATTGTTGTAATCGGCATTGATTCGGTTCATGATTTGGTACAGAGGGGTGTCGTTCTTGATGTATTTGATACCTCGCCGGTCGGCTTCGCGGTAGACAAGGAACATGGTGTCCTCGCCGCTTAACGCCAACAGTCGGAACAAAAGGTATAGTAGCACAAAGGTCTGCACGATGGGGATAGACCACCATGGGGCGTCACCGCCAATTACAAGGTAAATCAAAATGATTGTCATGGGCACCATCACAACCGCGCAAATAATGCCATTAGTCTTGAGGGCCTGCTTCCGCTCCGCCTTCCGGTCATCCTCAAGTACACTTTCCGGCCATACTGACCGTAGCAGTTTCAGGTCTTGAGAGAATGCCTCAATGTCATCCTCCACATAGTGGGTGCAGAGATGCCCCGGCCGACGCTGCGCCGAAGTACGGCGACGTCCACGATAGCGGGATTTGCGCGAGGTGGGCATGACGCTATGCGTCGCGTTTTGCCTTGAACCACTCGACGAACTTGGGCAGGTCGTCCAGCTTCTGGAAGCCACTCTTGAACGGTTCCTCGGGCACGGGGACAGTCTCCATGTAGCCAACGAGCGTGGCGCAGTCAAACTCGCCCATCAAAGCCTCGAGGGTGACGTAGACGCCCACCTGGAAGTCCTCGTCCTGCCGTTGTCCATCCTCCACAGCAATCCTCAAGCCCAGCATATCGGGTTCTTCCTCGCATTCCAGCTGCTCGAAATACATCTTGCGCGTATCGAAGACCATCTTGTCGAAGCGCACCTTCAGCTCGGTGCCCATGGGCTGCTTGAAAGCCACAAACTCCCACCAGTCAAGGTCAGGGGCGTTGTCCACCAGCTCCACCACATAGCGGAACAAGTCGGTGTCGCCCTCGGCGCTGAAGGTCATCGTGCGCCCGTTGGCGGTAGCGTCGCCAATCTCGTAACTCAGTCCTTTGCAGTATTTTGTCAGCTGGTACTGCAAGGCGTTCTCCAGCTCCATGCGTTCCTTCTCCTCCAGGTCGCCCATGGCCACCAACTGCTCATTGTGGTCCTCAAACCACTTCCAAAAAGTCTCTACTTTTTCCATATCATATTATTATCGCTTCGGGTTCTAATACGACGCCGAATTTTTGTTTCACATCTTGTTGGATGGCATTGGCAAGGGAGCGGACTTCTTCTCCAGTACAAGCACCTGCGTTGTAGAGCACCAGGGCATTCTTGGGCCATACCCCTGCCCCACCTTGCGTACGTCCCTTCCATCCCGCACGGTCAATCAGCCATCCGGCCGAAAGCTTGTAGCCGCCGGCACTTGGATGGGCATCGGGCATGTCCGCATACTGCTGCCGCAGACGCGCATACACCTCCTCATCCACCACAGGGTTCTTGAAGAAACTGCCGGCCGACCCATGTTCCTCAGGCCTCGGGAGTTTGCCCCAGCGCAGCTCTGTAATGGCCTGCCGCAACTCGCCGGCTGTGGCATGCGGCAGTCCTTCCAAAGCCTTGTAGCTGAGGTTGGGTGCATACTCCTTCTTCAGTCGGAACGTCACCCGCAGTATGAGGTAGCGCCCGGGAACGTCCTTGAACATCGAATAGCGGTAGGCGAAACAGCAGTCGGCATTGCTGAAAGTGCAGAGATGCCCGTCCTTCAGGTCGTAGGCCTCAACGCTCTCAACGAAATCTTTGGCCTCTGCACCGTATGCTCCCACATTCTGCACCGCCGAGGCTCCCACGGTGCCCGGAATGGCCGAGAGGTTCTCCATACCATACAATCCATTGTCCAATGTCCACCGGACGAGGTCATCCATCACCATCCCGCCCCAGGCGGTGACAAGCGTAGATTGGCGGACGGGACAAGCACTCTCCCTCGACAAGGTGACAACGGTGCCATCGTAGTCCTTGGTGAACACCATGTTGCTTCCGCCTCCCAATATGAGTTCCGGCTCTGTCCCTCCATCAAGGGATCGTAGCGTGGCCAACTGTTCCACACTATCCCCTGGCTCCACCACCACCATCCTCCGGGCTTTCACATCGATGCCGAAGGTATTGTATGCCTTGAGTGATATGTTGTCAAATGATTTCAACTTTCAATTCCCTTTAATCATTTTTCATTTCTCATCTCTCATTTATCATTCTCCTTGGGGCCCATCTCCTTGCGCGGACGTCGTTCCTTAGGCACATAATCCATGCGGAACACCTGTCGGTGGGTGAGCAGCAGCACGGCCGACAGCACAGCTCCCAGCACATCGCAGATGGCACAGGCCTGCCACACCCCTGTGACCCCGTCGCCATCATTGAATCCCATCAAAAGGTCGGGCAGTATCAACGACAAAGGAATGAGGAAGATCACCTGCCGCGAGAGACTCGTCACAATGGCAATCCAAGGCTGGTCAATGCTCTGGAAGAGCTGGGAGTTGGTCACCGTGAAGGCTATCAGCGGGCAGAAAACCAGCAAATAGCGCAGCGCCGGCGCTCCCATGTCCAGGATTTCAGGCTCCGAATTGAAGAATCCTATGATCGTGCGCGGGAAAGCAAGCGCCAACACCATACCCACAACTCCTATCAGCACGCAAACCTTCATCGTCAGCAGGTACACTTCGCGCAGCCTGTCGTTGCGACGCGCACCATAGTTGTAACCCGCAATGGGCTGCATGGCCTGACACACTCCAAGCAGCATCATGAATATCAATCCCATGGCCGAATTGGCCGCACCATATACCGTCATAGCATCGTCCCCGCCATAGGCTATCAGCTGGCGGTTCAACACAGCCACCACAGCAAAGGCAGCGAAATTCATCGAGAAGGGGCTGATACCAATAGCCAGGATGTTGCGGAAGATGTAAAGCTTCGGACGCCAGGCATGTCGCTTGAAGCGGATGAACGAGTGCGGCTGTACAAAATGAAGCACCGCCACAGCGGCCGATGCCGCCATAGAGAGGGTCGTGGCCCATGCCGCTCCCTTCATACCCCATCCGAACTCACTGATGAAGAGGAAGTCAAGGACGATATTCAATACCGCACCTCCCACCATGATCCACATGCCCTTCATCGGGTAACCCGACGAACGGATGAGTCCTACAAGGTTGAACGTCAACGTCAGCAGGAACATTCCCGGTAGCACGATGTACATATACTCACATGCCGCATCGAGCACCTGCGTCGAGGCACCGTCGGCAAAGAGATTCATGATGGGATGCATCCACAAATAGCCACCCACCACAAAGATAAAACCGAACAAGAAAGTCAACAACACACTGTTGCCCAATATCTTCTCAGCCCACCGCACATCTTTCCTTCCCAGCACAATGCTCATGCGGGCACTCGAGCCGGCACCCACCAGCGAACCAAAAGCATGGATGATGTTCATCAGCGGGAAGGTGATGGTCAACGCCGCCAAGAGCATTTTACCGTCGCCAATGCTGTTTCCCAAGAAGATACGGTCCACTATATTGTATATCGACGTAACCACCTGACTCGCCACCGCCGGCAGCGCATACTGCCACAGCAACTTGCCCATGGGCTTCGTCTCCAGTTCATGAATATTGTCCATCTTTTTTTTATTCTTTGGGGTTTAGAAGAAGTAGCCTATAGTCACCACATACATGTTCATGTGTGCTTTCGGCAGGCCGTTGGCGGTTTCGAAGAAATCGCTCAGCTGGTAATACCATGTACCGTCCAACTGCCAATGTCCCAGTCGCATGCCGATATTCCAGGCAATGCCTCCCGGATTTTTGTCAACCTCACAGGCTGGTTCTCCAGCCGGAATGTCGCCGTAAAAACCTCCGTCGAAAACATGCTGGTAGAAAAATCCAAAGCCGAAGTATATCCCTGTTCCGCTCTCCCGAACTCCAAGCTGCAGTGTCAGCGGAACCAACAGCGAGTGCTGTTCCACTCCGTAGCCCTTGCCATAGGCGTCGCCCGATGCCGGTAGCGGACAATGGGAATAATTATACATTGCATTGATCCTCATCCCGATGTATCGACTGAAATTGTATTGCACCATCAATCCGCCGCTGAAGCCGAGTGCCGACTTGCCGTCCACCGTGGCCTCCGGGAAATTGAGGTTGCTGCTCCCCAATCCCGCCGCCAGCCCAATCTCGAATCCTTTCAAGTCTCGGTGTTTGCGGGCCACATGACCCGAGGCCAGAGCCCCCTCCTTTTGCGACGCCGCTATTGTCAGCGCCACCAGATAGTCGGTCACGCGGTCAAGTCCATCATAGTCAATCAATTCGGCATCGTCCTCCGGCTTGTGGTAAGGACTCTTCAGTCCTGTCGTTACCGCTAATGTCGGGATGCCCTTCAAAGCGTAAGGCTCAGTGTCCGTGGCCGTTAGCATCGAAGTCTCGTATTTCTTTGTTCTCACCTTGATGTCTACACCCAAAGCTTTGGGGTCCACCAAGTCCTTTCCGTCGGCTATCGTTCCAACGCCCTCCAATGTCAACTCCCCGTCGGCTTTATACCAGCCCACCATATCCACACTCATCATCAGCTTCACCTGACTCAATTGGAAGCTGTTCTTCAGGTGGTTGACGTGTGCCGTCGAGCCGTAAAGGCCTATCTCCTCGGCATCGTAGGCGCAAATTACCACGCTCCGTTTCAACTGGCTTCTCTTGGCCAGCAGTTGGCGAGCTATCTCAAGCACACACGATGAGCCCGAGGCGTTGTCGTCGGCACCATTGTAAATCTTGTCGCCCATCACCCCCACATGGTCGTAATGGGCGCCCACCACGATATACTCATGCTTCATTGTCGGATCGCTGCCTTCGATGAAGGCCACCAGATTGCAGTATTCACCTTTCCCCCTCTGCAAACTTGTCCTCGAGAAGGGCATGCGGTAGTTGCTGTCGCCGGCCATCGATTTCAGTCCCATCTTTTTCCACTCCCGCTCGATATAATCGGCGGCCTTCTGGCCGTCTTCCGTACCCGCCGCACGGCCACGCAGGCTGTCCGACGCCAGCGTGTACAGATGCCTCTCCAATCGCTCGCGCTGGCTCTCTTGTCCGTAGCTCACCCCACACATCAGCGCGGCAACAATTATTATCACAATGTTTTTCATAATATTCATAACGGACTTCACCCCCTTTTATTGCCCCCATAAAACAAAAAAACAATCCCCTCGTGCAAGTTTTTACTACAGAACAGTACATATTAAAAATAAAAAGTATTCCTATACTATGAAAAAGAACATCCTGCTCTTACTATCGTTTGCAATGATGGCCGTTGCATGCCAGAAGGACGATATCACCGTGGTGACCGACACCACTTCCGGCGCCACCAACGGCTCCGACAACGATGGTTCCGACACCACCTCCAGCATCACCACCGACTACGACCGCACGGTGACCATTGTCTTCTCCACCTCGGGTGCTGCCTCCGTCACAGGCGCCGAAGGCAATATCACTGCCCTTGTCAGCGGCAACGACGTCACCATCCGCAACTCCGGCGACGAGAAAGTGCTCTACAACCTTTCCGGTACCACCACCGACGGTTTCCTCAAAATCTACAGCGGCCGCAAGCAGGGAATCCGTCTCAACAGCGTGAATATCACCAACTCGCGCGGCGCCGCCATCAATGTGCAAGGCCTTGAGGACACTCCCAACAAAGGCAAGCGTGTGGACATCTTCCTCAACGGCAGCAGCACCCTGGCCGACGGCGCCACCTACAGCCTTACACCCTCGGCCGAAGACGAGAAGGCGGCCCTCTTCAGCGAAGGCCAGATTGTCTTCAGCGGCAGCGGCAGCCTCACCGTCAACGCCACAGGCAAAGCCGGAGTGACAAGCGACGACTGGGTGCAATTCATGAACGGCATCACACTGACCGTCAGCTCGTCGGCAGGGCATGGCGTACGCGGCAAGGACTACATCCTCGTCAGCGGCGGCACCATCGACATCTCCGTCTCGGCCAACGGCAAGAAGGGGTTCAGCAGCGACAGCCTTGTGCGCTTCGACGGCGGCGAGACCACCATCCGCCTCACCGGTAATACCGTCGTAGAAAGCGGCGACACCAACCGCAGCAATTGCATCAAAGCCGACCAGCTCTTCGAGATGAACGCCGGCACGCTGACCGTATCCAATAGCGGTACCGGTGGCAAGGGCATCAGCGGCGACGGCCCTGCCTTCTTCCGCGGGGGTACGGTGAATGTCACCGTCACAGGCAACAACTTCGGTTCCTCCTCCGGCGGCGGACACGGCCCGTGGGGTGGCGGCAGCAGCAACGACAACAGCGTGGGCGCCAAGGGCATCAAGTTCGACGGCAATATCGAAGTCTCCGGCGGCGTCATCACAGTCATAGCTTCCAAACACGAGGGCATCGAAACCAAAGGCACGCTGACCATCAGCGGCGGCGAGGTGTACAGCCAGTCGTCCGACGACGCCATCAATTCAGCCTCCACCATGACCATCACCGGCGGCTACGTCTGCGCCTATTCCACCGGCAACGATGGTCTCGACGCCAACGGCAACCTCTACCTGCAGGGTGGAGTGGTTTACGCCATCGGCAAGTCGTCGCCCGAAATGGCCATCGACGCCAACACCGAGGGCGGATACAAACTCTATGTGCAGGGGGGTACCATCATCGCCATCGGCCCTCTGGAGAATGGTGCACAGCTCTCGCAAAACTGCTACAGAGCCTCCTCTTGGAGCAGAAACGCCTGGTATTCCATCACCGTAGGTAACGACACCTACGCCTTCAGGACCCCTTCCTCGGGTGGCAGCGGCCTCATCGTCTCCGGCTCTGAGCAGCCCTCCGTCAAGAGCGGCGTCAGCACCGAAGGTGGTACCTCGCGCTTCAACGGGATGTTCCTCGAAGACCCCACCGTCAGCGGCGGCACCAACGTAACCCTCAGCAGCTACAGTGGCGGTGGCGGATGGCATTAATCAACCCAAACTAAAAAGACTGACTTATGAAACTTTTCTGGATTGCTACGCTGGCCGCATTGTTGCCTCTATCATTGGCGGCACAGACAGAGGAGAACCTCGACCCCGAAGTGGGCGGCAGGGTGTCTCTGTCGCTGGACAAGAAGATCGTCAAAGGTTTACACATATCGCTCGAAGAGGAGGTGCGTTTCGACAACAACTTCGGCGCCTTCGACCGCTTCCACACCACCCTCGACCTCAGCTACAAGGTTCTCCCCTACCTCAAAGTGAACCTTGGCTATTCGCTCATCAATGGCTACAGCACCTCCGAGTCGGCCTTCAAGTCAGCACGCCATCGCGTCTTCTTCGACATCACCGGCAGCTACCGCTTCGGCGACTGGCAAGTGTCGCTGCGCGAGCGCGTGCAGATGACCCACCGCACAGGCAGTTTCAACGAGTACCAGAACCCCACCAACGCATGGGCTCTGAAAAGTCGTCTGAAGGTAGCCTACAAAGGTCTGCGTCGCTGGGAGCCCTACGCCTCCCTTGAGTTACGCAACACTCTCAACGCTCCGACAATCAACGCCGTATACAACCAATCGTCCGACAAATGGGGCTACTATGAAGGCTCCTCCTTCACCGAAAAGGGCGATGCCGGATGGTTCCTCGACGGATTCAGCAATGTGTATATCAACCGCCTGCGAGGCTCGCTGGGTGTGGAATACCGACTGGATCGTCGCAGCAAACTGGAGGTCTATCTGATGGCCGACTACTGCATCGACAAGGTTGTCGACGCCAATGCCGAAGGCACCAAACTGAAGTCATACTCCGAGGAGAAAGGATTCACCGGCTGGCTATGTGCCAGGTACAGCTATTCGCTATAAACGTAAAAAGGCATCCTTGCGGATGCCTTTTCCTTTTATTGTTTTATCTTGTTTCTCAAAGCCGTAATGGCATTGTACGCCACCAAGCCGTTAGCTAGTTCAAGGCTGCGCTCGTCAACAATGAGGTTGGGGCGGTGCAGGTTGCTGAACGGGGTACCGGGTTCGTGGATGCCTATGCGGAAGTAGCATCCAGGAATGCGCTGCTGATAGAAGGCAAAGTCCTCGGCAGTCATGCGGAGGTCGAGCCATTCCACATTCTCCTCACCAAGAAAAGCGCATGCGTTGTCGTGCACCTGCTGCGTGCAGGCATCGTCGTTGATAACAGGAGGATAGCCTTCGTCAACGAAGAGGTCGCACTCGCCGCCCATAGCTTCGGCAACACCGGAACTGATCTTGCGTATCAGCTCGTGTGTGCGCAAACGCCATTCGGGGTCGAAGGAGCGGATGATACCCTCCATCTTCACGGTGTCAGGGGTGATGTTGGTACGTCCTCCAACATCCTCTATCTTGCCAATGGTGAGCACCGTGGGCGACATGGGGGCCGCATTGCGGCTCACCACCTGCTGCAGGGCAATGACGATATGAGAGGCGATGAGGATGGGGTCAACGTTGAGGTGCGGAGTGGCTCCGTGTCCACCCTTGCCCTTAACGGTCCAGTAGAGTTCGTCGGTGGAGGCCATATATTTTCCCTTGCGCATACCCACCTTGCCGAAATCCATCTCCGGCAGGCAATGGAAGGAGTATATCTCGTTGGGAGTCACCTCGTCGAAGAGACCATCGTTCATCATCATGCGGGCACCACCGGGATATTTCTCCTCGCTGGGTTCAAAGATGAACATCAGGTCGCCTTCCAGTTGCCCTTTCATCTGGGTAAGAATCTTGACGGCACCGAGGAGGGAGCAAGTGTGCATGTCGTGTCCACAAGCGTGCATCACACCGGGGTTCTCGCTGGCAAAGTCCAAACCCGTACATTCGGTGATGGGCAGAGCGTCATAGTCGGCCCTCAAGGCAACGCAATACCGCTCTCCTCTCTCCTGCATCCCCTCTCCTTTCAGCATGGCCATCACTCCGGTACGACCGATACCGGTCTTCGGTTCGAGCCCCATCTCACGCAAGCGCTCGGCCACAAAAGCCATTGTGCCGTACTCCTCCTGCGAGAGCTCCGGGTGCCGATGCATCCAGCGTCGCCACGCTATCACTTCTTCGCGTTGCGCATGTGCCAATTCTTTGATTCTATTTACAACGTCTTCCATACCATTCCAAATATCAGGAGCTTCAGGCCTTGCGGATGGCAATGGCTGTGGGTTTGCCGTCGATGATTTCAATCTGCTGGCCATCCTGAACCTCCGGCACCAAGGTCAGCGAGGTACAGAGGGTCTCGGTGCAGATATAGTCGCGATGGTGTTCCACAGCGGCATCCCATTCGCCACTCTGCAACTCAACGACGATGCGGTCGGTGACGTCGAAGCCTTCCTTGCGGATGTTTTGGATGCGATTCACCAATTCGCGGGCGATGCCTTCGTCGATGAGCTCGGGCGTCAGCGTGATGTCAAGGGCCACCGTAAGACTTCCATCGTTGGCAACCACCCATCCGGGAATATCCTGCGTGGCAATCTCCACGTCCGTGAGGAGCACCTCGCAGTCGGTACCTTCAATGTTGACAATGGTATTGCCATTGGCCTCGAGGGCGTTGATCTGTTCCTGGCTGAAAGCCATGATGGCGGCACCGAGGGCCTTCATCACCTTGCCATAGCGAGGTCCGAGGGTCTTGAAGTTGGGCTTGATTTTCTTGACAAGCAGGTTATTGTCGGCAGCAAGGAATTCAACCGTCTTGACGTTGAGCTCGGAGCAGATGAGATGCTGTACGCGCTCCAGCTGTGCCTGCATCTCGGCGTCGCGCACAGGAATGACGATGCGCTGCAAAGGCTGGCGGACGCGCAGATTGCTCTTCTTGCGCAAGCCGAGCACCATCGAGCATACCTTCTGGGCAAGCTGCATACGCTCCTCGAGGGCTTTGTCAACCATTTCGACATGGTATTCGGGGAACGGTAAATGGTGGACACTTTCCACTTTTCGCTTTCCGTTTTCCGCTCTTCCGGCGTTGAGGTCAAGGAACATCCGCTCGCTGAAGAAGGGCGCGATGGGCGCCATGAGGCGGCTTAGGGTCTCGAGGCAGGTATAGAGTGTCTGGTAGGCAGAGAGTTTGTCGTCGGTCATGTCGCCTCGCCAGAAGCGGCGACGGCAGAGGCGGACGTACCAGTTGCTGAGGTAAGCGTCCACAAAGGTGCCGATAGCGCGGCCGGCACGTGTGGGCTCGTAGTCCTCAAAGGCGTCGCCAACGGTCTTCACCAGCGTATTGAGCTCGCTGAGAATCCAGCGGTCAATCTCCGGACGGTCCTTGATGTCGAGGTCTTTCTGGCTGTAGTCGAAGCCGTCCAGATTGGCATAGAGGGCGAAGAAGCTATAGGTGTTGTACAACGTTCCAAAGAGTTTGCGACGCACCTCATCCACACCTTCCACATCAAACTTCAGGTTGTCCCAAGGCTGGCTGTTGGTAATCATATACCAACGGGTGGCGTCGGGACCGTATTTTCCGAGGGTCTCGAAGGGGTCGACGGCGTTGCCGAGACGTTTGGACATCTTGTTGCCGTTCTTGTCGAGCACCAGGCCGTTGGAGATAACATTCTTGAAGGCCACGCTGTCGAAGCACATGGTGGCGATGGCATGCAGGGTGTAGAACCAGCCGCGTGTCTGGTCGACGCCCTCGGCGATGAAGTCGGCGGGGAACTGGTCCTTGCGCAGCTGCTCGCCCATATAGTGGATCTGGGCATAGGGCATAGCGCCGCTGTCGAACCACACGTCAATCAGGTCGGGTTCGCGACGCATGGGTTTGCCGCTGTCGCTGACAAGGACGACGCCGTCGATGTAGGGACGGTGCAGGTCGAACTCCTTGCCGGCATAGGGATTTTCCTTCATCACGCCGGCAGCAACAGCCTTGTCGATCTCCTTGCGAAGTTCCTCGACACTACCGATACACTTCTCCTCCTTGCCGTCCTCGGTGCGCCAGATAGGCAGCGGGGTGCCCCAATAGCGGGAGCGACTGAGGTTCCAGTCAACGATGTTCTCCAGCCAATTGCCAAAGCGTCCTGTGCCGGTGGCTTCGGGTTTCCAGTTGATGGTCTTGTTGAGTTCTATCATGCGGTCCTTCAAGGCCGTAGTGCGGATAAACCAGCTGTCGAGGGGATAGTAGAGCACGGGCTTGTCGGTACGCCAGCAATGGGGATAGCTGTGGGTATGCTTCTCGCTCTTGAAGAGCTTGCCCTGCTCTTTCAGCATGATCACCAACTCAACGTCGAGGCTCATGTCCTTCTCGCCCTTGGTGGGGTCATAGGCATTCTTGACGAACTTGCCGGCATACTGGCCGTAAAGTTCCGTGTTCATATTCTCGGCAACCCACTTGGGGTCGAGGTCTTCGATGGGGGCAAAGCGGCCGCGCTTGTCAACCATAGGCAACTGCTTGCCATCGCGGTCAAAGAGCAGAAGTTCACCGATGCCGGCCTTCTTGGCCACACGGGCGTCGTCGGCACCAAAAGTGGGGGCGATATGGACAATACCGGTACCGTCCTCGGTGGTGACATAGTCGCCCAGAATGATGCGGAACGAGCCGTCAGCCGAAACCTCACGCGGTTTCACCCAGGGAATGAGTTGCTCATAGCGCAACCCTTCGAGGTCGCGGCCCTTGCACTCGGCAACAATCTTGTATTCGGGACTCTTGCCCTCGGGGAACATCGAGCCCACCAAAGGCTTGGCCATGATGATGCGGCAGGGGGTCTCCTTGTAGGGGTGCGTGGTTTCAATGGTGACGTAATCAATATTGGGACCGACGCAAAGGGCGGTGTTGCTGGGCAGCGTCCATGGGGTTGTCGTCCATGCTATAGCGTAGGTCTCCTCCTGGTCGCAGAGGCGGAACATAGCCACACAGGTGGTGTCCTTCACGTCGCGATAGCATCCAGGCATATTCAGCTCGTGGCTCGAGAGACCCGTACCTGCGGCAGGGCTGTAAGGCTGGATGGTGTAGCCTTTGTACAGCAGTCCCTTATCGTAAAGTTTCTTCAGCAGGAACCACAAGGTCTCTATATACTCGTTGTCGAAGGTGATGTAGGGGTTCTTCAGGTCGACCCAATAGCCCATCTGGCGCGTCAGCTCGTCCCACAGGTCTTTGTATTTCAGCACCTCGGTGCGGCAAGCGCGGTTGTAGTCGTCCACGCTGATTTTCTTGCCGATATCCTCCTTGGTGATGCCGAGATTCTTCTCCACACCAAGTTCCACTGGCAATCCATGCGTGTCCCAACCGGCCTTGCGATCCACGAAATAGCCCTTCTGTGCCTTATAGCGACAGAAAACATCCTTGATGGTGCGTGCCATCACGTGATGGATACCAGGCTTGCCGTTGGCCGACGGAGGTCCGTCGTAGAACACAAACGACGGATGACCCTCGCTGAGGCGCTGGCCCTTCTCAAATGTCTCGTTCTCCTCCCAATAGCGGCGGATATCCTCGCCGATTTGGGTCAAATTAAGCTGCTTATATTCGTTGTAACCCATTTTTATAATAGTATTATCTATTCATAATCAAACCCTTGCCCCCATCAGAGAGCAAAGAACCAATCAGCAAAGATACAAAAAATATCGCAAACGGGGCAAAAAAAGTGCGGGGCGGCTTGCGCCGCCCCGCAAAAAAAGCGCCTTGGACAATTCCTTAGAGAGCGAAGCCCAAGCCAACAAACCAAGCGTTGGCTTTCAAAGTGGCATCGTCGGTGCTGGTGAGGTTCATCAGGCCCATGTTGTAGCCGCCGAAGAGGCGATACTGACGGTAACCAAGCTCAAGACCGAAGGTCAGAGCGATGTCGAACTTTTTCCAGTCGCTACCATCGCCATACCAGTCATACTCCGTGCTACCACCCCATCCGGCAACGGCAGCGTCGGATTTGGTCTTGCCGCTGAGGGCAAGCGAGAAGGTGGGGCCAACAAAAGCAGCGATGCGGAGGTCGCTGTTGAGGGAGAGGCCGTAGTTGAACAGCACGGGGACGTCAATCAGCATCTGGGTGCGGGTAACCTCGGAGGTGGCGGCGACTCCAAAGAGAGAAGCACCATCCTTGTCGGTCTTGGTGTTGAAGCGGAAGTCGGCTCCGACGGCGACATTGAGGTCACCGGTGAGGTTGATGTTGTAGTTGGCGCCCACAAAGAATCCGTTCATGTCCATCTTGGTGTCGTTGCCACCATAGGTGTAGGTGAGGGTCGTAGGAGCATAACCCACATTCAGGGTCAACTGAGCGTTGGCCTTGCCGGCAAACAGCATGCAAGCTGCAACAGCCATAAAAGCAAATACTTTTTTCATTTTTTCTACTTTTTAGGTTAATAAATACAATTCACGTTGCAAAAATACACACTTTCGCTTATTCAACAGCACTTTGTACGCAATTATTTTCAACAAACCAATGTTTATTTCCGTCATACACCTACAAATCAACCACTTGAAACTTGACAAAAAAACAAGCCCATCCACCCAACGAACAGGCAAAATCTCACCTCCGCAGCAACCATTATTCCATAATTTCAAACGACTTGTACTTGTGGCAAACAAGCAACCAACTCCCCGCCAACCCCTCTTGCCCCCAAGGATATACACCACACAAACCACACATCATTCCCGCCCCCGCCCGGCCCCATAGGAGACACATCCTACTGCCCTAAAAGGCATTCCGCAGAGGAATCAATCAAACCCCAACCCAACCCCAACCCAACTCCAACCCAACTCCGACTCAACTCCGACTCAACTCTGTCTTGCGCTGAAAAAAGTTGACACAATAGTCAACAGAAATGCAAACAAGAGAAGTGAAAACCAGGAACGGGAAGAAAAGGCTAAGCCCGGAG
>CACYKY010000020.1 GCA_902775135.1 uncultured Bacteroidota bacterium | reverse complement strand
CTCGACAATAACCGTTCCGTTAAAGCCATTGCCCCACGTAACCTGACAAACCGTGCCATTATCCGCCAACTGATAGTCGCCACCGACAACAGTCCATTCGTAATTGATGGCAGACGGTGAGTAGGCACGATAATTAACAGTGTTTCCGCGACAAGCCCTTATCACAGAAAAATCATAGTTCATATCCAGGATGCACGGATTGTTGCCCTCTGGGACAAGCTGCAGATTGCACCCCGGTTGGGCATATCCATTATAAACAACTATTAGCAAGAAAGCGAATAAAAAGATTATTTTTCCATTCTTCTTGTTGCATCTTTTGAGTATTTCTTTTTTGCAACAAAAACAACGAAGTACATCTGTGTTTTTCATAGCGACATGTTTTTAATTATAAATCAAAGTGCAAAGATAGCAAAAAAAAATGAATTGTGAAAAAAAACAACAATCATTCCCCGACGCAACCGCAGGGGACTTTTTCCCTCCGACACATAACCATCACCAAACCGAAACTCAACCGACACCCAGACGGAGTTATCTGCTGGTTGACATAGCGTTTCTATTCCGTAGGCAATTTGATTTCCTTGAAGCGGCTCTGGCGTTTCTGCCAGCGCTCGCGGGCATACTGCTGCATGTCCGCCACCTCGTCGCTCTCGTCGATGATTTCGAGGCCGAAGATGGTCTCAATGATGTCCTCCAGGGTGATGATGCCCTGGAACGAGCCGAACTCGTCGATGATGCCAGCGATTTGCTCCTTGTGGCGCAACAGACTGTCCCAGATATCGGCCACGCTCATTTCCTCGTTGAAGAGGGGTATCTCGCGTTTGATTTCGCCGAGGGTTTTCTTGAAGTGGTCCTCCGCCAACTCTTCCAGCGCTTCGCTGCGCAGCACATAGCCGGTGATGAAGTCCTCTTCGTCGGCATAGACAGGAATACGCGAAAAATGGCTGTATTCGTCCTGCTTGTAAAAGTCCTTGAGGGTCATGCTTTCGGGGGCTGTGGCTGCCACCACCCGCGGGGTCATCACATCATAGGCTTTGATGTCGCCTAATTTAATGACGTTCTGGATAATTTTGTTCTCATCCTCGTCGATGACACCCTCGTCCTCGCCCATATCCGCCATTGCTGCCACCTCCTCGCGGCTCACGGCCGTCTCCTCCTCGTCCTTGCGCGAAATGAGTTTGGTGAGCCATTGTACCAGCACCACCACGGGGTAGAGGCACACGATGAGCACACGGATGGTGTTGGCGGTAAAACCCATCAAGCGTCGCCAGTTGTTGGTGCCGATGGTCTTCGGCACAATCTCGGAAAACACAAGTATGAGCACCGTTGTCACCGCCGACACCACGCCGAAGGGCACGCTATCCAGCGCTATGGCCGCCTGACGGCCTACGCCAGCGGCGCCTATGGTATTGGCTATGGTGTTCAGGCTCAGGATCGCCGCTATGGCCTGCGCATTGTCCTGCTTGTATTTTTTGAAAAGGGAGGCAGGGCGGTAGCCCTCGTCCTCCCGCATACTGATATAACTCAGCGGAGTGGACATCAATACCGATTCCAATATCGAACACAGGAACGATATCGACATCGCACCTAGCAGGAATATAATGAGTAGCGTCATTTCTTCATTTACTAAAAAACGATGCAAAGATACGAAGGTTTTGCGAGGTGGCCAAATAATAATGCAAAAAATTACCGCCATTGCAGTTTTTTTTCGTATCTTTGCATCTCGTTTTGAATTAATATTATTGTTTAACATAAAATATAAAACATTATGAGTCAGATTATAGGAATCAGGGGCCGTCAGATTCTCGACAGTCGCGGCAACCCCACAGTGGAAGTCGACGTCTACACCGACCAAGGCGCCATGGGGCGCGCTGCCGTTCCCAGCGGAGCCTCTACGGGTGTACACGAAGCCTGCGAACTGCGCGACGGCGACAAGAGCCAATACCTTGGCAAGAGCGTCATGCAGGCCGTCAACAATGTCAACAACGTCCTCAACGAGGAACTGCAGGGCATGTTCGTCAGCGAGCAGAAAGCCATCGACACCAAGATGATTGAACTCGACGGAACCGAGAACAAGTCCCGTCTCGGCGCCAACGCCATCCTTGGCGTTAGCCTCGCCTGCGCCAAAGCCGCTGCCCAGGAGACCGGGCAGGAACTCTACCGCTACCTTGGCGGTGTGGGCGGCCACACCCTCCCCATCCCCATGATGAACATCCTCAACGGCGGCTCCCACGCCGACAACAGCATCGACTTCCAGGAGTTCATGATCATGCCCGTCGGAGCCCCCTCCTTCTCCGAAGCCCTCCGCATGGGTGCCGAGGTGTTCCACAACCTCCGCCAAGTCCTCAAGAGCAAAGGCCTCAGCACCAACGTGGGCGACGAGGGCGGCTTCGCCCCCAACCTCGGCTCCAACGAGGAAGCCCTCACCTGCATCCTCCAGGCCATCGAGAAAGCCGGCTACCGCCCCGGTGAAGACGTCTTCATCGCCCTCGACGCCGCCGCCAGCGAGTTCTACAACGCCGACGAGAACATCTACGAACTCAAATGGAGCACCGGTGACAAGCTCACCCCCGCCCAGATGAGCGACTTCTGGAAAGACTGGGTCAACCGCTACCCCATCATCTCCATCGAAGACGGCATGGCCGAGGACGACTGGGACGGCTGGCGCCTCCACACCGATGCCATCGGCGACCGCTGCCAACTCGTCGGCGATGACCTCTTCGTCACCAACGTCTCGCGCCTCAAGATGGGCCTCGAGAAGAAGGTCGCCAACTCCATCCTCATCAAACTCAACCAAATCGGCACCCTCACCGAGACCATCGACGCCGTCAACCTCGCCATGCGCAACAACATGACCGCCATCATCAGCCACCGCTCCGGCGAAACCGAGGACACCACCATCGCCGACCTCGTCGTAGCCATGAACGCCGGCCTTATCAAGACAGGCTCCGCCTCCCGCACCGACCGCATCTGCAAATACAACCAGCTCATGCGCATTGAGGAAAGCCTCGGCGACCAGGCCTACTACCTCGGCAAGGACTTCAAATTCCTCAAGAAGTAGCCCCCTTCGTCAAATAACTTCAAGGCCGCTGAACGCATCCACGCGTACGGCGGCTTTCTCTTTTTCTTCCCTTCTCAAATAGGGGAATAGATACTAGTCGATGCCTTCGAGGATATTGAGGTAGTTCTGGTAGCGTTCAGGACTAATGCGACCATCGTCTACGGCCTCCTTGACGGCGCAGCCTGGTTCATGGTAGTGGGTGCAATTGGCAAAACGACACCCATGGAGAACCGCACGCATCTCGGGGAAAAAATGGGATAACTCCTGGGCCGTGAAGTCCACCATGCCGAATTCCTTGATGCCTGGGGTATCGATGAGATAGGTGAGGGATGAGGGGTGAGAGGAAAGGGTGATGGGGTGGATCTCGGCGAAGGTAGTGGTATGTTTACCCTTGAGGCTCCAATCAGAGAGCTGTCCGACCTTGAGGTCAAGACCGGGACAGAGGGCGTTGAGGAGAGCGCTCTTGCCGACGCCACTATGGCCGGAAAAGAGGACTGTGGAACCAGCTATCATCTCCTTCAACATGTCGAGTCCTGTGCCTTCCAGCGCCGACACTTCCAGAACGGGGTATCCGGCATTGACATAGATGGACTTCAACTCATTGTGGACCTCCCACAGTTCGTTATCATAGAGGTCCACCTTGTTGAAGACAATGGCTGCAGGGATATGATAGGCCTCGGCAGTGACCAGGAGTCGATCGATGAAGCCCGTGGAGGTACGGGGGAGGCCAAGGGTGGCCACGATGCAGAGAAGGTCGATGTTGGAGGCGATGACATGGGTCTGCTTGCTGAGTTTGGTTGCGCGACGGACGATGTAGTTGCGGCGGTCGTGGACGTCGAGGATAAGGGCAGTACCGTCGTCCTGCAGGGCGTAGTCAACGCGGTCGCCCACAGCCACGGGGTTAGTTTGCTTGTTGCCGCGCAGACGATAGTTGCCGCGCAGACGACCATCGAGGGCGCTGCCGTCAGGCAGAAGCAGACGATACCAGCTGCCAGTGGTGCGGATGACCAAAGCATCAGTCATCGGCGAGAGTGCTTTTTTTGTAGAAAGCCCTGTAACCCACACCCAGCATAAGGCTATAGTGGTTTACCCCCAATGGGTCGTCGAAGCTGCTCGAATGTGCACTGAGACGCGCTTTGGCAGCAAGGGAGACAAAATAGGGGCCAGAGAAGAAATACCTCATCTCGGCGCGGAACGTGAAGCCAAAGGTGGAGAACAGTGAGGCATCGAAATCGTCATTCTCCCCTTCGCCGGAGACAAGGCCGGTGGTACGATTCACGTAGCGGATGTGAGAATAATGACCGGAAACAACGTCGAAGTAGAGGGAGGCCGTGAGATGGACGGACAGCGCCCTGTTGATATTGAAGCCGAGGAGGACGCCCTCCTCGACGGAGAAAGTCCAGAGTTTTTCCGTCTGCTCCACATCATGACCAACCGATGTGAGACTCTCGGTTATGTGATAAACGACCGAGTCGCCGTCGCATGTATAGTCGTAGCCATAGCGATAGTAGGACATCTCGCTGAGCCATCCCCAGAAGAATTTCTTGCTGAAATCCTTCTCGCCGGAATAGCGGAAGGCGATGTTGAAAGGCGTGAGGGCGGAGTAGTACGTGGTCGAGAAACTATCGCTGGAAGGTTGGGAGAAGAAACCCGTGCCGGCATAGAGTGCCAATAGCGAATGACCTCGCCAAGGTTCGTGGGGACCGCTGGGAACGGGATAATACTGCGGGATATAGACATAATGAGGCACCGTCTGCGACTGGGCGACAAGGGCCAGCAGCAGCATCAGCGCAGCGGTGAGGAGAGTCTTTTTCATAGTACCATTCTACTACAAGTGATTGAGGTCGATAGCCTTACCCATTTAGGTTCAATAATTCCCACTTTGCAAAGATACAAAAAATTTTGTCCTGTCACCAAAAAATAGTATCTTTGCACCAATTTTTTCACGCATGGATACACACATCGCAAAACCTATATTGGCACTGGTGGCGGCCCTGCTGCTGACGATGACCGGGAACCTGGCCTGGGCACAGGTACGCAGCGTGGGCGAGGTGCCCGACGACTTCAAAATGGGCATCGAGGAGCTCTATGAGGCAGACATGCAGCGCGCCAAGAAGTATCTGGGAGGCCGTGTGCGCAACAAACAGGAGGTGATGAAAGCCTCATACAAGATCAGCAAGATGATGTCCAGCGGGCGCATCATCTTCGGCGATGCCGTGAGCCAGATGGTGGCACGCATAGCCGACACGCTGCTACACGAATACCCTGAGTTGCGCTCCGAACTGCGATTCTACACTGTCAACAGTCCCGAGGTGAACGCCTACGCCACAGGACAGGGCATGGTCTTCGTCAACCTGGGTCTGGTTGCACAGGCCGAAAACGAGGCTCAGCTGGCCTTCATCCTGAGCCACGAGATTATCCACTACTACCATTCCCACACACTTGAGGAACTGGTGGGTGCCAAAGAGAAGAAAGTACAATCTGACCCAAGTGATAAGCAAGAGGACATATCGGAATTCCTGCGTCGCCACAGCCGCAGCCGCGAGATGGAGAACGAAGCCGACTCGCTGGGCATCGCCATGTTCTACGACCACAGCCCCTATCAACAGGATGTAATCCAGGGGGTGTTCGACGTATTGCAGTATGGTGCCCTACCCTTCGACGATGTGGCGTTCGACACCACCTTCTTCAACACACCCTACTATCAACTCACAGGTTGCTGGCTGCGTGCGGTGGCCGGCATTAGCAGTCGCGACAACTACGATGACAGTCGCAGCACCCACCCCAACATCCTCAGTCGTCGCATCAAATGCTCCGCGCTCATGCACGGCAAAGGGGACAAGGAGTTCGTCACCATCAGCCGCGAGGCTTTCCTGACCCTGCGCCATCAGGCCAGGATGGAATGCGTGCGCCAGGAGGTTATCCACGGGCAGTACGCACGTGCCTTCTACAATGCCTGGCTGCTGCGACGGGCCGACTGCAGCGAGGCCGACGCACAGTTCCTCGACCGCCAGATGGCATACGCCCTCTACGGACACGCCATAAACAAGGCCCATGGCACCTCTCTGGCCAAACAGGACTACAGCGAGGTGCAGGGCGAAAGCCAACAAGTGTACTACGCCATGCAGGCCATGAGCGCAGAACAGTCTCTGCTGACAGCCCTGCATGCCGTGTGGCAACTGCACATGAAGTTTCCTGATCAGAAGGAATACAGCTTGATGGCCGACGACCTGATGGAGGAACTCCGCTTCAGCGCCAACAAGAGCATCAGCGACTATCTAGAGAACCTTCCGTCGGCCATCGATGCCGACACCCTCGAAAGCGACAAGAATCTGTCAAAATACGAACGCATACGCCAAAAACGCCGTGAACAAACCGCACACACACCTTCGGCCTACGCCCTGACAGACCTGATGATGGCGGACAGCACGCTGGCACCGCTGCTTGGCCGCCACCTGGCCGGCACCGTCGCCCCCGCACCCATTGACACCGCTGGAGCCAACGGCATACTGATTTTCAACCCCACATGCATTATCATGGACAACCTCACCGACGAAATGATGGTGGCCAAAAGTGGCGCCAACGAGCAGCGCCTCACCCGCCACATCAAACAGGTTGGCAGATACCTGGGGTTGCACAGCGTTGATTTCTCCGACGGCGGTCTGCACCAAATGACCAGCGATACCCAATACAACGACTTCATCACCCTCTGCGAGTGGATGAACGAGTTCTGGCTCACCAAGGGGGCCTTCTCCATACGTCACGTCATGCAGCCTGCTATGGACGACCTCATGGATCGCCACAACGCCAGCCGCGTAAACCTCACCGCCCTGCTCAATGTGGAGCATACCTCGAACGAATTCATGTTCAGCTCTATTCTTCTCCCGCCGCTGATTCCCTTGGCCATAGCCAACATATTCACCGGCATCGAGCACACCGCCCTAGCCTCGTTAACCGTCGACGCCCGCAACAAATCGGTCATCTCAAGCCAAAACTATAGCTACAAAGTGGCCGATCACAATGACTTGGTCGACGCCATGCTCTACGATTCCTTCGTCCGCGCCAGGGGCAGCAATGTACCCAAAGGTTTCATGGGTCGCCGCACGGCAGTTACCGCCGGTGTGGCTTTAGGCTTGCCGGGACTATCGCCAATGACCGCAAAGCACTACGCAGCCTTCACCCCCTGGCTCTCGCTCGAATTCGCTCTCAAGCGCAACCTCTCCCTTGCCACATGGGCTCGCTACCACCAAGGCTACGACGACGTGAAGAACGACGATGGCGACCCCATCTCTTCCAACCAACTCACCGTCGGCCTCGCCTTACGACGCTACCCCTGCAGCGACTTCGCTCCCCTCGGTGCCTACCACACATACGGCGTCCACTGGGTACGCATGCAAAGCTACTACGACAACAGTATCCTCAACACCTTCGGCATCCACATGGGCATCGGTCGCAACTACGTCTTCTTCGACCACCTCCTCTTCAACTTCGAAATCACCTATGCCTACACCTTCGGTCTATCGCATCTCGTCAGGGACAATCCCCAAAACGAGAGGACCAAATCTATCCCATATATCGATGCGGCGCTTTCCAACCTCCTAACCTTCAGGATCGGCTTGGGATGCCTCCCCTTCTAGCCCACCATGCATAACATGACCCGCCGACTCTCCATCCTTGTTCTCGTGCTCCTGGCAGCTCTCGCCGCCCAGAGCCAGCCCTATTGGAACAACATGGAGAAGTACCGCCTCAACAAGATGCAGCCCCACGACCGCATCGTCCCCGACGGCGACCAATGGCGCCTCTCCCTCAACGGCACCTGGCACTTCGCCTATTTCAACAATCCCACGCAGGCCACCCTCTCGCCCGCCCGTTGGGACTCCATCCGCGTGCCCGGCAACATCGAACTGCAAGGCTATGGTGTACCGGTGTATGTCAACATGAAGAATGAGTTCCCGTCCAATCCCCCCTACGCCCCCACCGACTACAACCCTACCGGTATCTACTCCCGCTCCTTCTCCCTGCCCGCCGCTTGGCACGGACGCCGCACCATCATCAAGTTCGGCGCCGTCAAATCGGCTATGTACCTCTACATCAACGGCCGCGAGGTGGGCTACAGCCAGGACTCTAAGACACCTGCCGAGTGGGACATTACCAAATACCTCCGCGACGGGCAGAACGACCTCAAGGTGAAAGTCATCCGCTGGTGCGACGGTTCCTACCTCGAATGCCAGGACATGTGGCGCATGAGCGGCATCACGCGCGACGTGGTGCTCTACTCCGTCCCCAAGACCTACATCTCCGACATCCGCATCATCGCCGACCTCGACACCGCCAACTGGTCCTCAGGACTGCTCGACGTGATGGTCGACCTCAACCACGAAGTCGACGGCGGCAGCGTGAGCGTCTGCACTTCCATCGACGAGGTCTGCCTGGGCCACCGCTTCTCCAACAAAGACTGGTTCGCCTCCCTCCAGCGGCGCTACGACAGCATCGTGCCCTGGAGCGACAGCACCCCGCAACTCTACAGCCTCACCGTCTACCTCTACGACGCCCATGGCCGCGAACTCGAGCATATCACCAAGCGCATAGGCTTCCGCCACATCGACATCCGCGACGGCCTCCTCCGCCTCAACGGACAGCCCATGGAAATCCGCGGCGTCAACCGCCACGAACACTCCATCTACGGCGGCCACTACATCACCCCCGACGAGATGCGCGAGGATATACGCCTGATGAAGGAAATGGGCGTCAACGCCGTCCGCACATCGCACTACCCCGACGACGAACTCTGGTACGACCTCTGCGACTCCGCAGGCATCTACCTCTGGGACGAAGCCAACGTCGAGAGCCACGCCCAAGGTTACGGCGAACACTCCCTGGCCAAAAAGAAAGAGTGGCTCAACCCCATCCTCGACCGTATCTTCAACATGTACCGCCGCGACCGCAACCACCCCTCCGTTATCGCCTGGAGCCTCGGCAACGAGTGTGGCAACGGCTACTGCATGGAAGAGGCCTACCGTTTCCTTAAAGGCAAGGACAACACCCGCCCCGTGGTATACGAACGCGCCGAGCTCGACCGCAACACCGACATCGTCGCCATCATGTACCCCTCTATGGAGTTCCTCTCCGACTATGCACGCAACCCCAAGAACAAGCGCCCCTACATCATGGCCGAATACTGCCACGCCATGGGCAACTCCATGGGGGGGCTCAAGGACTACTGGGACACCATCGACAAGTACCCCATCCTCCAAGGTGGCTTCATCTGGGACTGGGTCGACCAAGCCTTCCTGAAAGACGGCTGCTGGGCCGCCGGTGGCGACCTCGGCGAGCTGCCCGGCATCAAGGACGACGACAACTTCTGCGCCAACGGCATCCTCGCCGCCGACCGCACACCACACCCCCATGCCTATGAGGTCGAGTCCGTCTACACTCGCGGACGCAGCAACGCAACAGTTGCCCCACCGCCTATACCTGTCGTCGCTCGAAGTGATGGCCGCAAACACGACCACTACCTGGTAGTAGGCGGCGTCAGAAAAAAAAACTCACACGAACCCATCAACATCGACATTGAGGGCCGCCGCTTCTGCCTCACCCTCTCCGCCACCGACGGCAGCATCACATCTTACAGATACGACGACCACGAACTCCTCGCTGCACCCCTACGCCCCAACTTCTGGCGCCCTCCCACCGACAACGACCTCGTCGACCCCAACGGCAGCCGCGCTTGGCAAGGCCTCGACCACCTCAGCACCGAGGTGCTCAGCACCTCCTCTACCCTCCGCGGCGACTCACTGGCCGAGGTGCAGCTGCTCCTCCGCCTCACCACCCCCGACGGCAGCACCCTGAGGCTCAAACAGCTCGTCGAAGTGTCTAAGACCGGCGCCGTGCAGCTCAGCTACATGGCCGTCCCCGGAGGCCACTTCCGCACCCTGCCCAAACTGGGCATCCAGCTCGGCCTCGACACCACCTACTCCGTCTGCTCCTTCTACGGTAACATCCACGAAACCTACCCCGACCGCCGCGCGGCACAGCGCGTCAGCCTCTGGTACAAGAGCCTCGACCAACTCGCCGCACCCCAGTATGTGGTACCCCAGGAACAGGGCAACCGCGAAGCCCATTGGGTACAATTCCAGTCCGACAGCCTGCCCGCACTCCTCGCCGTGGCCCCTGACGGATGGCTCAACTTCAGCCTCCGACGCTGGAACGACAGCACCATCACTGCCGCCCGCCGCTGGTGGCAGGTGGGCCCCGCCGACCCCTACTACACCCTCTGCCTCGACCACCGCATCGCGCCCCTAGGCACCGCCACCTGCGGCCCCGGCGCCGCACCGCAATACCTCCTCAGCGGCGACAGCACCTACCGCTACCGCTTCCTCCTCGTCCCTGGTGACGCCCCAACAGGCGTCGACTTCCATCGCCACCCGGACATCTTCGACGCTGCCCTGCCTGCCGACACCGACCTCCACCTCGCGGTCAGCACCATCGTCTGCAACACCCGTCCAGCCTCCATCTACTCTGATGGCTTCCCCAACATCATGGCCGACGGCCGCCGCGCCGTCCCCGGCGACTGGCACCACGCATGGGCAGGCTTCGAAGCCCCGGACACCGTCGAGTTCACCCTCACCCTAGAAAACTTCGCCACCCTAGGCCTCATCAGCGCCGGCGCCAGCCACAGCCCCGCCGACTGGGTGGTGCGCCCCCTGGCCGTCGAAGCCTCATGGAGCATCGACGGCAACCGCTGGAGCCCTTGGCAGGAGATGCAGCTGCAGAACCCGCCCGCCGACCCGTACAACGACAGCCGTCGCCTGCGCTACGCCCTCACCCCCCGTCGCGCACGCGCCGTGCGCTACGTCAAGGTGCGCTTCCTCTGCCGCCCGCAGCTCCCCGTCTGGCACCCCTACGCCGGCCAGAAGGCTTGGCTCATGGTCGACGAACTAGAACTCCTCCCCAAGCAGCAATAACGCTCTTTCTGCTTCTTTAAGAGTGACTTGCTGTTCTCCAGCCATTGCAGGAGCCATTATCAACACAAATAAGTACCTAGTTGACCCCTCTTTTCCGGGGTCGGTTTAGGGTCCGTTGGCAGTGGGAGGAAAAGAAAAAGCCCCGGCGGAGGGATGTCCGTCGGGGCTTGGGAGGGTTCTGTTCGCTGTTACTCGGCCTTGGGGGCTTCGTCGGCCACAGGGGCTTCGGCCACGGGAGCCTCGACGGCTGCGGGGGCAGCGGCGTCGGCCTTCTTGGCGCGCGAGCGGCGGGTGGTCTTGGCTTTCTTGGAGGAGGCCTCTTTGAGCATGTTCTCGTTGTAATCAACGAGTTCGATGATGGCCATCTCGGAGTTGTCGCCGTGACGGATGCCAGTCTTCAGGATGCGGGTGTAGCCACCGGGACGGTTGGCGACCTTCTGCGACACTTCGCGGAAGAGTTCGTTAACGGCCTCTTTGCTATGCAGGTAGCTGAAGACAATGCGGCGGTTGTGGGTGGAGTCCTCTTTCGAGCGGTTGATGATGGGCTCGACATAAACGCGGAGGGCTTTGGCTTTAGCAACTGTGGTCTCGATGCGCTTGTGAAGGATGAGCGAGGAGGCCATGTTGGAAAGCATGGCCACGCGGTGGGCGTGGGTTCTGGACAGATGATTTACTTTGCAACCGTGTCTCATATTCTTTCTTATTCTTTATCTAGTTTATACTTTGAAACATTCATACCGAATTCGAGGTTCTTCGAAGCGACGAGGTTTTCGAGCTCGGTAAGTGATTTTTTGCCGAAGTTGCGGAATTTCAGCAGGTCGGCTTTGTTGAAGGAGACCAGGTCACCCAGGGTCTCGACTTCGGCGGCCTTGAGGCAGTTGAGTGCGCGGACGGAGAGGTCGAGGTCGATAAGCTTGGTCTTGAGGAGCTGGCGGGTGTGAGCCGTGGACTCATCGAATTCCTCCTGCACAGGCTTGGTCTCAACGTCGAGAGTGATGCGCTCGTCGGAGAAGAGCATGAAGTGCTGGATGAGAATGGTGGCAGCTTCCTTAAGGGCCTCTTTGGGGTGAATGGAGCCGTCGGTCTCGATATCGAACGTCAGCTTCTCATAGTCGGTGCGCTGCTCGACGCGGTAGTCGTCGACGGCATACATGACCTTCTTGATGGGGGTATGGATGGAGTCGATGGCGATGACACCGATGGGGTCGGTGGGACGCTTGTTTTCGTCGGCAGGGACATAGCCGCGACCCTTGTCGATGGACAGGGTGATGCGCAGCTCGGTGGAGGCTTCCATGTGGCAGATTTCGAGGTCGGGATTGAGGACCTGGAATCCGTTGAGGTTGCTGTTGAGGTCACCGGCTTTGAAGACTGTCTGATTTTTGACCGTGAAGGTGAGCTTTTCGTGGTCGTAATCCTCCAGCTGACGGCGGAAGCGGATCTGCTTCAAGCGCAGGATAATGTCGGTCATGTCCTCGACAACTCCAGGGAGCGACGAAAATTCATGGTCGACGCCATCAATCTGGACAGATGTGATAGCATAGCCTTCGAGTGAAGAGAGAAGGACGCGACGCAAAGCGTTGCCGATGGTAGTGCCGTAGCCGGGCTCCAGGGGGCGGAATTCGAACGTGCCGCGGAAGTCGTCGGCCTCCAGCATAACCACCTTGTCGGGTTTTTGGAATGATAATATTGCCATTGTTTATCCTTTCTTTCTTTGTTGGGTTGGTTGTCTAAGTCAAGACTCAGACTGACGTCCTTTGGACTATTACTTGGAGTAGAGGTCAACGATGAGCTGCTCGTTGATGGTCTCGGGGATGTCGGTGCGCTGAGGGAAGCTGACGAACTTGCCGCTCATGCTGGCGCCGTCCCATTCAAGCCAAGGATAGTTGTTGGCACGCGAGGCGAGAGCGTCGGTAATAACCTCGAGCGATTTGCTGCGCTCGCGGACGGACACGACATCGCCTTCTCTCAAAGAATAGGAAGGGACATTGACGACATTGCCGTTGACGGCAATATGGCGGTGGGAAACGAGCTGGCGGGCCTGGGCGCGGCTGCGGGCGATACCAAGACGGTAGACCACGTTGTCGAGACGGGCCTCGATGAGTTTCATCAGCTCCTCACCGGTGATGCCGCCACGACGGGAAGCTTCGGCGTAGAGTTTGCGGAACTGGCGCTCGAGAATGCCGTAGGTATATTTGGCTTTCTGTTTCTCGTTGAGCTGGATGCCGTACTCGGAGGTCTTGCTGCGGCGACGGTTCTGACCATGCATGCCGGGAGCATAGGGTTTCTTCTCGTAGCTCTTGTCCGGGCCATAGATAGGCTCGTGGAACTTTCTTGCGATTTTGGTTTTCGGACCAGTGTATCTTGCCATTGTTGTTCTGTTCTTTTAAGATTAATAATTACACACGACGACGTTTTGGGGGGCGGCAACCGTTGTGGGGCAGCGGGGTGATGTCGGTGATTTCGGTAACCTCGATGCCGCAAGTGTTGATTGCGCGGATTGCAGATTCACGTCCTTGACCAGGTCCTTTAACAAAGACCTTGACTTTTCTTAGGCCCAAATCATAAGCAACTTTGCCGCAATCTTCCGCAGCCATCTGAGCGGCGTACGGAGTGTTTTTCTTCGATCCGCGGAAGCCCATTTTTCCAGCAGACGACCAAGAAATCACTTGACCGGCGTTGTTCGTCAGCGAGACGATGACGTTGTTGAAGGATGCAAAGATGCATGCTCTTCCCTGAGGTTCAACTTTTACGACTCTTTTTTTAGTCGGTTTGGAAGTTTTTGCCATTTTGTTTTTGCTTGATTTACTTTGTTTCTTTACTGCCAACCGCTCCTGCGTCGGGGTTTCTGATCCGCGGTTGGGGCGCTACTTGCCATTACTTACTTGGTAGCTTTCTTCTTGTTAGCGATTGTTTTCTTCTTACCCTTGCGAGTGCGAGCATTGTTCTTGGTGCTCTGGCCACGGAGGGGGAGACCCAGGCGGTGACGGACGCCGCGGTAGCAGCCGATATCCATCAGTCGCTTGATGTTCATCTGGACTTCGGAGCGGAGGGCGCCTTCGACTTTGTACTCATCGTTGATGATGTTGCGGAGGGTGTTCTGCTCGTCGTCGGTCCAATCCTGCACCTTCTTGCCCTCGTCGATACCGGCCTTGGCCAGAATCTCTTTGGCGGTGCTACGTCCGATTCCGAAGATATAGGTCAGGCCTATCTCTCCTCTTTTGTTCTTGGGTAAGTCAATACCTGCAATACGTGCCATAGATTCTTTTTATTGTTTTTTAATTATCCTTGTCTTTGTTTAAATTTAGGATTTTTCTTGTTGATTACATAGACAACCCCGTGGCGGCGGACCACTTTGCATTCGGGCGATCTTTTCTTAACAGAGACTCTTACTTTCATTGTGTGTAATTATTAATCTTGTGATACTTTTCTTGTTCTTTTTGGCAGGCTGGGTGGCCTACTTGTGACGGTAAGTGATGCGGCCTTTCGAGAGGTCATAGGGGGACATTTCAATCTGCACCTTGTCGCCGGGAAGAATCTTGATGTAATGCATGCGCATTTTGCCGGAAATATGGGCTATGATTTGGTGTCCGTTTTCCAATTCGACGCGGAACATGGCGTTGCCGAGGGATTCGACGACGGTTCCGTCTAATTGTATGGATGCTTGTTTTGCCATTTATTTGATATTACTTACCGTTGATGTGTTTTATTGTTTGCTTACGATTGTTTGTTCTCGATGAAGTCGAAGGTGGTGAGAATGTCGGGGCCGTCAGCGGTGATGGCTACAGTGTGCTCGAAATGTGCAGCTGGTTTGCCGTCGCGGGTGCGGCAAGTCCAGCCGTCCTCCTTGGAGAACTTGACGTTCTTGGAGCCCATGCACACCATGGGTTCGACAGCGATGACCATGCCCTCTTTGAGGAGGGGGCCTGTGCCGGGGACACCATAGTTGGGCACGTTGGGGGACTCGTGCATCTTGAATCCCACGCCGTGGCCGCAGAGCTCGCGCACAACGGAGTAGCCATTCTTCTCGCAGTGCATCTGGACAGCATGACTGATGTCGCCGACCCTGTTTCCAGCCTTGCAGCGGTCGAGGCCGAGGAAGAGAGCCTCGCGGGTAACCTTCATCAGGCGCTGCATCTCGGGGCTGACAGGACCCACGGGGAATGTGTAGGCCGAGTCGGCCACATAGCCGTTGAGCTCAATGACGCAGTCGAGGGAGACATTGTCGCCCTCCTTGATGAAGAGGTCGCCAGGGATGCCGTGCACCACTACGTCGTTGACCGAGATACAGAAGGCCGCAGGGAAACCCTCGAAACCCTTGCACAGAGGTTTGGCGCCATGGTCGCGGATAAACTGCTCGCCAATCTGGTCGAGGAAAGAAGTAGTGACACCCGGACGGATATGACGGCCCACCTCCGCGAGAGTTTTCCCGAGGAGGAGGCCGGCATCACGTATGAGCTCTATTTCTTCTTTTGTCTTGAGCAGTATCATTCTTTTCCTTTGACTTGTTTTTTGTAGAGTTAAGCCTGGATGGACATCGAGGTGCGGCCCTTGATGCGTCCGGTCTTGGTGAGGCCGTCGTAGTGACGCATCAAGAGGTGGCTCTCAATCTGCTGGAGGGTGTCGAGGATAACACCGACGAGAATGAGCAGGGAGGTACCACCATAGAACTGGGCAAACTGGGTGTTGACACCAAAGAGGCGGATGATGGCCGGCAGGATGGCAACAACGGCGAGGAAGACAGAGCCAGGGAGAGTAATCTTGGAGAGGATGCCCTCGAGATACTCGGCAGTCTTCTTGCCAGGCTTAACGCCGGGAATAAATCCACCGTTCTTCTTCATGTCCTCAGCCATCTGGTTGGGGTTGATGGCGATGGCGGTATAGAAGTAGGTGAACACGACCACAAGGATGAAGAACACCAGGTTATACCAGAAGCTGTTGTAATCGGCAAAAGCCATAGCGAACTTGCTGGAAGAGTTGTCGGAGAATCCCATGAAGGTGATGGGCAAGAACATGATTGCCTGGGCAAAGATGATGGGCATGACGCCGGCTGCGTTGACCTTGATGGGGATGTACTGACGGACGCCACCATACTGCTTGTTACCAACGATGCGCTTGGCATACTGCACGGGGATACGGCGAGTGCCCTGCACAAGGAGGATAACCAACAAGATGACAGCGAGGAGGACAACAAGTTCGAAGAGGAACATCACCAGTCCACCACCCTCGGAGAGACGGGAGGCAAACTCGGCCGAAAGGGCGAAGGGGAGACGGGCGATGATACCAATCATAATCAGAAGCGAGATACCATTGCCGACGCCTTTGTCGGTAATGCGCTCACCGAGCCACATAACGAAGAGGGTTCCGCTGATCAGGATAATGATGCTGCTGACCCAGAAGAACACCGAAGGCGCAGCACCCGTGAAGGGATGGAGCGCATAGGGGGTGGCACCGAGCTGGTAGGTCATGTTGGAAATGTAGGCGGGAGCCTGCATACCAGTGACGATGACGGTAAGCCAGCGAGTGATCTGATTCATTTTTCTACGGCCACTTTCACCTTCCCTCTGCATTTTCTGGAACTTGGGAACCACCATCACGAGCAGCTGAATTACGATGGATGCCGTGATGTAAGGCATGATGCCCAAGGCAAAGATGGAGGCATTGGAGAATGCTCCACCCGAGAACATGTTGAGAAGGCCCATCAGTCCTTCGGAGCCCTGCTTTCTGAGAACTTCGAGCTGAGAGGGGTCGACACCTGGAAGCACGACATAGGAACCAATGCGGTAAATCAGCACCAAACCAATGGTGTAGAGGATTCTTTTCCGCAGGTCTTCTATCGACCAGATGTTCTTAAGTGTCTGTATTAATCGCTTCATTGTAATAGAATTGTATTATTCAATAACGGTAGCAACGCCGCCTTTGTCCTCGATGGCCTTCTTGGCAGTGGCCGAGAAAGCATGGGCAGTGACGTTGACAGCCTTGGCGAGTTCGCCGCGGCCCAAGATCTTGATACGATCCTTGCCGGAGATAAGGCCGTTCTCCTTCAGCACATCGATGTTGAAGTCGGTGATGTTCTTGGCCTCGGCGAGGGCATTGAGGGTATCGATATTGATGCCGACGTACTCGACACGATTGATGTTCTTGAAGCCGAACTTGGGGACACGGCGATAGAGGGGCATCTGACCACCCTCGAAACCGATCTTCTGATGGTAGCCCGAGCGAGCCTTGGCACCTTTGTTACCGCGGGTGGCGGTACCGCCTTTGCCGGAACCGGCACCACGGCCGATGCGTTTCGAATGCTTGATGGATCCTTCAGCAGGCTTGAGATTACTTAAGTTCATTATATCTTTCCTTTCTTATTTTACTAGGTTAAATTTCTTCGACAGTGATGAGGTGCTTGACCTTATCAATCATGCCCATGATCTGGGGGGTGGCGACAACCTCACGGGTGTGGTTGATGCGACGCAGGCCCAGAGCAGCCATGGTGCGTTTCTGACGGGCGGGACGGCCGATTATACTTCTGACCTGTTTGATTCTGAGTTTCTTTTCTGCCATAATCTTGACCTCCTATTAATTTAACCGTTAAACACTTTGTCGAGAGAGATACCGCGAAGCTGGGACACCATGTAGGGATCCTTCATCTGGAGAAGGGCGTTGATGGTGGCTTTGACGACGCTGTGGGGGTTCGAAGAGCCTTTGCACTTGGCAAGGACATCCTTTACACCAACGCTCTCGAGGACAGCACGCATGGCACCACCGGCGATAACACCGGTACCGGGAGCAGCGGGTTTGAGGAAGACCTTGGCTCCGCTGTACTTACCACACTGCTCGTGGGGGATAGTGCCCTTCAGCACGGGAACGCGGATGAGGTTCTTCTTGGCATCGTCGATACCTTTCTGAACAGCGGCCTGGACCTCCTTGGCTTTACCGAGGCCGTAGCCGACAACACCGTTTTCATTTCCAATAACGACAATGGCAGCAAAGGTGAAGGTTCTACCACCTTTGGTGACCTTGGTGACGCGATTGATAGCGACAAGACGATCTTTGAATTCGATCTCGCTCGATTTTACTCTTTTAATGTTTACTTCTGCCATGACTTATTAGAATTTTAAACCACCTTCTCTGGCACCGTCGGCCAAGCTCTTCACGCGGCCGTGGTAGAGGTAACCATTACGGTCAAAAACAACGGTATTGATACCAGCGGCAATGGCGCGCTCGGCAACGGTTTTGCCGACCTTGGCGGCCACTTCGCTCTTTGTGCCACTCTTTTCAAAGCCTTTCTCGAGGGAAGAGGCTGCGGTCAGTGTCACACCTTTTACATCGTCAATCACCTGAGCGTAGATTTCCTTATTGCTTCTGAAAACCGACAGGCGGGGCATTTCAGCAGTGCCGCTGATTTTGTGACGGATGCGGAATTTGATTTTTGTTCTTCTTATGTCTTTTTTTGTTGCCATAATTGTTCTTTCTTTTGGCTATTGGCAATTTCTTTTTACCTAACTATTTATTTAGCAGCAGCTTTACCAGCCTTCTTACGGACTTCTTCGCCCTGGAAGCGGATACCTTTACCCTTGTAGGGTTCGGGCTTGCGGAGCGAACGGATTTTTGCTGCAGCCTGACCCAGGATCTGCTTGTCGCAGCAGGTCATGGTGATGATGGGGTTCTTACCTTTCTCGGTGACAGTCTCGACTTTGATTTCGGGGGCGAGCTCGAAGAAAATCTTATGGGAATAACCGAGGTCCATCTCCATGACATTGCCGGTAGCCTGGACTTTGTAACCAACGCCGATGACTTCCTGAACGGTCTTGAAACCTTCGCTGACACCTTTCACCATGTTGGCAGCAAGGGCACGATAGAGGCCGTGCATGGCCTTGGTCTCACGCTCGTCGTTAGGACGGTTGAAATGGAGCACGCCGTCTTCAACCTTCATCTCGATCATGGGGTTCACTTTCTGGTTGAGTTCTCCGAGGGGTCCCTTGACGGTCAGAACATTGTCATCAGAAATCTTCACTTCGACACCTTTGGGAAGGTGGATGGGCATTTTACCTATTCTTGACATTTTCTAAATCTCCTCTCTTGATTAGCTGATGTAACATAAAACTTCGCCGCCCACGTTGAGGGTACGGGCTTCCTTGTCGGTCATAAGGCCTTTGGAAGTGGACACGATGGCGATGCCGAGACCATTGAGGACGCGGGGCATCTCGTCGACGGAGACATACTTGCGCAGACCAGGGCTGGAGACACGCTTGAGCTCAGCGATGGCCGACTGTTTGGTGAGGGGGTGATACTTCAGAGCGATTTTGATGCTCTGATTGTGGGAACCTTCATTCTCGAACTTGTAGTTGAGGATGTAGCCCTTCTCGAAGAGAATCTTGGTGATTTCCTTCTTCAGTTTGGAACCGGGGATTTCGACCACGCGATGCTTGGCGGCAATGGCGTTTCTCATGCGGGTCAAGTAATCTGCAATAGGATCTGTTACCATTTTAATTTTTTGATTTTAAGTTTTGTAGTATTGGTGTTATGCCAACTTGCAAAGCTACCAATAAATTATTTCTTACCAACTTGCTTTTTTCACACCAGGGATAAGGCCGGATACTGCCATCTCACGGAAGTTAATACGCGAGATACCGAACTGACGCATGTAGCCTTTGGGACGGCCGGTCAGCTGGCAGCGATTATGCATGCGGATGGGGCATGCGTTCTTCGGAAGTTTCTGAAGGGCGATGACAGCCTTCTCGACATCCTCAGGCTCGCCGGTGCGGACAATTTCTTTCAGGGCAGCGCGCTTGGCAGCATACTTAGCCACCATCTTAGCTCTTTTGCGCTCTCTTGCTTTAATCGATTCTTTAGCCATTATGCTTATTTTTGTTGATTCTTGAACGGTAAACCGAACTCTTTGAGCAGCGACATGGCCTCCTTGTCGGTCTGGGCCGAGGTAACGAAGGTGATGTCCATACCCTGGATGCGGTCAATCTTGTCGATATCAATCTCAGGGAAGATAATCTGCTCAGCGATACCAAAGGTGTAGTTACCCTTGCCATCGAAACCCTTGTCGTTGATGCCGCGGAAGTCGCGGATACGGGGGATAGAGGCGGTGACGAGACGCTCGAGGAACTCGTACATGCGCTCACCACGGAGGGTCACGCGGACGCCAATGGGCATGCCACGGCGCAGCTTGAAGTTGGAAATATCCTTGCGCGACTTGGTGGCGACAGCCTTCTGGCCGGTGATGGCGGTCATCTCCTCAATGCCTTTGTCGATGACTTTCTTGTCAGCAATAGCGGCTTTGCCGAGGCCCTGATTGAGGGTAATCTTGAGCAGGCGAGGGCACTGCATGACGGTCTTGTAGTTGTACTCCTTCATGAGGGAGGCAACTATCTCCTCTTTGTATTTGGTCTTTAATGCGGGAATGTATGCCATTACTTAATCTCCTCTCCTGTTTTTTTAGAATAACGGACTATTTTGCCAGTCTTTTCGTCAACACGGCGGCCAACCTTGGTGGGGGTCTTTCCGACAACAACCATGAGGTTGGAGATGTGAATAGGAGCCTCCTGTTCAACAATACCGCCCTGGGTGTTCTTGGCGTTGGGCTTAGTATGTTTCTTGTTCACGTTGACACCCTCGACGATGGCGCGATTCTTTTCGGGATAGACCTTCAGGACCTTGGCGATTTTGCCTTTGTCATCGCCAGCGATCACCTGAACCATATCCCCTTTCTTAACGTGCAATTTCATTGTTCTCTTCTTTCTTTTAATAAATTACAATACTTCGGGAGCGAGAGAGACAATCTTCATAAACTGTTTCTCGCGCAGTTCACGACCCACGGGGCCGAAGATACGGGTGCCACGGAGCTCATCGGCGGCGGTGAGCAGGACGCAGGCATTGTCGTCGAAGCGGATGTACGAACCATCATTGCGACGAATCTCTTTCTTGGTGCGCACCACGACTGCTTTGGAAACGCTACCCTTCTTCACGTTGCCGGAGGGAAGAGCATCTTTGATGGCCACGACGATGGTATCGCCAATGGAAGCATAACGCTTCTTGGTGCCACCAAGGACACGGATACACAGGGCACTCTTGGCACCGCTGTTATCGGCAACTGTCATTCTGGTTTCTTGTTGTATCATTTCTTTTTAGTTTTTCTGATAGGTGTACTATTTAGCCTTCTCGACGATTTCGACCAGACGCCAGCACTTGTTCTTGCTCAGAGGGCGGGTCTCCATGATACGGACGGTGTCTCCGATGTTAGCCTCATTCTTTTCGTCGTGGGCCATGAATTTGGTGGACTTCTTAACGAACTTGCCGTACTTGGGGTGTTTCACCTTACGCTCGACGAGAATCACGATGGATTTGTCCATCTTGTTGCTGACCACAACACCGATTCTTTCTTTTCTTAAATTTCTTTCCATCTTAACACTTGGATTTTACGAGTTGCCATGCTTACTTTTTGTCGGCGATTTCACGCGCGCGGAGCTCCGTAAGGCAGCGGGCAATGTTTTTTCTACTTTCTTTAATTTTGTTGGGATTCTCGAGAGGGGAAACGGCATGGGTCAGAAGCATCTTCTGATAGGTGGCACGCTCGGTCTCAAGTCTCTCCTTCAATTCAGCAGTCGAGAGCTCTTTTAAAACAATTTCATTCTTCATGACTGAGGTTCTTCTTATTTATTCTTCGATATAGTCTCTTTTGACGACAAATTTGGTCGAGATGGGAAGTTTCTGAGCGGCCAAACGGAGAGCCTCTTTAGCAACATCCATGGGAACACCCTCGCACTCGAACAGCATGGTACCGGGCATGACGCGGGCAACGAAATACTCGGGGGCACCCTTACCTTTACCCATACGGACCTCATTGGGCTTCTTGGTGATGGGCTTGTCCGGGAAGATGCGAATCCAAATCTGACCTTCACGTTTCATGTGACGCGTTACAGCTTGACGAGCAGCCTCTATTTGACGGCCAGTGATGAAGCAAGTCTCAAGCGATTTGATACCGAAGGTACCGAATGCAAGTTCATGGCCACGGAAGGCATTACCTTTAATCTTGCCTTTCTGCTGCTTTCTATATCTTGTTTTCTTGGGTTGTAACATTTCTTCTTATTGTTTAGTGTTTAGTTTTTAGTGACTTGACGCTAACGCTAAACCTTATTATTTACTATTGTTATTTCTGCTGCCCTGACGGCGACGGGGAGCGCCTTCCGGACGACGGCCTGCGCCCATGGCACCTGCACGGTGGTCCTTCTGCTGACCGCCAACGGTGGAGGGAACGAGCTCGGGTCTGCCATAGATGACACCACGGCAAATCCACACCTTGATACCAATACGGCCATAAGTGGTGTGAGCCTCGGCGTTGGCATAATCGATATCGGCACGCAGGGTGTGAAGAGGAGTACGACCCTCTTTGAAGTGCTCGCTACGAGCGATTTCGGCACCACCGATACGACCGGCGATGGAGACCTTGATACCTTCGGCACCAGTACGCATCGTGGAAGTGATGGCGTTCTTGATGGCGCGGCGGTACTGGATACGGCCTTCAATCTGTTTGGCAATGTTCTGGGCAACGAGAACGGCATCCATCTCGGGGCGTTTCACCTCGCTGATGTTGATCTGCACATCCTTGCCAGTGAGCTTCTTGAGCTCCTCACGCAGTTTGTCAACCTCGGAACCCGCACGACCGATAATCAGACCCGGACGAGCCGAGTTAATCGTGACGGTGAGCAACTTAAGAGTACGCTCAATGTAAATCTTGGAGATGCTAGCCTTGGCAAGACGGGCGTTGAGATACTTACGGATCTTGTCGTCCTCAACGAGCTTCTGTTCAAATCTTCTTCCGCCAAACCAGTTAGAATCCCATCCGCGGATGATACCTAATCTGTTTCCAATTGGGTTAGTTTTTTGTCCCATTGTTGAGTTTCTTCTTTTTAATTACTTATTTTGTTTCTTCTTTTTCAGCCTTAGCGACCGGGGCATCCTCAAGACGGCTGCCGAGAATCACGGTGATGTGGTTGCTGCGCTTGCGGATACGATAGCCACGACCCTGGGGGGCGGTGCGCATGCGCTTCATCGTGCGGCCTTCGTCGACCTTGATCTGCTTGACATACAACTGAGCGTCCTCCATGCGGGCACCCTCATTCTTGGCCTGCCAGTTGGCGACAGCGGAGAGGATGAGCTTGCGCATCTTGGGAGCGGACTCTCTGGGGTTGTACTGAAGGATACCGAGAGCCTTCTCGACGTCGACACCACGGACGAGGTCAGCGACGAGACGGGTCTTACGAGGCGAAGTAGGATTGTTCATCAACTTTGCCACATAAAGGGTCTTGTTGGCTTCTTTACGTGCTTCTGCACTATTGTGTTTTCTACGTCCCATTTTCTTTTAAAATTTACTTTTTGCCTTTATCTTTAGATCCTGCATGGCCGCGGAAGATGCGGGTAGGAGCGAACTCGCCAAGCTTGTGACCCACCATGTTCTCGGTGACATACACGGGGATGAACTTGTTGCCATTGTGCACGGCAATGGTCTGACCCACAAAGTCGGGCGAAATCATCGAAGCTCTCGACCATGTCTTGATGGTAACCTTCTTGTTGGACTGCTGTGCCTCGATTACACGTTTTTCCAGTTTGTGGAAAATATAAGGACCTTTCTTTAATGAACGACTCATTGTTTCTTCTTTTTACTGAGTTACTTCTTTCTTCTTTCGACGATGTACTTGCTCGACTGCTTCTTGGGAGCGCGAGTCTTGTAGCCCTTAGCCGGGATACCCTTGCGCGAACGAGGATGTCCGCCAGTCTGACGGCCTTCACCACCGCCCATCGGGTGGTCGACAGGGTTCATGACAACGCCACGGTTGCGCGGACGACGGCCGAGGTGACGGCTGCGACCGGCTTTACCGCCGACTTCGAGGTTGTGCTCAGGATTGCTCACGATACCAACGGTGGCACGGCAAGCCTGGAGGATCATGCGCATCTCGCCGCTGGGCATCTTGATGATGGCATACTTGTCGTCGCGGCTCATCAGCTGGGCATAGGCACCAGCGGAACGCACCATCTTGGCACCCTGGCCAGGACGAAGCTCGATATTGTGAATCAGCGTGCCGAAAGGAATCTCAGCAAGCAACAGGGTGTTTCCCACTTCGGGAGCGACACCGGCACCGGACATGATGGTCTGACCGACCTTCAGGCCCTGGGGGCAAAGGATGTAGCTCTTCTCACCGTCGGCATAGCACACAAGGGCAATGCGCGAACTGCGGTTGGGGTCGTACTCGATGGTCTTCACCACGGCGGGGATACCATCTTTGTTACGCTTGAAATCAACGAAACGGAACAACTGCTTGTGTCCGCCGCCGATATAGCGCATCGTCATCTTACCCTGATTGTTACGGCCACCGCTCTTACGCTTGCCGTAAACAAGGCTCTTCTCCGGCCTGGTAGCGGTGATGTCGTCGTTGGTGACAACCAATTTGTGGCGCTGGCCAGGAGTCGTAGGTTTAATTTTCTTTAAAGCCATTTCTTTTTTAATTCTTTTTAGTCTCTTATCAGTGGACTACACTATTATTAATTAATCTGATTAAATGTTTGCGTAGAAATCGATGGCGTCGCCCTCAGCCAGAGTGACGATAGCTTTCTTAAAGGCATTGGTGCGGCCAGTAAGGAAGCCGGCTTTGGTATAGCGCGATTTCACCTTGCCGGAATAGTTCATGGTGTTGACGTCAATCACCTTCACATTGTAGAACTGCTCCACAGCATTCTTGATCTCAATCTTGTTGGCGCGTTTGTCGACAACAAAACCATAACGGTTGTGAGCAGGAGCGGCGGCGATGCCCTTCTTACGCTGGATGCGGGTCTGGACAGGATTGGCCGCAGCCTCGGTGAGGCGGGTCATCTTTTCACTAATCAGCGGTTTTACTATAATGTTCATCATTTGTTAAACTTTCTTAAATCGTTATACTCACATACCTTATTTTGTCGCCAAAACACGGTTGATTTCGCCAATTGAACCCTCACAAACGACGATATTGGAGGCGTTAACAATGTCGTAAGTATTTAATTGCGACACGTTTACGACCTTCACGTTCTTGAGGTTTCTAGCAGACAAAGATACGAAATTATTTTGATTCTCAAGCACAAAAAGTGACTTTTTATCATTCAGCTTCAAATTCTTCAGGACCTCGATCATCTTTTTGGTCTTGGGGCCTTCGAAAGTGAAGTTCTCAACCACGGTCAGGGCATTGTCGTTGGCCTTGTAGGCGAGGGCGCTGCGACGAGCAAGACGTTTGACCTTGATATTGAGTTTGAAACGATAGTCGCGGGGCTTGGGTCCAAAAATCGTACCACCACCGACGAACACAGGGCTCTTCAAATCGCCGGAACGGGCACCACCGGTACCTTTCTGACGTTTCAGTTTGCGGGTGCTGTGGGCGTTCTCGCTGCGCTCTTTGGCTTTGCTGGTGCCCTGACGCTGGTCGGCCAAGTACTGTTTCACATCCAGGTAGATGGCGTGGTCGTTGGGCTCGATGGCGAAGATAGAATCCTCGAGGTTGATGGTTCTACCGGTTTCGCTTCCGTTGATGTTATAAACTTTAATCTCCATGTCTTATTAACTCCATCTTTCAAGTTTGACAATAGAACCCTTGGGGCCAGGGACGGAACCCTTGACCAGCATAAGATTCTTCTCAGCGATAATCTTGACCACCTGGAGATTCTGGACCTTCACACGGTGGTTGCCCATCTGGCCAGCCATACGCATACCCTTGAAGATACGCGAAGGATAGGACGATGCTCCGATCGAACCGGGAGCGCGCAGACGGTCGTGCTGACCGTGAGTCATATCACCGACACCGCCAAAGCCGTGGCGAGTGACAACACCCTGGAAACCTTTACCCTTGGAGGTTCCGACGACATCGACGAATTCGCCTTCCTGGAACACCTCGACGGTGAGGATTTCACCATGTTTCTTCTTGTGGCCCTCCTCAAAGCGGCTGAACTCAGCAAGGTAGCGCTTGGGGGTGGTGTTAGCCTTGGCGAAATGACCTTTCATAGCCTTCGTCGTATGGCTCTCTTTCTTCTCGCCGAATGCGAGCTGGATGGCCTCGTAGCCATCTTTCTCAATCGTTCTCACTTGTGTCACGACACAAGGACCAGCTTCAATAACAGTGCACGGAATCTGCTTTCCGTCGGCATCAAAAAGACTGGTCATACCAATTTTCTTTCCAATTAATCCTGACATTTCTTAGTTTGGATTCTTTTAATTTGTTAGACAATTCAGCTTATCTGTTTGACATTGGCTGATTAAATTCACACTTTGATTTCGACTTCAACACCGCTGGGGAGCTCGAGTTTCATCAAGGCATCGATGGTCTTCGTACGATCGTTGATCTCGATGTCCATCAGGCGCTTGTAGGTGCTCAGCTCGAACTGCTCGCGCGACTTCTTGTTCACGAACGTCGAACGGTTGACGGTGAAAATCTTTTTGTTGGTAGGCAGGGGTATGGGACCATTGACCACTGCGCCAGTCATCTTAACGGTCTTCACAATCTTCTCAGCCGATTTGTCGACGAGGTTGTGGTCGTAAGATTTGAGCTTGATTCTGATTCTTTGACTCATTTGTTATTTATTTTTTAATTATTTTTATTCTTCAAAATAGCTTCCTGCTGCTCACGGCTCACCTCGGCGTAGTGCGAGAACTCCATCGTGGAGTTGGCACGGCCCGAAGTGATGGTACGCAACGAGGTGACATAGCCGAACATCTGCTCCAGGGGCACCTTGGCGTGGATAGCCTGGACGCCCACTTTGGCGGTGATGTTCTCCAGCATGCCACGACGGCGGTTCAGATCGCCGGTGACATCGCCCACATAGGCATCGGGGGTCAGCACCTCAAGTTTCATGATGGGTTCCAGCAGCACGGGGTTGGCCTTGCGGCAAGCGGTCTTGAAACCAATCTTGGCGCAGAGCTCGAAACTCAGCTGGTCGGAGTCCACAGGGTGGAACGAGCCGTCGATGATGCGGACCTTCATCGAGTCCATGGGGTAGCCGGCGAGGACACCGTTTTGCATGGCCTCTCTGAAACCTTTCTCCAACGCAGGCATATACTCCTTCGGGATATTGCCACCTTTCACTTCGTTGATGAACTGCAAACCCACAAAACCTTCATCGGCGGGACCGATCTCGAACAGCACGTCGGCAAACTTACCCTTGCCGCCAGTCTGTTTCTTGTAAATCTCGTGGTGCTGCACCGTGGTGGTGATAGCCTCTTTGTAGGCCACCTCGGGACGACCCTGGTTGACATCGACACCGAACTCGCGGCGCAGACGGTCCATGATGATGTCCAAGTGCAACTCGCCCATACCGCTGATGACGGTCTGACCGCTCACCTCGTCGGTTTTCACGCGGAAGGTGGGGTCTTCCTCCACCAGCTTCATCAGGGCGTTGGTCATCTTGTCCATATCGGCCTGGGTGTGGGGTTCCACGGCGATGCTGATCACAGGCTCGGGGAACTTCATCGACTCCAGGATGATGGGGTGCTGCTCGTCGCAGAGCGTATGACCCGTCTTGATCTCCTTGAATCCCACAGCGGCTCCGATGTCGCCAGCCTCGATACGGTCGAGGGGGTTCTGCTTGTTCGAGTGCATCTGCATGATACGCGAGATGCGCTCCTTCTTGCCGGTATTGGCATTGTACACGTACGAGCCGCTCTCGAGAGAGCCGCTGTACACGCGGAAGAAGCAGAGACGACCGACATAGGGGTCGGTGGCAATCTTGAAGGCGAGGGCGCTGAAGGGGGCCTTGACGTCCACCTTGCGGCACTCTTCCTTCTCAGTCTTGGGGTTGATGCCGTCAATCTCCGGCATGTCCATCGGGCTGGGCAGGAAAGCTGCAACGGCATCAAGCAACGTTTGAACGCCTTTGTTCTTGAAGGCGGAACCGCACATCACAGGGACAATCTTGCGGGCGAGGGTGGCCTTGCGAATCTCGGCAATGACCTCATCGGCAGTGATGGAGTCGGGGTCGTCGAAGAACTTCATCATCAGTTCCTCGTTCTCCTCGGCCACACCCTCGATGAGTTTCTGGCGATATTCAGCGGCAATGTCCTTCAGGTCCTCAGGCATGGGGATTTCCATGAACTGCTGGCCGTTGGAGGATTCGTCCCACACCAAAGCCCTGTTGGCGATGAGGTCGACAACACCCTTGTAGAGGTCTTCCTGTCCGATAGGAATCTCTATGGGGATGGGATTGGCGCCGAGGCGTTCCTTAATCTGGTTCACCACCGAGAAGAAGTCGGCACCCGCACGGTCCATCTTGTTGATGAAAGCGATGCGGGGCACGCCGTACTTGTCGGCCTGACGCCAGACGGTCTCGCTCTGAGGCTCCACGCCGCCCACCGCGCAGAAAATGGCGATGGCGCCGTCGAGCACACGCAGCGAGCGCTCCACCTCAACGGTGAAGTCCACATGGCCCGGAGTGTCTATGATGTTGTATTTGTAGCGGTTGTTATGCCATTCCCAGTACACGGTGGTAGCGGCCGAGGTAATGGTGATGCCGCGTTCCTGCTCCTGCACCATCCAGTCCATAGTGGCGCTACCCTCATGCGTCTCACCAAGCTTGTAGTTCTTGCCGGTGTAGAAGAGGATACGCTCAGTCGTCGTCGTCTTGCCGGCGTCGATGTGGGCCATAATGCCGATGTTGCGTGTGTACTTGAGGTCAGACATATTGTTGCTTTCTGTCGTTTACTTATTATAATATATGTACTATATATTCTATTTATAGCATCACACTCTGAAGTGGGAGAATGCCTTGTTGGCATCAGCCATGCGGTGGATATCCTCTTTGCGCTTGAAGGCGGCACCCTCTTCCTTGTAAGCGGCCTGGATTTCGGCGGCCAGCTTCAGGGCCATGGTCTTCTCGCTGCGTTTGCGGGAGAAGCCGATGAGGTTCTTCATGCCGATGCTCTGCTTGCGCTCGGCGCGGATTTCGGTAGGAATCTGGAAGGTAGCACCACCGATACGGCGGCTACGCACCTCAACGCTGGGGGTGACATTGGCGAGAGCCTTCTTCCACACCTCGAGGCCGTCCTCTTTCGTACGGTCGGCAACCACATCGATTGCCTCGTAGAAAATCTTGTAGGCGATGGTCTTCTTGCCACCCATCATCAGGTTGTTGACGAACTTGGTGACCAGGATGTCATTGTATTTGGGATCCGGAAGGATGATTCTTTTCTTGGGCTTAGCTTTTCTCATTTTGCTAAAAAACTTTAAACTTTCAACTTTAAACTTTCAACTTGTTTACTTGCCGGCCTGTTTCGGACGCTTGGCACCGTATTTCGAACGACGCTGGCGACGACCGTCCACTCCGCTGGTGTCGAGTGCACCACGGATGATGTGATAACGCACACCGGGAAGGTCCTTCACACGGCCTCCGCGGATCATCACGATCGAGTGCTCCTGCAGGTTGTGACCCTCACCCGGAATGTAGGCGTTGACCTCTTTTCCATTGGTCAGACGAACACGGGCCACCTTACGCATGGCCGAGTTAGGTTTCTTGGGGGTGGTGGTGTACACACGGGTGCAGACACCACGACGCTGCGGGCAGCTGTCGAGGGCGGGAGACTTACTCTTGTACTCCATCTGCTGACGTCCTTTGCGAACTAATTGCTGAATTGTTGGCATTTTCTTTTACTTGTTTTTTTTATTTTATTATTACTTGTTTTCTATCTCATTTATGGGCATAACCCGCCCAAAAAGGAATTGCAAAAGTACTACTTTTTTCCGACCCCACCAAACATCCGAAAGTCATCAGAATGTTAAAAAATCATAAAATCTTTTCGCAATACTGATAATCTGTTACTTACAAAATTATTTTAACACAATTTTTTTCGTAAAAAATGCCATTTATCAACAAAATTCGCCTTGCAATACGTTCCTTTATCAACATGTTTTTCACAATTTTCGTCCCCTTTCGCTTCGTCGTTTTTTCCCACCTCCGGATACTAAAATCCTCCGGGTCCCTCCTCTAGGGGAATGCTAAAACGCGTCATGCCGCGCCGGCGGATTGGTTATACCAACCGGGCACGACATGACGCTTCCACACACAAAAGTTTTTTTCCTTTACATCACCACCAGTTTGACTGTGGTGGCAGCCTTTTCGGTGGTGGCTGTGACGTAGTAGACACCTGCCGTGAGGCCGCTGATATCCAGCACCGCAACGCCTTCTCCGGCCTCCATCGCCACGCGTCCGGCGGCATCGCGCACGGTCACCCTTGCGCCGGGTTGCACTCCGAAGATTTCCACGCTGCCGCGTGCAGGATTGGGCACCAGGCGCAGGTGGCCGCCGTCGGCCACCTCGCCGATGCCTTCAACCCCTGTGGTGAACCTCACAACTTCGCTCCATACGCTTTTTTTGGCCTCTTCGCAGAGGGTCATCACATAAAGGTCGTATTCCATGTCGGCGTTGAGGCCTTCGATGCGGGTCGTCACCCGCCCGGGGGTCTGCTCAGCCACAATCTGTTCCGTTCCCGTCCCCTGGGCGAAATACCTGGGGCCGTATTCCACTCTCCACGGGCCTGCCGTCGGCGCCTGCCATTCCAGTTCCACGCTGTGGCTTCCCAAATCGACAACCCTCACCTCCTCCACCGGCGGGCACACCAGGGTGGTGAAGGTCATCGTGTCGCTCCATAGCAGCCGCCCGTCGTTGCACAGCGGACGCACGGCAAGTCTGTATTCCGTGCCCTGTTCCAATCCGGCAACCGTTGCCTCGGGTGCGAGCACCGTCACCATGCTGTCGCCATACTGGCTGCCGAGCCACACCTCCCATTCCGTAGCGGGGCCTTGCGGGGTCCATCCTACCCATACGGTGCCGAGGGAGACGCTGTCAATGTGCAACGCTGTCACCGGGCGGCACGGAGGCTCGTGGTACAGGGTGCTCACCGCCACGCTGTCGAGCATGAAGGAGGCCGTGCTGGCCAGCGAATCGCGGAAGAAGGAGAAGTAGAGCCTGCCCACACCCACAGGGATATCGAGGGTTGCCAGGTCGAAGGTGTACCAGTCGGCGGTCGGCTGGTAGGAGAGGACCGTCGAGGCCACGCTATCGTCGTAGAGCACCAGCTCAGCGGCCATCGTGTCGTCGAGGTAGGCAACCCTGACACGCATGGGGAGGTAGTGGGCGGTGTGCGAGGAGTCGGTATAGCTCTGCCGCACCGACACCATGAAGCCTATGTACACGTCTGTGTCGGCGATGTGCAACTGGGGCGAGGCAATGGTAACCACGCTGTCGGCGGCATCGATGCTGCCGAAGATGTCCTTCTCGCCGTTGACCACGCTGGTGCCGCTGCGCACCGAGGGGCTGGAAGTCGGCATGCCCTTCACATCCCAGCAGCGCGGCATACGGTACAGCTGGCAGCCCTCGAATTCCTCGGTATAAGGCATCTCGTAGATGCCGCACTCGGTGGTGAAGCCCACCGTCACCGGGAAGGTGGCCACTCCTTCCGTACACACGGACGAAACGTCGAAGACATAGTCGGTAGCCCCAGCCAAGCCCGTCACCATGAGGCTGTCGCCCATGAAGTCGGTGGTGTCGCCGAGGGCATAGAGGCGGTAGTGTCCCACGCCGCGCGGGTCGTGCACCACCAGCAGGGCCGAGCTGTCGGTCACCGCAGCAACGGAGACCGAATCGGGCGCCATGCACGAGAGGTCGCGCACCAGGCTCAAGTCGTCGAGTGCCTGTCCCCACCGCCATCCGTCGTAAGAGCCAAAGCGCAACGCCACATGACGACCCGAACCGCTGTAGCCGCCCAGCGACACATGGTGCTGCTCCCATTGGTCGGCCACCAGCGGGTATACCGTCTGGAGGGCGACGAAGGTGGTGGTGTCGGCGGGATTACTCATCACGCCCACCGTCACCATGTCGTTATCGATGTAACGCTGGGTGTAGAGCCAGAACTCGAGCGCAAGGCTGTCGAGGTTGTCCACCTCGGGCAGGATATAGAAGAAGGGGGCGCCGGAGGTGCTCACGTTGGGCAACAGGGCCTTGCCGCCGGCTCCGCGGAATCGGCTCGTGCCGGTGCGGTCGCCGCTGTTGCCGGGATAGCAGTAGTCGAGGAAACTGGAGCAAAGGCCGATGCCGTTGTCGTAATGTTCCTCGTAGGGCAAATCGCTATGGCTGATGATGCCGCAGGCGGTAGCGCCAGCGGCGCCGATGGTTGTAGAGAGGGTGCCGTCGGAGGGACAGATGGTGGCAACGGCAAGCTGGTAGCGCGTGGAATGGCGGAGGCCGGCGATCGTATGGACGTATCCCGTGAAGTCAACAGAATCCGTCAGCGAGCCGTCGGCCCACCAGAGGCGATAGTGCCCCACCGAGTCGGGGTCGACCACACGCACGCTGAGGCTGCTGAGGTCGGCGCTGTCGAGCACCAAGCTGTCGGGACGCGCACACGAGGTGGCGTAGAAGAGCGAGATGTCGTCCACCAAGACCTGCTTCCATCCGCTGAAGCTCGTCAGGCGCAACGCCAAACGGCCGCTGCCGATGCCGCCAAGGGCATGTTCATAGTAGGTCCAGCTGCCTATTCCGTTGACGAAGGGCAGGGTGTCGAAGGCCGTGAAGCTGCTCCGGTCGGCGACGTTGGTCATCACGCCGAGCTCGAGCACCGCATCGGTCATGCTGGTGCTCACTCCCGACACGTTCATCGAGAGGGAGAGGCCCGCGTAAGGCACCGCCACAAACGGCAGCACCAAGAACGAGCGGGCCGTGTCGCCCTGCCAATTGTCGGAATTCATCCTGACGCTATGGGTCATAGAGAAAACCTCCACGCAGGAATAGCGATCGGGCCCTTCGAGGCGCGTCCAGCAGGAGCCGAAGCTTCCCTCTGCCCAGCTGTCGAAGTTCTCGCTCCAAGGGAAATCGGTGATGCCTGCGCAGGTGGTGGTGAAGGTGGTGGTGAGGGCTTCCGTATACCCGCTGGGACACACGGTGCGCACGCTGACGTTGTAGGTCGTCTGGGGGCTGAGGCCGGTGAAGGTGTAGCTGGTGTCGCCCGTCACGGTGACTGTCTGCGTGCCGCAGGTCACCTCGTAGGTGCCGGCACCGTTGACATCCTGCCACAAAACGGTGGCTTCCGCGTCGCTCACCATGCTCACCGTCAACGCCACAGGCCTCATGCATCCCGCAAAGGGCGTCACCACGACGCTGTCCAGATAGCCGTATTCGTTGGGCAAGCCTCCGGCGTAGCTGTGGTCGCTATGGTTGTCTTGCAACAGGGCGATGCGGCCGTCGGTGATGCCGCTGAGGGCGAAGTCGACGCTGTAGCGATGCCAGTTGCCGTCGGTCGGACGGATGGTGAGCTGGCGGACAAAGCCGCTGGTGTCCGTCTCGCTGGTGGTGATACCCACCGCCAGCTCCACATATTCATATCCGCTGGGTACCCTGTAGTCGAAGTCCACCATCACCCGGTTGGGGGCGTCGGTCATTGTGGGCAGCACCACCCACGAGGCCTCGCGACCCACCAGATTGCTGCGTTTGGATTCCAGGCGCAGCGACCTGGAGCCCGCCGTCGCCATAGGGGTACTCACCCCGGGCAGCCATGCTGGCACAGGGTTGCTGCTGAAGAAGCGCATGCTCAGCGCCGTCCAGCATAAGGAGAGGTTCGTGCTCTCGAAGCTCTCGCTGAAGGGTGCCGTCTTCGGGGCGCAGAGGGTGCGGAAGGTGTCCACCACCGCAGCGCTCTGCTGGCTGCCGCAGAGGCTGTAGAGTTCAACGACGTAGAGTTCGTCGGGCGTCAAGCCCGTGAGCGACACAGGCGAAGCAGCGGCGTTGATCGTAGCGCTGCTGCCCGACGACAGCAGCGGGTGCACCACCACGCGGTAGCTGCCCACCTGGTTGGGGTCCGTCCAACCCACGGTGGCCGTAGTGGATGCCACATCGCTCACCGTCAGCGTCTCCACCGCCGGACATCCCACAGCCACGTGCACATCGATATCGTCTATATAGATTCGCGACACCGCCGTAGTGACGCGGAAAGCAATGGCCTTCCCCATACCCTCATAGGTGTTGAAACGCACCGAGCGGGTGCTCCATGTGTTGGACGGCGCACTTATGGTTTGCAACGGGACGAAGCTCATCAGGTTGTCGGCCTCGTCAATCACACCCACCTCCAGCGTGCCGCTCTGCGGCTGCACCGTGAAGGTGAGCTCCAATTCGCTCACGCTGTCGATGGCCGGCAGGGCCACTATGATGGGTTGGGCGTCGTTGCCGTTGGAGAGGAACAGGCAGCGGTGGCCGCCGTAGCCGCTCTGCTGGGTGACATAGCCATCTCCGCGCCAACAGCCGGGATTGAAGAGGGTGCGCCGGTACTGGGAGCCGGTATAGAACTCGAAATCCTCCGTGAAGGGCAACTCGGCATGCGAGATGGACACACAGGGGGTGTAGATGCTGAACGACATCCAGTTGCTCACGTCGGCGCCGCAGTTCGACCTGATGTATCCGTTGTATTGGTGGTTCGGCAGCAGCGAGTCGAGGTAGAGCACCGTGTCGTTGGTGGACAACAGCGGGCGGCTGCCGGGATAGTTGACGTTGAAAGGGGTGGTGTCCAAATACACCTCATAGGTGCATCCCCCCACGCCGTTGCCCCTCCACACCAGCTGGCACGAGGTAGGTCCCAGCTCCTCGGCGCGCACATGGGTAGGCTTCGGACAAGGCGGTTCGGGCCTCACATAGGTCACCACCAACCCGCTGTCGGGCATGCCCGTGATGTGGTGGGGCACCGACGACGAGCTGCTGCCCATCGTGTTGGGGTGGAACGCCGTGGGATTGTCCCAGCTGCCCATCAGGGCTATGGCGTCGTTGTAGCCGGCGATGGCGTCCGACACCATCATGAAGTTGAACGAGCTGTCGCTGGCGTGGTTCTCCATGTGGCCGTAGTGCACCGCCACATTGCCGTTCTCGTAGAGGCGCACCTGGTAGTTGAAGTCGTCGGTGCCCACGTTGTAGTGCTGCACATGCTGGAACTCCACCACCAGCACCCGCTGCCCGTCGTCAGCCGTATCCACCTGCCACCAGCAACCCGAGTTGCCCTGCGGCATCTGCCCGTCCACCAGCAGGAACGGCACAATGACGCGCGTGCTCGTGTTGCAGTAGCCGTAGGCATTGTGCGTGCCCGTGCCGCTGTTGAGCAGCATGTAGCCGTCGGCACGCATACACACCGGGTCGCCCTCGGCGATGGTGGCCTCGCCGAAGGGGAACTCGAAGGGCATCATGATGCTCTGGTTTCCGCCGTCAGCCGCCACATAGGTGAGCTGTGTGCCCGTAGCGGAAATCGAAATCCAGGGCTCCGACGAGGTCTCCATCGTGTAGGTCTGCACCCCTTGCGCCATCGCGGCGGCGGAAAGCAGCATCGTCGCAACCCATAATAGTACTTTTTTCATCTCTTATACGTTTTTGTTATTAAATATAAACCTTTTATCCTTCTCCCCCGCCGCTCCGCCGGCCCTCGGCCGTGCCTCTCACCCGCTTCTGCTATAAAGAGTGGGGAAAGGCATTTTTGGCTCACACTTTTAACATTTTTCTTCCCCCCGCCCCATGCTATCTGCTTCAACCATAACAGACACGAAACAGCACAACGGATTTCACGCTTAACACATTTTAACATCTGTCGCCTTCAAACTGTTTTTTCGTCCTTCCCGACGCCGATGGCCGGAGCCGTCAACCCGCCACAAAGCCAGAATCAGCAAGGGTTCAAGGCCGGATTTCCGACGATGGATAGACGATACATCAACGACACTTCAACGATGCTGCATCGTTGAACTATCGTTGATGTATCGTTGAAGTATCGTTGAAATGGTAGCGTTGTACCTGATTTACAGAGGGGTAGACACGGTGTCAACCCCTTGTTGCAGTAGAAAAGATTGGTTTACAATGGGTTATCAGTACTGCGAGACAACTTTTCCGCAAAGTTTTGTTGTTTTGCTCGGCGATGAAGATGGCGGTGGCATCTTCTTGCTAGTCCCTTCCACTACGAAAGCTTTCATCCTGATTGGCCAAGACATCTCAACCAGTGGTGTGCCGTCGGCTCGGCCGACAACAAAAAGAACCATCAGAAATTTTCTTTTCGTTCTTTTCGTTCTGATTGAGATTTAATTCTTTTCTATTCTTTCCGATCTGATTGAGAAATAGATTTGATAGTTCTTTTACTATCTGATGGAGAGGGATACGGCTACGGATGCACTTGACGGAAAACGAATTCCGTGATGCCCTCGTCCTCGAGACTGTAATTCACAGCCCATTCCAGTTGCACGCTGCCATCGTCGAGGCGACGGACGGCATAGTTGTGTACGTTTGCCGGGGCACCGACAGGGTAGGTTCGAAGGATGGTGTCCCATCCCTCATCGAGCCAGAAACCATTAGCCTCGTGCAACGAGTCCGTCGGAAGGGCCACGTAGCGGTAGTCGGTGTTGTCCTCGAAGCCCACCATGTAGTGGTTGACATTGACGAGAAGTTCGGTGTGGAAGGTGCTGTCGTCGAGGAGCGTGGTGGTCAGCACATAGCCGGAAGCGGTGAGCGGGTGGGACGGGTCGGCCGATTTGCGCTCGATGGTGTACTCCGAGCAGCGCCACACACGCCCCTCGAGGGCAGCGGCGGTGTCGAAGGGCGGATGCACCCACAGGGTGTCGGCCATTACGGGGTTGGGGTTGTCGGGACGCACTTCGTTGTCGTCCTCGCAGGCCGCGAAAGGCATCATCATGGCACCCATGGCCAGGAAAAGGAAAAAGCGTAAGTGTTTCATAATTTTGTTTTTTTATTGGTTGATATTGTTTTCTCTAGCGTAGCCACTACATTCCTTTTCATTCCGATTGCGAGCAGTTTCTTGGTGGTGGTGCCCATGGGGGTGGTGACGCGGAGCAGGTAGGTGCCCGAGGCCCATCCGCGGACGTCGAGGACGGCCTGCAGGCCGTCGGCCTCCTGGCTGAGGATGCAGCGGCCGTCGCTCGTGTAGGCGTCGATGCGCTGCAGCCCGAAGCTCGACAGCACCTGTGCCTCCTCCGTCGCCGGGTTGGGCTGCAACGTCACGTAGCGGCTCACCATGTCCGCCTGGCTGACGCCCGTGGTGTCTCCGGGGTCTTCGGGAGCGTTGGGGTCGGGGGTGAGGATTGGGAATATCAGGTAGAAATTATCGTCGTCTAAAAAACAGCGCGGAGGCCAGTACCAATGAACACTCCCTTCCTCGGGCCAGCAGTACTTGCAGACATGGTACTCGTTGACGCCAACCCCATGCATCTGTTTAGTGATGAAACCCATGTGGGGCAGCACAGATCTTCCAAGATAACTCCACTGAGAACGCTGGGTTGTACCCACATAGAAGGTGTCGGTGACGGCAATAGAACTGTCGAAATACTTCTCGTATATCGGGCATATGAGATTGGGGTTGTACCTGAAATATTTGCCAGTCTCGAAATAATAGGCCACCGTGTCGTATTTCTTGTGCACCATCACCTCGCGGTGCGGCACCAGGGAATCTCCGGACCTCAGATATATTCCGAGGTACTCGTAGCACTCCTCTGTCGTGGTGTCTGTGAAACCTGCCCAGAAATCCTCAGCCCATTCAGCCGAATCCACACCGTCAGGAATATAGAGATCCTCCCAAGACGTCATCAGGCATGCCGCCACACCATACACCTTTATCGGCCCCTTGGGAACCACCTCCTTGGTCACCACTCCGCAAGCGTCTCCCCAGACATCCACCCACTCAATCCTCCAGTTATATTCTAGGTGGGGAGTCGTCTCCATGTAATAGTTGCCCATCAATGGACTCTGGACGGTGTCCTGCGCCCGTCCGACCAGCGCCGGCAGCACGGCCAGCAGAATAATTGCAATGTGTTTCATAATTTTGTTTTTTTATTGGTTGGTATTGTTTTCTCTAGCGTAGTCACTACATTCATAGTATACCGGGTATTCCTGTACGGAAACCGCCATATGCAGGACCTCGGTTTCTTTAGCAATTACATTATATTCTTTGGGGGAAAGGGGCACAGCTGTTTTTTTCATCGTTGTTTTTGTATTCAGCTGTTCCGAACAGTATTCATATTGGCTATTTACAACCCTGGCCATACCCCAGTCTTCCAGAAACCTTCCCATCGACACGGTGTGATAGTCCTTTCCGCCACATAGCGACATCGGTGTATAGGATGAGTATGGGCCATATTCGTGTCCCAAAACATTACTGATGGAGGGGAATAGGGTTGTTGGAATATGGTAAATACGATGGTAAGGGCTCTGGCTATATACTTTCGTAAGGAGGACACTTATTTCATCCTTTCGGTCCTTGTCAATACACACATCTTTGAGTGTAAAATATTCAGGGAAATAACCATTTACGTGAAGTATGGGTATATGAAATGATATAGGATTGTTTTTCCCTATGAACTGACACACATCCAGATATGGTCCGTATCTGTAGAAAGCATATGCCTCATCCACACCCTTGGCTTTCTGAAGCAGCACTCTCCCAATAGGTTGGTCCGGCACTTTCACCACATCCAAATGGGAGGCTGGGGAAAAGAAAGCGCATCCTTCAAGCCCTGTCTTTTGTATGAAGCATATTTGGACCTCCGTCTCATTCTCGACCCGGGACGACACTACGACGCTGTCTTTGATGCAGGCGATGTCGTCGAATCGGGCATCGATATTGGGCATATACATCCAGGCCCTTTCCCATTGGAAACCAGACGGGTCGGGGTCGATTCCGCCATAGTATGCATCCACTATGTAGTCGCGGTCGTCCATCCCCGTACCCACCATAGCCACATGCTTGGTCTGCGCGGTTGCATAAAATGCCAATTTCCTGAGTTCTTTGAATTCCTTGAACAAGATATAATTAATACTCATGGTCGATGGAGAGGAGAGTTGCGATATCGAGAAAAACCCCATTACACCCACTTCGGACATCACCTCATTGTCGAACATGTTGCCGCAGAAATACAGGCTACCGCCGGAAATCTCCATATCCTTGACATGTATCTGCAGCTGTGTCCTCACGAAGGTGTTGACAAGCCCAGAGGTGTCCATCCTGCCGAAGAGGGACATTATGGCGTTCTCATTGTAGACTATCCATTGCTGATATGGATTAACAATACGGGCCAAAGTGAAATCGGTCGCGGAACCATGTATCGACCTGATCATTTCCTGACCTTGGGCAGATACCGCCTGCAGAGTCATTGCTACCAATAGAGCAAAAGCGAGCATGACACTTCTTCCAATTTTGCCCGCAGTCTTCCTGGGGAAGGAACGCAAAACATTATTTGTAATTTTTTTCATATTGTCTATAATTTAAGGTTATACATATAATCTTGTTTTTTGTATGGATTCTGTGTTTTTCTTTCCCCACACAATAGGACAGCCGTTTCTGCGTTATCATTGTCGATGGACGCATGGGACTGTCCGGTCCTGAGCCATCGGCGAGCCCCCCGTGGGAGGTGGTAGAGAGTGATTGGTGGTTATTGTTTTCAAACACTCTCCCCGCCCAAAGGGCTTGCCTTTTTTTATACGCCCTTGTGCGACCGGCACATCTGTCGACAAGGGCAGGGT
>CACYKY010000019.1 GCA_902775135.1 uncultured Bacteroidota bacterium | reverse complement strand
TTTAGTTGAGAACGGCGGTTTGATGCCCTCGGGGTGGGTCATCTCAAGTGCGCCGTACACCTCGTCGGTCGAGATGTGGTAGAACCGCTTGCCCTCGAATTTCTCCGGCAGGGTCTCCCAATAGCATTTGGCGGCCTGGAGGAGGCTGAGGGTGCCCATCACGTTGGTCTGAGCGAAGGTGAAGGGGTCCTTGATGCTGCGGTCCACATGGCTCTCGGCGGCCAGGTGGATAATGCCGTCGATGTGCTCGTCCTGCATCAGTTTATAGACATCGTCGAAGTCGCAGATGTCCATCTTGACGAACTTGTAGTTGGGTTTGTCTTCGATGTCTTTGAGGTTGGCGAGGTTGCCGGCATAGGTCAACTTGTCAAGGTTGATAATCTTGTATTGCGGGTACTTGTTGACAAACAACCGTACCACATGGCTACCGATGAATCCGGCACCGCCGGTGATGATGATATTCATATCCGTTGTTTTTATTTATTTCAGTTTCATTCCGCTGTTCCAAGCTTTGCCCACGCTGTCGGCTATGGTGTAGTAGTTGAACGACGAGCCGTCCCACACCAGCGGGTTGAGCTTCTTGATGTCGATCTTGCCGTCGGTGAGGATGGCGGGGTCGGCGACGGCGTTGACGATTTCGCCCACGACGAAGGCGCCGCCGTTGCCGCGCTCAATCATCTCCACTACGCGGCACTCCATGGCCAGCGGATATTCGTCGATGACGGGGGCGTTGACGTTCTCGCTCTTGGTGCAGTGAAAGCCCACATGGGCCACCTTGTCCTTTACGTCGCGGCCGCTGGCGATGCCGAAGTAGTCGCTCTCCGCCACCGTACGGGCGTCGGCATAGCTGAGGGTGAAGGCTTTGTTGAGGCGCAGGTTGTCGGTGGTCTTGTGGCTGCTCAGCTGGAAGCAGACCTGGTTGCCCTCGTACTGGCCACCCCAGGCGGCCATCATCACGTCGGGGTTGCCCTCGGCATCGTAGGTGGCGATCATCAGTGCCGGCTGTGGCGTGACATACAGTTTGGCACCCATATTGACGCGTTCGTTGACGTTCTTCAGTTCCATAGTGGTATTGTTATTTGTTTGTTCTTTGTTGACGGTCTCCTGTTTCGTGCCGCAGGCGCCGAAGAGCAACGCCGCCGCAGCCAGGGTGAGGATGGTTTGTTTCATAGTAAATGTCTGTTTTTTGTGCTGCAAAGATACGACAATTCCGCGAACTGGCAAAATAAATTTGTCCGCAATTGAAAAAAAGAGTGCATTTTTGCACATTGAAACAAATAAAAACAGCCTGCCTTGATACCGTTTCGGTGGAGCTGGTGTACCACAAAAGGGAGGCAAACGGCCATATGATGTCTGCTCCCGTGGGGTCATATCGGGTTTGGAAGGTTGCTCAATAAGAACATTATGTTGACATTGGGATGATATTGTGTTGACATTTGGATGATGTGGGCGTTTGTACAAAGGATGATTGCAGTCTCAATCTCAGAGTCTCAGTTGTTTTTTGGAGACCGTTTTGTTTTCCGATTATAAAACGGGAGAATATTACGCTAATGCAATATTCTCCCGTTGTTTTGTTGTTTATAGGCTTACGTCCTACTTACCATTAAATCATCTCGACGCTTCGCTTGAGGAACTTGCTGAGGGCTTCGCCTTTCAGCAGGCCGTTGGCAAGGAGGGCCAGGTCGGTGAGCTGGTGGACAAGGACTTTCTGCTTCTCGGCATCGGTCTCGTTGAGGACGCGGCCGATGAGCGGGTGGTTGATGTTGACCACGAGGTTGTAGCTCTCGGGCAGTTCACCGTAGAAGCCCATGCCGCCGCCGGAGGTCTGCGCCATCTCGCGGTAGCGGCGCATGAATTCGCTCTGCGTCACCTGCATCGGGGCGTCGCTCTCCTCGAGGCTCTCCAACTGGACGGTGAATCGCTGCTTGTCAATCTCGCCCTCGATGATGGGCTGCAGCTTCTCTTTCTCCTCTTTGCTGAGCTTCTCGGGGATGCTGTCGTCGTGGGGGATGAGTTTCTCCACCGTGTCGCTGTCGACGCGGACGAAGCGAGTCTTCTCGATCTTCTGCTCGAGCAGGTTGATGAAGTGGCTCTCCAGCGGGCTGTCCATCAGCAGCACGTCGTAGCCTTTGGCTTTGGCCTTCTCGATGTAGGCGTGCTCCTCCTCGGCGTTGCTGGCGTAGAGGTAGCAGACGGTCTTGTCCTTGTCGGTCTGAAGGGCCTTGATTTTCTCGCGGTAAGAATCCAGCGTGTAGTAGCTGCCGTCCACACCCTTGAGCAGATAGAACTTCATGGCGCGCTCGCAGAATTTTTCGTCGGTCAGCATGCCGTACTGTACGAAAATCTTGATGTCGTCCCATTTGTCTTCCAGCGCACTCTTCTCTTCGCCCTCTTTCTTCTTGCTCATCTCTTCCAGTTTGTCGGCGACTTTCTTGCTGATGTGCTGGGAGATTTTCTTCACATTGCCGTCGCTCTGGAGGTAACTGCGGCTGACGTTCAGCGGGATGTCTGGCGAGTCGAGCACGCCATGCAGCAGCATCAGGTAGTCGGGCACCACGCCCTCCACCTGGTCGGTGACGAAGACCTGGTTGCAGTAGAGCTGTATCTTGTTGCGGTTGGGGTCGATGGTCTTGCGAACCTTCGGGAAGTAGAGGATGCCGGTGAGGTTGAAGGGGTAGTCAACGTTGAGGTGAATCTGGAACAGCGGCTCCTCAAAGTTCATGGGGTACAACTCGTGATAGAATTTTTTATAATCTTCGTCTGTCAGCGATGACGGACTCTTTTTCCAAGCGGGCTCAGGGTCGTTGATGATGCGAGGCTGCTTCTTCTCCACGCGTTTGGGCTTGCCGTCCTTATCGCAATCTGTTTCAGAATCCACCCACACGCTCTCTTCGCCGAAGCGGATGGCCACGGGCATGAAGCGGCAGTATTTTTTCAATAGCTGCAAAATTGTTCCTTCTTCAAGAAACTCTTTACAATCGTCGGCGATGTGCAGCACGATGTCGGTGCCTCGGTCGGTGTGCTTTTTGTCCTCCTCCATGCTAAACTCGGGATTGCCTTCACAGTTCCAGTGCTGTGCGGGCTCGTCCTTCCAACTCTTGGTGAAAATCTCCACCTTGTCGCTGACCATGAAGGCGCTGTAGAAACCGAGGCCGAAATGGCCGATGAGTGGCTCGTGGCTATCCTTGTACTTCTCCATGAAGTCGGTGACGCCGCTGAAGGCTATCTGGTTGATGTACTTCTCCACCTCTTCGGCGGTCATGCCGATGCCGCGGTCGCTGACGGTGAGGGTCTTCTTCTTGGAGTCGATCTTCACGTCGATGGTAAGGTCGCCCAGCTCGCCCTTGAGGTCGCCGCGGGTGCTGAGGGTTTTAAGCTTCTGCGTGGCATCGACGGCGTTGCTGATAAGCTCGCGCAGGAAAATCTCATGGTCCGAATAGAGGAACTTTTTAATCACCGGGAAGATATTCTCGGTCTGAACGTTAAGTTTGCCTTGCATATCTGTATTTTTTTATTTTTATTCTTTAAAACAATAGTGGGATATCAAGTCGTGTGCCATTTGGAATGGACTGCCATTTTGTCAGTTTGAGGGTCCTACGGACGGCTTGTCAACACTTCCCATGGTAAGTGTCGGTTAGGAGATGGTAGTGAGGCGGAAGGTTGTTAGTGGGTTGATAGTCAGTGCGGAGTGTGTGAAATGGGTTGGTGGACTGCCATTTTGGCAGTCCGCCAACCTATTGTGGTTGGTGAATGCTATTTTTGGTTGAAAGGGCAGGCCAACTGGCAGAGATCGCAGCCTTGTGTGTAGCCGGCGTTGTCGATGTCGGACGGTATCTCGCGTTGATGGTGGGTGGTGTAGTAGGCGGTGCAGCGGCGAACGTCGATCATCGGCGGGCCGTCCGGTGCAATGGCGTGGTTGGGACAAGCGGCGACACAACGACGGCATGTTGCACAGAAGTCGGAATGCTTGGAAGATTCTGAGTATTCAGAGCACTCTTCTGTGGTGACAATCTCGCCGAGGTTGACCCACGTACCCCACTCCGGGGTGACCAGGAGTGTGTGGCGGCCGATGAAGCCGAGACCTGCGCGGGCGGCCCAGTGCTTGTCGCTGATGGGAACGGTGTCGCAACAGAGCTTGCCGTTGATGCCCAATCTTTCTGTCATGGTGAAGAGCATCTGCTTGATGACTTTGTGGTATTCGCGTGTGCGTGCGTAAGCAGCCACACCTCCAGTAGACGAGGGTGGGGGGTAGGTGCTGACGCAGCAGATGACACTTCGTGCCCCCTGCATCAGCAGGCGCGGGTCCATGCGCTTGTCTACGTTACGCTCCATATAAGAAAGCTCTGCGTGCCAGCCCTTGTCGAGCCATTCCCGCAGGGGGTATTCCTCATCGGTGAGGGCATCGGCGCGAGCAATGCCGCATGCGTCGAACCCGACCTCGCGGGCGATGCGTATTACCTCTTCGCTATTCAGCATCCTGCTGATTCTTGGCCTTTTTGCTGCCTTCGTATAGTTCGAAGTGAAGAAAGCGGCAGTCGAGGGCTCCGTTTTGGACGGGAATCTTGGCAGAGGGGTGGAGTCCGATGTGCTTCATGGCCTCAAAGTCAGAAGTGATGAGCCACACGTCACAGTCCTTGCCGTAGCGTTGCTTGAAAGTGTCGCCCAACTTTTCGTACATGGCGTTTAGGTCTTCCACTTTGATGCGCTCACCGTAGGGTGGGTTGGTGACTATCAGGGTTTTGCCCTCGGGAGGATCCTGCTCGGCAAAGTCGCCGATGTGCAGCATCACGTCGTGGTGCAGTTTGCTGTATTCCAGGTTTTTCTCACACTGTTCGATGACTACGGGGTCAATGTCGTTGCCCCAAATTTCGTAGTCGAAGTCGATGGCGCCAATCTTGCGGTCTTCTTCGTTTTTGACGCTCTTCCACTCGCCGAGGTTGAATTCTTTCCAGCGCATGAAGCCAAAACGGTTGCCGCGATAGTACTGGGCAGGAACGTTGTTGGCCATCATGGCGGCCTCGATGAGCATGGTGCCCGAGCCGCACATGGGATCGTAGAAGTTGCAGTCGCACTGCCATCCAGCCAGTTTGAGCAAGCCTGCGGCGAGCACCTCGTTGATGGGGGCAACGCCGACACCCTGGCGGTAGCCGCGCTTGTGGAGAGAGTCACCGCTGGAGTTCATCAGCAGGGTGACGTGGTTGTCGCGGATGTGCAGATTGAATTTGTAATCAGGAGTTTCGGTGTCGATAGAGGGACGCTTGCCGAAATTGCGGCGGAAGCGGTCGACGATGGCGTCCTTGGTTTTGAGGGCGGCGTAGTAAGAGTGGGTGAAGACCTCTCCGCTGGTGGTGGAGTCGATCATGAAGGTGCAGTCGACATCCAGAATCTTCTCCCATCGAATTTTGTACACCTGGTCGTAGAGATCCTGTTCGTCGTTAGCGTCGAACTCGGCGAAAGGTTTGAGAATGGCCAATGCCGTCCGGCAGCAGTAGTTGGCGCGGTAGAGCAGTCGCATGTCGCCCTCGAACTCTACGGCGCGGGTGATGGGGGTGACATTCAGTGCGCCCATTTGGCGCAGCTCCTCGGCAAGCACCTCTTCTAGGTTGACCATTGTTTTGGCCACCATCTTAAACCTTTCCTTCGGGGTGCTGTCAGAGGGCACCACCTTCCCGTGATTCTTTTGTATTATCATCTTTGAATATTTGTATTCTATCTTTCAGTTCTCGTTTTGCAATGCGGTTCTTTGCCGTTAAGGTGCCGTTGTAGATGCTGGTATTCAATTCGTAGCCCACCAGCAGGACGATGCAGCTGAAGTATATCCACAGCATGAGTATCAGCAGGGTGCCGATGGAGCCGTAGAGGAGGTTGTAGCGGTTGAAGTTGTTGAGGTAGATGCCGAAACCCCAGGTGAGCACGAAGAACATGCCCGTTGCCAGCACCGACCCGGCGCTGAAAAACCCCACCCTTTGGCGTTTGGCGGGGGCCACATAGTAGAGGAACGCCACGGCCATCAGCGTGGCCAGCGACAGCAGCACCCAGCGTCCGACGTTGAAAAGGAACGTGTTGGCCTTGGTGTCGGAGAGCCACCCTTGGGTGAAGATGAGCTGCAACAGGTATTTGTGGCCGATGATGAGCGTAAGCACTAGCGCCACAATGATAAACATGACGAAGACCATCAGCAGGCACAATCCGAAGCGCTGCACGAAGGGTCGCTTCTCCACCGTCTGGTTGGCGAAGTTGAGCGAGAGGATGAACCCGTTCATGCCGTTGGCCGCCAGGAGTATGGAACCGATGAAACCGATGGAGAGCAGCGTGGTGTGCTTGTGGCCCATGATGTCGTTGATGGTGGTGGAAAGGGGCGTGAGAATCTTCTCGGGCACAATGTCGCCCAGGCCGTTGAGGAGCTCGTCCTGGAGTCCGTCGACTGGGAAGAAGGCGATGAGGGAGAAGATGCAGATCATCAGCGGCGGCAGCGCGGCCAAAAAAGAGTAGGCCAGGCCTTTGGCCCGCTGGGCCAGACCGCCGTTGAAGATGCCCACGAGGAAGTAGCTCAGCACGTCGTAGAGGGGCACCCCCTTGTTGCCCGGCAGGGCGAAGTGGTGGGTGAAATACAGCGTCTCGCGCACCCAACGGTGGTAGAGCATTTGGTGCAGGAATGCCTTGACGTCGACGGTGGCCTGTTTGAGCCACGCCCTTATAGTGGCCGACGCGTTGCGGAAGAATCCGCTCACGTCGCCCCAGGCATTTCGGAACCAATCACTCACTACATTCATTTCTTCACGAGCGATATGTCAAGGCTTTTGATGTGGTGCGTCAGCGCACCGACGGAGATGAAGTCGACGCCCGTCTCGGCATATTGGCGGAGAGTGGCCTCGGTGATTCCGCCAGAGGCCTCAGTCTCGTATCTACCTGCTATGCGGCGTACTGCCTCGCGGAGGGTGTCAGTGTCGAAGTTGTCGAGCATGATGCGGTCTACTCCGCCGTGGTCGAGTACGCGCTGCAACTCTTCGAGGTTGCGCACCTCGATTTCGATGCGGAGGTCTTTGCCCTTGGCTTTGAGGTAGTCGCGTGTGCGGTCGATGGCCGCCTCGATACCACCTGCGAAGTCGATGTGGTTGTCCTTGAGCATGATCATGTCATAGAGTCCGATACGATGATTGGTGCCGCCGCCACAATGGACGGCGTACTTCTCCAGTAGACGCATGTTGGGGGTGGTCTTACGGGTATCCAATAGTTTGGTGTTCAGTCCGCTGAGCATCTGTACCATGCGGTGGGTCTCTGTGGCGATCCCAGAAAGTCTTTGCATGAAGTTGAGGGCTGTGCGCTCGGCGGTGAGGATGGATCCCGAATGACCTTCGATGGTCATAAGAATATCTCCCTTTGCCAGGATGTCTCCATCATGCTTAAGAAGGTTGACTTTCAGGGTATTGTCGACGAGCATAAACACCCTCTCACCCACTTTGGCTCCGCATAGGATACCATCCTGTTTGGCCACCATTTTGGCCGATGCTGTTGCCGAAGGGGGGATGCAAGCCAGCGTGGAGTGGTCGCCGTCGCCGATATCTTCGGCCAAAGCCATTTTGATGAGTGTGTCCAGATTGTCAATGTTCGCCATAATATTCTGATTCTATGATATTAATATGATTTCACGTGGGGAGAAATCTTCACTTTTCCACTTGCAAAGATAAACTTTTTTCTCGACTTGCACAAATCTTTTTCTCACTCAGCCAAGATTCCAAGCTACTTTTGTATTTCTCCAAAGAATGGTATGTATGGTAGTGTTAGGTGGGTCATATCGTCTCTACTGCAAATGGAATGACCGGAAATGTGGTGGTTTCGCGACTTTTTTTCATATATATTAAAAAAAAAGCGTATATTTGCATTCTTAAAGGTAATGATATAATATTGCCATATAATTCTGTTTCAATTAAAAAGCGGAATTTTTGGCTTGAAAAAATGAATATGCAGATAGCAATCTCGGGAAATATAGGAGCGGGAAAGACGGAGCTGACTAAGCTGCTGTCGAAACACTATGGCTATCGCGCCGTGTACGGTCCTTCGGAGGAGAACCCCTACCTCAATAGTTTCTATGAGGACATGCGCCGCTGGTCGTTCAACATGATGGTCCATTCGCTCTATGCCAACATCATGCAGCTCACCGAGCTCAAAGCTACGGGCGTGAGTTTCATACGCGACCGCTCACTCTACGACGACGCCGCCATCTTTGCCCCCAACCTGCACGACATGGGCCTGCTGACCACCCGTGATCTGACCACCTACACCAAACTTTTCGAGATGACCTATTCTCTGCTACCCAAACCCGACCTGCTCATCTATGTGCGCGCTGATGTGCCTACGCTCATCCGCCATATTCAGAAACGTGGTCGCCAATATGAGAGTAGTATTCGACTGGACTATCTGACCAATCTTAACAACCGTTATGAGAAATGGGCTGCTGGATACGAAGGCAAGATGCTTGTGGTGGATACAGACGAGCATGATTTCGTGGAAAACAGGTCTGACCTGGGATTGATTATCAATAATATCGACGCCGAATTCAACAGTCTTTTCGGCAGCACCGAAATAAAAGTACAATGAAAGCACTGGCCGTTATACCTGCACGCTACGCCTCGACGCGTTTCCCCGGCAAGCCTCTGGCTTTGCTTGGAGGAAGACCTATCATCGACTATGCCTATGCTGCGGCCCGTTTCACCGAAGGCATCGAGCGTACTGTGGTGGCTACGGATGACGAACGCATCTTCGCCCATGTGGAGCAGGCGTTTGGCAGGGGCAGTGTTATGATGACCTCTACGGAGCACCATAGTGGCACCGACCGTTGCGGCGAAGTGGTGGGAAGGCTGGCGGAAAAAGGGGAGAACTACGACGTGGTTGTCAATCTGCAGGGAGACGAACCCTTCGTTGAGTCCTCGCAACTGCAACTCCTCATTGGGTGCTTCGCCGATGAGTCTATTGCTATTGCCACGTTGAAGACGCGTATAGCCTCTACTGACGAGCTTTTCTCGCCCAACAATGTCAAGGTGGTGTGCACTACGAATGGCAAGGCACTCTATTTCAGTCGTCAAGCCATTCCATACCGTCGAGATGTGGACCCGCCACAATGGCTTTCGGAGGGTGAATATTACAAGCATGTAGGTATCTATGCCTTCCGTCCGAAAGTGTTGGCTGAGGTATGTGCCAAGAAGCAGAGCCAGTTGGAAACCAGCGAGAAACTGGAACAGTTGCGCTGGTTGGAAGCGGGCTACAGCATTGCCGTCTGCGAAACTCCCACGGCCAATATCGGCATCGACACACCCGCCGACCTCGAGGCCGCCGAGCGTGTGTTGAGATACAAAGAACGAATAACACAGAAATAATTATGAATATAACCGAATTAATTGTTGAGTTGTTGCAACAGGGGCAGAAAGTGGAACTGCCCGAAATAGGAACCTTCGACAGCGTAGTGCAGAGTCCGCACCACGATCCTGTCACTCGCATCTACTATCCTTCCACCCGCAGCATAGTGTTCAGCGAGGGTACCACCGGTGACAACGCTATCGTTAAGGAGATTGCACGTCGCGACTGCGTCAGCGAAGATGTCGCTCAGCAGATGTGGCGCAACTATATCGATGCTCTTACGGACAAAATCAAACGCACTGGAGAACACCGTCTGGGCGAGTTGGGAACTCTTACAAAGGTTGGAGACAAATACGGCTTCGACATGGCCGAAGGCATTGTCATCGAGGCGGGTAACAGTAATGAGACCCCGCTGGAAGAGGTTCGCACCTACGACCATAGCGACAGCGAGGATCCTTTTGCCCAGTTCGAGGCTGAGCCCGAAGTGACAGAAGTAACCCGTCCCGAGCCCGCCCCCAAGTCTGTCCCAGAACCTACACCCGTACCCGAGGCACAGATCGAGCCCGCCTCTGCCCCTAATCAATTAACTGAATCGACTGGCGATGCAGGAGAGGCTATGACTGTCGGCGAAGAATGGAAGGAAAGTCTCAAGAAACTAGAGGAACTGCCCAAATCGAAAGCACAACTGAAAGCCGAGGCAAAAGAGGAAAAAGAACGCCAGAAGGCAGAGGCCAAGGCCGAGAAAGAGCGTGAGCGTCTGCGCAAGCGTGCCGAGAAGGATGCTGAAGTGCAGGAGCGTGTGGCGGCCCACCAGCGTGAAATTCAAGAACGTAAGGATGCCGAGGAGCGCCGCCGCGCCGAGGAAGAGATGCGAAAAGCCGAGGAACGCGCTGAGCAGAGTCGTCGTAAGGCAGAGAAAGAAGCCCAGGCGAGCATGAAACGTGCCCAAGAGATGGCCGATGAGGAGAGCCGCAAGGCTGCCAAGAAAGCCGCCGTGTTGGCTGCTGTGGCAGCCTCACAGGCAGGTTCCGGCAGTACGGTGGCCGCCGAAAGTGTCGCTACGTCAGCAACGGAAGTCGTCAAAGCTGAGAAAGAATCCCGTGCCATCCAGAAAGAAAACGAGAAACAGTTGCGTGAGGCCGACAAGCTTGCCGCCAAAGAAGCCGCCCGCAAACGCAAAGAAGAGAAAGAACTGGAGAAGGCTGCTGCCCGTCTGGCCAAAGAGGAACGGAAGTCTGAACATAGGAAAGGTGGATCGAAGTGGGTGCTGTGGTTGGTGATTCTGCTGGTACTGCTTGCCTTTGCCGCCATCGTGTATGTACTCTTCTTCCGCGGTCAGCACAAGAGTGCCCCCGCCGAGGATGTGGCCACCACCGTAGGCAGTAAGCACCTCAATGTGCCAGTGGTAAATGCCCTGACTTTTAATCCCGACATGATTCCCTATACTGACCGCGAGATAGGCCGCAATCGGGACCTTGTCTGCAGCAATATGGCTGAGTATATCAATAACTACCTTGCAGAGCGTGACTTCCGCAGTGCCCGTGTGCCCATGTTCGACCGCGTGCGCCAATACGCCGATGAGCGCATGCAGCAGCTGCTCGGCGATCGCTTTGCCGTCCAACGTTTTATCCCCTATGATGACTATGTGTATGAGAAAGCCGAGCCGTGGTTGAAGCAGACCTATGCTGACGTGGCCCGCCACATGGTACAGGGAGAGTTGATGAACCGTCAGGCTCTCGACGACATCCTGAATGGTATTGTTGAAGAGCTGGGAATCCAACCCGGTGAGCAGCAACGCACTGCTGCCGAGGTTCAGCAGGTGAAAGCTTCCGAACAGGCCACTGTGGCCCGCAAGACCAAGGCCCTTCCCGACAAAGATGCACCTGTCTATGTCTATGTGGAGAAGAATAGCAAGCAGGGCTTCGACATCATCGCCGGTTTCTATCTCAATAAGAACACTGCTGCCAAAATGACCGCCCGCCTACACGAGCTGGGATGCGATGCCTATATCATCGAGAAGAATGATATGTTCTACGTCAGTATGGGCAGTGCCCCCACGCGTACCAAGGCCGAGGCACTCTACAACCACATCAAGAGCTGGTACGATGGCGACATTGTCATCAAAGAACTCTAACAACTATCGCTAGGTATGGGCCATCACAAACTGCAACGTTTCGCCGAGAACCTGACGTTCCCCAATCTCTTTCAGGTGGGTTTCGAACAACTTGAGAGGGAAGGGTTCGCCTTGAAGGGGAAGTGGCGTGAGCAGTTCGGAAACGACAACCCGATTACCCTTGAATTAGGTTGCGGCAAAGGTGACTACACCATCGCTTTGGCACGAATCCATCCCGACCGCAACTACATTGGTGTCGACATCAAAGGTGCCCGCTTGTGGCGTGGCGCCAAGACCAGTAATGAGGAGCAAATGAATAACGTGGCGTTCATCCGTACTCGGATTGAACTCATCGACCACTTCTTTGCACAAGGCGAGGTGAGCGAAATATGGATAACTTTCTGTGACCCACAGTTGAAGAAACCCAACAAACGACTCACTGCACCACGCTTTCTCGACACCTACAATCATTTCTTGGCCTCTGATAGTGTGATACACCTCAAGACCGACAGTCAGGAGCTCTACGACTACACCCTCAACGAGGTACTGCCTATGCGCAACTGTCAGGTGGTGTTCAGTACGAATGATTTATATCATACCGATTACGATGGCGAGGCCAAACTGACGCAGACCTTCTACGAGAAGATGTTTCTCGAACAAGGAATGCCGATAACATATATCCAATGGCAAAACAAGTAATATATATATAAATTTAATACTATTTTAATTATGTCAGGACACAACAAATGGTCAAAGATCAAGAGAGCCAAAGGCGCAGCTGATGCCAAGCGCTCGAAACAGTGGAGTAACATTCTGAAACAGGTCACCATTGCCGTGCGCGAAGGTGGTGCCGACCCCGACAGCAACCCCCGTCTTCGTCTGCTTATCCAGAACGCCCGTGGCTGCAACATGCCTAAGGACACTCTCCAGCGTTCTATCAACAAGGCCAACGACAAGGATGCCGCCCAGATGCAGGAGCTTACCTTCGAGTGCCACGTCAGCCACGGTATCGCTCTCTTCATCGAGGCCCTTTCCGACAACAACAATCGTACCGTTGCCAATGTCAAAGCCATCATGAACAAGAATGGTGGCACTCTCGAAACCAACGGCAGTCTTGCATTCCTCTTCACCCGCAAAGGTGTCTTCGTAGTACCCCGCAAGCCCGAGATGGACGTTGAGGAACTCGAGATGGAACTTATCGACGGCGGACTGGAAGAGATGGAGGTCGACGACGAGTATCTGACCCTCTACACCGCTTACGAGGACTTCGGCAACATGGTGAAGATGCTTGAGCAGAAAGGCATCGAGTGCGAGAGCGCCGAACTTCAGCGCATCCCCAACACGCTCCGTCAGGTCGACACCGAGACCATCCGCAAGGTGATGAAGGTCATCGGCATCCTCGAAGAGGACGACGACGTGACCAACGTTTACCACGACATGGAAATCCCCGACGACTTCGAGGAAGAGTAATGTCGAAATTGTTTTTAGTACCGACTCCAGTAGGAAACCTCGGCGACATGACCTTTCGTGGCGTCGAGGTTCTCCGTTCGGTCGACCTCGTCCTTGCCGAGGACACCCGCACCAGCCGTGTGCTCCTGCAGCATTATGGTATCGACACTCCATTGCAAAGTTACCACATTTTTAACGAGCACCAAACTGTTGCCGGACTCGTTGAACGTCTGAAGGGTGGTACTACTATCGCCGTTGTAACTGACGCTGGAACCCCCGGCATAAGTGACCCTGGATTCCTTCTTGTACGCGAAGCTGTCAAAGAAGGCATCGATGTGGAGTGCCTCCCCGGTGCCACAGCTTTTGTGCCGGCGCTCATTGACAGCGGCCTGCCCTGCGACCGTTTCACATTCCTTGGTTTCCTACCTCACAAGAAAGGACGCCAAACGGCCATCAACGCCCTCGCCGACGAGACGCGCACCTTGATTATCTACGAGAGTCCCTACCGTTTGGTTAAGCTGTTGGAAGAACTCGTTGCTGTGCTCGGCGACGAACGCCAAGTGTCGGTAAGCCGCGAAATCAGCAAACTTCATGCTGAGACTGTCCGTGGCACACTCGCCGACGTCCTCGCCCATTTCCAACAGAAGGAGGTCAAGGGCGAGATTGTCGTCATCCTTGCGGGAAAATCTTAAATCATAACACTTGATTCATTATGCCTATTGAGGTCTTTGTCTTCCGCCTTGCTTGCGCCCTGTTTGCAGGTGTCGTTATTGGCACGCAGCGCGAGTTGAAACAGCGTCAGGCTGGTCTCACCACCAACTCGCTGGTGTCCGTTGGTGCGTGTATATTTATATTGATAAGCGAGAGCGTCATCATGAGAGCCACACTAGCCGGCGGTCCGGTCAACAACGACAACCTTCGTGTTCTCTCGCAAGTGGTCACAGGCATAGGCTTCCTCGGCGCCGGGGTCATCATGAAGAATGGCTTGACCATCCATGGCCTTTCCTCGGCCGCCACCATCTGGTGCTCCGCAGCTGTGGGATGCCTCTGCGGCTATGGTATGTGGGCGGAAGCCATCATCGCTGTCACCGTCATTATCCTTATCAATTGGGGACTCAAGAATATAGAAATCTATATTAAGCGCCTCCGTCACGGTGAACCCAAGAACGACGATGAGGATATTGCCCGATAGGGCTATTTTACAGAAGGTTTCGGTACCCTGATGGGGAACCAACTGCGGACGGGCTGGTCCAATCCCAGTCCGTTCATATAGTTATATGTGGCTAGCCGCAGGGCGGCGCCTACGGCATCGATGTCGTAATCGAACCCCGGCTCCCAGTCCACCTCGTTGTTGCAGAATGTGTTCGGCTCCAGTGTGGTGCGTCGGATGCCATAACGTTCGGGATTGAGTCCGCTGGGCGAGTGGCATGTCATAGCGTAACGGTGCCAGAAGGCGCTCTGCACGATGCCCTCGTCGAACATCCTTCGTACCGTCTCCAGCGCGTCTACGCTCTCTTGCAGTGTCTCGGTAGGAAAACCATACATGAGGTATGTGTGTACCATGATGCCAGCATCGCGGAAGTGACGGCAGGCATTGATGGTCTGGTCTATGGTAACGCCTTTGTTCATTAGATTCAGCAGTCGGTCCGAAGCCACTTCCAGTCCTCCACTCACGGCCACCATGCCAGCCTCGGCCAATAGGTCGCATAGTTCTGCGGTGTAGGCTTTCTCAAATCGTATGTTCCCCCAAAAACTCAGAGTGAGTCCACGTCGCAGAATCTCTTCTGCCACTTCTCCCAACAGTTTCGGCGGCAGGGCTTCGTCCACGAAATGAAAGCCAGTCCTCCCTGTTTGCTCCATCACTCGTTCCATCCGGTCCACCACTGTCGGGGCATTGGGGGCGTAGTAGTTGCCAATGTAATCGAGACTTGTGTCGCAGAAGGCGCATTTGGCCCAATAACAACCGTGTGCCATCATCATCTTGTTCCAGCGTCCTTGGCTCCACAGGCGATGCATCGGGTTAGTCATTTCGCTCATCGATAGGTATTTGTCCAGTGGTAGCCCGCTGAAGTCGGGACAATGATTGTAGGCCTCGTTATGCCCGTCGATGACCACTTCGTCGCAGAATTCAAAGAGACGCTGGTCGCTCATCTGGCGCCACTCGGTATTCGGGAACCCTCCCCCTAGTTCGACAGTGGCCTCGGTATGGGTCTTCAGCCACTGCCCACAGCGCAATGCGCCGTATAGACATCCCGGGAATGGAATGGTGATGCATACTCTTTCCGGATGGAAATCGGCAACTACTGAGGCTAGTATCTTCAGCATCAGCATGTCCACCCTTGACGGCTTGCGTTGTAACTCCTCGTACAATGGGTCGAAACTCGGCGCATCATTTGAGAGGTATTCGGCGTAGCGCACCAGGTCGAAGTGCTCGTCGACACGCTCGCGCACGTAGTCTGCCACCTCCTCGACGAAGAGTGTGGCCAGATGCTGAGCTTTGTCGGTGGTGCCGCTGACACCAAACGACCATTCCAGATGGTCACCGTCCAATTGATCAAACCGTTTTCCTTCGGGCAGCAGGCTGCGGTTGGCAATCCTGGGACCTAGCGTGTCGTCCTGCCCCCGCAGGAATCGCTTCACAGGTTCAATCATTCGTGCCTGATCATGCAGACCTATGCTTTCAAGGAACTCGCGCGACAGCACCTGGTCGGCTACTTCGATGCCAAGGTCCACCTGTCGGACATCATGTCCTTGGGCAACAAAAAGACCTTTGAGGTAGGCAGTGGCGGGGTAGGGGGTGTTCAGCTGCGTGAGCGGTGGTGTGATGAGCAGTATTCGCATAATCGGTTTATTCTTCAGCCAGGTAATTCATAAGTTCGTCGGTAGTATAGGTGACGTTGAATTTGCGTCCGGTGGTTCGACTCTGCCAGCGCAGTTCTAGTCCAACCTCGGCGTTGATCAGCAAATCCAGAAACTCGGCGCCGTCGGCATAGAGTATAATGTCTAGCAGGTAATCCTTCATCTCATGCTCTTTGCCCTCGACACCTAGAATTGACAATTCCTCGACGGTATAGTGCATCACGACGACCTTCAGCGTGGGATCGTAGCTGCAATGGGTCCATACTCCGATGCTGTCATCTAGCGTTTGCGGGCAGTTGCGTCCAATCGCCATGGCAAGGTATTGCCCCGCGAGGTCGACGTCTATGGCAGGCTTTGTGCCCAGTAATTGTTCTGGGCTATAGTCGAGTGTGACAATGTTGTCGTTCCCCTCTTCGGTGCCAACAATGCGCAGCGTCGTGCCAATCAAACCCATGAAGGAGAAAAATCGGTTGTTCTCAATGAACCATTTGTTGTATATCATCCAAAAGAACTGCGACGATACCGAAGGGTCGTCCGCAGCGATGGAATGCAAATTCATGGTATATAGGTTGTTGCAAAAGCTTACATTGGTGCATATCATGCTGTCGTCTATCAGTATGGGGGCTTTCTGTCTGATGGTAATCATGTCGGCGTAGATGTAGGCTTCTGTCGGATTTTTCATCGCTATAACGCGCCGTAGGGTGGCGTTGTCGAAAGTGGCAAAGGCCTCCTGGTTGCCGCTGGGCAGCGTGATATTTGCATGAACGACAGCATTCATCCCCAGCCGGGCGGCCATGCCGAAGATGTCGCCCAAGCGGCGGGTGGCATCGTAGAGAGCCGAGACGCGTAGCCATTGGTAGTTTGATGTAAGTTGCTGTGCCGAGCTATCGTCCAACTCGTATTTCGCTTCGAAGACGATGCGCTCGTCGTCCATATCCTTAAATATCAACTTAGGGTTCTTTCCCGAAGGACCGATGGTCTTCCACATGTCGATGTAGCCGTCAAGGTTTTGTCTCAGTTCTTTCTGCTCCTTTTTGTTGAGCGGTGGCAGTGAATCCATCGGGCAAACGTCATCGACGGTCGCCGTGTGCTCAGATGTCGGAATTTCTTGAGCCACAGCTCCTACTGCCATGCAAAGCGCCATCCATAGTATCAAAAGCTGTTTCGTATTCACGTTGCAAAGATACGCATTTCTTTCGACCTAACAAAATGTTTTCGTTTGAAGAACAAAAAAAAAGCCGCCATCAGACGATGGCGGCTATAAGTCATTCTTTCAAAAGAGGCTTATTTCTTTTTGCCTTTCTTGGTGTTGTTGGCTTTGCTGTCCTGGATGCCGAGTTTGGCCTTGATAGCGGCGGGGATGGCATCTTTGTGGACGACGATGTTGATGGTCTTGTAGCGGACGAAGGCCTTGCTGCAGAAGAAGTTGCCACCGAATTCGCCGTTGTACAGACCCCACGAGTTCTTGACGATGTAGTATTCGTTGCCCATCTGGTCTTTGGCGGTGCCGTAGATCAGCATGCCGTGGTCGTCGGTGGTCTCCCAGTTGTCGTAGGCCTGCTGGCGCTCTTCCTGGCTGACCCAGCGCTGGGGAGTGGGGTGCTTGGCAGCCTCGTCGGCGATTTCGCCGGCCTTCATGCCGCTCCATTTGGCCTGGTCGCTGCCAACACCGGCTTTGGGTGCCTCGGTGGCGGGCAGGACGGCGAAGCCCTTACGGCTGTAGCGGAAGCCAGGCTCGCTGACATCGGAACCCCAGGCGATGGTGTATCCATTCTCGATGGCATAGTCGAAGACCTCCATGAACTCGTCGATGGGGAGGTTGTAGCTCTGGCCCCAGCGCCAGTTGTCCTGAATCTCGATGACGAAAGGCTCGTAGAAGGGATGGTGGTTGAAGGAGGTGAGGCTTACGTAGTCGTCGGGGTTGAGACCGAGGCTCTCGCCGAAGCTCTTGGGAGTGTATTTCACGCCTTTGTAGGTGAAGCTCTCGGGAATTTCGCCCAGGTAGGTGGCGTGGACGGCGGCAATGGCTTTCTGCCACAGGGGCTGGCCGTCGGGGCTGGTCTGGAGTTTCTTCAGCTTTCCTTTGGCGATGGCTTCGACCATGACGTCGGTGAGTGCGCTGAGTTCAGTGTGGTTGGAGAGGGTGTCGCCGTACATTTTTCCTGCGGGCATCACCTCGTCGGGCACCATGCCGTAGTTACGGAGGCAGTAGATGACGTCGTTGAAGGCGCCGCCTTGGCTGAAGGAGACGTCGCCGTGGGTGCGGACGGCGGCCATGGCGCGGTCGTTGTAGGTCTTTTCTACGACGTACATCTCGCTGAGGTCGTATTCACCCTTGCCCATGCGGAGCAGCTCGGCCTCGAGGAAGGCGAGTCCGCTGTAGCTCCAGCAGGTACCGGCGTTGTTCTGGTTCTTGACGGAGGTGACGGGGATAATCTTGACGGTGTCAAATTTGTAGCCCTCGTCCTCATTCTTCTCTTCCTGTGCGAACACAGAGGTGGCGCAGATGGCGATGGCGCCAAGAGTAAGGAATGCTTTCTTCATTGTTTGTCTGATATTGTGTTGTTTATTGATTATACTGCACTTTAAATGCGGTGCAAATATACTAAAAAAAAATGACATGGCGGGGATAAAATGAAAAAAGAGAGTGATTTTTTTTTAATTTGGTCATGTCATTGTTTTTTTGTATCTTTGCCGTTTGAAATGTTATTATGTATGATGCGCAGGTTGTTCATAGTATTGATGTTAATGGTGGCCGGCAGCTGGTGGTCGGCGGCCAGTGGCCAGGTGGCTCCCGACGGTGGACGTCAAGAGAAGACACGTCTGTTGCTGATTCTGGATTGTTCCAACTCCATGTGGGACCACTGGCAGAGCAATGCCAAAATCAAGGTAACTCAGCAGGTGTTGCTGTCGTTCCTCGATTCGGTGTCGCGCCAACACGACGTCGATGTGGCCCTCCGCGTCTTCGGTCATCTCAACAAGGAGCAGTTCGGCACACGTCTCGAGGTGCCCTTCGGCGCTGACAACACCTACCGGCTGCAGAGCAAGATCAAGACTCTCGTGCCACAGGGCGGCTGCACGGCCGCGGCGGCGCTGACCGACGCGCTGAGCGACTTCCCCGCCACGGGCTCCAGCCGCAACCTGATACTCATCATCACCGACGGCATGGACGACTGCGACGCCGAGATATGCGACGTGGCGCGCCAGGTGCAGCTCAGCGGCGTGGTGGTGCAGACCTTCGTGCTCTGCATCGGCGGCAACCTGTCGGCCCACGCCTCGTGCGCCGGCAGCGTCTTCCCCGTGGTCAATGAGGAGGAATACTCCAAGACGCTCTATGACATCTTCCGCCTCAGCGGCCACAAGGCCAAGGTAGTGCTGAACATGGTGGACGCCACCGGCGAGCTCTACGAGACCGAGCACCCCGTAGCCTTCTACGACCACCGCACCGGCGTCATCCGCCACAGCACCATCTACAGCGTGGACAGTAAGCTGAAGCCCGACACGCTGCTGATGGACCCGCTGGTGACCTACGACATGGCCGTCTTTACACACCCGCCCCTGCGGCGCGAGGCCATGCAGTTCAGCATCGACCACCCGAACAATATCGACATCACCGTCAGCGAGGGCACCCTCAAGGTGCAGTACTCCGGCCAACGGCCGCAGTGGCAGCAGACCGCCGTCGACGTCGTGGTGCGCCGTGCCGGCAGTGGAGAACGCGTGGCGGCGCAGGAGGTCGGCGAGACAGGACAGTACCTTGCCGGACGCTACGACGTCGAGGTGCAGACCTTGCCCGTGACCACCCTGCGCGGCGTCGAGGTACGTGGCAATGCCGCCACCGAGCTCTCGGTACCCATGCCCGGCATGTTGGTGCTCTCGAAGCCCAAGGGCATTACCACCGGCGCCATCTTCCGCCTGCGCGACGGCCAGGTGGAGTTCGCCACCGACCTCAACCCCAGCACCGCCGGCGAAAGATTATTATTGCAGCCCGGTCAATATGAATTGGTGTTGCATCCCCAGAACACCACCAAGTACGACAAAGTCCAAACCAAACGCTTTGTCATCGAAAGCTCGCAGACAACAAAGATACAGTTCTAATATGAAAAAAGCACTCTTGACAACGATACTCCTCTGTGCGGTGGCGGTGACGGCTACATCACAGGTGAGAATCCCTATAGAAAAGGCTGATAGCACCAAGGTGGATTATTATTGCGAACACTTTTTTGTCGATTTCCTAATACTTCCCAATGGAACCCACATGAATGGAGTGGTTATTGGTGACAATGAATGGGAAGAACAACTCGACGACACCACAGATGCACAATTCAGGCGACTGATGAAAGCTGCTTATTTCGACAAAAGTCCAATAGTGAGAACCGTCGGGGATGGCTATACCGACGGTGAGGTTGTGCGTGTCAAAGTGTATTCCAATGGAAATCTAGTGTATGAAAAAAACATCACTTCTGAGACCGAATATATTTTCACGCCAGAGTTCGAAACCTTGAGTAAATGGATGTATTCGCTGCTCAAACATTATCAACTCCAGCACACTCGGTTCCCACAAGAGATAGTGATGCTTTCCGAAGACTTGGATTTACAGACGGCCGTTAGGGTTACACCAGAGATGTTTGACCAATGGGAACTTGACACGGTACGGCTTAAAGTGCCTATCGAAACTTATCAGCTTATCAGGAAGATGGACACTGATACCATGGAATACAAACCATGTGATAATTGTGGCATAGATGTCCGTGGGAAACTTATCTTAAAATTCTACGACCGTCAGGAAACAATATATTACAATAGTTCTATATTGTACCGTAACGGCAAGTATTATAAGATACAGTCAGACTTCCCTCGGTGGTTGGAACGTGTAAGAAACAGACGAATAAAACAAAACAAACATTAATATTATGACCCACTACGAAAAACAATCAAGCAAAGAGTTGCGCGCCGGCATGGGCGAAGGCCTTGTCGTGGCTGGCCGCAAGAACGAGAATGTTGTCGCCCTGAGCGCCGACGTGAAAGGCAGCGTCAAGATGGACGGCTTCGCCAAGGAATTCCCCGAGCGCTTCATCCAGTGCGGCATCGCTGAGGCCAACATGGTCGGCATCGCCGCCGGCCTGAGCCTCTGCGGCAAGGTGCCCTTCATCGGGGGCTTCGCCGAGTTCGTCACCGGCCGTGTCTACGACCAGATACGCCAGGTGGTCTGCTACTCGAACAAGAACGTCAAGATCTGCGGCTCGCACGCCGGCATCTCGCTCGGCGAGGACGGCGCCACGCACCAGACCATGGAGGACATCGCCCTAATGAAGGTGCTGCCCAACATGACCGTGCTTGTGCCCGCCGACTTCAACCAGGCCAAGGCCGCCACGCTGGCCGCCGCCGAGCATGTCGGGCCCGTCTATCTGCGCCTCGGCCGCAGCAAGATGCCCTGCTTCCTGCCTGAAGGTGAGAAGTTCGAGATCGGCAAGGCCCAGCTGCTGAGCGAGGGCAAGGACGTGACCCTCTTCGCCTGCGGCCACCTTGTGTGGGAAGCCCTGCAGGCCGCCGAGCAGTTGGAGAAGGAAGGCATCAGCTGCGAGGTCATCAACATCCATACCATCAAGCCGCTTGACGTGGAGGCCATCGTGACCAGCGCCCGCAAGACCGGCGCCGTCGTCACCTGCGAGGAGCACCTCTTCAACGGCGGCCTCGGCGACAGCGTGGCCCAGACCCTCGCCCTCCACTGCCCCACGCCGATGGAGTATGTGGCCGTGGACGACAAGTTTGGCGAGAGCGGCACACCCGACGAGATGCTCACCAACTACCACCTCCGCGCCGCCGACATCGTTGTGAAGGTGCACGCCGTGCTGAAACGCAAATAAATCGCCTAGCCGCTGGCGCGGCAGAAATCTTGTAAATCTTGTAAATTATTTTGCTGACGCAACAACCGCGACAGCCACCGCGAAGCGGGAATATTTACAAGGTTTACAAGATTTCGCGAGCATAGCGAGCAGGAGAACAAAGAAGATTAACAGAAAAAAGACAACGATGATGGAAAATCCCTTCCCCGAATATCAGCGTTTCTGCCAGAGCTGTGGAATGCCGCTCAGCGACGAGGTCGTGAGCGACAATCCCGACTATTGCAAGTACTGCCACGCCGACGGCCACTTCACGCAGGACTGCACGATGGACGAGATGATAGAGGTCTGCGTGCAGTTCCTCGACGAGTTCAACAAGAACACCGGCTTGAATCTCACCGCCGACGAGTACCGCCAGCAGCTCCGCCAATACTTCCCCACGCTTGGGCGCTGGCAGAAGAAATAACCCATGTGCAACATTTCGGCGCGGCGGCCGCCGCGCCGAAATATACCCCCGCCGAAAAATGACCATTTCTCATTTTTAACTAAACTTTAACTTCAAGACAATGGGGCATAACATAGGCAGGCACCCTGTGTACTTCCGTAGGTATCTATTTTGAAAAATAGTAACATCGAGGCATGACCCTCGGCAGTTTTGCGCCAACAAGAGGGGGCGTGCAGGATGATTCCTGCACGCCCCCTCTCTTTTTCTCCGCAGCAGACTTGCATAAACCACTACTAACCCCACTATCCGCTCTTGTTAATCCCTTTATGCACTCTTACAATAGGAAGTTTTGACAAGGAGAAGAGTAGGAGAGGAGTAGGAGGGGAGTAAGAGGGGATGCTGCTTGGATGTTGACTTATAGTGAGTTGTGTGTTTGTATGTGTATAAATAATTGTGGTATAGCGTTTTGTGTGATAAATGGGATTTTGATAGACGACTTTTTGTCAAATTGCTGAATGGGAAGCCGGAGGAAGGGAAAAGGGGGTGGGCGAGGGAATGTTGATTGCAGGTGTTTTTTATTTGGAAAAAAGATTTTGTGGGAGTGAAAAAAAAGCGTATATTTGCAATTTGCAACCATTGTGCTGCGTGTCTGTTAAGGGGCACGGAGACAGAGGGTTGTGTTGGATTTGATTATAGTAAAAACAACAATATGGAACCTAAACGCATAAAATCAGCCCTCATCTCGGTCTTCTACAAGGATGGCCTGGAGGACATCGTTCGCGCTCTTGACGCCCAGGGAGTGACCATCTACTCCACCGGCGGCACCTACAAATTCATTCATGACTTGGGCATCGAGCCCATCGCTGTGGAGAGCCTCACGGGCTACCCCTCGATTCTGGGAGGCCGTGTGAAAACGCTGCATCCCAAGGTGTTCGGCGGCATCCTTTCGCGTCGCGACATGTTCAGCGACGGCGAGCAGCTGGCCGAATACGAGATTCCGGAGATCGACCTCGTCATCGTGGACCTCTATCCCTTCGAGCAGACCGTCGCCAGCGGCGCTTCGGAACAGGACATCATCGAGAAGATTGATATCGGAGGCATAAGCCTCATCCGCGCTGCCGCCAAGAATTTCAACGATGTGGTCATCGTGCCCGCCGTGGATTACTACAAGGAGTTCCTCGACATCTATACCTCGCAGGAAGGTTGCACCACCCTGGAGCAGCGCCACCGTTTTGCTGCCTATGCTTTCAACGTCAGCAGCCACTACGACACCGCCATCTTCAGCCACTTCAACGAGAGCGAGCAACTGCCGGTCTTCAAGCAGAGCTGCAAGCACGGCGAGGTGTTGCGCTACGGCGAGAACCCCCACCAGAAGGGTGTCTTCTATGGTGACCTGGAGGGGTGCTTCGAGAAACTCAATGGCAAGGAAATCAGCTATAACAACCTTGGCGACATCGATGCCGCCTGCGCCCTCATCGATGACTTCGCCGGTCAGACCGCCTTCGCCATCCTCAAGCACAACAATGCCTGCGGTATGGCCGTGCGACCCACCTTGCTCGAAGCATGGAAGGATGCCCTTGCCGGCGACCCTGTCAGCGCCTTCGGCGGTGTGCTCATCTGCAACCAGAAGGTGACCAAGGAGGTCTCCGACGAGATGCACAAGATTTTCTTCGAGGTCTGCATCGCCCCCGACTACGACGAGGAGGCCCTCGCCGTGCTGCGTGGCAAAAAGAATCGCATCATCCTGAAACGTAAAGGCTTCAAGATGGCCGACCCGATGTTCCGCTCGGTGCTGAACGGTGTGTTGGTGCAGGATCGCGACAATGTGGTGCCCACCGCCAAGGATATGGAAAAGAGTGTTACCAGCACCAAGATTACCAAAGAGCAGGCCGAGGACCTGGCCTTCGCCACCATCCTCGTCAAGCATACCAAGAGCAACGCCATCGTGCTGGCCAAGGGCCGTCAGCTCTACGCCAGCGGCACGGGCCAGACCAGTCGCGTCGACGCTCTGCGCCAGGCCATCGCCAAAGCCAAGAGTTTCAACTTCGACCTCAACGGTGCCGTCATGGCCAGCGATGCATTCTTCCCCTTCCCCGACTGCGTGGAGATTGCCCACGAGGCCGGCATCGTGGCAGTGGCACATCCCGGCGGCAGCATCCACGACCAGGACAGCATCGACTACTGCGAGAAGAACCACATGGGTATGGCAATAACAGGAAAGAGACATTTTAAACATTAAAATTAATGCTTGAATGCGTGATTGCGTGAATGCTTGAGTGCTACGCAATCAAAAAACTCATACAATCAAACATTCAAACAATCAAACATTCGATTATGGGACTTTTATCATTCTTCAACCGCGAAGTAGCAATGGACCTTGGCACCGCCAACTCCATCGTCATATATAACGACCAGGTGGTCATCGACGAGCCCAGTATCGTTGCCTACGACCGCAATAACAACAAGATTATCGCCGTGGGCAAGGAAGCCCAGCGCATGGATGGCCGTACGGACAACAAGAACATCGAAACCGTGCGTCCGTTGCGCGGAGGTGTCATCGCCGACTTCGAGATGGCACAGCATCTCATCCGCGAACTCATCGGCATGACCAACGTCAACCGCTCCATCCTGCCTCCATCGCTGAGGATGGTCATCTGCATCCCTAGCGGCATCACCAACGTCGAGGAACGTGCCGTGCGCGAGAGCGCCGAGCAGGCTGGTGCCAAGGAAATTCGCATGATTCACGAACCCATGGCCGCTGCTATCGGTATCGGTATCGACGTGCTGCAGCCTGAAGGCCACATGGTGGTGGACATCGGAGGCGGTACGGCCGAGATTGCTGTCATTTCGCTGGGCGGCATTGTCTGCAACAACTCTATCCGCGTGGCTGGCGATGTGTTCAACGATAATGTGGTGGACTACATGAAGCGTCAGCACAACATGATTATCGGTGTGCGTATGGCCGAGAAGGTGAAGATTGCTGTCGGTGCTGCCGTCAGCGAGCTTCAGGACCCGCCCGAGGACTTCCGTACCCTGGGGCGCGACCTGCTGACTGGTCTGCCCAAGGAAATCAGCGTCAACTACAAGGAAATCGCCCACGCCCTCGACCGTTCCATAGCCCAGATTGAGCAGGCTATATTGGATACTCTCGCTGCCACACCTCCCGAGCTGGCCGCCGATATCTACAAGACTGGTATCTACTTGGCCGGTGGTGGAGCATTGCTCCGCGGCCTGGATCAGCGTGTGTCGAGCAAGACCAAGCTGCAGGTGCACATCGCCGACGACCCCCTGCGTGCCGTCGCCCGTGGTACCGGCATTGCCTTGAAGAACTTCAACAAGTTCTCTTTCTTGATTCGATAAAGAAAAATGATGCGGGCCCGCGCCGAAGGCGCGGGCCCGCTTTTTTACAATACCTCGCCGATATGTCGTCAATGTCGGCGAGGTGTTTTTGTTCAGTAGATGCTGACCACTTTTTGAAGGATTTTGTTGAGTTTCTCGGCTGCTGCATTCGACGATACCTCGTGTCCATTGCTGATGATGGTAAAAGCTAGTCGGTCGCCGTTGGCGGCGTCGATGTATCCGGCGTAGGCTTTCACGCCGTCCATCGTACCCGTCTTCACGCGCACGGAAATGCCGGCAGGCAGGTTGGGAAGCAAGTTCTTGGCCGTGCCGTTCTCACCAACTTTGGAAAGCGAGCGGAGGAAATCGTTGAAGAAAGATTCCTTGCTGATGGCCATCAGGTAGCGGCACATGAAGTCGCTCGTTACCTTGTTCAGGGGCGACAGACCACTGCCGTCAACCACTTTCACACCGCTGACATCGAGCTTTTTCTCTCGGAAGTAGTCCATCACCGCCTTGCTGCCGTTGGTGAAGCTGCCCTTGCCGAACTTGGCGTAACCGAGGTACTTGAAGATGGCTTCGGCGTAGATGTTGTTGCTGGTGAGGTTGGTGTATTGGGCAAGGGTGTAATAGTCGCTGCTGTAGTAGTCCAGTATCATGCGCAGGCTGTCGGGTTGCGAGTAGACCTGCATCGAATTGGACGAGATGCTGATACCGTGGGTGCGGAGGTAGGAGGCAAAGAGGTCGGCGCATTGTTTGGCGGGGTTGGGAAGGGAACCTCGCACACGGAAATCGTTTTTGCCCAGAGGCACGGTGCCTCGGTAGAGACGTTCGTCGCTGGTGGGACTGCCGTAGATGATGACATTGTCGCCCGAACCCTCAGGGCCTGTGGTGACCTCGCAGATGCCGTGCACGCTGACATTCTTGGGTGACACTCTGACGCTCGAGGCGGGATAGCCAATCTTGTTGCCGGGGTTGAAATAGACGAAATACATGTTCTCGTGGAAATTCAGTCCGCTGACACCAGCGCCGTAGTAGTTGCCCACGTCGCCCCAGGGCCAGCTGTCGTGAAGGGGTTGCTCGTCGAAGATGCCTACGTTGTAGCAGATACGTCCGTCGACGCGTTTGATGCCTTTCTTCTTCAGGGCGCGGGTCCAGCCGTCGAAGAGCGAATCCGGGGAGGTCTGGCGGTAACGGTAGGAGCCCAGCATGGGGTCGCCGCCGCCGATGATGTAGATGTTGCCATGCAGCACGCCATCACGATCGATTTCGCCACGGATGCCCACATGAGTGGTGAAGCGGAAGTCGCTGCCCAATCGTGCGAAAGCCACACCTGTGGTGAACAGCTTGTTCACCGAGCCCGGTGTCATGGACATTTGCGAATTGTAGCTGTACACTTCCTGCCCTTTGGTGATATTGTATACGCATACCGACAGCGAGCCGTGCTGCATGCCGCTCTCGCGGTGCACATTGAGTATGGTGCGTTCCAGGTCGGCCACCTGCTGTGCGCCGACGACAATCGTTATGAGACATGCAATAGTGGTCAAAAACAATCGTTTCATAGTCATTTTAGTGTTTCGTTAATACTTTCAATACTGTCCAGCACCGCATCGCGTCCCATGCCGGTGAGCGACGAAGTGAGGTATATTGGAGGCAATTCCTCCCATATTTCAAGCAGTACTTTTTTCATGGCTTTCATGTTGGCCTGCACCTCGCGCTGGCTCTCTTTGTCGGCTTTGGTGAAGACTAGCGATAGGGGGATGCCGTTCTGGCCAAGGAAGGTGATGAATTCCACATCGATGCGCTGTGGTGGGATGCGGCTGTCGATGAGTACGAAGACATTGGTCAGCTCCTCACGATGCAAGAAGTAGTCGCGCATCATGGTGCCCCATTTTTCGCGTGAGGACTTGGATGTACGGGCATAACCGTAGCCCGGCAGGTCCACGAGGTACCACTCGTTGTTGATAAGAAAGTGGTTGATGAGCTGCGTCTTGCCGGGTCGGCCCGAGGTCTTGGCCAGTCCCTTCACACCCGTCAGCATATTGATAAGTGACGACTTGCCCACATTGCTGCGGCCGATGAAAGCATATTCTGGCCGTCCGTCCTTGGGACACTTGCGGTAGTCGGGACTACTGATGCTGAACGTAGCGCTGCTAATCTTCATTGTTACTGCTGTTTTCTGTTGGCACGTTTGATTTTCTTCAGTTCCAGTTTCAGTTCGTGCTGCTTGTTTTTCAGTTCTTTCAGCTCTTTCATGGCCTCTTTTTCTTCCAGCGAGGCCTGTTTCTTCCACCACGGCATCAGCTTCATGTTGATGCTGAAGAGGCGGCGGCGGTCCAGTTTTTGGTTGCGTTCCTCATAGCTGTCGATGTAGCGGCGGCGTTTCTCGGGGAAGAGGTCGTTGAGTGTGATGAGGATGCCGGTGTCCGTAGTGCCCAGCAGGTGGTGGTTGGGACAGGTGCCGAAGGAACGCATAGTGGGGGTGAGGTTCATGTATGCGTTGATGAGCGGAGGTACTGTGCAGCCGCGTTCGCGCACGGCTCGGAGCAGTATCTGGTAGTCCTCTTTGTAGTTGCGGCCGGTGAAGAGTTGCACCAGCTCGTTGTAGTCGCTCTCGATGTTGATGCGTTCGTAGGGCCACACCAGGCCGTCGCGGTCGGGGAAGTGTTTTTGGTAGAAGTAGAGGATGAGGTCGCGCGCCTTGCGGTCAAGGTCGCCGTACATGGTGATCTTGCCGAAGAAATAGCGAGTCTCGGGAATTTCGAGTATCAGGCAGCCTAGACCATCCCAGAGGTTGTCGAGGCTGTAGAGTCCTTTGCGGAGGTTGTTGCCAGGCTGGTAGGCGGGCTGCACAAAGGCGCGGCCCAGTTCAACGGTGTAGGGGAGGTATTCGTTGATGAACTGTTCGCTGAACTGGTACTGGTCCGCTGTCGGCGTAACGATGGAACCGTCTTCGCGGCGCATCATGTTGCTGCCGTGAATGAAGCGATAGGCGCCGACAATCTCCTCGTCCTCGGGACTCCATACGAAGAGCTGCTTGCAGCAATAGGGGTCGTCGAGGGTGTCGTACATGTCGATGTCCACTTCCTTGCCGCTGCCTCCGCCGTCGGCAGCGAAGCTCAGTTCACGCAGACGGCCGATTTCGCGCATGATGTTGGGCGAGAGGTGGGCGGTCGTGACATATATCTCCTTGTTGCCATAGTTGCTTTTCCGCAGGAAATGCTTCTGTTTCAACTCCTTCTTGATCAGTTCCCGGTCAACGGGCGGTGCTATGTATGATAAATCCGTCATGGTTCTCTGTTTTCGATGGTTCGATTGGTCAGTATACGAATTCGGCGGTGGGGTTGTTTTTCAGTTTGTAGACGTGTTCGCGCAGCAGGGCTGCCCATTCGGCCGGTGTGTGGCGACGGTCGAAAGTGCCGGCGGCTATCGGTTTACCGAAGGTGATGGAGAAGGTCTTGCCACGCTGGGCGAACATCTCGGCGGGCAACATGGCCATCTCGTAGCTGAATTTGATTCCAAGGCGTTTGCGGAGGTTGGCCACGGTGTAGAATCGGTTGCGGTTCAGCGCATCGGTGAATACCGGCACGATGTCACGGCCGTATTTGACGGCTTTTTTCACAAAGGTAGGCTTCCATTCCAAGTCTTGCACCACGCCTTTGATGCGGCGCGAACAGGCGCCGGCGGGGAAGTAGAGGAGCATATTGGAGTCGGCAAAGGCCTGTTCCAGGTTGGCCAAGGCTTTGGTTTTGTTTACCTTGTCGATGGCTACAAAGAGCTCGCGCAGGCCCGGCAGATAGCAGAGAAAGTCGTTCACGGGGAACTTGATGTCCTTGCGTACGTGCCCCACGGCACCCATCAGCGCCAAGCCGTCAGGACCGCCCAGGGGGTGGTTGCCCACCACCATCTGGTTGCCCTCGGAGGGCACGTTCTCCAAGCCTCGTATCTGCACGTCGAGTCCCAGATTCCACGGCTCTTTGCCCTCGGTGAAGGCGTAGACGAAATCCAGACCGAAATATTCGCGGTCCTTGTAGATGGTTTCGTTTATTTCGTCGATGTGCAACAAACGCTCGCCCCATCGCAGCGCAAAACCCGGCAGACGGACTCCCTTGTCGCCAAGAATCCGTTGCAAATCAATGTATTTCTCTCCTATTTCCTCTTTTTCCATCACGGTCTCTTTCGATGTATTCAATCTGCAAAAATACAAATTTTTTTTTATATTGAAACAAATTTTTATTAACACAGTATCGAAACCCATGTCCGGAGTTGAAGCATGCCCATTCCTTTTCCCATGGTCTATGTTGCAAAATAATTGTAATCCATTTGTTGGCAAGTTTTGACAAGCCCTTGTCAATCAGCTAACAATTTTCCTTTACTCATATATTATCCATATGGTTATAAACAGTATAGATACTGTATGTAAGAAGTATATGAGAAGTAAATGAAAGCCGCAGAACAAAAGGAACCTCCCGAAACCCTGTTGTGTGGAATGTCGAAGGGGTAGAATGGGGTGATGATATTTTTTTTGCCGTTTTGGAAAAAGTTCGTACTTTTGCAACGGCTTTTAAAAACTAAAGATATGGTTACTTTTATTGTCTCTGTTGTTTTGCTAGTACTCGGCTATTGGTTGTATTCCAAACTGATAGAACGTATTATTGGTGTCAACCCCAAGCGTACAACACCTGCCGTTTCACACCCTGACGGGGTCGATTATGTGCCCATGAAACCGTGGCGTATCTTCCTCATCCAGTTCCTCAACATCGCTGGCGTGGGTCCCATCTGCGGCGCTATCATGGGTGCGCAGTTCGGCACGGCGTCGTTCCTGTGGATTGTTTTCGGCAGCATTTTCGCCGGTGCAGTTCACGATTTCGTGGCGGGATTCATTTCGCTGCGCAACGATGGTGCCTCGTTGCCTGAGATTCATGGTAAGTATCTGGGGAAGAATGTGAAAACGTTTATGGCTTTCTTCACCATCGTACTGATGGTGCTTGTGGGGGCCGTTTTTGTGAAGACTCCATCGCAACTCCTTGTCGACAACTTCACCCCCGGCTGGCCTTTGTGGATTTGGCCCGTTATTATCTTTGTCTACTATCTGGTTGCCACGCTGCTGCCCATCGACAAGGTCATAGGCCGCATATACCCGATTTTCGGTTTCCTGCTGTTGGCTATGGCTGTGATGCTTGTGGTGGCCTTCTTCGTCATCCCTGATGTACACCTGATTGAGATATGGGATGGTCTCGAGAACCGCCATCCGCATGCTGATACCAACCCCATCTTCCCCATGATGTTCGTTAGCATTGCCTGTGGTGCTATCAGCGGTTTCCATGCCACGCAGAGTCCGTTGATGGCGCGCTGCATGATTAACGAAAAACAGGCACGTCCTATCTTCTATGGCGCCATGATTACCGAAGGCGTTGTCGCCCTTATCTGGGCTGCCGCCGCCGCCTATTTCTTCCACGACAAACCGGAGCTTTGTGTCGGCAAGAGCGGCGATGCAATGGTGGGCGTCATCTGCAATGAATGGTTCCCCAGAGTGTTGGCAATCATCTCTATCCTTGGTGTCATCTGTGCGGCCATCACCAGTGGCGATACCGCCATGCGCTCGGCGCGTCTCATTGTTGCTGACCAGTTCCATATCGACCAGAAGCCCATGACCAAGCGTATCGCCGTGGCCCTGCCTCTGTTTGTGTTGGCAGGTGGACTGCTGGTCTATGCATTTAGTGATGCCGACGGATTCCAGACCATCTGGCGCTACTTTGCCTGGTGCAACCAGATACTGGCCGTCTTCACCCTCTGGGCCATTACGGCTTTCCTGCTGAAGAAAGGTAAGGGCTATGCTGCACTGCTCACGGTGCTGCCTGCCAATTTCATGACCTTTGTCTGCGCTAGTTTCATCCTCGTGGCGCACAAGGAAGGGCTCGGCAGCGTCATTCCGAACCCCTGGGGCTACATCATCGCCGGTATCATCACCCTCGTAGGAGCCTCACTGGCCCCCTTCTGGATGGCCAAGATTAGAGGTATTCAGCGCGCCAAGAGGCTTCGCAACAGACAGAAAAAAGACTTGTAAAAATACACTTGGCAACTTTCAATTTTCAATTTTCAATTTTCAATTCAAAAAAAAGTTGTATCTTTGCATTTTGAAAACATTGTAAAAAATGAAGAAAAATATCGCACTCATGATGGTCCTGCTCGTTGCAGGAACGGCCTTTGCGGCAGGTCATAAGCCTCGCAAAAACTCGCGTACCGAGATGGGAATCCATGGCAATGCACTCTATGTGATTGAGTACACCTACAATCTCCATGGAGGCCGTGACGGAGGTCGTCAGCTCATCTGCATCGACAGCATCACCTTCGACAAGCGCGGCAACTTTGCAGACAAGTTCCGTACCAAAGCCAACGATTACACTTGGTACAGCTATTTCTTCGATGTTAACGGTTACAGCCTCGGATGGAACGAGTACAACCGCGAGAAGATGCTCACCGGTCGCACCGCCTACCTCAACGACAAGGACGGCAACCGCATTGAGCGTACAGTCTATCTTGGCAACCAGATGACCAAGAAGGAAAGCTCCAAGTTCGTCAATGGCCTGATGACGGAAGAGCAGAGTTTCGACCAGGACGGCGAGATGACTGAACTGCGAAAATACAAGTATGACCAGAAGGGCAACTGCACCGAGATAGAGTTCTACAACCGCGACGGTGATCTCATGCAGCACTACCTGTATAAATACGACGCTCGCGGCAACCGCATCGAGTGGCGCTTCTACGATGCCGACGAGTTCCTCTCGGCCCTCACCACCTACTACTACGACGACCACGACAACCTCATCGAGATCAGCTCGTTCAACTACGACGAGCACCTCAATTGGAAGCATAGCTACGTCTACGAGTACGATGAGGACGACAACTGGGTGCGCCAGACCATCTACCGCAACAACGTGCCCTACCAGGTCATCGAGCGCGAAATCGCCTTCCCGGCGAACTGATTCCGATGAAACGGATACTTATACTCTTACTGAGCCTGCTCGCCGCTGTCGGCGGGCAGGCTCAGGGTTGTATTAAGGGTATCGTCACCGATGCAAAAGGCGGGCCGTTGCCGTTTGTAAGTGTCGTCATCCTCAAGGATGGCAAACAGGTTCACAACGGAACGACCGATTGGGATGGCGTCTTTGTCATCAAACCTCTTGACACTGTAGGAACCTACGACATCGCAATCGATAGACCGGGCTACATTCGTTACCGCCGCGAGGGGGTACGTGTGTTACCTGATGGCTTCACTTTTGTGGAGATTAAACTCAACCAGCTTGATAATATTTGGCTTGATACTATAACGATTGTACAGGAAAATTATGGAAGCAAAGATGGAGCCATGTTGGCTCCGCTGCCGGAATACAAGATTGTAAGCCGCGAATTGAAACGGCTGCTCGACCGTGTCATCGATGGCAAGTGCAACACCTATGACCACAAAGTGCAACCGCGACGCATAAAGCGTGGCGAGTATTGTGATCTGCGTATCTTTTTCGCCCAGAGTATCGACTACGTAGAATACCTTCACACACTCAAGAGCGTGGACCCCACGCTGCCGTGGCCCTTGGACATACCGTCGCCGCTGTTCTCGTTCGACAGCGCCACCGTCTGTATGTCGGTTACCACGACATACCATCCCGATGCATTTAGCAATGCCGAGGGTTATGTGAAGTACCGCGGCCGTATATTCTTCCTTGTCTATCCGGTGGACGAATTGAAGGAATATTTTGAGCGTCGGGAATTCTATGGCGACCTGTTCAAATATAGAAAGATCCCCTCCCATGCACGCCGAGATCCACCCACATGGATCTATACCAAACAGCAGGGCGTATGGTACCGCTGGATGGAATTACCGAATGGTTTCTAATTATCCGAAGAGCGACAGCTGGCGGATGCCCTGCTGGCAGTGGTGCTGGTAGGGACAGGCGTAGGGGGTGAGGCAGTGCTGGCCGGTGGGGGTGTCGGGCTCGGCGGTGGCGCGGACGATGGTCTTCATCCCGGCGATGTTGGCGGCGATGCGGCCGCCCTCGGCGGCGAGTTCCTCGGTGAGGTCGACGATGGCGAAACGCCCCTCCTGCCCATCAACCCCATTCTCCCCATCCATCCCATTATACACGATGCTGAAGCTGTGGATGCGGCGGCAGTGCGAGATGACGTAGTGCTGCAGGGCGGCGTCGCGGCGGTAGGTGTCGCTGAGGGTGGTGCCGGACTTGACCTCGTAGATGTCGAGGCTGCCGTCCTCGCGCTGGCAGACGACGTCGGCAAGCACCAGCACGTCGTCGTACTGAAAGCCAGCCTCGAAGAGGACTGTCTTTGCGGCCGTGCCCGGCCGCAAATCGAGGAGTTCGGCGGTGCGCGCGGGGTAGAGGTCGACGTTGCGTTTCAGTTCGGCGCTGAGGTCGATGCCGTCGGGGAAGCGGGACTTGAAGGCGTACTCGAAGTCGCGGCCACGGTCGAAGCGGCGCATCTGCTCGGCGGTGTAGCGCGCCAGGCGCGGCTCGTGAACGTCGAGCCACAGCGCCCGCTCGCACTGCAGGCCCCGGATGTATTTGCTCTTGCTCAACAGATGGCTCATCGCTTTTCTAGTTAATCTAGATTATCTAGATACTCTAGAACATCTAGAACGGAATTAAGCGCCACCAGCCCGGCGTCGCTGCGCATGAGGCCCTCCTCTTTGACGAGGCGGAGCTGGTCGAGGAAGGGGTTGTAGTAGCCGTCGATGTTGAGGAGTATCATGGGTTTGGTCTTGTAGGTGCCGTCCAATATTCTTTTACCGTCGACTATCTGCAGTTGGTTCATGACCATGACTTCGGAGACCTCGTCGATGGTGCCGATGCCGCCGGGGAGGGCGATGAAGGCGTCGCAGAGGGCGAGGATGCGTTCCTTGCGCTCGGCCATGCTGCCGACGCGGACGAGCTCGGTGACGCGCTGCGAGTGGATGATGTCGTCGCTGAAGAGGTTGGGGATGACGCCGACGACGCGGCCTCCCTCCTCCAGCGCCGCGCCGCTGACCACGCCCATGAGGCCGAGATTGCTTCCGCCATAGACGAGGGTGTGCCCCTCCTGGGCGATGCGGCGGCCGAGGGCGGTGGCGGCCTCGACGATTTCCTTGTTGCGCGGCAGCGACGAGCCGCAGAAGACTGCTATGTTCATTTTATTTCTTTCCAAAATATAAACCTAGAGACAAATAGACACCCATCAGCCCCCGTTTGTCAAAGCCGGCATCTAATTCCATACGGATAAAGCCCCCGTCCATACCCACACCCAGTTCTCCCATCGCCGAGAGTCCTTGGTCCCAGTGGGTGTTCATGTTTTCGCCAAGCCAACTTGGAGCTATGCCACCATGTAGATAAAAGGCCACTACGCTTGTGAGTTTGTCCGGGAGTACGGAAAAAGCATAATCGGCATATCCTTTGACATAAATATGTCCGAAGGAACGTAAGAACTCATCTTCCGATTCATCAAAATATTCGAAGCCACTAACAAGAACACCGGGAGCCACGCCCCAACGCCATCTTGTGTCGGACACGCGGTGGCTGAAATCCACTTCCGCACCTAATAAAGGCAGCATCGGTGTTGAAATTCCCACCATCATCTTTTCCCCCAGGTTCCACCTGTGTCGAAACGTTTCCTGCGAAAAGGCCGTTGTCGTGAGCGTCAGGAGGGTCGCTATAACAATCAGTTTTTTCATCATGGCTGTTGGTGTTGTGTGTTGCGCGGGAGCGACGCCCCGCAGAAGACTGCTATGTGCATCAACTTGTTTTTTTGTCTTTCTTTCCGAATTTCTGAATCAAGTGCAGGGTGAGGGTGAATAAAACAGAAATGATAATTGCCTCGATAGCAGTGACGCCCCAATGAATATTGTGCCAGCCGTCGGTAATCCAGTCGGCCACTATCAGCATTGGATAATCAAACAGGAAAAACGCCACAGCATAACTCCAGTTGTATTTCGGGTGTTCGTTCATAGTCTCAATGTGTTTGTTGTTTCGGTTCAATCTGTTCCTCACTTTATTTGATTTAATTAAGCGGTGTTCGGTTCCCCTAACGGTGTTGTTCCATTTATGCATTTTCACCGTGCATACCTGCAATTGGCCATTGCAGGTATGCAGGTTGCGTATTGATGAGGGTGGACAACAATGTCAGTCGCCGAACTCGATGCCTACGCCTTTGGCGGTGTGCACCAGACGGCTGTCGGGGCAAACGAGGTTCTGCTCGCGCACGGCCTCTTCCAGGGGGATGCCGACGACGTCGGGATGGTGGTAGGCAACCATCTGGCCGAAGCGGCCCTCCATAACGAACTCCATAGCGCGGACGCCGAACTCGGTGGCCAACACACGGTCGAAGGCGATGGGGGTGCCGCCGCGCTGCAGGTGGCCCAGGATGGTGTAGCGGATGTCGTGCTCCACGCCTGCGGCCTTGAGGTCGGCAGCCAGCTGTTCGCCTACGCCGCCCAGCTTGACGTGCTGGTAGCCCACTTCGCCGGTCTCGGTGCCGGTGACGGTGCCGCCCTTGGGCATAGCGCCTTCGGCCACAACGATGATGCAGTAGCCGCGACGTTTGTTGTAGCGCTGCTCTATTTTGGATTTGACCTTCTGGATGTCGTATGGGATTTCGGGGATGAGACACACGTCGGCGCCGCCGGCGATGGCCGAGTGCAGCGCTATCCAGCCGGCGTCGCGACCCATGACCTCGAGGATGAAGACACGGTTGTGCGATGCTGCGGTGGTCACCAGTTTGTCGATAGCGTCGGTGCAGATCTGTACGGCGGTTTGGAAGCCGAAGGTGTAGTCGGTGAGCGAGAGGTCGTTGTCGATGGTTTTGGGCACGCCGACAATCTTCAGCCCCTTCTTGGCCAAGCCCAGGGAGATGCGTTGGCTGCCGTCGCCGCCGATGTTGATGACAGCGTCGACACCCATGTATTGCAACTTGCGCAGCATCTCGTCGCTGCGGTCCACTGTGGTCCATGTGCCGTCGTTGTTCTTCACGGGCCAAGCAAAGGGACCGCCCTTGTTGGTGGTGCCCAGAATGGTGCCACCCTGAATCTGAAGGCCCTCGACGGTCTTTTCGTCGAGCATCACAATCTCTGTCGGCTCCCGCAGCACGCCGTTGAACGACTCCACGCAGCCGATGACTTCCCAGTCGCTCTCTTGCGCAGCGCGCTTCACGATGCCGCGTATTACCGCGTTCAATCCGGGGCAGTCGCCGCCTCCGGTCAATACCATTACACGTTTTAGTGCCATATATTATTGTTTTACTATATTATATTTATTATGCACCACATTGGACAACATGCCGTTACGCCGATTGCCCACCTGCGGTGTGGATTACAAATATACATAATTTTTCTCATCCTTGTTTGAAAAATGGAAAAAAAAACTCGTGTTTGCCATCTGATTCATGAGGGTGAGTAATGGAAAAGGGAGGAATTGGGTTGGCATTGGGTTGGGATTAGGTTGACATTGCCTTGGTATTAAAAAAAATGCAAAAAAATGAGATTTTTTTTGTCGGATGAAAAAAAAGTTGTATCTTTGCATCCGATTTGAATGGCCAATGAGACGATTGTGATGCTCTTTCCCTCTTGGAATTCAGTCGGTTATGAAATAGAAAACAATAAAGACATGGCAAAGAAAAATAAAGACGCACGCGTTCAAGTCATCCTTGAGTGCACCGAACAGAAGGCTAGCGGCGTTCCCGGCATGAGCCGCTACATCACCACCAAGAACAAGAAGAACACTCCTGAGCGCCTCGAGCTCAAGAAATACAACCCCTTCTTGAAGAAAATGACCGTTCACAAAGAAATCAAGTAATAGTAATAATAGGAGAGATTAGACTATGGCAAAGAAAGTTGTTGCTACCCTTAAGACCTCGACCGGCAAAAGTTATGCTAAAGTGATTCGCATGGTCCGCTCGCCGAAGACCAACGCTTACATGTTCTCCGAGGAAATCGTTCCTTCCGACAGCGTGCAGGAATATCTGAAAAAGAAATAATTTTTTATCCAGAAGGTAATAATTTTTTTCATACGCTTTTGTTTTGGCCTCTGGAGCAGTCTTGCTCCGGAGGTTTTTTTTGTGTCTGCTAAAAGGATAGTTGGGGACGGTTGGCAAATGTTTGAGGGGGTGTGGGTTTCTGCCATTTCACTTTGTTTTGCTGGTTTCATTAATGGTCGGAGTGGGGTTGGGGTTGAGTCGGATTTAGGTTGGAGTTGGGTCGGAGTTGGGTCGGAGTTGGGTCGGAGTTGGGTCGGAGTTGGGTCGGCGTTGAGTCGGAGTTGGGTCGGAGTTGAGTCGGAGTTGGGTCGGAGTTGGGATGGGGTTTGATCGATTTGTGGTTTGCTGATTTAGGTTGTCACTTTTGTGACTTGCGACTGAAATCAGTTGACGGGTTAATAACTATCGACTGTTTTCGGTTGTCAGCCGCCCG
>CACYKY010000018.1 GCA_902775135.1 uncultured Bacteroidota bacterium | reverse complement strand
ACCTCTACGGCTTCGTCACCTCCGACAAGACCAACCGCAAAAAGCCCAACTCCGTCTCCAACTCCCTCTACATCGGCTCCGGCAACATCGGCTAACCCCCGCTGCCCCCACCTCTCACTCCCTCTCAATCCCCATCACTCCCTCTCACTCCCAGAGGCCGCCATCCGGCGGCCTCTTCCTATTCTATTCCCTCTATCCCCTCTATCCCATCTATCAAATCTATCATAACCCTCCGAAATCCGGGAACTAGAATGCTCACGGATACGCCACAAGGGACGCTCTATCGAGCGACCCTCCAAGGTTTCGCGTAGGCTGAGGCACCGCCTCAGCAGGGTTGTTTTTGGTTTAAGGTTAACGTTAACGTTCTGCCTGCTTTGCAGGCTTTGAACCGTAGGTCGCGTGGTATGCCCGCGAGCACCTATGAATATAGTTAAATGTAGCGAGTCAGCACCGCTGAATAAAGTTAGATATAGCGAGTCAATACCGCTGAATAAAATCAAATTAGCGAAAATCGTTAGCGTTGAAATCGGCCGGAGGCTAGTTCTTGACGGTGTCTTCCATGGGGGAGGAGGGGTGTTGAAAAAAAATTATCAACATGACGCAACGCTGCCGGAAAGCAATAGCTTGCTGTCTTTTTTTGCGATATTTTTTTTCTGTGAAGAAAAAGAAGAGACTCGGAAGGAGGTGGGGGCGGCTATATAAAAAAACGAAAGCTCCACTTTCGTAGGAGCTTAAGGGCGGTTCGGCCTTGCGGCTCGACCCTTTTGGATTTTTGTACCCCGGGAGGGACTTGAACCCTCACGCCGTTGCCGGCAGCAGATTTTGAGTCTACCGTGTCTACCATTCCACCACCAGGGCTTTTGAAATTGAAAATTGAAAGTTGAAAATTGAAAATTCTCAAGGCTTCCGTTTCTCAAAATCGGGTGCAAAAGTACACACTTTTTTTGAAGTGGCAAAACTTTTTTTTGCGGAACCAATAATTTTGTGTATTTTTGCATTCGTTTTCAGCCCTTAAGGTTGAGCAAAAAAATAAACGATAGAACTAAAAATCAACATTGTAATGAGCGATATGCGTTCTGACAAGGTCTTTATTTTTGCCGGCCGCGCCACCGAAAACCTGGCACGCCGCGTGGCGGAGATCTATGGTATCCCGCTGGGCAATTCAACCGTTTTTCAGTATGCCGACGGCGAGTTTCAGCCTTCCTATGAGGAGACCATTCGCGGTGGTATCGTGTTCATCATCCAGAGCACCATTCCGCCGACGGACAACCTCTTCGAGTTGCTGATGATGATCGACGCTGCCAAGCGTGCATCGGCACAGAAGATCGTGGCCGTGATACCTTATTATGGTTTCGCGCGTCAGGACCGCAAGGACAAGCCGCATGTGCCCATTGCGTCGAGGCTCATTGCCGATATGATTACGGTGGCGGGTGTGGATCGTGTCATCACGATGGACCTCCATGCCGACCAGATACAGGGTTTCTTCACCCTTCCCGTCGACCACCTCTACGGCTCGTCGCTGTTCATGCCTTATATCCGCGAGAAATTCGACATCAACGATGTGATGTTCGCCAGCCCCGACATGGGCGGCAGCAAGCGTGCCGGCATGTATGCCAAGACGCTGAACAACAGCTTCGTGATTTGCTACAAGCACCGCAACAAACCCAACGAGATTGGCGAGATGCGCCTGATCGGCGATGTGAAGGGCAAGCATGTCATCCTGCTCGACGACATCATCGATACGGGTACCACCATCTGCAAGGCTGCCGGTATCATCAAGGAGAGCGGTGCCCTGAGCGTGCGTGCCATGATTACCCATCCCGTGCTCAGCGGCAACGCCATCGAGAAGGTGGAGGCCTCGGAGCTTGAGGAGCTTGTCACCACCGACACCATCCCGCTGAAGCGCGAGAGCAGCAAGATCCATGTGCTGAGCTGCGACTGGCTGCTGGCCGAAGCCATCCGCCGCGTGGTGAACTACGAGAGCCTGGACAACCTCTATGAGACGACTTTGCACAGAAAAGGTGTGATTCATAGAATGAACGACTAAATGAATGCGTGAATGTGTGAATGCGTAAATGCGTTAGTGGCTTGCGCATACGGCACATTGACAAATAGATTAACAAATTATATTAACAAACCAAAAACAATCAAACAATGAGAGTAGTATCAATGAGCGGTTCTCTCCGCGAGAACGTAGGGAAAAAGGATGCTAAGGCTCTGCGTCGCGACGCCAAAGTGCCTTGTGTCATGTACGGTAAAGGTGAGCAGATCATGTTCAGCGTTGACCAGACGGCTTTCCAGCGCATTCTGTTCAACCCCGAGCCCTGCTTCCAGAAGATCACCATCAACGGTGTTGAGCACATGACCATGCTGAAAGACATCGAGTTCCACCCCGTGACCGAGATTGTCTATCACGCCGACTTCTATGAGCTGACCGACGACAAGCCCGTCGTGATGTCCATTCCCGTCCACACCACCGGCACCTCGAAGGGTGTCATGAAGGGCGGCAAGCTGGCTTACAAGCAGAAACGCCTCAATGTGAAGGCCATTCCTGCCAACATGCCCAGCGAGGTGCTCCTCGACATCACCAACCTCGATGTCAACCAGCGCATCCGCGTCCAGGATATCGCCGCCGAGAACTACACCATCCTCAACCCGAAGAGCAGCGAGGTGGTCAACGTCCTCAGCACCCGCGCCAGCGCCACTGCCGACGAAGGTGAAGGTGAGGCCGCTGCCGAGTAAGACACGGTTGCTTATCAGAGAAAAGAGGCAGGCGACTCCGAAGGAGGCGCCTGTCTCTTTTTTAGTGAATAGTGAAAGGGAGTGGAAAGTGGAAAACGGAAAGTGGAAAGTGGAAAGTGGAAAATTGAAAATTGAAAATTGAAAGTGGAAAGTGATTCTTTGAATTCTGTTTCTAAATTCTAATTTCTAAGTGGCTAACTGATGAATGGTGATTTTTATATATTCATTCTTCTTTTTTATATCTTACATATGACCAGTCAACTTGGGTGAAGTCGCTGGTGTCGTCTTTGTAGGAGGGGTCGGGCATGTACCACCACAGGCTTTCGAAATAAGCCTTCAACTTCTTGTCTGCAAAAACATGGCCGCGGTGGGCATAGGGCAGGTTGCGCATCACGCGCTGGCGGAAGGCCGCGTCGGCGGGCACCCACTGCATACCCTCGTAGGGGCCCCAGTCGATACGTGCTGAGCGGTCGTAGGTGCCACCGGTGATGCACTTGTTGTCGACATAGAGGCCGTAGATGCCCACAGCCATGATGGTCAGTTCGCTCTTGGGGGCGAAGTGGGTGCGGTGAAGCGTGATGGCACCGTTGCGGAGGCTCACCTCCGTAGGGTTGCCGCCGTAACGCTCCGAGCGGCGCAGCTTGCCCATGCCCTCGCTGACGGCGAACGACGCATCGCCGAACAGGGTGTCGAAGACAAAGAAGTGCTTGGCTGTGCTGTCGGCACGGATGGTCAGCGTGAAGTCGCCGATAGTCCCCCCGGCCCAGCGGGCGGCAGGCGTAAGCTTGTATTCCACTATGAACGGGCTGCCCACGTTGGTGGACATCTTGTATACATAGCTGTGATGCACGCGGTTGAGGCCCGGTTGGAAGTCGGCTTCGAAATAGTAGACATAGGCGAACGGAAGGCCGGCGTCGAAGTCGGTGGGTTCGTTGCGGCCGTCGTCCTCGTAGAGGAGGTTGTTGTCGAAGACATAGTAGCGCTTGGTGGTGTCGACATACCGCAAGGGCAGTTTACAATTTAGTTTTTCTTCCAGCACACAGGCGGCATTGCGGTAGGGGAGGGTGCGGCCGTTCATCTCCACGGTGAAGAGGCTGATGCTGGGATGGCGGCCGTCGGGGTAGAACTTATAGTCGAAATTGTAGGGAGGGTCGGCCTCGAAGCCCATGGTGAGGGTCTTGGCGACACCGGGATTCCAGAACTCGTACTGCACGTCCACACGGGCATAGCCGTTGTCCATCAAGCTGATGGTCAGCACCTCTCGTCTCACGCTGATATCCGTCTCCTGCAGGGGAACGAGCTGATTGCCACGAGTGTAGTAGGTGCCGTCGTTGGCCACAGCGGGCAGCGCCGTCATCAGGCAGAGTATCGATATGATGCATATTTTCAGAGTTTTCATATTCTATCCATGCTAAAAAAACAAGGCAAAGATACGAAAAAAAAACTGATCTGTGGTTTTTAAGTTTTTTTGTATATTTGCATTTTGTAATTGTAACAAATGTTATGACGAAGTCTCTGATACTCTTTGACTAGAGACTACTTAACTGCTAAGAATATGGAAACAATCAAGAAGATATACAAGATAGGCCTCGGTCCCAGCAGCAGCCACACCATGGGGCCCCACCGTGCGGCCGAGATGTTCGCTGTCCGCACCAAGGCCAGCGCTGTGCGCTACCGCGTCACCCTCTACGGCTCCCTCGCCGCCACCGGCAAGGGGCACCATACCGACCAGGCCATTGCCCGAGGCTTGGCGCCCAAGGAGGTGGAGATTGTGTGGCGGGCGGATGTGGTGAAGCCGTTCCATCCCAACGGGATGCTCTTCGAAGCCCTTGATGCTGAGGGTGGGGTAGAGGAGAGCTGGCTCGTATACAGCATCGGCGGCGGCTACCTGGCCACCGAGGAGGGCGAGGTGCCGCTGGGCATCACGCCCGAAGGCGAGGTGTATCCGCACAACACCATGAAGGACATCATGGATTACATAGACAAGGAGGGGCTGAGTTTCTGGGAGTATGTGGAGCAATGCGAGGACGGGACGCTGTGGATGTATCTGGAGGACATGTGGCAGCAGATGCAGCATACCATCGAGGAGGGTTTGCAGGACGACCGCGTCATTGCCGGCGGCCTGCACCTGCGCTCCAAGGCCCACCAGTACCATGTGAGGGCCAGCGGCTTCAAACCCTCGCTGCAGAGTCGCGCTTTGGTCATCGCCTACGCGCTGGCCACCAGCGAGCAGAACGCCTGCGGCGCCAAGATTGTCACCGCCCCCACCTGTGGCTCGAGTGGTGTGCTGCCGGCGGTGTTGTATCACCTAAAGAAGAACCACGGATTTACCGACCGCGAGATACTGCGCGCTATGGCCACCGCGGGCCTCTTTGCCAACGTCATCAAGACCAACGCCACCATCAGCGGTGCCGAAGCGGGGTGCCAAGCCGAGGTGGGCAGCGCCTGTGTGATGGCCGCTGTGGCCAGCAACCAGCTCTTCGGCGGGAGTCCCAAGCAGATAGAGTATGCCGCCGAGATGGCCATGGAGCACAACCTGGGCCTGACGTGCGACCCCTTGTGCGGCCTCGTGCAGATCCCCTGCATTGAGCGCAACGCTATGGCCGCCCTCCGCGCTTTGGACATCAACATCTACGCCATGATGAGCGACGGCCGCCACATCATCAGCTTCGACAAGGTGGTGAAGACCATGAAACTCACCGGCCACGACCTGCCGAGCCTCTACAAAGAGACCTCGCTAGGCGGCTTGGCGCTGGACGACTGATGAAAAAAAAACGCCGCCGTGCGGAAAATGCGGTTCCGTTCGGCGGCGATTGGAGGTCGCACGGAACCTGGCTTAGTCGTCCACGGCGTAGCCGAAGGACTTGAGGGCGCGGTCGCTGTTGCGCCAGTCTTTGAGGACCTTGATGTGGAGGGAGAGGAAGCAGCGCTTGCCGGTGAACTCCTCGATGTCGCGGCGGGCTTCGATGCCCAGCTTCTTGATGGCTTTGCCCTGGTGGCCGATGAGGATGGCTTTCTGCGAGTCGCGCTCGACGAAGATGATGCACGAGATGCTGTCGATGCCGTCCTTCTCTTCGTAGGATTCCACGGCGACCTCGCAGCTGTAGGGGATCTCTTTCTGGTAGTAGAGGAGGATTTTCTCGCGCACAATCTCGCTGACGAAGAAGCGCATGGTGCGGTCGGTGAGTTCGTCGGTGGGGAAGTAGGTGGGGTGTTCGGGAAGGAGTTCGAGCACGGTGTCGAAAATCTTGCCGACGTTGAAGCCCTCGGTGGCGGAGCAGGGGATGATGATGGCGCGGGGAATCTCGGCCTGCCAGTAGGCCATCTTCTGGCGGATGGTGTCCTGGTCGGAGAGGTCGATCTTGTTGATGACGAGGATGACGGGGACGTCGCTTTTGACCACGCGGTCGAGGACGTGGCGGTTCTTGAAGGTTTCGCCCACCTCGGTGACGAGGAGGAAGAGGTCGGCGTCCTGCAGGGCGGTGCCGATGAAGCCCATCATCTGCTCGTGGAGTTTGTTGGCGGGGTTGACGATGCCGGGGGTGTCGGTGTAGATGATCTGGAAATCATCTCCATTTACAATACCCATGACGCGCTTGCGGGTGGTTTGGGCCTTGGAAGTGATGATGCTGAGACGCTCTCCGACGAGAGCGTTCATAAGGGTGGACTTACCCACGTTGGGGTTGCCGATGATGTTGACGAATCCGCTTTTCATTATTGATTTCTAAATTCTCCCGCTTCGCGGAAATCTATAAATCTATTGGATTTATGGATTACGCCGCAGGCGGGAGGCTAAAAGTACTCGATGGTGCGGATGGTGGTGTAGGAGGGGAGGCGGCGGTCGCCGATGACCTCGTATTCGGTGCACTTGGTCCAGTTGCCGTGGGAGTCGTATTCATACTCGTAGACGGTGACGAACATCTCGGGTTCCTCTTCGGTGTAGTCGTAGAGTGTGTAGCTCACGGGTTCGCCCTGCTCGTCGTATTCCCAGCGTTTCTCCTGCACCTTCTGTTTGGAGCGGTCGTAGACGACAGCCTTGTTGACGGTGCCGTCGGCGTTGAAGGTGTAGATTTCGCGTTTGAAGATCTCGTTGAACTGGTCGTTGTAGCTGCGCTGGTCGATGCGCCCGAGGTTGTCGTGTTTGAGGCGCAGACGGCTTTCCACCTGGCGTTCGGCGTCCTCGACGTAGACCTCGATGAGGGTGTGGTCGGCGTCGTAGACATAGTAGGTGCGGCCAATGATGCGGTCCTGGTTGTCGACGATGTGCTCGAGGGTGGTAAGTCCGAAGCCGTCGTGTTTGTAGCGAGTGCGGAAGATGACGTCCTCGACGACGGAGAGGTAGACCTGGTTGCGGCGCTGCCCCTTGGAGTTGTATTCGGTGACGAGGTGCTCGAGCTGGTCGCCGCGCTCGAGGTTGTCGTTGAAGTCGTAGCGAGCTTCGTACATGACGGCGTCGACGCGTTTCACCGCGCCGTGCAGGCCGTCGTCCTGCAGGTCGTGGCCGCTTTGAGCCGAAGCCGTCAGCGCCAAGGTCATTGAAAACGCGGCTGCGAGAATGAGTCTGATTTTCATTTTATATTTTATGTTTTCCCGTATTAACGCATGTGTATTTTATTTATTGTGCATTGCCGATACTTTTTTTTGCAAATGCCGCAGAATCCGAGCCTCGCGCGGAACCGAATGTGGGGGGGGCGCTTCTCCGCAAAGGGACTTTACGGCCTCGTCCGCCTCAACGGGGTCATCGAGGTCGTCAGGTGAAATTAGAATTTAGAATTTAGAAATGAAAAATTAATCGTATCTTTGCATCTTGTAATCATTTGCAAGCAAGAGATGGAACTGACTATACTATTGTGTTTTGCGGCCTATACGCTGCTTCTTTTCCTTGTCATGTGGCTCACCAATCGGCGTGGTGCCAAAGGCAATGAGGCCTTCTTCCGCGCCGGCCGCAAGTCGCCTTGGCCTGTGGTGGCCTATGGCATGATCGGCGCCTCCCTTAGCGGCGTCACCTTCATGTCCGTCCCCGGCGACGTGCTGGCCAACAAGTGGTTCTATTTTCCCATGGTCCTCGGCTATGTCCTCGGCTATGCCACCATCGCCCTCGTCCTCCTGCCGCTCTACTACCGCCTGAACCTCACCTCCATCTACACCTACCTCGAGCAGCGCTTCGGCCTCCGCAGCGAGCGCACGGGCGCCCTCTTCTTCATCATCTCGCGCCTCCTCGGCTCCGCCCTCCGCATGTACCTCGTGGTCTTCGTGCTCTACGAGTTCGTCTTCTCCGCCTGGGGCATCCCCTTCTGGGTCCCCGCAGTGGTCTTCATCGCCATCATCCTCCTCTACACCTTCGCCGGCGGCATCAAGACCGTCGTTTGGACCGACACCCTCCAAACCACCTTCCTCATCCTCGCCGCCGTAGCCACCGTCGTGGCCATTCTCGGCAACCTCGACATCAGCCTCGCCGACCTCCTCAAGTCTTCTTCCGACCAGGGCTACACCCAGATGTTCAATACCGACCCCATGGCGCCCAAGTTCTGGCTCAAGCAGGTGCTCGCCGGCATGTTCATCACCATCACCATGACCGGTCTTGACCAGGACATGATGCAGAAGAACCTCACCTGCAAGACCCTGCGCGACGCGCAGAAGAATGTGATGACCTCGAGCTTGCTCTTCATCGTGGTCAACATCGTCTTCCTCTGCCTCGGCGCCGCCCTCATCGCCTATGCCTCGCAGACGGGCTTCGAGCTGCCCGTAGGTGCCGACGGACGTGTGGTTGGCGACAAGATATTCCCCTCCATCGCTTTCTCCCTCAATGGCTTCACCGCCGTCGTCTTCATCCTCGGCATCGTCGCTGCCGGCTATTCCTCCGCCGACGGCACCCTCACAGCCCTCACCACCACCTTCTGCTACGACTTCCTGGGCTTCGACAAGGCCGAGAAAAGCGACACCTCCAAATTCGCCCTTTTCCATCGTCGTTTTTCCGTTCTCGCCACCCGTCGCCTCGTCCACGTCGCCTTCGCGCTCCTCTATCTGCTTATCATCGTCGCCTTCCGCCCCTTCCACAGCGACTCCCTCATCACCATCATTTTCGACATTGCCGGCTTCACCTATGGCCCCTTGCTGGGCCTCTATGCCTTCGGCCTCTTCACCAGGCGCAGCGTCAACGACCGCCTCGTGCCCTACATCGCTGTGCTCTCGCCCGTCATCTGCTACATTCTCAAGCTTTTCTCGCCCCAGTGGTTCGGCTATACCTTCGGCTTCGAGATACTCCTCGTCAACGGCCTCATCACCTTCCTTCTCCTCCTCGTTTTCCCCGCCAAGGAAGCTCCCCAGGATTTCTAATTTCTAAATTCTAAGTGGGCTGACGCGAAACTGATGTAAGAGGGCTGAAGCTAAACCAATCACTTTTCACAATTCACAATTCACTATTCACAATTCACCAAAAAAAATGAACATGTTCGTCTCCGTGTTAGGTTCTGGCGCCGCCCTTCCCACAGGGGTACGCCGCTGTAGTTCCCAGGTACTCAATATCAATGGCTTCAAGATATTGATTGACTGCGCCGAGGGTACGCAGGACCGTATCCGCCAGCACCACATCAAGCTCCAGTCGCTGGCCACCATCTTCATCTCGCACCTCCACGGCGACCACTTCTTCGGCCTCCCGGGCCTCCTCTCCACCATGCACCTCTGCGGCCGCACCGAGCCCGTCACCATCATCGCCCCCGCCGGTGCCCGTCAGATCATAGAGACCACCTTTGAGCTCTCGGGCAACCACATCGGCTTCGAACTCCGTTTCGTCGAGTTGGACTTTGCCGAAGGCGAGCAGCGTGTCTTTGAATGCCCGCGTTGTACCGTCGATGCCTTTCCCATCCTGCACTCGGTGCCCACCTACGGCTACCGCTTCACCGAGGTGCCGCGTGGCGTGCATGTTCCGAGGGTATACACCTACTGCTGCGACACCGCCTATGACGAAAGTCTCGTGCCGCACCTCCAGGGGGCCGACCTGCTATGCCTCGAGTGTACCTTTGCCGACGACCTCGCCGACCTTGCCCGTGAGCGCCAGCACCTCACCGCCTCGCAGGCCGCCCGTCTTGCCGCCCTTGCCGGCGTCAACCGCCTCCTGCTCACCCACATCTCTGCCCGCTACAAGGACCCCCAGCTCCTCCTCGACCAGGCCTCCGCCACATTCCCCAACACAACCATCGCCGCCGACGGCCTCGTGGCAGAGGTGGCAACAAAAAAAGAACAGCCGTAAATTGGCTGTCCTTCTCGGCGGAGAGACAGGGATTCGAACCCTGGGACCAGCAAGCTGGTCAACGGTTTTCGAGACCGCCCCGATCGACCACTCCGGCATCTCTCCATGGTCGTCTTCCGCTTGTGGAAAACGGGTGCAAAAGTACGAACAAAAATCCACATGGCCAAATTTTTCTGCCGAAAAAGTCGGTCGTGAGATGGCAAAATGCTGACACGAAACGAGATATGGGTTTTGGGGTTGGTTGGGATTTATGATTATTCATTTCCCGTTTTTCCCTTTCACTCCTTTGTCCTTGTTCATTTTTCATATTGTCCTTCCGGTGTTTGTCCTTCCGGTGTGCGGCGGAGTACCAGATCGGCCCATTGAAACAGGCTGTTTTTCCGCACCCTTGCGCTTTTGCTGCGGGGGTGGGGGAGGAGTGGCACGCTTTTTGATGGGTGTTTTGGCGAGGGTGATTGGGGGGAGGGAGGAAAAAAATGTTTGCGGGAATGGGAAAAAAGTTGTATTTTTGTTCGTTTTTCCATTCGGCAGAAGGAGGGACAAGATTTTGATTAGTAACAATATATAATATAACAAGTACTGAAATATGGCTAATTTTTTGACCAAACTGTTCGGAAACAAGAGTCAGCGCGACCTGAAGGTGATCAAGCCTTTCCTGGACGCCACACTGGCGGTGTACCCCGCCATAGAGGCTCTTTCGAACGACGCACTGAGAGCGAAGACCATTGAATTCAAAGAAAGGATAGCGAAAGCTGTGGAGCAGGAGGAGAGCGAGCTGGCCCGCCTGCGCGCCCGCATCGAAGAGGAATACGACATGCCTGTGGACGAGAAGGAAGGACTCTACAAACGCATCGACGAGCTGGAGAAGCAGGGCTACGACAAGACGCAGAAGGTGCTGGACGACATCCTGCCGGAGGCTTTCGCGGTGGTGAAGGAGACGGCGAAGCGCTTTGCGCAGAACGAGACGGTGGAAGTGACGGCCACGGAGCACGACCGCGACCTGGCGGCGACGCACGAGAGCATCACCATAGAGGGCGACAAGGCCCTGTACAAGAACCACTGGATGGCCGGCGGCAACGAGATTACGTGGGACATGGTGCACTACGACGTGCAGATTATCGGCGGCGTGGTGCTGCACAGCGGCAAGATAGCGGAGATGGCCACGGGTGAGGGTAAGACGCTGGTGGCTACGCTGCCGGTGTACCTGAACGCCCTGCCGGGCAAGGGAGTGCATGTGGTGACGGTGAACGACTACCTGGCGAAGCGCGACTCGGAGTGGATGGGCATGCTCTTTGAGTTCCACGGGCTGACGGTGGACTGTATAGACAAGCACGAGCCGCACAGCGAGGAACGCCGGCGCGCCTACGCCGCCGACATCACCTACGGCACGAACAACGAGTTCGGCTTCGACTACCTGCGTGACAACATGAGTCGCAACCCCGAGGAGCTGGTGCAACGCGGCCACAACTACGCCATCGTGGACGAGGTGGACTCGGTGCTCATCGACGACGCCCGTACGCCTCTGATCATCAGCGGTCCCACGGGCAAGGACGACGACGAGCAGGAGTTCTACCGCTTCAAGCCCACTATTGAGAAACTGTACAACGCCCAGCGCGTGCTGGTGACCCAATACCTGGCCGACGCCCGCAAGGGGCTGGCGGAGAAGCCCGACGCGAAGCCCGAGGAGCCGTGTGCGCAGCAGCTGCTGCGCGCCTACCGCGGATTGCCGAAGAACAAGGCGCTGATCAAATACCTCTCGGAGAGCGGTATCAAGAGTATCCTGCTCCGCACGGAGAACTTCTACATGCAGGAGCAGAACAAGAACATGCACATCATTGACGATGAGCTGTACTTCGTGATTGACGAGAAGAACAAGCAGGTGGAGCTCACGGACAAGGGCATGGACTTCCTGACGGCGCTTGGCGAGGACCGCAACTTCTACCAGCTGCCGGACATAGGCAGCGCCATCGCGGAGGTGGAGAACAACGCGGCGCTGAGCGACGAGGAGCGTGCCGCCGCCAAGGACAAGATATACAACGACTTCGCCATCCAGAGCGAGCGCGTGCACACCGTGGACCAGCTGCTGAAAGCCTATACGCTCTTTGAACGCGACGTGGATTACATCCTCACCGAGGACAACCAGGTGAAGATTGTGGACGAGCAGACGGGCCGCATCATGGAGGGTCGCCGCTGGAGCGACGGCCTGCACCAGGCCGTGGAAGCCAAGGAGAACGCCAAGGTGGAGGCCGCCACGCAGACCTATGCCACCATTACGCTGCAGAACTACTTCCGCATGTACAAGAAGCTGGCGGGTATGACGGGAACTGCGGAGACGGAAGCCGGCGAGCTGTGGAACATCTACAAGCTCGACGTGGTGGTGATCCCGACGAACAAACCCATAGCGAGGGTGGATATGGACGACATGGTGTACAAGACCAAGCGCGAGAAATTCAAGGCCGTCATCGACGAGGTGGAGAAACTGATCGGCGAGGGCCGTCCCGTGCTGGTGGGCACGACGAGTGTGGAGACCTCGGAGTTGCTGAGCAAGATGCTCAAGATGAAGAAGATACCGCACAATGTGCTGAATGCCAAATTGCACCAGAAGGAGGCCGAGATTGTGGCGCAGGCCGGTGAGCCGGGACGAGTGACCATCGCCACGAACATGGCCGGCCGCGGAACGGACATCAAGCTGAAGGGCGACGTGAGGGAGAAGGGCGGACTTGCCATCATCGGCACGGAGCGCCACGAGAGCCGTCGTGTGGACCGCCAGCTACGCGGCCGTGCGGGCCGTCAGGGCGACCCGGGATCGAGCCTGTTCTTCGTGTCGCTGGAGGACGACCTGATGCGACTGTTCGGCAGCGAGCGCATAGCCTCGGTGATGGACCGCATGGGGCTGCAGGAAGGCGAGGTGATCCAGCACTCGATGATCACGAAGCAGATAGAGCGTGCGCAGAAGAAGGTGGAAGAGAACAACTTCGGCATGCGCAAACGCCTGTTGGAATACGACGACGTGATGAACAACCAGCGCACGGTGATCTACAACAAGCGCCGCAACGCCTTGTACGGCGACCGCCTGTCGATAGACATCTCGAACATGTTCTACGACACGTGCGAGCTGCTGTACACCGAGGGGCACGACTGGGAGGAGTTCAAGCTTGACGTGATCAGGGTGTTTGCCCACGAGGTGCCGATGAGCGAGGATGAGTTCCTGTCGCTTCACAGGAAGGACGCCATCCAGCTGCTCTACGAGCAGTGCTACAACGCCTACAAGGAGCGCATGCAGAAGGTGTGCGAGATGGCGTGGCCCTTCATCAAGAACATAGCGGAGAACACGCGCTATATCAATGTGGCGTTCCCCATCACGGACGGCAAGAAGACGCTGAACACCATAGTTCCGGTGAAGAAAGCCTACGAGACCAAGGGGCGCGAGGTGCAGCTGAGCATAGAGAAGGGCATCACGCTGGCCATCATCGACGACCTGTGGAAGGAGCACCTAAGACAGCTGGACGACCTGCGTCAGAGTGTGCAGAACGCCGCCTACGAGCAGAAAGACCCGTTGCTGATATACAAATTTGAGAGTTTCAAGCTCTTTGAGCAGATGCTGCTTGACATCAACAGGGAGATCACCAGCTTCCTGAGTCGGGCGCAGTTGCCGATGCCCAAGGAGGACGAGGTGCGCGAGGCGCGGCAGCCGCAGGCGCCGCAGAAGGGACTGCGTGCGGGCCGACAGAACGACTTTGACCGCGCCGCCGCGCAGCAGCGCCAGGCCATAGAGCAGAGCGGGCAGCAGCCGCAGCGGGTGATGCCGGTGCACGTGGAGAAGAAAGTGGGGCGCAACGACCCGTGCCCCTGCGGCAGTGGGAAGAAATACAAGAACTGCCACGGGAGAGATGTTAGTGAATAGTGAATGGTGAATTGTGAATTGTGAATGGTGAATGGTGAATAGAGAATGGGGCCCCGCGCGCAGCGCGGGGCCCCATTGTTGTTTTCATTTTGTTGGGTTGGGATTATTCGGCGGAGATGAACTTGCCGTCGACCTCGAAGTTGAGGACCTTGACATCTTTGACTTTCTTCCACCAGAGGAAACCTTTCTTCTGGACGATGCGAGCCTGATAGGTCATTTTGTTGCGGGCTTTGCGGACCCAGAGGAGGTCGATGGAATGCTTGGAATAGTTGGCCTTGATGTAGGAGGTGATGGACTGGGGGTAGTGGTCCTCGATGATGTAGTGGGTTTCCATGCCCTTGTTGGAGAAGACCATGGCCTGACGCGATTTCTCGAAGTCGAGGTAGGTGACCTTGAAGGTGTTCTCGTCGATCTGATACCACTCGACATTGGTGGGATCTTTGACCTGGCGTTGGAAATCTTTGACAAAGGATACTTTCACATCCTTTTCGGCGACCTTTTTCTGGGCCATGAGGGCACCCTGGCAGAGGAGGAGTGCTACAGCGATGATTGCTATCTTTTTCATATCTAATATTTTATTTATATCTATAGGTTAGAATACAATCTGCAAATATACGATTTTTTTTGATTTGACGGCGAATTATTCTGTTTTTTGGCGGCGAATTGTTTTAATTTTTGACGGCGAATTTAGAGGGTTTTTGCGAGTTGGGAGAGGACTTGTTCGCCGTCGCGGATGGCTTGGGAGCACCAGTGGAGTTTGAGGTCGAGGATTTCCTCGGGTGAGAGCTGCCAGTGGATGTCGGAAGAGGCGCGGAGGCGTGAGGTGAGAGCGAAGAGGGAGAGGGCGGCACAGACGGAGATGTTGAAGCTCTCGGTGAAGCCGAACATGGGGATTTTGACGTAGGCGTCGGCGAGGTCGATGGCCTGTTGGGAGAGACCCGTGAGCTCGGTGCCGAAGACGAGGACCGTGGGCTGGGAGATGTCGAGGTCGTTGATGAGGGTGTCGTCGTTGTGGGGAGTGGTGGCGACGATGCGATAGCCGAGGGAGCGGAGGCGGGCGTAAGCCGAAGGGGTGTCGGGGTAGGAATAGTAGTCGACCCACTTGGAGGAGCCGACGGCGACATCGCCGGCGGGGTTGAAGGCGTTGTTGGCCTCGACGACATGGACATCCTGGACCCCGAAGCAGTCGCAGGAGCGGAGCACGGCGGCGGCGTTGTGGGACTGGTAGATGTCCTCGAGGGCGACGGCGAGGTGGCGGGTGCGGAGGGGAGCGAGGCGGTCGAAGAGGTCGCGCTTGTTGTCGGAAATGAGGTTGCTGGCATCAGCATAGAGGGATTGTTTCTGAGCGAAGGAGAGGTGCTCGTAGAAGGCGGGTTGGTTGGGGTTTATTTGAGGCATAGGATGGGTTAATGCGTTAATATGTTAATGCGTTAATGTGTTAGTGTGTGAATGCGTGAATGCGTTAATGTGTTAATGCGTTAATGCGTTAGTGTGTTTTTTTTGACATTTCTGTAAATTTTTTTGCAAAGGTACGCATTTTTTTTGTATTTTTGCAAAAATTTTCGAACCCATCACAGAAAAAGGATTATGCTGGTAGGATACGATGCTAACAATGTCTTCCGCAATGGTGGCGAACTTGGCGACTGGAGCCGGACTCTGGTGGAGAAACTGGCTTCGCTCCATGTTGCCGACTACCGTGCGTTGCTCTTCTCCACTCGCATCAAGAGTGCGTACAAGACCTACTATACTAGCTACGCGAATGTGAGCACATACGTCCCCGAGGGGAGCTCGAAGCTTTTCCCTGCGGCATGGATGCGCTATAGGCTGAACCAGTGGCTGAAGGATGAGCGGGTGAAGGTATTCCATGGACTGAACGAGGAGTTGCCGTACGGCATCGGGCGATCGGTGAAGACGATGGTGACGTGTTTTGGATTGGAGGAGCACCATCAGACGTCGATGATGGACAGTTTGATGTGGAAGCGCCGCATGAGCTATGCCTGGAGGGCGTCGGATGTTGTTGTGGCTGTGAGCGAGGAGGTGAAGCAGCAGCTGATAGCCGCCGAGGTGGTGGAGGACAAGATAGTCGTCATTGGAGGCAAGAGTCCGTTCGAACTCACGGACCAGATGGTGCAGCAGTACTATGAGCTGTACAAGCATTTGGCGGGAGAGGGGTGACGTTTTAGTTAATAGTTAATAGTTAATAGTTGGGGGCTGGCGCGGTCTTGGGTCTCCTGCTTGCTTCGCTTGCGATGATTGTTTTTATGGCTGACGCGGTTTTGGGGTTTTGACCACGAATCACACTAATCTGACGAATTTACGGCATCGGTTATGTTGCCCTTTCTGGGCATATTTGTTTATTGTTCGTTGTTACACAGGGCCGAGGCCCTGTGCTGGGTTAGGTTGCCCTTTCAGGGCATTTGTATATAGCTGCCAATAGTGTTGCATGTGGGTTTGGAAGCTGAAGGTGGCAGCGTAGTGTTTTTCGGATTCGGCGTGGTCGCTGTTGAAGTCGGCGAGGCCTTGTTTTACGGTTTCGGCCATGTGAAGTGGGCTGAAGTCGTTGAAATAGTAGGCGTGGGAGGAGCCTATCTCGGGGAGGGAGGTGTGGCGGGAGCAGAAGACGGGGCGACCCCACTGCATGGCTTCGATGACGGGGAGCCCGAACCCTTCGGCGAGGGAGGGGAAGAGGAGTGCGGAGCAGTTGGCGTAGAGCCAGCGGCGCTGGTTGTCGCTGACGGTGCCGAGCATGGAGGCATTGGGGTGCTGCGCCAGTTGCTGGCGTAGGGATTGGGCGTAGGGGTCGGAGTCGTTGCCGGCGATGAGTAGCCGGTAGTGGGGCAGGAGGTCCATCATGGGCAGCAGGGTGTGCAGGTTCTTTTTGGCTTTGACGACCCCGATGGAGAGGAAGAAGGGACTGGAGAGGGAGGAGAGGGGAGCCTCGAGGGGACCCTGGGTGAGGTCGGGCACGCCATTGTAGATGATATGGCGGGGTTTGGTGCGCAGGTCGATGTGGCGGGCAGTGTCCTCCTGAGCGAAGCGGGAGATGAAGCAGAGGTCGGCGGCGGAGTCGACCTCGCGTTGGAGCCGGCGGATGTAGCGCTGGCGCTTGGCTCCCTGTTTTTCATAGATGAAGTTCACATCGTGGATGGTCAGCAGGCGTCGTGTTGCCGGGGAGGAGGGGCGGAAAGGAGAGAGCTGGTGGATGGAGTGCCAGAGGTCGAACCGAGGCATGAGGCCCGGCAGAAAGCGATAGATGTTTTTTGCCTCGAGATAGGTGACATTATGCCCGAAGGCGCCGAGGAAGTCCTTGGGCACGAGCAAGGTGACCTCGCACCCTGGGGCGATGGTTTCGGGGTGGAGGGCATACCAGCGGCCGTAGCTGAGGGCTATCTGTCCCAAGCCGCAGAAGGGGTGGCGAAGGATGCTGAGGTCGACGAGAATCTTCATGCCTTACCCTCCTCTTGCAGCGAAAGTTCGCGCAGGCGTGCGTATTTGATCAAGGTGTAGAAAGAAGAGATCTTGCAGACGGTATATCCGGCACGACCGTCCAGGAACCCCAGTCGTAGCAGGTAGGAGCGGAGGAAGGACCAAGCCGTCTTGAGTGCTAAGCCCTTGTTGTAGCGTTGTCCCTGGTGGAAGGCTTTCTCTCCTGCGAGGGTGGCGTATTTGGCTGTGCGAGAGGCGTGTTCGGCGACGGAGTAGTAGGAGTAGTGGAGCAGGTCGCCGCTGAGGGAAGCGTGGCTTACGGAGGCGGAGAACTTCAGCTCCTCGTGCACCTCGCCGTCCCAAGAGGCAATGCCGGCAGGCCAGAGGCGGATGCGAGCATCGGGGTACCATCCACAATGGTGGATCCAGTGGCCGCAGTAGTTGGTGAGCCGGTTGACGGAGAAGACGGTGAGGGGAGGGAAGCCTTGTTGCTTCATGAGCTGCAGGTTGTGGCGCAGCTGTGGCGAGAGGGCCTCGTCGGCGTCGATGCTGAGGATCCAGCTGTGGGAGGCCAGGGAGTTGGCGTAGTTTTTCTGGCGGTCGTAGCCCTCCCAGTCGTGGTGGAGGAAGCGAGCACCGGCATTGAGGCAGATGGATTGGGTGGCATCGGAGGAGCCGGAGTCGACGACGATGATCTCGTCGGCGACGTCCTTCAACGACTCGAGGCAACGGCTGATGTTGCGTTCTTCGTTCTGGGTGATGATGATGGCTGAAATGTGGTCCATAGTGTCAATAAGCTCTTTTTACCCCCTTGCGAACCACCACGGCGGGGTTGCCTGCGAGGACAGTCATGGGTTCAAGGTAGTGGCCGGCGAGGCGTGCTCCCGCGCTGACGGTGGTGTCGTCGGGCAGGGAGACCCCCTTGGTGACGATAGTGTGGCAGCCGACCCAAACATTGTTGCCGGTGATGATGGCGCGGTCGGGGTTCACCGTCCTTCCTTCGGAATCCACCAGGGGGTGCTGGTCGGAGTCCATGAGGGTGCAGTTCCACGAAAAGCGGTTGCGCTCGCCGAACACCATCTCTTTGTGGCAAATGAGGAGGGAGTTGGGACCGAGGTGGAACTTGTCGCCGAGGGTTAGCGCAGCCCCTTGGGCCACTTCGACGCTGCATCCCGCTCCGAACGAGCATTCCCCCTTCACCGTCAGGGTTCCGCGGAGGTCCACCATAGTGCGGTCGCGGTGGAAGCGTGACCCCTGATAGGTGGCGAAGCCTATCTTGATCAAACCGGCGCGGAGGTGCTGGCTGTCGATGACGATGGTGCCGTTGAGGTTGCGGATTTGGGTGCGGTGGGAGATGAGCAGGGGGAGACGCTTCGCCTGGTGGAAGGGCAGGAGGCGCAGGTTGAGCCAAAGGCTGCGAGGGAATGCTAGCAGATAGCGACAGGCATCGAGGATCTTTTTTCTGTGGCGGTCGGTCATTGTTTTTTCTGTGTCGTTTCGATTTGCAAAGATACTAATTTTTTTCAATATAGCAGAGGTGTGGATTTTTTTTTGTATTTTTGCAGTCTGAAAACAATGGATGAAGCTATGGTTATCGGATACGACGCGAAGCGAGCATACAAGAACAACAGCGGATTGGGCAACTACAGCCGCATGGTGATTGGCGGGGTTGCCCGCGAGGCGGGGGTGCGCTGCATCCTGTATACCCCCTCTGTCGGCGGCCGGCACGAGCACTATTTTGACGGCTGCGTGAGGGTTTTTCCCCGGGAGGCGAAGGGACTGTGGCGCTGGGCCAAGGGGCTGTGGCGCACCTTCGGCGTGGGGCGCGAAGCGGGCAGGGAGGGGGTGCAGATATTTCATGGATTGAGTCACGAACTCCCCTATGGTTTGCCGAGGAGTGTGAAGAGGGTGGTGACGATGCACGACCTCATCGTGGTGAGGTATCCCGAATTTTTCCATCCCGTGGACCGGCTGATCCACCGCTGGAAGATGCGGCATGCCTGCCGGGAGGCCGACGTGGTGGTGGCCATCAGCGAGCAGACCAAGAGTGACCTCGTGGGCCTGATGCATGTCCCCGAGGAGAAGATCCGAGTGGTCTATCAGAGTTGCGACCCCATCTTCTGGAATGCCACCTTCGACGACACGGCCACGGTCGTTGCCAAGTATGGGCTCCCCCGCCGCTACGTGCTGTGTGTGGGGACGGTGGAAGAGCGGAAGAACCAGATGACGGCTGTGCGAGCCCTCGCGGAGCTGCCGGAGGATGTGGGCCTGGTTATCGTGGGGCGCCCCCGTGGACGCTATCCCGAGGAAGTCCGCCACCTGGTGGCGGAACTGGGCCTGGCGGGGCGAGTCGTTTTCCTGCAGAACGCCTCCTTCGGCGACTTCCCGGCGCTGTATCACGGGGCGGTGGCCAGCGTGTATATGTCTGTCTTCGAAGGTTTCGGCATTCCGGTGCTCGAGAGCCTGTGTTGCGACACCCCTGTGGTGACCTCGGATGTCTCCTCGATGCCCGAAGCCGGCGGCGATGCCGCCCTCTATGCCGATCCCACCGACCACCATTGCTTGGCCTCGCACCTGCTGCGTCTCTTGGACGACGACGGCTTCCGCCGTCGGCAGATAGAAAAGGGGCGAATCCAAAGGATGAAATTCGCCCCCGATAAGGTTTCGGACGAGATGATGGCGGTTTACCGTAGTTTACTTGACGATTAGGCGGCGCACGATGCGGCTCTCCTTGTTGGAGAAGACCACGAGGTAGACCCCTGCGGCTAGGCGGTTGGCATGGATGGTGTACTGGATGTGGCCGGCAGCGGAGAGACTAGTGGAGTGGATGGTGCGGCCGAGGGGGTCGATGATGCTGACGGAGTAGGAGGCACCGTCGCCGAGGTTGATGGAGAGGTGGGCCTCATCGCTGGCGGGGTTGGGGCTGAACTGGCCGAAGAGCTGCTCCGTCGCTGCATCCTCGATGCCTGCCGGAGGGAGCGGCTGGTCGCCCTCGGCGACGGCCCATGGGGAGGAGATGCGGAAGGTGATGTCCTCCATAGGCAGAGGCAGGGTGTCGAAGTCGAACAGGGAGCTGTCTGTGGTGCCGCCATCGGTGTAGGTGAAGGAGTAGTAGCCGCCCTGGTTGGCGGTCATGGGTTTGGTGATGGTTTTGCCGTTGTTGCTGGTGGCGGAGATGAAGTATTCCACGCTGTGCTGGGGGACGGCGGAGACGCTGCGGGGCATGAGCCCATAGAAGCGGTTGCCGTTGGCGGCAAGATGGATGGTGTCCCAAAGGGTGCTGCCCACCTCGCGCCAGATGAGCTGGGCGTTGGCTATGCCGCTGTGGTTGGTGATGATGGCGCTGACGGGGATGGCTGACAGGTGGCCGATGGCGAGGGTGTCGTGGAGGTTTTTGTGGAGTATGCGGATGGGGTTGTCGGCGGGAATCTGCTTGGTGACGCAGTGGATGGCACCGCCGGTGCCGTCGAACTCACGCATGTCGACCGGATAGATGGTGTATCCCGGATAGGCGGCCGAGATGGCTGCCATGTTCTGGCGGTCCCACTCCGCCGTCGGCTCGCCGTCCTCCACTGGCGAGAAGCAGGGCTGCAGGATGACGTTGTTCACTATGGTGTGGTTAGAATAGGAGCGTGCGGAGAACTGGCTGTAGAAATACTCGTTGATGAAGATCTCGCCATCGTCCATCTTGGGGAGAGGCAGAGCGGCTTTGGTGTAATAATTGCGGTTGAACAGGCTGCTGTAGGAGCAGAGACTGTCGCGGTTTGCGGCGCCTATGCGGTAGTCGGACCACGAGCTGTACTCGTCGCCCAATACCGTGAAGACAAAACCGTTCTCGTCCCACGCGTCGGCGTAGAGGTCCACATGGCCTGTCCCCCCGTCGTGCCAGTAGGCGGGCAGGATGTGAGTGGCGCGCTGCCCAATGAGAGCCTGGAGTCCCTGCCGCACCTCTGATGGAGTCAGAGGGTTGCGCTGGCTGTAGCTGATGCTCTCGGGGTTCACGCCGTCCCACACCAGGGGACCGTAGATGTCGGCGTTGTGGCTGTAGATGGCGTCGCTTGTGAACACCATCCCGGCGCCGTCGACCAGGCAGTTGCCCCCTTCCCACCGGATGGGTGTGTGATAGTTGGGGATGCCCATCTGCCAGTGTATCAGCGACGGAAGCGAGTCGTCCAAGGCCCGGTTGGTGTAGTATTCGAAGTCCAGCATTGCCAGGGAGTCGTCCCCACCGTAGTAGAAGGCTATGGGTCCGCAATCGCGGTACCAGTAGGAGTTGCCCGGCCCCACGATGAAGCGCACCTTATCGTGGCGAAGCCCCATCCGTCGCAGCGTGAGCTTCACCAGCGATGAGTCGGATGCCTTCTCCACGCGCACCCATGCTTCCGCTCCTCCCATCTGGATGCCGTCCATGAGGTAGAAGAACACCTTGCCGAAGTCTGACGCCGTGTCCATCACGGGATTGTAGGGTCCACCCCCACGCTCCTGCCATCCGTTGGCCCCGTAATGGTAGTAGCGGGCATAGCCGCTCAGGAGCGGCATAGCCTTCCAGTATCGCCTGTTTCGTTCGCCCGGCACCAGATAGTTGTAGTAGGGGGTGAGGCAGACGGCTTTCACCTCCTCCCATTCTCCGGGGAACCACACCCGGTCGTCAGGCAGACTCTTACATGGAGAGGCGGCAAGCGGCGTGGAGACGCTGCACGCGGCGTCTCTACAAAACTCCGGATAGTGCTGGGACATGTCGCGATTGTGCACCTTCTCGCGGAAGCTGCGCTGCAACTCCTTGTCGCTCGGTACGGGGCTTTGCGCCATTGCACAGCAGGCTATTGCCATTGTGGCCAGCAGGATGATGGCCTTTATCGGGTTGTGCTGGGTTGCCCGACTGGTCGATTGCTTCGTTGACTGGTGTCTACTCATGGTTATCGGTGATTTGTGGAGAATCAATAAGGACCCACCCTTTTTTTGAAGGTGGGTCCTGTTTTTTTATAAGGCGAATTGTGGAATTGGTTGGGAATTCACCTCACTGGCGTTTTATACATGGAGATGCAGCACGCGGCGTCTCTACTAGCGTTTTTTCAGGCTGAGGATCTCTCTGGCCTCGTCGCTGGTGGCGATGGGGCGGCCCAGGAGTTTGGCCATGCGGACCACCTTGTCTACCAGTTCGCCGTTGCTCTTGGCCAGCACGCCGCGTTCGAGGTAGAGGTTGTCCTCGAAGCCCACGCGGACGTTGCCGCCCATGACGATGGCGGGAGCCGCCAGGGTGAAGGCGTTGCGGCCGATGCCGGTGGCGGTCCAGGTGCTGCCCATCGGGATGTTCTTCACCATCCACACCAGGTTGTCCACCGTGGCGCTGGCGCAACCGAGGACACCGAGGACGAAGTTGAACTGCATGGGCACCAGGGGCAGGGGGTTGCCGTCGGGGCCGTTCACGCCGAAGGCGCTGGGCACCTGGCCTTTCTTGGCCATGTGGAGGATGGTCTCGAGGTGGCCCATCTCGAAGCACTCGTATTCGGGTTTGATGCCTTTCTCGATCATGCGTTTGCCGAAGGCGCGCATGGTGGGCATGGTGTTGTCGAAGATGTCGTCGCCGAAGTTGCAGGTGCCGCAGTCGAGGGTAGCCATCTCGGGGATGGGAGTGGTGTTGGTGCTATCGAGACGCTCGTCGGGGGTCATACCCACGGCGCCGCCGGTGCTGGGGATGAGGATGACGTTGGGGCACTCCTTGAGGATGGCCTCGGTGCACTCCTGGAAGCGCTTGTGGTTCTGGGTGGGGGTGCCGTCGTCCTCGCGCACATGGAGGTGGACGATGGCGGCGCCGGCGTCGACGGCACTCTTGGCCTCGCGCACGATCTCCTCTACGGTGTAGGGCACATTGGGGTTCTGTTCTTTGGTGACTTCTGCGCCGCAGATGGCGGCGGTGATGATCAGTTTATCCATAATGTTTTTTTATTTTTAATTATCAATTCTCGAATTTCATCCGTTGCCAGCCCTCCTTGTAGCGACCGCCGGCGATGCCGGAGGCTTCCTGCCACTTGTTCTGCAGGGCGCTTTCTTTGTTCAGCCTGCGCTCCACGTCTTCGAAGATGTCCTGATAGTCGAGCTGGAAGAAATGATCTTTCTGGTCCTTGACCTCCTTGAGCAGGAAGTAGGTGAGGAAACCATGCTCGAAGCGGTCGAAGCCGAAGGCCGTCTTGTCGTAATCGGCAGCCAGCATCACCACCGCGTCGCTACGCAGGGATGCCTTGCGGCGTTTCTTCTTCTCGTCCTGTTTGCGGTCGGCACGCACGAGGGGTTTGCCGTCGCGGCCGTTGCCGTTGAAGGAGGCGTCGATGATGACCGTCAGGTTCTTCACGGGCACGGTCTTGCTGTTGAAGGCTGCGCACAGTGCCTCGAGAGAGAGGCACTGGTCGGCCAGGCGGCGTGTTTCCTTCTTGCTCAGCACAATGTCGTAGACCAGAGTGTCGGAAACTTTCTTCTTGCCGCAGCCGAAAAGCTTGCAACCGCCGCCCTTGCCGGGCTGGAGGGCATCGATATCCTCGGTGTTGATGCCGTTGGGCAGCAGGTAGGCCACACCCTCGAGGTCGGTGAAACCGTGTCCGGCGTAGTAGATAATGAACTCGGCCGTAGGCTCTGCCTGCTCGCCGTTTTTCTTGGCGACGGCGTGGGCCAGGTCTTTCAGCCAATGGATGCCCTCCTGCTCTATCTCGGCCTTGGAGGCATTCTTCAAGAGTTTCACCTGACGCTCAGGCACACCCAGGGCGCTGACGAAGTAGCGACGGGCCACCTCGCCGTCGTTGAGCGCATAGGGCACATCGGGAATGAGCTCGGCATTATAGTTTTCGTTGGCGATGATGAGCACGTAGGTGTTGGGACTCTTGTGAGAGGTGAGGGGGATGTTGTAGTCGACATAGTCGTCCTGCATACGTTGGCGCTGCATGCGTTCCACGGTCTCGCTGAACACGTCATTCACTCTCATCTCGATCATCGAGCGGCGGTAGTAGTGGGTGTTCACGGAGTCTTTGTAGGACTGCGTCACGTAGCGGTAGGTGTTGTTGGTGCGTCTGAGGGCACCGACGTTCTCCTCGAGGTAGGCCCTCACGCTCTGAGCGCGGAGGTAGGCCAGCTGGCAGTTGTTGGTGATGCCCGAAGTGCGGTCCACCGACAGGCGCAGACGCTCGCCGTTGAACACCACGGGGCAGTAGCGGAAGTCGCCGTAGCGGCCGTCGTAGGCAATGGCCTTTGTGAACTCCGTGCCGTCGGCTGTCGAGGTGATGGTGAATTCCACCTCCTTGCCTGCCTGCAGCACGTCGGCCAGCGTATGCTCCATGAAAGCGCGCGTCAGCTGACAGATGGCGCGGCAGGAATTGGACGAGTCCACGTCGAAGGTTCCCAACGGATAGTCGTCGGTCCATCCTTCCATATGTTTGCAGTTGTAGCTCAGACGGTAGACCAGGTCGAGGCGCATGCGTCCGTCGTCGTAGAAGGTGTCTATGAGGTCGGCGACAACGGAGATGTAGCTCTCGTCGTAGAGCTTCTGGTCGTTGGGCAACGCTGCAAGTGTCTGCTCGGCATAACGCTGCATGTCGCGCTGGCGCTCCATCATGACCGCGGTCAGCGAGTCGCGGATCTCGTTCTGGTAGCGGCGGTTCAGCAGGCGCTCCCCCGTCTGGCCCCACATCGGCATACATGCCAGGCACATGGCCACAATCAGTACTATCTTTCTCATTCTATATCTATTTATTACAAATTGACACCACAATAGATTCAAAATGCAAAAATACAAAACTCCTCCCACATGGCCAAATTTTTTTTCTCATGGTCTGAGGGATGAGTGGCTGAGTGGCTGAGTAGCTGAGTGGCTAAGTGGCTAAGTGGTTGAGTAGCTAAGTAGCTGAGTAGCTAAGTGGCCAAGTGGTTGAGGGGTTAGATGATGGGTTGGACTGTTTGGCGGAGGGTTTCGATATCGAGCTGCTGGAAAGAGATGGCGTCGGGGTCCTCGAAGTGCTGGCGGTTGGATTGGTAGGTCTCCTGGTTGTAGGTGGAGGCTTTGTCGAAGAGGGAGGTGGAGACGAGGATGAGGAGCTGGTCGGTGGAGAGGCGACCGTCGGCATAGTCCTGCAGCTGACGGGGGGTGAGGTATTTGGCTATCTTGCTGATCTGTTCCTCGGGCAGGCGCCCGTCGGCGTCGAGATTGCGGAGGAGGTCGGGGTAGTTGACCCAGGAGGTGACGGTAGTTTCGAGGAGGGCGATGTTTTTGCGGCCTTTGTCGGTATAGTAGCCGAGGTAGGCGTGGCAGGGTTCGACGAAGATGATGGGGCGGAGGCCTATCTTGCGGAGGATGGAGGCAAAGTAGACGCAGGCGTCGATGCAGTTGGCCTGGCGGGTGTTCCACACTTCGTCGAAGAAGCGTATGTGCTGGACGTTGGTGCGCGGGGAGGGATTGGAGGTGCAGGAGATGGAAGAGTAGGAGAGACCGCGGAGGAGGGTGTTGTGCCAGAGGGCGAGGACCTGCTTGCGGACATCGTCGCGGCTGCCGGCCTGATAGCCCTGGAAGCGGGAGACGATGCCCTGGGAGAGGGCTTCGGAGAGGATGAGGGGTATCTGGGGGTGCTCCTCGTTGACATAGGCGGCAAAGAGGAAGCGGGTGTCGACGATGGAGGGCTGAGGGCTGTTGGCAGAGGGTTGGGGGCGGAAGGAGAGGGGGCACTCGTTGACGGAGCGGATGTCGATGCGGAGGTTGCGGATGTCGGTCTCCTCGTCGTTGATGAAACAGGTGAGGGTGAGGTCGAGGGGACGATGCTGCCGCACGAGGCGCAGGCGGTCGTATTTCCACTTGATGGAGGGGTAGAAGGTGTAGGTGTCGCCGCGGACGGGGAGGATTTCCTGGAGGATGGTGACGTAGTTGAGGTCGGAGGAGTCGACGACGATGCGGAGGACGGCGTTGTTGGCGGGGGCGGTGACGGAGACGGAGAGAGGGCTGAGGGTTGAGGGCTGAGGGCTTAAGTCTGATGTCTGGGGGGCTGAGGGCTGAAGACTGAGGATGAGGGAGGGGTAGAGCTGGTTGTCGAGGAGGGGGTTGACCTGAGCGGTGAAGTTGACCTTGGCGGGGTCGTACTGCTTGGCTTTGTGGGGGGTGCAGCCCGCTAACACAATGAGCAACGTCAAGGTTAACGTTAACCTTGACCTTAAGGAGGGCTGGGGGGTAATGGTGTTCATGGTTCTTATTTTATTATGTCGGGGTTGCTGTTGATGAAATCGGCCCATTGTTTTTTGGCGGATTTGTGTTTTTTCTTTTTGGCGGGAGCCAATTGCTGCTGGATGTCGGCCACAGGATTAGAGAGGTGGAGGTGGCAGGTGTAGGCGACGGCGAGGGCGTCGGTGGCGTCGAAGTATTTGGGTGTGTTGTCGAACCCCAGGATAGACTGGAGGATGGTGGCTACCTGGAGCTTGGAGGCGTTGCCGTTGCCGGTGATGTGCTGTTTGATGACGGAGGGCTCGTACTCGGTGACGGAGAGGTCGCGCGAGATGGCGGCGGCGATGGCGACGCCCTGGGCGCGTCCGAGTTTGAGCATGGATTGGACGTTTTTGCCGAAGAAGGGGGCCTCGATGGCGAGGTGGTCGGGGTGGAAGGAGTCGATGATGCGAAGGGTGGAAAGGAAGATTTGCTTAATGCGGAGGTTGAATTTGGGAATCTTCTTCAGATAGAGTACATCCATGGCGACGATCTTGGGTGAGGGAGCGTCGGTGTCCAGGAGCGAGTAGCCGAGGATCTGGGTGCCGGGGTCGATGCCGAGGATTAGCATTTCCAGTTATGAGTTAGGAGTTGGTTTCTCCACCTTGAGGGTGAAGTGGTTGTCGATGCGTTGGCGGAAGAGGACAAGGAGGAGGATGTAGAGCGCCAGGGAGGCGAGAGAGAGGAGGATGACGGCCCATTCGGGGAGTCCCGCCAGAGAGAGACCAATAACGACCCCCAGCAGCAGGATGGCAGGGAGCAGATAGGCTATGAGCACCGCGAGGAGCCCGTGGGTGGTGTCGATGGTGACGAGGACGGGGGTTTGAGGCAGGATGTCTGAGGTTTGAAGGGTGGCTCGGAGGTCGGGGCTGACGCAGGAGAGGGGTATGTCGAGGGTCTTGGTCTTGGATTCGGCGAAGCCGCAACGGGAATGGGCCTGACAGGCGGCGCAGGCGCTGACGGACTCGATCTGTACGGTGACGGACTTCTTGTTGACGGAGATGATGGTGCCGGGATGGGTCATACTTAAAACTAAAACTAAAAACTAATAACTATTTCTCATTTAAAAGAGATGATGCCGTTGCAGTTGGCCACGCAGCGGCCGTCGGGGGCAATCTTGAGGTGGCGTCCCTGGAAGGAGACGTCGGCACGCTGATACTGGAAGGGTGAGGCGCGGTCGAAGATGACGGGGAGGGTGAGGTTGCCGGTGGTGTCGATGTAGCCCCAGAAGCCGTCGTACTGCACGGCGGCGGTGCCTTCGGAGAAGGGGAAGGCTGACTGGAGGGAGAGGGGGACGACGAAGCGCCCCTCGAGGTCGACGAAGCCATAGCGGTTGTCTTTCTCCACCAGAGCGAGGCCGTCGAAGTAGGTGTACTTGATTCCGCGGTCGGAGTGGGAGTGGTATTCGATGGGGAGGATGATGTGGCCGAGGGTGTCGACGATGCCGTAGAGGTCGCCCTTGCGCACCATAGTGCGCCCCTGCCGGAAGGCTCCGATCTCGTCGTAGATGCAGGGAATGACCTCGTTGCCCTCGAGGTCGAGGAATCCCATTTTGTCGTAGTCGCGGAGGACACCGATACGGTTGTCGGAGACGTAGGTGACGGGGGTGTAGATGAAGGGAGTGGCGGGGGAAATCTGACGGCGGGGGGAGACGGCGGGGAGGACGAAGAGTGCCATTTCTTCGGCAGCACCGGCAAGGACTACATGGTGGTCGGGGTTGGTGACAAGCTCGAAGGCGAAGGGGACTATCTCGTTGCCGTCGCGGTCGATGATTCCCCAGCGTTCGTAGCGCATGGCGGCGGCGTAGCCGTCGATGTAGGGCAGGGTGCGCTGGAAGCGGTCGGGGGCGAAGAGGAGGTGGCCGAGGGTGTCGATGTAGTTGCCGAAGAAGAAGTTGGAGTCGACGAGGGTGGTGACGGCGGAGCGGCCGTCGGAGAAGGGTGTGGCGGCGTGGAACTGCAGGGGGATGACGAGGTGGCCGCGAAGGTCGGAGAAGCCCCAGAGGTTGCCTTTCATGACGGCGACGCGCCCCTCGGAGGGAAGGGCGACATTGTCGTAGGCGCAGGGAACGACGAAGCGTCCGGTGGAGTCGATGAGGCCCGCCAGCAGGGGCGGCTCGGAGAGGGAGGGATTGTAGTCGGCAGCGGAGTCGAACTGCCATACGAGACAGTAGCCGTCGGTGAACTGGCCCACATAGGCGAAGATGGGGGGAGCGACGATGGCGCCGTCGTAGCGTTGGAAGCCGTAGAGGTTGCCCTCGCGGGTGGTCTTGATGCCTTCGGTATAGAAGATGTCGCATCCGCAGGTGGAGTCGATGGCATAGTAGGAGGTTTGGGCGGAGAGGGGGGAGAAAGGCGCAAAGAGCGCGCAGAGCAGGAGGAGCAGCGAGGGCAATAGCGTTTTTTTCATAGGGCTTTTGTATAGGTATCTTGTTTTATATCTGTTCGATGTCGGATGTCTGGCACCAGCCGGAGGTGCCGTCGGAGAGGGTGATTTTGTACCATCCGGAGAGCGTCTCGGAGATGGTAACCTTGGTGCCTTCGTGGAGGATGAGCTTGTCGGCGCTCTGGAGCTCGGGCGAGCTCTTGACGGTGACGGAGGGCTCCATTACGATGGCCTCGGAGCGTGCGTTGAAGTGGCGGATGGAAGCCACCATGAGTATGAGCGATAGGATGAAGAGGACGGTGGCGACGATGGCGGTGGCGAGGGAGGCCTTGCGGACGGTGAGGTTGTGCGAGAGGACGAGCACGGCGACGGCGACAAAGGCCAAGAGGAAGAAGAGGAGAGTGAGGACGCGCCAGGAGGAGGGGGAGATGCGGGTGATGAGGGCGATGTACCAGTTGACGACGAAGAGACGCGGGAGCTGGGCAATGCGGTCGACGGTATGGGTGTTGGCAAGGGCCAGGTTCTCGCGGGCGTCGGACATGCCGGGACGGAGGCGCAGGGCGCGCTCGTAGTTGAGGATGGCGAGGCCGAAGCGGTCGAGACGGTAGTAGGTGTTGCCGAGGTTGTAGTAGAGGTCGGGGGAGGCGAAGCCGGAGGCGAGGACCTCCTCGTAGAGCGAGGCGGCCTGCTCGTAGTCGGCTATGCGGTAGGCGCTGTCGGCCAGCTGGGCGCGCTGGAGTTGTTCGCTGCTGTTGTCGGCGGCGTGAAGCGAATTGAGAATAGAGAATGGGAAATTGAATATTAACAATATGATGAGTGCTTTTTTCATCCTGTGCGTTTTTTTTGATAATGCTTAAAACTCAAAACTAAAATCTTTCATAGTTCGGCAATCATTTGCAGGGCTTCGTCGTAGATGGTCTGTTTCTGGGCTTCGGCGTCGCCGGGGGCGAAGCGGGCGAAGTCGACATCCTGGAGGACCTTCATGATGCGCTCCTGCTGCTCTTCGGGAACCTGCTTGTCGGTGAGGCAGGCGCTGACGGTGTCGCGGTTGAGCTGCGAGAGCTCGATGTTGTACTTGTCGGAGAGGCATCCCCAGATGGCGCGGTAGATCTCCTCGTAGAAGCGGTTGGTGTCGCCCGAGCCGAGGAAGGCTTCGGCTTTCTTGAGGCGTTTGCGCGCCATGCGGGTGGCGCGTTTCATGCGCATCCCGGCAATGTCCTGATTGGCGGCCTGGCGGCGCTGTCCCATCTTGACGGCAACGAAGGTGAGGATGACGATGAGGACGAAGAGTATGATGTAGATGGGGGAGGTCACGCTTACCTCTTTGGCGGGGGAGAGTTTGGTGATGGGGTGGATGTAGTTGATGTCGGAGTTGAGGAGCTGCACGTCGTCCTTGACGGCGACGGTGGCTTTGCCCTTCTCCACCTCGAGCTCTTGGGCGTTGACGGTGAGGGTGACGTACTGCGAGGAGGAGGGGTCGAAGAAGACGAAGCGGTAGGCGGGGATGGTGTATTTCCCCTGGCTGCGGGGGATGAGGACCCACTCGTAGGTGCGGCTGCCGGAGACGCCGTTGTCGCCCTTGGTGATGTTGTCTTCAATCTGGGGGTCGTAGACCTCGAAGGAGGAGGGGAACTGCGGCGTGGGAGGGGTGACGAGCATCAGGTTCCCGCGACCGGAGATGGTGAGGCGGTAGGAGACGGCCTCGTTGGCTTTCACCTTGTCGAGGTTCAGCCCTCCCTTGACGGAGAAGCTGCCTACGGCGCCGCTGAAGTCGTCGGGGCCGGCGGGGAGCTTGCGTACGTTGACGGAGAGGGGCTTGGTGTGGAGGGGATACTCGACAGCTTGAGCCATATTGAAGAAGGGGTCGTCGAAGAGGTCGAGCAGGGTGCCTGTGCGGCGTCGCGGGGCTTGCACCATAGCGAGGACGTTGAGGTCGAGGGGCTCGATGGTGAGTTTGCCGCTCTCCTGGGCGAAGAGGGCGCCCTTGCGGATTTCGGCCACCTGGTAGCGCTGCCCGTTGAGGCTCTCCTCATATTGCTTGATCTGCTTGCCGGCGCTGAGGTCCTCGGCCCAGAAGCCTTTGTTGCCCGGCAGCTTGTCGATGCCCACCTGGCTGAGAGGCACCTGGGTGTAGACCTTGTAGGTGATGATGACCTGCTCGCCTTGATAGGGGTTGGCGTTGGAGACGGAGGCGCGGGCGAAGAGCTTGGTGCCGTCGATTTGCGATGCGGGTTGGGGTTGCTGCGCCCAGGGGTCGAAGGCCTGACGGCGCTGCTGCTGTTGCTGCTGTTGCTGCTGCCGTTGTTGCATCTGCGCCTGACTCATCTTCTCCACCTTGATGGTGAAGCTCTGCGAGGAGATGCTCTTGCCGCCGGCGGTGCAGGTGGCGGGGCCGACGGTGATGTTGCCCTCGACATCGGCCAGCAGGCGGTAGGAGAATGTGGTTTGCACACTCTGCGACCATTGGCCATTGATGTTCGACATCGAGCGCTGGTGGCCGGCGTTGGGGCCGGAACGGAGGCTGAAGCCCTTGAAGTTGGGCCCGCGGAAGTCGCGGGCGTCGTCGTTGACGATGAAGGTGACGGTGAAGTTGTCGCCCACATAGACCTGCTTGGGTGCCTGCACGGTCATCTCCTGGGCGAGGAGGGGAGTGGACAGGACCCAAAGGGCCAACAAGGCCATTATGCTTTTTAAGGATATTTTCTTATTTTTCATTTCTCATTTCTCATTTTTTACCAATCCTTGTCGCTATGGTGACTGCCTACGGCTTGGACCTTCTTGGTTTGGTCTTTGAGGCTTTGCTTCTCGTTGTTCTTGACGGCTTCCAGCATGCGCTCGGCATCCTGCTTGCGCTGCTCCATCTGGTTGGGACGTTTGCGGGTCTCTTTCTGCTCCCCGTTCTGGTCCTGGGGCTGTTGGTTTTGCTGACTCTGCTGGTCCTTGTTCTGCTGGTCTTTGTTCTGCTGCTGGTTCTGGTTCTGACCCTGCTGTTGCTGCTGGTCTTTGTTCTGGTCCTTGTTCTGGTCGCCGTTCTGCTGGTTCTGCTGCTGTTGCTGTTGCTGCTGGGCTTGCTGCAGCAGACGGCGGGCGTAGGCAAGGTTGTAGCGGGTGTCGTCGTTCTTGGGGTCCACCTTCAGGGCATCCTGGTAGCTCTTAACGGCCTGCTGGAACAGCTGCATGCCCTGCTCCTTGTTCTCCATACCCGACTTGAGGTAGGCGTTGCCCTTGTTGTGGAGCGACTGCCAGCGCTGCTTGTCGCTGAGGTCGGGCAGCTGCAGGGCCTGGTCGTAGTGGCGCACGGCCTCGTCGTATTTCTTCTGCCGATAGAGGCTGTTGGCCAGATTGTACTGCCCGCGGAAGTCGAGGCTGTCACTCTCCAGCGCCCGGCGGTAATCCACCTCGGCCTTGTCGTATTTCTCGTTCTTGTAGTTGCGGTTGCCGTCGCGCAGCTGGTGGCGGTTGGCTTGGGCCTGAAGCGAATTGAAAATTGAAAGTTGAAAATTGAAAATGACAAGTATGAACAGTATTTTTTTCATTTTTCTCCCTCCTCGTTAAACAGTTTCCATTTCCTGTTGCGGCGCTCGAAGATGAGCACTTCGGCCAGCAGACAGAGCAGGCCCGCAGCCAGGGGGTACATGTAGCGGCTCTCGTAGGCGCTGAAGATGGCTTCGCCGAAGTCCTCCTTCTCCAACCCCTCGATGAGCGACGTGATCTCGTTCAGGCCGCTGCCGGCATTGCTGGCACGCACGTATTTGCCACCGCCGGCGGCGGCGATGTCGCGCAGCATCTCCTCGTTGAGGTGCGTCATGATGATGCTGCCGTTGCGGTCGCGCTTGTAGTTGTTGGTGCGGCCGCGCGGATTGTATTCCGGTATGGGCGCTCCGTCGGGAAGGCCCATGCCGATGGTGCATACGCGCACGCCCTGTTTGGCGGCCTCGCGGGCGGCCTCCACAGCGTCGTCCTCGTGGTTCTCGCCGTCGGAGATGACGATGATGGCGCGTCCCTTGTTGACCTCCCACGGGCGGTCGGGGTCGCCGTAGCCGAAGGTCTCCATGCCTTTCCCGATGGCGTCGCCGATGGCGGTACCCTGCGAGGCAATCATGTCGCAGCTCACCTGGTCGAGGAAGAGCTTGGTGGCGCTATAGTCGTTGGTGAGCGGCATCTGAATGAAGCTTGTGCCGGCATAGATGACCAGGCTCACGCGGTCGCCCGCCAGGGAGGACAGCAGGTTGGAAACCACCTTCTTGCTACGCTCCAGACGGTTGGGTTGTATGTCTTCGGCCATCATGCTGTTCGACACATCGAGGCAGATGGCGAGGTCGCTGCCGGCACGCTTGCCTTTCTCTATCTTGGTGCCGAACTGGGGGTTGGCCAACGCCACCACCAGCAGGGCTGCACCCAGCAGTATGAGTCCCGTCTTCACGGCCGGACGCCAGTCGGAACGGTCGGGTATGAGGCGGCCGAACATCGACCGCTCGGCCCATTGCTCGAGTCGCCGGCGCTGCCGCCATCCCATCACGCCCCACAGCACTCCCGCCAATGCCACAACGGCCAGCAGCCACAGATATTCTATATGTTCAAAATGAATCATGATTCAATAAAAACTCCTAACTCTTAACTCTAAACTTTTAACTCTTCATCCATCCCCATCTTACCAGCGCCTCCAGCAGCAGCGCCACAACGGCCAGCCACAACCAAGGCATGTATTCGTCCTTGGTTTGGGCGTACTGCGTGACGTCGATCTTGCTCTTCTCCATCTCGTCGATCTGGTCGAAGATTTCCTTGAGGGCCTTCTTGTTGGTGGCGCGGAAGTAGCGGCCGTCGTTGGTGGCGGCAGCCATCTGGCGCATCAGGTCCTCGTCGATCTCCACGTCCACATTCTGGTAGTGCACCCTGCCGAACTGGTCGCGGAAGGGGAAGGGGGCTTTGCCCAGCGATCCCACGCCGATGGTGTAGAGGCGTATGTTGTAGAGCGCCGCAATCTCGGCGGCGCTGAGGGGGTCCATGCTGCCTTGGTTGTTGACGCCGTCGGTGAGCAGGATGATGACCTTGCTCTGCGCTTCGCTGTCCTTGATGCGGTTGATGGCGGTGGCCAAACCGTCGCCCAGGGCTGTGCCGTCGCGCATGGTGCCGCTCTTGAGGTTGCCCAGCTGCTTGAGGAGCACCTGGTGGTCGATGGTCAGGGGGACCTGGGTGAAGGCCTCGCCGGCAAAGACCACGAGGCCCATGCGGTCGTTCTTGCGGCCGTTGATGAAGTCGGCGGCCACCTTCTTGGCGGCTTCCAGGCGGTTGGGCTTGAAGTCTTCGGCCAGCATGGATCCCGAGAGGTCCATAGCCATCACGATGTCAATGCCTTCCACCGTCATCTCCTGGCGGCTCAGCTGGCTCTGCGGACGCGCCAGCGCCACCACAGCGGCGCCTACGGCCACCACGCGCAAGGCGTAGGGCAGCCAGCGAAGGCGCACACGCAGGCTTTGCTTGACGCCGTCGAAGAGCGATATGTCCGAGTGCTGAAGGGCGGCCTCCTGCTTGCGGTAGCGCCAGAGGTACCAACCCACCATCAGCGGCACCAGCACCAATCCCAGCAGCAGCCAGGGGTGGGCAAAGGTGATGTTATGCATCCTCACCCTCCTTTCCTTCGGCAGGGGTTTCGGCGGGCTTCACCTGCTGCCACAGTTCCTTGACAAACTGCACGGCTTCGCTCATCGAGCGGTCGTGCTCGTGCGGCAGGGGTTCGCTCTTGGCGAATTTCACCAGGTCGGCCGTAGTGAAGATTTCTTTCAGCAGGGAAGTTTCAATTTTCAATTTTAAATTTTCAATTTCCTCCACTGTCTCGTCGCTGGTCATCTCGGTGGCGTGGATGCCTGTGGCCTCCTCGATGAAGGTGCGCACGGCGTCGGTTAGCTCGGTGTGGTATTCCTTCACCTTGCCTGCCTGCCACAGCTGGCGCTGGCGCAGCTCCTCGAGGTTGTCGAGGGCGCGCTCTTCGGGGGTGCGGGTGTCGACGGGCGTGTTGGCGAACCAGTCGCTCACCTTGCCGCTCTTCCATTTCTTCCACAACCACCATCCGCCCAAGGCGAGGGCCACGATGGCAAGTCCCAGCAGCACCCAGCGGAAGATCTCCCAGAAGGTGTAGGGCACTTTCTCTATCGGGGCAATGTCGCGTATCTCGGCCGTAGTGGTGTCCACATCGACGTCGAGCACCGTCAGCTGCAGCGAGTCGTCGGGGCTCAGCTTGACGAAGTGCACGCCCGGCTCGAAGCTCGTCAGGGTGGTGAGCTGCGTGTGCTTGGCGGTATCGAACTGCTGGCTGAGGGCCACGATGCCGTTTTGCGACAGTTGGTCGGTCGAGGGGTAGGTGTGGGCGCGCTGGATGCTCAGCGTCGTCTGGTCGCCCAGCAGGATGGTGTCGGCGCTCAGCCGTGCAACCGCCTGCCCGTTGGCCTTACCCATCAGGCCCATCAGACACATTAGCCCTATTATGATTGTCAGTTTCTTCATGTTAGCTTCTTCTTGCAAGTAGGTTCTTCAAGGGCTTCACGAAGTCCTCGCCCGTCCAGAGGGTGGCCATATCGATTCCGTAGCGCTTCATGGTGGTATCCACCTTGCGCTCGTGTTCGGCATAGCGTGCATCGGCCATGCGGCGCACCGCCGCCGAGCTGGTGTCTATCCACACCGTGCGTGTGCTCTCGGGGTCGTAGAACTTCACCAACCCCAGGTCCATCAGTTCCTTCTCGCGCTTGTCGGCCAGCCGCAGGGCCACCAGGTCGTGCTTGCCGGCCACCAGCTTCAGGGCATCGGTCCATCCGGTGTCGTAGAAGTCGCTCAGCAGGAAGGTGGTGCAGCGCTTCTTGATGGCGTTGCTGAAGTAGCGCAGGGCCTCTCCGATGTCGGTGCCGTTGCTCTCGGGTCGGAAGGTGATGAGCTCGCGGATGATGCGCAGGATGTGCGTGCGCCCTTTCTTCGGCGGGATGAACTTCTCTATGCGGTCGCTGAAGAGTATCATGCCCACCTTGTCGTTGTTGGCTATGGCGCTGAATGCCAGCGTGGCGGCCACCTCGGCGGCCAGCTCTTCCTTGAACTGCCCCTGGGTGCCGAAACGTCCGCTGCCGCTCACGTCCACCAGCAGCATCACCGTCAGCTCCCTTTCCTCCTCGAACACCTTCACATAGGGGTGCGCCAAACGGGCGGTGACGTTCCAGTCGATGCTGCGCACGTCGTCGCCGTACTGGTATTCGCGCACCTCGCTGAACACCATTCCGCGCCCCTTGAAGGCCGAGTGGTACTCGCCGCTGAACATCTGCTGGCTCAACCCTCGCGCCTTGATCTCTATCTTGCGGACCTTCTTTAAAATTTCTTCGTTCACCTTAAACCTTAAACTTTAAACCTTAAACCTTAAACCGTAAACCTTAAACCTTAAACCTTAAACCTATTAGGGCACATCCACCCGGTTCAGCACCTCGTTCACCAGCTCCTCGCTGGTAACGTTCTCGGCTTCGGCCTCGTAGGTCAGGCCTATACGGTGGCGCAACACATCCATCGCGATGGCGCGCACATCCTCCGGGATGACATATCCGCGCCTCTTCATGAAGGCGTAGGCTTTGGCGGCGGCGGCAAGGTTGATGCTGCCGCGCGGCGATGCGCCGTAGCTGATCATCGGCGCCAGCTTCTCCAAGCCGTACTCCTTGGGGAAGCGAGTGGCGAAGACGATGTCGGTGATGTAGTTCTCAATCTTCTCGTCCATATACACCTCGCGCACCAGCTCGCGGGCCTTGAGGATGACGTCGGGCTTGAGGATGGCGCCCTGCGCCTGACCCTCCGTGCGCTCGCCGTTCACCGCCTGGTGCAGTATCTGGCGCTCCTCAGCACGCTTGGGGTAGGAGATGACCACCTTCAGCATGAAACGGTCCACCTGGGCCTCCGGCAGGGGATAGGTACCCTCCTGCTCGATGGGGTTCTGCGTGGCCAGCACAAGGAAAGGCTCCTCCAGGCGGTAGGTCTGCTCGCCGATGGTCACCTGGCGCTCCTGCATGGCCTCCAGCAGGGCGCTCTGCACCTTGGCGGGTGCGCGGTTGATTTCGTCGGCAAGGATGAAGTTGCTGAATATCGGTCCCTTCTTCACTTGGAAGGCCTCGTTCTTCTGACTGTAGATCATCGTGCCCAGCAGGTCGGCGGGCAGCAGGTCGGGGGTGAACTGGATACGGCTGAACTTGGCGTCGATGGCTTTGGCCAGCGTCGTGATGGTCAGCGTCTTGGCCAATCCCGGCACACCCTCGAGCAGCACGTGTCCGTTGCTCAGCAAGCCTATCATCAGGCTCTCCACCATGTGCTTCTGGCCAACAATCTGCTTGCCGACCTCCATCGTCAGCACATCCACAAAGGCACTCTCGCGCCCGATTCTTTCGTTCAGTTCCTGAATGTTAACAGATTCCATAAGTCTTTATAAAATTGTTCCTTTTTATTATTTTGTCCTAGCAAAAAATGTTCTTTTTTATTATTTTGTCCTAGTAACTCAAAAAAAAAATATTTATTGCCTTTTTAATATTTTTTAAATATTCGCCCCCATCCCTCCCTTCCCACCTCCAAAAAAACGCCCCAAATTTCCCCCGCCCAACTTTCCACTTTCCACTTTCCGTTTTCAATTTTCAATTTTCAATTTTCAATTTTCAATTTCCACTTTCCCCTATCCCCTTCCCGGAACCCTCTGTAACCCAGCATCAACCCACCACCCCCTCTTACTCCCCTCTTATTTCCCTCCTAACCCTCGCCTTATCAAAATTTACTCGAGTAAGCAATAATAAGGCGAAGATTACGTTATGATAAGTGTGTGATAAAAGGGATACGCAGGCTTTATGGCTGGATGCCAGCCGTTTGCATCCGACTGCATCCCTCGGTGGGAGGAACGGATTTTGAATCGGAAACAAACAAAAACGAATTTGATA
>CACYKY010000017.1 GCA_902775135.1 uncultured Bacteroidota bacterium | reverse complement strand
GTGCAGCGTCACAGTAGAGTCGCACCCAGCAACATTGGTGAAGAGGTGGGTCACCTCCTGACAAGTGGTCATATTGGTATGCTCGTACCAGTCGAAGCTGCCGCAAGCAACAGCAGTGGTATCACCAATGCTAGAAGCATTCACAGTAAGATGCAGCGTTACAGTAGAGTCACACCCAGCCACATTGCTGAAGACATGTGTCACCTCCTGCGAAGTCGTTATTCCAGTATGCTCGTACCAGCTGAAACTGTCGCAAGCAACGGCGGTGGTGTCGCCCGTGCTAGAAGCATTCACAGTAAGGTGCAACGTTACAGTAGAATCACACCCAGCCACATTGCTGAAGACATGTGTCACCTCCTGCGAAGTCGTCATACCCGTATGCTCGTACCAGTCGAAGCTATCGCAGGCAATGGCGGTAGTGTCGCCGGTAGTGCTGTTGTTCACCGTCAGGTGGAGGGTAACTGTGGAATCGCACCCAGCCACATTGCTAAAGACATGTGTCACTTCCTGCGAAGTCGCCATACCTGTGTGCTCATACCAGTCGAAGCTGTCGCAAGCAACGGCGGTAGTGTCGCCAATAGTGCTGCTATTAATAGTCAAGTGGAGAGTGACTGTGGAGTCGCAGCCAGCGGCGTTGCTGAAGAGGTGGGTTACCTCCTGGCTCGTCGTCATGTTGGTATGTTCGTACCAATCATAGCTGTCGCAGGCAATAGCAGTCGTGTCGCCGGTATTACTATTGTTAATAGTGAGATGCAGCGTAACCGTGCTGTCGCAGCCAGCAACATTGGTGAAGAGATGCGTCAACTCCTGCGAAGTCGTCATACCCGTATGTTCATACCAATCGAAACTGTCGCAAGCAATAGCAGTAGTATCACCAGTGCTGGAAGCATTCACAGTAAGGTGCAGCGTAACAGTAGAGTCGCAGCCAGCGGCATTGGTGAAGAGGTGGGTGACCTCTTGTGAGGTAGTCAGGTTGGTGTGTTCGTACCAGTCGAAGCTGTCGCAGGCAATGGCGGTGGTGTCGCCGGTAGAGCTGTTGTTAATAGTCAAGTGGAGCGTGACAGTAGAATCGCAGCCAGCAACATTGGTGAAGACATGCATCACCTCCTGACTGGTGGTCATATTGCTGTGTTCGTACCAATCGAAGCTGTCGCAGGCAATGGCGGTGGTGTCACCGGTATTGCTGCTGTTAATAGTCAAGTGCAGCGTAACAGTAGAATCGCACCCGGCAGCATTACCGAAGACATGTGTCACCTCCTGCGAAGTCGTCATACCCGTGTGCTCGTACCAATCATAGCTGTCGCAAGCAACGGCGGTGGTGTCGCCGGTGTTGGAGGCATTCACCGTCAAGTGGAGCGTGACGGTAGTGTCGCACCCCTCAACGCTGGGGAGTATGAAGGTCGGTGTGGTGGTGGACTCACGGTAGGTGACGCCGTCGCGCCAGACGAGGGAGTCGCAGGCCACCAGCTCGTCCTGAAGGGCGATACTCTCGCTGATGGTGAGGTGGAGTGTCACGGTGCTGTCGCAGCCCTGGGCGTTGGTGAGGGAGAGGGTGCGATCGACATCGCTGCCGTAGGTCTGATTATCAATCCAGGTATAGGGCTGGCAGGAGGCGATGTTCATCACGCTGTCTGTAGAGTGGCGCAGGGTGAGGTGCAGGCTGTAGACGCTGTCGCATCCGCCGGGGACGGCGCCCACGACGGTGTCGTTGTAGACGCCGCTGGCAAAGTAGGTGCTGCCGCGCCACATCATGCTGTCGCAGAACGACTCTATGCGGCTCTGGATGCGGTCCGCACAGTCGCTGCTCCATACGGCATAGAGGGTCATATCCTGGTCGATGTTCAGCACCGCACCGTCGGCGTATTCCGCGGCTCCGCCGGCGCTGGTGGCCCATCCGGAGAAGAAGAAGCCCTCGTTGGTGAAGGTGCTGTTATTGAGCACGCTGTTCTCCGCGGCGCACACCGTCTGCGTTGCCATCGTGCCGCTGCCGCCGTTGGCGAGGAAGGTGACGGTATGGGTCGACTTGACATTCAACTGCAGCGTCACGGTACTGTCGCAGCCGTTAGCGGTGGTAGTTGTCAGCTGGTAGCTATAGTTGCCAGGTGTCTGTGTGGAGGTGGCGAGAATATTGAAGCCATTGGCCGTATAAGGAAGGTTGGGGCAGGTGGTGTCCTTCACCACACCGTTGCCCACAGCATCGGCTGAGGCGGTGGAGGTGAGGGCGATTTCGCCAGTAACCTCGACGACCGTGTCGTTCGTCAGCTCGGTGCCGTTGAGGTAGAAGTGGATGTCGTGGTAGCAGCGCTCCGAAGCGAGGCTGATGGCCAGGCTGTCGAAGTGAGAGACATTAGAGGGGTTGCTGACAGCGTTGTCGCGCGATTGAGTGAAAGCTTGGGTAGTGATGGTGGTACCATTAGCGGCGCTGACGGTGAGGTCATACGGGATAGCTTCCATCTCGACGGTAAGGGTTACGTCCTCGTTGGCGGTGAGGTTGAGCGTGTTTTCGGTACTTTGTGGCACGCCAGCCAGCAGCCAGCGTTTCAGGCGGTAGCCTGTAGCGGGTGTCGCCGTGAGGGTCACAGAAGTGCCTGCCTCGAAGTTGCCTGTGCCGGTGACGGAGGCTGCTCCATCAGGGAGGATAGTAGCCGCCACATCCACCATCGTGGTGCCGTAGAGTGCCTGTGGGTTGTCGGGCATAGGCTCGTTGTTGCCCACATTGTCCTCGGCGAGGGTGAAGAAGGTGTAGCTCACGTTGGGCTCCTTGGCGAATGCGGCGCGAGTGCCGACCTCGTAGGTGCCAGCAAGGCGGTTAGCGCTGTTGTTTTCGGTGTAGTAGAGACGGTGGCGGGCGATACCCGTGGCGTCGTCGGTGCCGCCGAAGGTGAAGAAGAGACTGTCGGCGGTCTCTTCGTCCAGCTGGAGGGTACTCTGGGGCGCTACGGCGTCGATGGTGTTCTTCCAGCGGTTGGTAAGCATTGCATCGTTGCGGTCGAAGATGATGGAGGCCTGTGCAATGATGCTGTCTCCGGTGTGGCAAAGGGCCCGTTTGGGCTTGATGGAGAACGTGACATGGCCCTCGCCGACATGTGTCTCCTTGTCGTTGATAGCCAGGAAGCCGCGGTCAACCTCGGTGGGAGCGAATCCCGTCAGGGGGTCGATAGATGAGAAAACCCATACGGCCTCGTTGCGAGTGATGTCGTAGCCCGCCACCACGTCGACGTACAGGTTCATTTCATCGCGCAAGTCGAGACGTGTCTGATACTGCAGGGGCGAGCCTTCCACCGTGAAGGTGTACCCCCCAAAGCCGAAGCTGCCCACCGCAAGCGTCATGGGGTCCATCAGCGAATCGATAGGGACTCGTATGCGCACAACCTGGGCGGCGGCGGTGGCTTCCAGGGGGTCGTTCTCGAAGTAGACGGTATAGCTGAGCGTCTGCTCGGGCGATACCCAGCGGGTGGTGTCGCCGAGGGGCGAGATAACCTCCCACCCCTTGGTACCAGCAATTTCGTTGGGATCGAGTGAACCAAAAATTTCCCTCAAGTATTCAGCTCTTGCAGCAGAGTCTAAAGCGAGGTATCTGTTGAATTCATATGGGAAGAGATGTCTATAGGCAAAACGATCCATTTCTTTTTTTGATCCCCATTGGAATCCTTGGCTGCAACTCACGCTTTGGCCGTAACCGACCGTCGCCATCATCAGAATGCAAGAAAGTATAAATATCTTTTTCATAATCGGTAACTACATGTTTAGAAGATGTTATGAAATATGATTGTCACTACCTTATTAATATCCACCAAATCTATTATGTTTACCCCAGGAATGGGAGACTCCTACTCCAGTCCCTTTAAATCCAAAACTCATTTTACCGTTTCTGCCATCATGTATATCCCAGGATATTGGACCGATGTTTTTTTGCCAATGATCGTCTTTGTCGACGGACACACCTCCCCAAGGAGTTTTAATGTCTGTTTTATCAATTTTATCCACAACACGGTTTAGTGGCCCTTTGCCCGTTTGTTTACCTTCCGTCACCATTCTTGCTTCCGCATCCAGAGAGAGACTAAAACTAGCAGATATACCCCCTCCATACTCTACGTTATATCCAAAATACGGTTTAGGAATCCATTCGTCTTCCCTAAAACTAAGACCAAATTCCATTCCAAAACACCCACCCAACGACGCGAAAACACATATGTTTGCACTTGGCCCGATATCTAATTGGAACTTTTCTTGGGGCTTCCGATTAGAGCCAGAGCAATCCGTCCCCCTCAAACCAGTCGGATCTATATAATTGGCAGGGTTGTTATATACGTATGCGTACATGTTGAGGCCGTCGTCATACCCTGTCGGGTCTTGTTGCTGGAAGCGACCCAGGTCGGGGTTGAGGGTGCGTGCGCGGTAGTAGTAGAGACCTGTCTCGCTGTCGTATTCGCGGCCGGTGAAGAGGATGTCGTTGTCGATGATGCTCGCTGCTCTCTCGGTGCCGTTGGGAGCGATGAATTGGGGTGCACCAAATACATCATAGCTGTAACGTTCCACCACGTTGCCGCTCGCATCGGTAATAGCCATCGTGTTGCCCAAGCGGTTCTTGTGGAAGTAGAACTTGTTGTCGCCGCGCCAGGCCATCAGCACATCGTCGGTGCGGGGGCTGTAGACATAATCAGTGGTTAGTTCTATTATTGCGTTATTTCCTGATTGTGTGATGCTTATGGATTCTATCATTTGGTGTCCTGCATAGAAGTAGTCGGTGGTGGTGGTGCCCACGACCTTGCGGATGCGGCGTCCCAGCGGGTCGTAGCTGTAGGTGGCCGTGGCTCCGTTGTCGACACTGACCAGGCGGTTGGCGTAGTCGTACTGGTAGGTATGGGCGCCATCGGAGGTCAGGTTGCCGTTGCCGTCGTACTGCATCCCGTAGCTGCCCACCTGCGTATAGCCGTTCACCGCGTTGGAGGCGTAGGAGATTGTGTTATTGTTTGATTGCGTAATTGCGTTAGTGGTGGTACGGTTGCCCATAGCGTCGTAGTTGTAGCTGTCCGTGTGGATGGGGCTGTTGGATTGTGTCAGTGTGCTGTTGGGTGTACCTGCCGAGAACTGGGTCAGGCGGCTGAGGGCGTCGTATTGGTAGAACTCGCTGCGAGGCAGGCTGACGGAATCAATCTGTGCAATGACATTGTCCATGGGGTCGTAGCCCATATGCAGGTACTGCAAGGGGGAGCTCTCGCCTATAGCGGCCATGATGGCGGTAGGACGGAGGTTCTCTCCGTAGCTGTAGGTCGTGGTCACGCCGTTGCCGTAGGTCAGCTGTGCGGTGCGGTTGTCGGCGCGGATGGTATAGGTGGCAGTGGTCTGGAAGACAGGGGTAGTGGGGCTGGCGGTGCTGCTCACCGTCGCGGGGCAATTGCGCAGGTCATATTCAGTCTTCACCATGCGTCCGTTGGGGTAGGTGATTGTCACGCTGCCGGCCTCGTCGTTGTAGGCATATGACGTGGTGGCCGTGGTGGCGAAGGGGGTGGTGACAGCCTCGGTGAGGGTGCGGCCTGCGGCATCGTAGGTTATAGTGATGGTGTTGCCGCCACCGCTCACGCTGACCATGTTCCCCACGGCATCATAGGCATACTGGTCACTGCTTCCGTCGGGGTAGATGATGGAGGTCATACGATCCGCTGCATCGTAGGTGTAGCGCATCTCGTTGCCGGCCTTGTCTTTGAACCTCACTATGTTTCCCCGCTGGTCGTAGGTGTATTGCTCGGTCTTGTTGTTGGGGTAGGTCGTCAGAGTGGTGCGTCCGGCATCGTCGTAGGCGTAGGTGGTGGTGTTGCCTTTGGGGTCGGTGAGGGTGACCATGTGCCCGGCGGCGTCGTAGGTCATACTTGTGGTTCCCTGCAGGGGGTCGGTATGTGAAACCAGGTTGCCGGCGGCATCGTAGGCAAAGGTCTGGGTGTTGCCGGCAGCGTCGGTGTGGGAAATCAGGCGTCCGAGGGCGTCGTAGGCGTAGGTGACGGTCTGGTTGCCGGGACGGCTGACCGAGAGGAGGCGTCCGCGGCTGTCGTAGGTGCTGCTGACGGTGTCGTAGGTGTAGCTGTCGCCTGTGCGGGTCGTGGCCGTCAGCTCCCGTGTCTTCTGTCCTGCAGCGTTGTAGGTGGCCTGGTATCGTATGCCCAGGTTGTCGGAGACCTGTGTCAGCTGTCCGAGGGCATCATACTGGTATTCCTCGGTGAGCCCGTTGCTATAGGTTGCAGCGGTGGGACGGCCCATGGCGTCGTAGGTGTAGTGGACGCTGTTGCCGAGGGGGTCGGTGGCCGCGGTCAGGCGGTCGCGGTCGTCATACTCATATTGTGAACTGTTTCCCAAGGCGTCGTGCACCGCGGTGATCTGGTCCTTTGCGTTGTAGGTGTAATAGGTGTTGGCGCCCGTAGGGTCGTTGTAGGCCACAAGGTTGCCGTGGGGGTCTTGAGAGAAAATATACAGGCTGTTGCCTGGCTTGGTGATTGTCCGCACCAGCCCCTTCGGTGTGTAGCTGTAGGTGGTCCTGTCTCCCGTCGGCTCGGTGGTGGACACAAGCCGTCCTTCGGCGTTGTATGAATAAGCTGTGGTTTTACCCGAGGGATTAGTGTATGTCAATGTGTTACCCATAAGGTCGTAGGTGTAAGAACTGGTGTGGCCGAGGGGGTTGGTGAAGGAGGTGAGGTTGCCATAGGCGTCGTAGGTGTAGGTGGTCTCGTTACCCAGTGCGTCGGTGCTTTTGGTGGGCTGCCCATGATTGTTGTAGGTGTATTGCACCTGATAGCCTTCGGGCCCTGTGATTTTAGTGAGGTTGCCATGGCTGTCGTAGGTGTAGGAGTATTGATGCCCTGCGCGGTCGGTATAGGTGGCTGGCAGATTGTATTGTGGGTGCCAGGTGCAAGTCTCGGTATAGCCCAGGGGGTCGGTCTTCGAGAGGATGTTGCCACGCTCGTCGTAGGTGTAGGTGGTCTCATTGCCGAGGGCGTCCTTGCTACTGACGATGTTGTCGTTTTCGTCGTAGGCGAGTTTGGAGGTGTAGCCGCAGCAGTTGCCCGACTTCTCGATGACGCGGCCGAGGGTGTCCCAGCGGTAGGTGGTGAACTGGTTGTTGGCGTCGGAGAGGTAGTCGACCACGATGGTTTTCAGAACATCGATTTCATAGCGGATGTTCATGTCCGAGAGACCGTCCTTGATGCGGTTGGCCTCGCCCTTGGGAGAGTAGGTGATGGCGGTGGAGTGTCCGGCGGCATCGGTGAAGCGATTGATGCGGTTCGCCTTGTCGTAGCCATAGTAGACGGTGTGATGCAACGGCGAGGTGACAGAGATAAGGTTGCCCTGCGCATCGTAGGCGTAGGTCCATACGCGGTCGCTGAGACCCTCGACCGAGAGCCTGACAAGCAGCCCCTGGTTGTATTCAAAGTTGATGGCCCGTCCGTTGCCTTCCTGAACCTTGGTCAGTTGGGGAGGGACACCGGCGCCGGCCTGTCCGCCATAGGAGAGGGTGAGGGTGTTACCGTTGCGGTCGGCAATCTGGGTGACGTGTTTGTGCTGAGGGTCGGAGAAGCGGTAGACGGTGCCTTCGGGCGTCGTCAGCAGGAACACCCCTGATTCCTTGCGCAATGTGTTGAAAACACCCGCTGGAGACTTGTAGCTGTCGCCATCAAGCAGGTAATTATCGCGACGGCCATCTCCCTGATTGATGCAGATGGTGTCACCCTGCTGGAGGTAGGACCACTGGTAGGCGAAGGACCAGCCGTTGCCGAAACCGTAGTTGGTGTCGGCGTCGGAGGAGTTGTAGTAGAACGCTGCAGCCAGGGGGTTGTCGCTTGCCGTGGGTATGCTCAGGTCCACCCGCTGGTAGAAGAGGACACCGTTGTAACTGTTCACCCAGATGTCGTTAGGGCAGGCTATCTTGGGGCGTATGATGTTCTGTCCCATCACTGCTGCCCATGGGCAGCCTATCACCAAAAGGGTTGCGATTGTCAAGATGCGTTTCATATCTTTATTCTTTTTTATTCTGTTTTAGTATTGCTCCAGCAGACGTTTTTTGGGGAGACCAATGGCATAGACTTTGACGTCGAGTTCGTCGCCGGGGAAGAGTTTGTTGGTGAAGACGAAGAAGCGTTTGGTGCCACCGTGGCCTGGGCGGATGACGCCTGGTTCCATGCCAGGTCCGGCGGTGAGGAAGATGAGGGTGTCGGGCCAGTCGTGCGTCTCTCTGTTCATCCTGATGATTTCGGGGATGGTGAACGGCGTCTCGCGCACGGGGTGGTTGTTGCCGCTGACAACCATGAAGCCTGCTATCTCTACGTCGGTGTTGCCGGCGTTGTAGTATTCGAAGGTTATCTCCACGTTCTGGTCGGTGCGCACTTCGTCGGGGGCATAGATTTTGCAGCGCAGGTCTTCGGGGAGGCCTTCGATGACCTGGAAGGCGTCGGCTTTGCGAGTCACGATGCCGCCAGGCCGTTCGGCCTCCATGTCGTAGGAGCCAACGGGCAGATCGGTGAGGTTGAAGGTGACGTAGCAGGTGGTGGCGTCGTGGAATTTCACTCTTTGCGCGGGGTAATAGTTACCGTCACGCACCAGACGGAAGTCCATCACGGAGTCGAAGGAGGCGCCGGTGACGGTGGTGGTGAAGGAACCGGTGTTGCCTCCCGAGTTGCCATCGACGCTGATGATGCCGAACTCGAGGATTGAGGCGAGCAGTGTTATCTGCTGATCGATGTTTCTCAAGGTGGCGCCGTTGACGAGGATGTAGTAGGTACCCATCTCTGCGTTGGGAATCACCACTTGCTGCTGCTCGACGTAAGGTTTGTTGGTGCCGAAATCGTAGTGTCCGGTAGTGGGCATATCTTCGTGCGAGAGGTAGAGACCGTTGAACGAGCGGGTGGGGGCTTCGGTGACCATGGAGACGGCGAGGGTTTTTCCTGCCTGATTGCGGCTGACGTTGAGGCGGTAGGCGGTGGAGCGGTTGCTGGCGAGGGTGAAGGTCTCCTCCTGCCCGATGGTGAGGGTTGGGAGGCTGACGGTGACCCTGTCGGTCGACACCACGCGGTTGTTGTCGTAGTCCGACTCCATGAAGGCGTTGGGCATGTTGGTGCGGACGATGAGGTAGTAGGAGCCGGAGGGGACGCCCTGTAGGCTGAAGTCGGCGGAACGGATGGTGGTGGCGTCGCCGGCAAGGGAGAGGGTTTCGCTGAGCTCGCCTATCAGGTAGTCGTCGTTGCCTATGGTTTGGTTGTCGGAGAGGTAGATGCCGTCGTGGACGAGGCCGGAGAGCGTATTGTAGCCGACGTTCTTCAGCGTCCATTCCACATGCATGGTGGAACCGATGGTGAGGTCGGAGGGGTTCTGGATGTCGGTGACGGTGAGGTCGCAGGGTGGAGCATAGAGCAGGTCGTAGTAGACGGTCATGTAGTTGTTGGAGTTGTCGGTCTCGTTGACGTCGTCGTAGGCGTCGACCCAGAGGGTGAGGGGGTAGTTGCCGGGGTCGGAGTCGGGGAATACGACCTGGATGGTTAATGTTTTGCTTTCACCGGGGGCGAGGGTAAAGGAGTGGTCTTTTTCGGCGCGGCGGAAGTAGGATGCGGTCGAGGAGTTGGCGAGGTATTCCTGGTCGCAGTTGTAGACCTTGTCGGTCCAGTAGCCTTTGGCAGGATTCTCTCCGACGTTCATGATGGTGTATTCAATGTTGACCACATCTTTCTGGTGTACGGAGGCTGGCACGTTGAAGGCTGTGACAACGAGATCGGAGGGTGGGTCAGGCTCGGAGGGCTGAGAGGGAGTCACGGGGTTAGAGGGGTCGTAGGAGCTGTAGGGGTTGTAGGGGTCGTAGGGGTCGTTGTTGTCGTTGGGGTCCTCTTCCTCCTCTTCGGGGGCGGCCTCGGTCACTGTCACGGGTTTGGCGAAGATATTGTTCGCGCGGTTCGTGTCGGGAGTTTCATGGTTGGCGTCGATTTCGATGATGACGTAGCCCTCTCCCACGATGTCGCGCGGGATGCGCACGTTCTCTGCACCCGAGAGGTAGAAGTGGTTGGTGTGCTGGATGGTGGTGGCTTTGGTTTGGCTGATGCCGACGGTTTTGAGGACGATGTCGTCGTCCGAGATCTCCGCGTCGGTCGAGAAGTAGACGCGTTCGACAAAGGCGTTGTGGTTTTCGGGAACCTCTTCCCAGTCGATGGTCTCGGAATAGCCGACGTCCCCTTGTGCGTCGCTCTTCTCATAGGGCTCAACGCGATGGAAGGCGGGGCGGTTGTGGGCGAGGTCGACGATCCAGGCGTAGCGGTAGGCGTCGCCGGCGCGCAAGGTGGTGGGGTCGGACGCGCCGACGGTGGAGGGAATGGCAGGTGTCCTTCCGTTGTTGCGGATGGCGAGGTAGAGAGGATGGTAGTTGATGTGGATGGACTGGAGGATGATGAGGGAGTTGTCCTCCTCGTTGGCTTCCATAACATTGTCGCTGACGTCGACGGTGATGCGGTAGAGGTAGTCTCCTTCAGTCAGCATGGGCGGTATGGTGACGGTCTGGACATAGTGTTCGGAGCCGCCGCCGGGGGTGGAGAGGAGGGAGACGGGAGTGGGCTGGGTCTGCTGTTTCACAGGACACCAAATCCATTCGTTGCTGCCGACGAGGCTGATGTAGAAGGCCGTGTAGACAGGGGTGCCGTTGAGTGATTGGGTGCCGTTGTTGTGGACATCAAACTCGATGATGATGTCGTCGCCGGCGTAGAGGGATCCAGGAGTTGGGTTCAAGGGTTCTTGGTTGAGGGTGAAGAGTTGGAGGTTGGAGGGAGCGAGGTCGGGCATGGGGCAGCTCTGGCAGATTTCTATTTGATGGCTGTTGATGATGTTGTCGTCGAAGGAGGACTCGGGCACACGGGTTACACCCTGTTTGTGGATGGTCGGGTTGACGACGAAGCACAGAGAGTAGGTGCCGTCGGGCAGGTCGTCGGGGATGGGGATGCGGAGGGAGAGCTCATGCTGGGAGTTGTGAGGGAGGGAGTATTTGTCCTTGAGGGTGTAGCAGAGGCGGGTGATGGGACCGCCGGGGGTCTCGTTGGCGGGATTGGTGGTCCTGACGTATCCGTCGGGGTCGAGGGAGAGGGAGTTGGAGCAGTAGACGTAGATGTCGAGGCTGTCGTTGAAGTTGAGGCCACCGTCGTTGTGGAGCGTGAAGTTGGTGTTGACGCCGTAGCCCGGCACGAGGGTGGTGCGGTCGATGGTGAGGTCGCTGAGGGTGAAGTTGTGGCTGTAGCGGGTGAGGGTGATGGGAGTGGAGGCGGTGTTGTTGTCCTCGGCGTTGAACTCCATGACGTCGTCTTCAGCGTCGGCGACGACGATGATGTAGTAGGTGCCGTCGTCGGGGAGGAAGTTGGGGTAGCTGAAGTTGTACTTCTTTTTGTAGTGGTCGCCATTGCGGAGGTTCGGGTCGACAAACGCGCCCGCGACGTAGACATTGTTCGGCCACCGCCCCTCGTAGTGCCCCCCGATCCAGTCCTTTGGCCACCCGGAAACATAGCGGTTGGAGTCCATGCGGCAGCATACAATCGGAAGGGGGGCACAGTTGTAACATCCAATAGGAGATTCAGGTTCTTCGCAAGGCTTGGAATAGTAGCCGACTGCTGTGTATTCGATGCCGGGGTAGTTGTCGGGGGAGGCTTTGAGGAGGTAGTACCAGTCGTCGTTGGCAATGTCGACCAAGGGGTGCTGGTTGTTGGCGTCGGCGGCGAGCTGTTTACCCTCGCTGTTAATCTCCACTCCCGTCAGGTCGGGATTCTTGGAGAGGTAGACCTTGTCGGTCCAGCGGGGCATGTAGAACTCGGAACTGTCGATAGCCGACCGGATGTTGTGCTCAGAGACCCAGCAGGGCCAGGCGTGCCGCTCGAGGGGGTTGCGGACGTAGAAATTGAATTTGAGTCTTGTGTCGTGGGTGGCCTCCTGATTGGCCTCGAGCTGGTAGACAGAGAGGTCGCAGAGGAAGCCGAGCATAATCTCGATGGGCTCGGTGGAGCGGGTGACGTTATTTTGGTAGTTGGTGTGCTCGTACTCATTCTCGTCAACGTTGGTCGCGACATAAAGATAGAAGGTGCCGTAGAGCTCGGGCTGTGTGTACGCGGCAATGAAACTCTTGTTGATGGAGCTGCCAGAGGGAAGGGGAGAGCTTCTGGTGACATTTTTTTCGGCCAGGGGAATAGCCTCGTTGACAAGGGTGGCGAGGTCGGTGATGTCGGGATTGGGGGAAATAAAGAGGAGGTCGCGCCAACCGTTGGAGGAGGTGGGACCGGCGCCGACGTTGGTTATTGTGTAATTAACCGAGAGTGGACGGCCCGAAAGGATGTTGAAGGGGTAGTTGTAGATATTGGTCACCTGGAGGTCGGCAACGGGAGGCAGCACAACATTGACGGGGATGGAGATGGTATTTTCGTAGTAGTTGCTGAATACAAGCGGGTCGGCATTGGGGTTGGAGACGAGGACGAGGTAGTATTCGCCAGTGAGGTGAGTGAGCGGCAGGGTGAAGGAGACATCGCGCGAATATTCCTGAGAGGGGTCGAGGGTGCTGACGCTCTGCCATGAGCCGAGGAGCTCCTCACGACCGTCGGGGGTGTGTGAGAGATAGAGGTAGTCGGTCCATGTGACGCCGTTGGGTGTGGCTACGATGCCTTCGTTGCGGATGGTGAACGAGGCGGTCGTGAGCTGGCCCGTGTAGATGTCGCCGCAGTTCAAGGCGACAGGATGCAGCTGCGGTAGCGGCGTGGCCGAGACATTGACGGCTTCGACGTAAAGGTTGTAGCGGTTGTCGGTGCCCACCTCGTTGGGTTCCCATACATTATTATTATGGTCGGTGGAGACGATGAGGTAGTAGTCGCCAGCCTGCGGGAGGGTGACGCTGACGGTGCGGGTGTAGCTGTCGTCAGTAAGGAGGGTGCGGAGGTTAGTGCCGCTCCAGAGGAGAGTGGCGCTACTGGTCAGTTCCGGCGTTGTGGAGAGGAAGATTTGGTCGCTCCACTCCACATTCTGTGGTGTAGCGGCAGCGCCGCTGTTGCTGACGGTGAAGGAGATTCCGATGTAGTGACCGACGTAGAGGTCAGAATGGGTGACGGCAGAAACGTTGAGGTCGGGCAACAGCTGGTCGATATGTGCGGCCTGGGAGACGAAGTTGTTGGAGGCATCGGCGGTGGCGATAATGTAGTAGTCGCCCGTGGGCAGGTTGCCCGGCAGGGTGACGCTAACGGTGCGCGTGTAGCTTTCGCCGGGGTCGAGAGCAATGGTGCGGGAACCAAACCAAAGCGAGATGACGCTTGAGGCATTGGTGTTGTCGATATAGGGGTCAGGGGAGAGGTAGAGGCGGTCAATCCAACCCGAAGGAGTGGAGGCGGAGCCGTCGTTGCTGACTGTCCAGGAGACGTCGATGGTGCTGTAGGTGGTGAGCCCCGAGGGGAACGAGAGGTTGGCGAGATGGATGTCGGGGAAGGTCTGGGTGACATTGACGGTGCGGAGGATGAAGTTATCGTGCATGACGAAGCCTTCGACCGTTGAGGTGCCGCTGGGCTCTACGAGCTGTTTGTAAGTCGTGGGGGTGAGAGCTGTGCAGTAGGGCGCCACACCTGACTGTGTTGTCACGTTGGTGCCGTCGGGGCAGGTGACGTTGGCCACCTGGGAGGCGTCGGCGGTGGCTATGAGGTAGTAGCTGCCCGTGGACAGGCCACCCGGGAGGGTGACGCTGACGGTGCGCGTGTAGCTCTCGCCGGGAGCGAGAGCGTTGAGCCGGGTGTCACTCCATAAGGTGATGACGCTTGAGGCGTTGGTGTTGTCGATGTAGGGGTCGGGGCTGAGGAAGATGCGGTCGGTCCAGGAAGAGGTGGTGGGGGCGATGCCGTCGTTTGAGACGGAGTAAGAAATCTCGACAGTTTGGTAGGTATTGATGTTTTCAGGATAGGTTAGGCTGGTGACATGCAGGTTGGGGTATTCTTGTGCAATGGTGACAGGACGCATCACAAAGTTGTCATGAACCCATGTTCTGTTGCTGCTGCCGGTGATATTCACAGCCTGTTCGGTGCCGGCTTCGCTTATCTCGTCCACATGGTTGAGATCGTTGCTACTTGACGTGTTATAGTTGCTACAGAACGACGTGGCGGTGCAGTAAGGCGCCGTGGTGTTGTCAACTGCTGTCACTCCGTCGGGGCACTGTACGTTGTAGACATATTTGGCGTCGGACAGGAGGATGAGGTAGGCCTCCTCGTAGTTGGACGGGATGGTGACGGTGGCTTCGCGGGTGTAGCTCTCGCCGGGGTCGAGGGCACGTACGTTATTCCACGAGCCGAGGAGGGTATAGCCAGTGCCGTTAACGGTGATTTCGGGCGAAGAGGAGAGGTAAAGGAAGTCGGACCAAGTCTTGTTGGATGGTGTGGCCTCGGTGCCGTCGTTGGTGACAGTCCACGAGACGGAGGCGCTTTGGTTGGAGGTAAGGTTGGTGGGATAGGTGAAGTCGGTGATGTGCAGCTCGGGAAGGCTGAGGTTTACATGGACAGGCTTGACAAGGACATTGTCGTTGCGATAGGTGTTATCCTCGTTGGCTTCAAGGAAAGACTTGGATTGTGTGTAAATGGTGCAGAACGGAGCAGTGCCGTTTTCTTCTGGGGAGACCCCGTTGGCGCATGTTACCTTGGAATAGGTATTATAGTCGTTGCTGTTGTTGGCCGTCACCACAAAATAATAATCGCCGCCCTCCAGGCTGCCGGGAATTGTGACAGACACCGTGCGGGTGTAGCTCCCGCCGGGCGTCAGGGCGCCCATGTTGCTTTCGGAGGCCAGACTGACACAGGTCGAGTTCAACGCGCTGGGGTCGGTGTCGATATACAGGCGGTCGGTCCATGAGGAGGGAGTGGTGGCAAAGCCGTCGTTGCGCACGGTCCACGAGACCTCGACAGTCTGTCCTGTCGTGACGGTGGCCGGACAGGTGATGTTCACCACATGGAGGTCGGGACGGTCGACAGGGATGAAGATGGCTTCGGCATTCACATCATCGGAGACCGTCATGGTGTGGGGATTGGAGACTGGCTGGCCGTCAACGAGGAGGTACTGCAGGCCGTAGGCCTCGCTCTCAGGCGTGGCGGTGAAGGTAATCTCGCTGCCCTCGGCGGCGTAGTTGCCACCTGCCAAGGTCTGGCCTTCCAGCTGGAGGGTGCCGTTGCCGGTAACGGTTCTGACGATGTGGTGCACGTCCGGCGCAGGCACATAGTCGAGCACAATGTTGTTGATGCCTACGGGGGCGCTGGTCTCACTGTAGCTGGGTGCTTCCCACCAGTAGGTGAGATAGTAGATGCCCGTCTCGGCAATGGTGAACGAAGTATTGTAGTGGCTCCACTGCGAGTTGGTGGCTAAAGGCGCTCCGCCGTCAAGCGGCATCCCCGGGACGGTGGAGGAGGTCCAGGTGTTGACGAGGTTCCATTTCACTAAGGGGTTGGTGTAGGCCGGCACCAAGGCGATGCGCAGCGTTCCCACTCCGCACCAGTAGTCCTGATCGAGGGTGTAGGTGCCGGGGTCGAGCCGTACGACTCGGGTGGCGAAGAAACGAAGGCCGTATTCAGTGGGAGCACAACCGACATGGAAGTCGTCGTTGCAGCTACTCATCGTACTGCCGGCAGCGAGGTCGTAGTGGCCTTGCGTGGAGACTCCATTGTTGGAGTAAGTGAAGTTTTTTGGGGCAAGACTGGTGTAACATTCTCCGTAAACCCTGGTATATGAATCGTAGCTGCCGTAGCAGGAGGGGTGGTAAGTGCGGGTGTTGGCGCTGTTGTCATTGTCCCATGAGCCGCCCGTCCAGCAGGCCCAGGAGCCGGCGTCGGTGGCCGTCAGCGGAAGCACGGTTTCGGGGTCTTTGATGAGCGTGGTGAAGGTGCTGCTTGCCGTCCGGCTGGTGATTTCGTCGCAGAGAGCGCTGACGACAAACTCATACTCCATGCCGGGTTGGAGGTCGGTGAGGGTCACGGAGGTGCCTGCCACCGTGAGGGTGGTTCTCTCGCCCGGGTTGGCGTAGTCCAAGGTGTATCCATATCTGCCGTAGGGGCCGGTAGCGGTGGCCGTGGTGCCATACTCCACGGTGTACTGGCTGGCGGTGCCGCTCCACGCGATGATGTGTGAGGTGGAGGATACCGGTGTTGCCGTCAGGTTGGTTGGCGCGGGGCAGAGGTTGGCTTGCACCGTCACATTGTCGATAGCTGCCGGTTGGATGTTCGTGGCGGTATTGCACGTGTTGTTCCACATGAATACCAGCAGGTAGTTGCCAGCGTCGGACACCTCGAAGTCGATCTCTTTGGTGGTCCAGTCGGTCCCGTTGTAGAGCACGGTGCCACCGTCGAGAGAGATGCCGGGGGTGGCCGATGTGCTCCAGCAGCAGGCGTTGTAGCCGCTGGCGGTGGGGACAAGGGCTACTCTCAGGTATGCGCAGTTGCTGTTGCCGGAGGCTTTCCAATCATAATTTATTGTATATAGGCCAGGGGTGAGCGAGAGGTGGGTGTAGGCGTAGCTCGACCCTCCGTTGTCGTTGCTGACATACATTGCCTTGCTGCCGCCGGTGGTGTTGTTGTCGGCGGAGCCGATGGTCCAGTCGTTGAGGGTGGAAGAGGGGAAGGAGAAAGCCCATTTGGCGGCATCGTCGACGGCCTCGAAGTCGCAGGCGAAGGGCACCGGCTGAGGATTGGGGAGAGTGAAGAACGAGGTGGAGATGTTGTCGCTCTCATCACCGGTGCTGCAAATTCCGTGAACATAGATGTCGTATTTGGTGCCACCCTCTAAGCCGGAGAGGGATATCGAGCTTGTGGTCACGGTGCTCACGGAACCCTGACCCGGGGTGAAGCCTGCCGGACCGTACTCCACCTGATAGGTGGCGGCGTTGCCACCGCTCCACGACACCGTGGCCGAGGAGGAGGTGACATTCGCGACTGCAAGATCCGTCAGGTCGTTACAGGTGTAGGGTTTGATGACGATGTCGTCGATGGTGGGGCCTGGCTGGATGGCATTGGTGGAGTTCAGGTAGTCGCGCCAGTAGAAGACGAGGTAGTAATCGCCGGGAGAGAGATAGAGCTGTCTGGAAATATGCTGCCAATCGGTATCGTTGTAGAGCGCCTGGGAGCCGTCGAGGACGATGGTGTTGGGCGGGTTGCCGGTGGTGCTCCATCCGCCTGCGTCAAAGCCCAGGAACGCGGGAATAAGCCCCACGCGGAGATAATGCTTCGTCTCGTTCCCGCCCACGCGGTAGTTGAAACGTATGGTATATTGGGCATACGAGTTGAAGGAAAGGCGGGTGTAGGCGTAGACCTCGCCGTAGGTGTAGGTGTTGTAATTGTTGGTAGTACCTCCGTCGCCACTGACATAGAGGGCCTTGCTGCCGCCGGTGGTGTTGTTGTCGGCGCTGCCGATATACCATTGGTTGTCGTTGTTGGTGACGAAACGCCAGTTGAGGGCTGCCGAAGCATCCTCGAAGTCGCAGATGAAGGGCACCGGGATGGGGTCTATGTCCAAGGTGGTAAAGCTCGTCTGCGCAGCCGCACTGGTGTCGCCGGGACCGCAGATGCGGCGTATGTATACATCGTAGCCGGTGTTGGCCTGCAGGCCGGAGAGGTCGGTCGTCAGGGCGTTGACCTCCCGAGAGGTGCCGTAGCCTTGCTGGAAGCCGGTGACACCATACTCGACGTGGTAGCTGCCCTCGGCGCCGGTCCACGACACGGTAGCCGATTGGGTGGTGACGGCGCTGGCTGTCACTGTGGCCCCGAAAGGACACGAGGAGGAATTTATCGACACATTGTCGATGGCTGCCGGCGGCTGTGTGCCGGTGTTGTCATCGTTCCTCCAGTAGAAGACCAGACTGTAGACGCCCGAAGTTTCAACGGTGAAATTCTGTGTATGGGTGGTCCAATCGGTATGGAGGTTGAGTATTGTCTCTCCGTCGAGGGCGATGCCGGGAGTGGTGGTGGTGCTCCAGTCCGGAACCGTAGACGATATGGATGTCGAGGACGGTACCAGGGCCACTCGCATATAGTCGTATGTGCTCTCGCCGTAGCCTTTCCAGTCGTAGCTTATCTCATATCCGCCAGCATCCAGGTTGAACTGCGCATAGGCGAAAATTGAGTTTTCCGATGTGTTGTCGTAGTCGTGCGACTCGTCGGAGCTGCTCTTGCGGACATACAGTGCTTTCGAGCCCGAGCCCGTCAAGGTGCTGTTGGTGGCGTCGCCGATATACCACATGTTGGCCGCGGTGCCGGCCAAGAAGACCCATTCGGGGTTCTCCGTTGCCTCGAAGTCACAGCTGTAGGGCACCGACATGACATTGGCGTTGGAGGACGCCGTGAAGGTGACGTAGGCAATGCCGCTGCTCTCGCCAGGCGCACAGAGCGACCGGATGCCGGCAATATACTGCGTGCCGTCCACCAATCCCGTCAAGTCGAAACTGGTGCCATCAACGGTGTCTGGTGGGAAGTTGTCGTAGTCGCTTGTCCAGTAGTCATAGTTCGTCACCGGGCCGTATTGAACCGAGTACGAGAGGGCGCTACCAGTCCACTCCAGGGTGGCAGAGGTGGAAGTGAGGTTACCCACAGTTACGTTCGTCGGTTTCGGGCAGAGTTGGACGACCTCGATGTCGTCGATGGCCGCAGGACTGTACCCCGCGCCGTCGTCATCGTTATGCCATACGAAGAGGAGGCGGTAGTTCCCCGCTGCCGGCACCGTTACCTCACCGTTGAACCCTCCCCAATAGGTCTGGTCTTCGCCAGGCCCAAAAACCAGCTCTCCGTTGGTGGTGCCCCAGTTGGCTTCCGGCACCAACCAGACCGAGAGATAGTCGTCGGGGTTGGAACTGCCGGAGCCTTCGCCGTAGGCCTGCCATTGGAACATGATCTGATAGCGGCCTTCGTCAAGCTGCATCTCACGCCAGGCATAGACTTCAGAGGTGGAGGAGTTGTCATAGTCATAGTTGGAATAACCGTCGTTGGAGACATAGAGGCTGTTCCCGTAACTACTATAGACAGAGTATCCTATGGTCCAGTGATTTGTGCTGAGGTTGTTGTCGAATTCCCAGCCTTCGGCAGAGGTGCCCTCAAAATCACAACTCCATGGGAAGGAGGAGATGGGGCCCGCAAGGGTCGCGAACGGGAAGAGGACGGGGAAACTGACATTATCCTCGGCACAGACCAGGCTGAGGTAAAGGTCATATTCAGTACTGGACGACAGGCCATTGATGGTGGTGGAGGTGCCGGTGACGTTCATCACCGTACCGGTGCCAGGATTGAATCCTACGGGGCCGTATTCGAGGCGGTACGTCGTCTCGCTTCCGGTCCATTCAATGGTAGCGGATTCATGAGTGCTGCTGAGCAAGAAAACTTGTGAGTCGAAGGGACAGGTGTTGACACGCAGTCTGATGTTGTCGATGGCTGCCGGAGGTTGGGAACTATAGGAGTTGTTGTTTGTCCAGAAAAAGACGAGCTTATAGACACCTGCAGCAGTGATATCGAAAGACATTTGATGGTGTTGCCAGTCAGAATGGTAGACAAGACAATTTCCACTGTCAAGAGTTATACCTGGTGTCAAAGACTGGTTCCATCCTGTGGCGGTGCCAGGGGTAAGGGTGGTGGTGGCAGGCACCAGGGCCACCCGCAGGTAGTCCTGCCAATCGCCTTCACACTTCCAGTCAAATTCTATAAGATAAGAACCTGTCTGAAGTTCAAAGGGGATATAGGCAAATACGGTGCTTGCCTGGCTGCCGTCATATGTGTTGCTGACGTCCGACGAATGGATGTAAAGTGAGTTCGCTCCACCGGCGGTGTTGTTGGCATCGCTACCCACCATCCACTGGTTCGCCTGGCCGTCGTTGACCATCACGACGTCCATGGCCTCGCTTCCCTCGAAGTCGCAGCTGTAGGGCAGCGTAGTAATTGGTTCGGAGATGGTGCTAACCTGAAGGGTGGTCGGGTTGCTTTCTTCTCCACCGCCGCATTTTGTCACTACCGAGACAGTGTAGGTGGTGGTGGCTGTCAGGTTGGTAAAGGTATATGTCGGGGTCGATACCGTGCCTCTCACCACTCCGTCTAACGACACCTCCCAACTGCTCGCATTCCCTTTCGGCCTCCATGTAACCGTGACCTCATCCGTCCCGCAAGCCGTCATCTTCAGGTCCTTCACTGCGGGACAACTCTCGATTCTGCTGAGCGTGATGTCGTCGACGTAGGCTGACCAGAAAACGCCGTCAACCCGGTTCGCCCGGATGGCTACATATTGGCCGCTGCCCGTATAGCTCGAAAGCGATATCTCCACCTCACTCCACTCCGTGCCCGACACCTGGAGGGGGTCGCCCACAGCCTCGAAAGTGCTCACGTCGGTGGGGTCGGTCATTACTCCTACGATAAACGTTCCCGGGTAGTTCTCGTAGTTCATCCGCACCCAGAACGAGAGTTCGAGGGTGTTGACAGATGCCACTGCAGGGTCAACTCCCGGAAGCGCAACGATTTGGTAGTCACCATAGCTTTCAGTAAAGGTACGATACCAATAAATCGTTTTCGTTCCGCCATGCGGATTGTTACTTCCTGCTATGTAAGGATGTCCCACCGCATTCGTAGCGGTGGCGTTGTTGTGATGCGTCCAGCATGTGGCTCCAAAATCGGCATTCGGTGTTGATGACGACCCCGACGTCGCGTCCTCGAAACCATAGGTCCATGGGAGCGCATTGATATAATCGCTGCATGACGCACTCTGACCCCTCACCACTCCCGTGAAGGCCATACAAGTTATCAACAATAGACAGTTAATAATATTTCTGTTCATAAGCTATAATTTTATCTTTTCAAATGTGATAACACTACACATACACAATAAGTTATTGGCATATGTATGCATTATTCTCATCTGCAAAGTAAGGAAAAATTTTCCACAAAAGCAAATATTTTTTGTCATCTCCTCCCTCTTTCCACTTCCCTCTTTCCACTTTCCACTTCCCACTTCCCTCTTTCCACTTTCCACTTTCCACTTTCCACTTCCCTCTTTCCACTTTCCACTTCCCACTTTCCACTTCCCTCTCCCCCTTTTAGAAAAAGAATTGGTAGTTGGTCGTTGGTCTCTTTTCAATGTTTTGCACTTTATGAATAGTGAATGGATTTGGTCGTTGGTCGTTGGTCTCTTTTCAATGTTTTGCACTTTTTAGAGAGATAAGTGCAGTATTACGACTGCACAATTCAACAAGTCGACACCCTCTGTCTCAGAGGCATCAAGAAATAGCGAAAATAAAAAAATGTTGGAGGGTGGGGGAGGGCGAAATCACTTGTCGCCATAATGGCCATAGGCAGAGAGAACAAGCACCACAACCGTATCTTCGTAGATACGGTACACAAGACGGTGCTTCTCGGTGATGCGTCTACTCCAACGGCCTTCTGGCTTCCCTTTCAATGGCTCCGGATGTCCCGTGCCTGTCGTGGGATGTTGCATCAGCTCGACAAGAAGTTTGGCCAATTTCTTGAAGGCATTAGGTTCGCGGCGCTTCAGCAACTTCATATGCTGCTCGGCTTCATCGGAATAACTGAGCTTGTACATGGTAGTCAAAGGCTGTTAAGGAATGTGTTGAGTTCTTCGACAGTGTTTATTTGTTTGGTTTTCCCTTGCCGATATTCTTCCTCACCGCGTTCGAGCATGGCGAAAAACTCCTCCTCGGTCATCAAGGTCGGGTCTTTTTCCTGCTCCTTGACCACACGGCGCACATATTTCGCCACACGGGCCAATGCCGCCTCATTGCCTGAGATGGCTCCCAGTCCTTGCAGAATATCAGCGCTGTACGAATTGATTGCGGCTGTGTTCATACTAATCGTTTTTATTGTGTAACCGACTGCAAAAATACGACTATTTTTTGAAACAACAAAATTAATCAATGCAAACCACCAACCAGAAAGAGAGCAACAAGGTCTTTCTGACAGACCCAATAATGAAGTTCTGGTTGGAAAAGAACTAAATGATATTATCAACCCAAGCACCGGCATTTTTCTCTTCGGCTCACAAAGAGTGCGAGGCTGTGTACATCTTCCATCACCCGCTATTCCTGCAGCTCGTTGACGAAGTCGATGGTGCCTTCGAAGGTGGCTCCGCCGGGGAAGACGGCGCGGATGGTGTAGAGGCCCGTGGTGAGGCGGAAGACATGCTCCTCGGTGGCGTCGAGGAAGGTGGCCACGACGTTCTGCCCCTGGTCGAGGACCTCGACACGCTCAGCCGCCGGCTCCACATCGAAGCGCAGCTTGACGTAGGTGCTGTCGGGATGCGTCACCACCATGGATTGGCTCTCCTGCGCGAAGAGGCTGTCGCCCACCAGCTCCATGTGGATATGGATGGCGGTGTCGAAGTTGACGCCCACCGAGCAGGTGTCATACAGGGTATAGAGGTTGTTGTTTGCATCGTGGAAACGCAGCTCGAAGACATATTTCGCAGGCTCTGTGGGACTCACTACGGCACGTGTCAGGGTGGGGCAGGTGCCGGATTCGTCCATCGGGATGAAGTAGCCGTTGGGATCGTTGGGGGAGGAGGTCAGTTCCACGCTGTCGCGTCCGTCGTCGAAGACACGGTACCACTTGTAGCTGTAGGAGGTGGTGCCTTGGGGCGTGAAGCGGTAGGCGGTCTCGGTAAGGTTGGAGGTGAAGATGTTCTTTCCTTGGGGCCAGAAGGCTGCCGGAGCGCCGGGGGTCACGCTGTGGGTGGGATTAGAAGGGTCGCTGCTGGGCAGCTGTGGAAGTCCGGTGGCGTTCTGGATACCGATGATGCCGCGTCCGCCGTTGAAACCTGGGCAGGCCTGGCGCTGCTTCACATGCACCTCGATGATATTGGTCCCCTCGTAGCAGACAATCTGGTAGCTGCTTCTGTTGTTGGTACAGCTGTAAAGGGGAATGTTGTTCCACGAGCATACAATCTTGCGCATGGGGAAAGCATCCTGAATGCCGTAGTAGATGCCGTCGTTGCCGGAAACTTGGCTGTAGCTGGGATAGGTGTCTTCGTAGATGCCGTAGATGGCGTCGCGCATCAGCGATACATGATTAGGAGCGCCGGTGGTACCATCCGGCCAGGGTAGAGGGGCGGAATAGGAATAGGCACAATATTTTCCTGTCACAGCCGGATTGAAGCTCACCATACCATTGGCTCCAATGACGAACGCGCTCTTTCGCTCGCCGAAGAAATAGAATGGGAAAGGTATATTGGTGGCTGTTTGAGCGAAATTGTCGTCGGTAGAGATTGGCATTCTCGTCCCTGCATGGAAGGAGGTGTCGGCGGGGTTGTAGGGGATTTCGTCCACCGTATACTGGCCGTTGAAGTACTGCACGGGGATGTAGGGCATGCAGCTCAGTTCGATGGTAGGGGTGCTCAAAGTCACCACGGTGTCCCACCCCTGTGCGGCAAAGGCGGAGGTGTGGTCATGTTTCTGTTTGATCTGCACTCCTAAGGCGGGGAAAGGAATGGCGGGCCACTGGTATTCGCCGCACGACACAGAGGGCGAGGGGTCGCTGGAGCCACTGGCGCTTCCCGTGAGGGTGAAGAAGGCCGTGAGGGCGCTGTCGGATGTTACGCTGACGGTGCGGGGGTTGTCGGTGTTGCCATCGCTCCATCGGTAGAACTGGTAGCCGCTGTTGGGAGTGGCGGTGATGGTGGCGTTGTTGTTGGCGCAGGTGGGCTCAACGGTGACGGCGGCGGAGCCCATGGCGCTGTGGGCGGAGGTGACTGTAAGGGTATACAGGAAGACATCGCCCTCGATAAAGTTGGTGAAGCTGCTCCACCTATTGGAGGCCTGGTAGGCGGCAAGGCTGCCGCAGGGGATATGGACGGGGATGTCGGTGGAGACATAGCGGAACGTATAGTTTCCAATGGAAGGCGGAATGGCGGCCAAGAGGGTAATCTCTGCCAGATCGTAGCATCCGTAGAACGATTCGGAACCTATCGACGCTACCTTGCTGGGGATGGTGATAGAGGTGAGATGTCTGCAATAACGGAATGCTTCTCCGGCGATGGATGTGACGGAGTTGGGGATAACCGTATTTCTGCAGCCGGCGATAAGGGTGTTGGTAGAGGTATTGATGATGGCGTTGCAGTTTTCGCGGCTATCGTAATGAGTGTTTTGGGCATCGACGGTCATGGAGGTCAACCCATGACAGCCGTCGAAAGCGCCGGTGCCGATATAGGAGACAGAGTGGGGGATATGGATAGTAGTGAGGGTTTCGCAACCTCTGAAGGCATTGTCGGCAATGGTAGTGACTGTGTTAGGGATTATGGTCGATTGACAGCCAGCTATAAGGGTGTTCGTGGCGGTTCTGATGATGGCATTGCAATTGTTGCGACTGTCGAAGTGGGTGTTGTCAGCTGCAACGGTAATGGAGGAAAGCCCATAGCAAAACGCGAAGGCCCCCGAACCTATAGATTCGACCGAGTTGCCGATAGATAAAGACTCTATGCCCCAGCAGTCGAAGAAAGCATGGCCTCCAATGGAGGTGATGGAATTGGGGATGACGGCTGATGTTAGGGACGTACAATAATAGAAAGCGTTTTGACCGATGGTGGTGACGGTATAGGTATTGTTGCCGTATTCGATGCTGGAGGGGATGACAAGATCTCCGGCAGGCTCGGTTGTGTAGTAGGGGTTCGAACTGTTCTGCGGCATCACTGTGGCGGTGAGGTTGGTGCAGTCGAGGCGATAGTAGAGCGTCTGGCCGGAGGGACACACCAATGCGACCTGTGATGCTCCTGTCTCGAACACGGCGGTGAGGGCGGTGTCCTGGGTGACGATGAGGGTGAAGGGGTTGTCGGTGCTGACGGTATTGCCAGCAGCATCTTCCCAGCGGACGAAGCGGTAGCCGCAGATGGGATAGGCGGTGACGGTGGCGCCGTAATTGGTGCAGGTAGGTTCAACGGTGACAGCGGCGGAGCCCATGGTGTTGTCGGCAGAGGTGACAGAGAGGCTATACGGGAAGACATCGCCCTCGACAAAGTTGGTGAAGCTGCTCCAACCTGTTGCAGATTGGTAGGCGGCAAGGCTGCCGCAGGGGATATTGACGGGGATGTCGGTGGATACTTCGTAAAACGCATCTTGTACAATGGCTGGTGGGATGGTGGACATGAGGGTAAGCTCTGCCAGATACCTGCATCCTAGGAATGCCTCAGATCCTATCGACGCTACCTTGCTGGGGATGGTGATAGAGGAGAGTTGTTCACAATATCGGAAGGCAAGTTCTGCGATGGCGGTAACAGAATGGGGAATGATGGTGTTTTTACAGCCGGCGATAAGGGTGTTGGTAGAGGTTTTGATGATGGCGTTGCAGTTTTCGCGGCTGTCGTAATGAGTGTTGTCGACATCAACCGTCATGGAGGCTAGACCGCTACAATCCATAAATGCACCTGCCCCAATGTAGGAGACAGAGTGGGGAATAAAGATGGAATTGAGTGTTGAGCAACCATAAAATGCACGTTGGCCTATTGTGGTTACGGTAGTGGGGATAACTGTCGCCTGGCAGCCGACAATAAGCGTATTGGTGGAGGTTTCGATGATGGCATTGCAATTGTTGCGACTGTCGAAGTGGGTATTGCCATCAGCAACAGTTATGGAGGAGATAGAGAAACACGCTGCGAAGGCGTTTCTACCGATAGACTCGACAGAATTACCAATTGATAAGGATTCAATAAATCTGCAGTCGAAGAACGCTTCTTGTCCAATGGAAACAACAGTGTTCGGAATGACAACAGATGTCAGATAGTCACAATAAATAAAAGCTTTATTACCGATGGTGGTGACGGTATAGGTATTGTTGCCGTATTCGATACTGGAGGGGATGACAAGATCTCCGGCAGGCTCGGTTGTGTAGTAGGGATAGCTGGCATTTTCCGGCACCACAGAGGCGGTGAGGTTACTGCAGTCGAGGAGGTAGTGGAGCGTGTGGCCGGAAGGAGACACTATCGCAATGTGCGTGGTCTCAGCGGCCTCGAACACGGCGGTGAGGGCGGTGTCTTGGGTGACGATGAGGGTGAAGGGGTTGTCGGTGCTGACGGTATTGCCAGCAGCATCCTCCCAGCGGACGAAGCGGTAGCCGCAATTGGGAGTGGCGGTGATATTAAACGTTGAAGTGCAAATGATTTCCACGTCCGACGAAGCCATCTGCTCGTTATTTCCCGAGAGGACAACGTTATACGGGGTCCAGGCCTCGGTAAAGTGTGATGCAGGCATCGAAAATGCATTAACGTAGGCTTCTTTTGTCCCACAGGGGACATAGTACATCCTGTTCTCGTTCGAATAGAAGAACGGATTATATCTGATGATTGTAATCAATGCGCTGAATGTCGGCGGTGTTGTAGGATATAAATATACTGAGGTGAGTGCACTACAAGGGTAGAAGGCTCCCGATCCGATATCGTTCACCGAAGCGCCGATGGTCACCGTTGCTAGCCTCGAGCACTCGCTAAAAGCATAGTCGCCGATGTATGTCACATTATCCGGGATGATTACCTCCGTCAGGCCCCTGCAATATCTAAATGCATTCTGTTCTATCCTTGTCGCCGTCTCCGGGATGACAATGGACGTCAGCGTGCTGCATGACGAGAATGCACTGTTCCCTATGATGGTAACAATGTAGGTGTTGCCACAATAGTCGACAGAAGAAGGAATGACGAGGTCTCCGCTAATGCCGTCCTCATGGCCGGAGAGGGTTACTGTGGTGCCGTCGTTGTTGATGGTGTAGTGTAGAATCTGTCCAGTGGAGGCCGCAAGGTCGAATTCCGTAACAGGTATTTCCTGGATGTTGGTAAATTGGTTCCAGCCGTCGGCAGCCTGGTAATCTGCCACTTTCCCGCAGGGGACATAGACGGGGATGGATGTCGGAATGTTGTTGAATACACCTTCATCCAGCGTCGGAGGTACGGCGGCCAAAGAAGTCAAGGAGCTAATCCCAGTGCATAGTGTGAATGCATATTTGGATATATGGTTTACCAATTTGGGGATGGTGAAAGATGTAATGCCGCTGCATCCGCGAAAAGCGTGGCTTCCAATCGTAGTCAGCGAATCGGGAAGGATGAGCGAGGTAAGGCTGGAGCAATTGTAGAAAGCGCCCGAGCCGATGGTGGTGACAGAAGCCGGAATATTGATGCTGCTCAGGTTGGTGCAGTTGTAGAATTCCTGATCCCCTATTTTTGTAAGTGAGTTGCCAAGCGTTACCGTTGTCAGATTGGTGCAACTCGATAAGGCGTAGCTTGCAAGGTATGTGGTAGCGTCGGGGATGGTGATGGAAGCCAAACTGCTGCAATATTGGAAAGCAAACGTCTCGATGGAGTCGATGGTGTTGGGGAGGTTGACTGTGCTCAGGTTGGTGCAACTGGTGAAGCAGGAGTATTCAATTTTGTGAATGGTTTGGGGGATGGTGACCGATGTCAAACCAACGCAATTCTTAAAGATGTGACTCTCGAATTTGTTGACGGTATAGGTGTTTCCACAATAGGTAACGGTCTCGGGGATGACGAGCTCTCCGCTGATGCCGTCCTCATGGCCGGAGAGGGTCACTGTGTTGCCGTCGCTGTTGATGGTGTAGTGCAGAATCTGTCCGGTGGAGGCCGCAAGGTCGAATTCCGTAACGGGTATTGCCTGGATGTTGGTAAAAATGCTCCATCCGTCGGCAGCCTGGTAATCTGCCACTTTCCCGCAGGGAACATAGACGGGGATGTCGGTGGGTAGGGCGTAAAAGTCTACAGTGCCTTCAATTGTTGGTGGCACAGTGGCCAAGCACTCGATCGAGGTGAGGCCGCTGCAGCCAGAGAAAGCATTTTCACCAATGGAGGTGACGCTGCTGGGGATGGTGATGGATATGAGGCCACTACACCATCTGAAAGCATCGAGGCCAATGGAGGTGACGCCTTCGGGGATGGTGACGGAGGTAAGTTCCGTGCAGTCAAAGAAAGCGCCCTCTCCAACGGAGGTGACGCTGTACGTCGTATTACCGTTGGTGACGTTGGATGGGATGGTCAAAACGCCAGTCGGCTTTGTATAACCAGAATAAGTATTGTTTAAATTACTACCTGGATATGTGACCGATACTTCGCTACTGTTAACGATTTTGTAGTATAGTGTCTGGCCGCTGGGGGCGACGGTGAAGAAGGAAAAGTTTTGCGCGAAAGCGGATGGGGCGGCCAGGAGGAGGGCTGTGAGTAAGAATATTATTTTCTTCATCTTTTTATGCGGATTTGTCAAAAGGGTGGTTGTCATTGTATATATAAAAACAATTTGCAAAGATACGAAGAATTTTTCAAACAGGGAAATGAAATTTACTATGTGAATGGTGAATAGTGAATGGTGAATAGTGAATAGTGAATGGTGAATAGTAATGAGCGGCATGTGTTTCAGTCGGTAGATGCGGATTAAGAGAAATCCCCTCCGGGGAATAAAGAACAAAAGGATAGAATGTGTAATCGTGTTATGCTATTAAAAGAAAACGCCTACGGCGTAAATTTTTCCCCGTAGGGGATATCTTTCAATAGAAATTGGTGAATTGTGAATGGGGAATAGTGAATTGTGAATGGGGATTCTTTGGAGGGCGGAGGGAAGATGTTGGATGTAAGCGGGGAGAGAGGGGAGGGCAAAGTTTTTTTTTGGGTGGATATACTATATTTCTTTTTTTGGCGTTAGTAGGGTTATGATTTCGAAGATGCACTATATCGCTGCGATGCTGCTGATGCTGGTGCTGCCTTGCGGGCTCAAGGCCCAGGGCGGTGCCGACATGGGGGAGGTGGAGATGATGACCAAGCGCTACACCGACGCCTACGACAGCCTCATCGCCAGCTACTACCTCCGCCAGTTCTCCCACAGCCGCCTCCTCAGCAGCCGCGAGCTGTCGCTCGAGGAATTCGACGCGCTGCCCGACTCCGTCATCGCCAACCGCCTCTCGGCCCTGCATACCGTCATCCCCATGACCTTCAACAGCGAGGTGCGCTCCTATATCCGCTTCTACCTGAAATACATGTCGCGCCGCCTGGATGTGATGCTCTCCCTCTCGCAGTACTACCATCCCCTGTTTGAGGACGCCCTGAGCCGCTACGAGGTGCCCGAGGAACTGAAATACCTCTCCATCGTGGAGAGCGCCATGAATCCCATGGCGACGTCGCGCGTGGGCGCCGCAGGCCTGTGGCAGTTCATGTACAGCACCGGCAAGAACTACGGCCTCGAGGTGAACTCGCTCGTCGACGAGCGCCGCGATACCTACAAGTCGACCTACGCTGCCGCGCATTTCATCAGCGACCTGCACCGCGTGTTCGACGACTGGACGCTGGCCATCGCCGCCTACAACTGCGGCCCCGGCAACATCAACAAGGCCATCGCCCGCAGCGGCGGCAAGCGCGATTTCTGGGAGATATACTATTTCCTGCCCCGCGAGACCCGCGGATACATCCCCGCCTTCATCGCCGTGACCTACGTGATGAACTACTACCGCGAGCACGGCCTCCGTCCCATGGAGATCAAGGTGCCGGTGCAGACGGACACCATCATGCTGGATCGCGACGTGCTGATGACCTATGTGCAGGAGTATACGGGGGTGGAGAGCGACGAGCTGCATACCCTCAACCCGCAATACCGCGCCGACTATATCCCCGCCTCGTCGGGCCACTACTCGCTCTGCCTGCCGGTGGCCAAGATGGAGCTGTTCATCGCCCACCAGGACTCCATCTACGCCCGCTCGCAGGACAGCCTGACGCGCCGTCCCATGACGATGGAGCCCGTGAAACAGCAGAAGGGCTCGAAGGCGTCGGCCTCGAAGGGCGGCAGCGGGAGATACCACACCGTGAAGAAGGGCGACACGCTGTCGTCGATAGCCAGGAAATACGGCCTCACGGTGCAGAAACTGAAGAAGATGAACGGCCTGAAGCGCGACCAGATCAATATCGGACAACGACTGAAGGTGAGGAGCTAGGAGGAAGGAAAAAATGAAGAAATTGCTGAAGATAAAAGGATTGAAGTACTGGGTGGCTACGGCGGTGTTTGTCGTGGTGATTGTCTTCCTCGACCAGAACAATCTGCTCGTGACGATGAATCTGAGCCGCCAGGTGTCGGAGTTGAACGACGAGGAGCAGCGGCTGCGCGAAGCCATCGTGCAGGACAGCATCAACAACGCCACCCTCAAGGGCAACCTCGACGCCATAGAGCACTACGGCCGCGAGAACTACTACATGAAAAGGGCCAACGAGGATGTGTATGTGATAGTTGATAGATAAAAGATAATAGTTAATAGTTAATAGATAATAGATAATAGATAATAGTTTGCTCCAGCCCTCTGCACTAGGCCTTGCTAACGTCGCAGGCCGTGTCTCCGATGGAGCCAGGCAGAATAGTTAATCACGGATCGCCGTTGCGGGTTGATAAAAAGGACTAATGAAGAAATACCGGAACATATTATGGATGGGGATGGGAATCCTGCTGCTGACGGGGTGCGACACGCTGAAGGCTTTCATGGCGCGCGACCTGGAGGAGGAGGATTTCATCATCGGCCAGCTCTATGTGGACGAGATGGTCAACGAGACCCCCGTCATTGCGCGTCCCGTGGACAACGCCTCCGGCGGGGGGAGCAACCCCCTGGGACTCAGCTACAGCCCCGGCGACAACAGGCAGCTCTACGAGGCCATCAACTCATGGCTGGGGGTGCCCTACAAGTACGGCGGCACCGACCGCAACGGTATCGACTGCTCGGCATTTGTGGGGGTGATCTACAAGCAGGTGTACGGCATCAGCCTGAACCGCACCGCCAACGACATGACACGCAACGTGACGTTCATCGCCAAGTCGCAGCTGAGAGAGGGCGACCTGGTGTTCTTCAACAATAGCAAGGGTAAGGTGTCGCATGTGGGCATCTACCTGAAGGAGGGCCTCTTCGCCCACGCTTCGACCAGCAACGGCGTCAGCGTCAGCCGTCTGGATAACACCTACTGGCAGAAGCACTTCTACAAGGGCGGACGGGTGAAGAAATAAGTGTGAGTTTTATTTACTGTTGCTGTATCCGAGGGAAAGCAGGAGGGCGACGACTTTGTCCTTCACTTCGCCCTGGATGATGATTTCGCCCTCTTTGGCGGAGCCGCCGGTGCCGCAGCGGGTCTTGAGTTGTTTGGCTAGCGCCTGGAGGTCGTCGTCGGAGCCGACGAAACCACGCACGAGGGTGGCCGTCTTGCCGCCGCGACCCTTGCGCTCGATGCTCACGCGTAGTTTCTGGCGCTCTGGGGCGAGGGTTTCGGGTTCGGCCTGCGGCTCGTCGAAATGGAAGTCGGGATTGGTGGAAAAGACTATCATGGGGATGACGGATTGCGTTGGGACTATTTGTGGGCGTAGATCTTGACGGAACGGGGGTGGTTGACGAAATGGAGCTCTTTGCCGAGGTTCTCGCCTTCGCCGTCGATGTTGACCCACTTGTGGACATTGCCCTCGATGACGATCTCCTTGCCGCGGAACATCTCGACATGCTGTGAGTGGTCGAGGAGGTTCATGAAAGCCATGGGTGCGGTGATGGGGATGTGGTCGAGGGGGATCTTGTCGATGATGCTGATGTCGATGAGGCCGTCGCAGAGCTGTGCCTTGGGGGCTACGGCGAGGTTGTAGCCGTACTGGCGCCCGTTGGCGACGGCGATGAACCAGGCGCTGCGCTCGATGGTGCGGTCGTCGATGGTCAGGCGGTAGTTGTTGCACTTGTAGGAGGCGTATTCGCGGAGGATGAGGTTGGTGTAGGCCGCGAAGCCGCGGGTTTTGGCGGCATGCATGAGGCGCGCGATGTAGGCGTCGAAGCCCACGCCGGCGGCGTTGACGCAGAGCCAGCTGTCGTTGATGACGATGGAATCGATGGCGATCTCGTTCATCTGGTTGAGCATGCGGATGGCGAGGGCGGGCTTGAGGGGTATCTTGAGGGTGCGTGCCAGGCCGTTGCCGCTGCCGCAGGGGATGATGCCCATGGTGACGCCGCTGTCCTTGAGGCCCTGGGCCACATCGTTGACGCTGCCGTCGCCGCCGACGGCCACCACGCAGTCGAACCCCTGGTCGACGGCCTCGCGGGCGAGGTTGGTGCCGTGATGGATGTGCTCGGTGTAGCGCACGGTGTAGTCGAAGAGGTCCTGGTTGAGGTTGACCTTCAGGAGGGATTCTATCTTTTTCTGCCGGCCGATGCCGGAGATGGGGTTGACGATGATGGCGGTTTTCTTTTTCATTGTGCTGTCAATTTGTTACCAATTACACGTTCGAAATATTGTTGCAGTACGGCTTTGAGGAAGCGGAGGTCCTCGGGCTTGCCGTATTCGCGCTGGCCGCTGATGACGGTGATGTCATGCTCGGCGGGGTTGTCGGGGTTGTTGCTGACCATGCAGAAGTAGTCGTTGCCGAAGTAGATCTGCCATCCGCGGTCGGATTGCATGATGCTCTGTCCGAAGGCCAGGGTGCGGTCGTCGAAGCCGAGCCAGTCGATGATGGAAGGCAGGAGGTCGGTTTGCTGGACGATGCGCTGGGAGACACGTCCTTGGGGATGGCGGGCGTCGAAGACCACCATGGGGATGCGGTACCAGCCGTCGTAGCCGTGATATTCGGGGCTGATGCCGGGACCGCTATGGTCGGCGGTGATGATGAAGATGGTGTTGGAGAACCAGGGTTGGCGGCGCGCGGCGTCGAAGAACTTGCGGAGGGCGTTGTCCATGTATTCCACGCACTTGAGGATCTGGTGGCGTCCTTCGGGGAAGCACTCCTTGTAGGCGTCGGGGAGAGGGAAGGGGTCGTGGCTGGTGACGGTGAAGACGGTGGTGAGGAAGGGCTGGCGGAAGGTGTTGGTGTGGCGGACGACATACTGCAGGAAGGGCTCGTCGTAGATGCCCCAGACGCCGTCGAAGTCCTCGGGACGGCTCTTGGGGTCGGCCTCAAACTCGTTCTTGCCGAGGTATTCGTTGTAGCCGATGCGGGCGCAGACCTTGTCGAAGTCCATCACGCCGTTGTGGCTCCCGTGGAAGAAGGCGGTGTGGTAGCCGTGCCGGTTGAGCACGGTGGGGATGCCTTGGATGTTGTCGTTGCGATAGGTGCAGTTTACAAAGGGCACGTACATCCAGGTGGGGATGCCGGTGTTGATGGCGGTGATGCCCTCGATGGAGCGTTTGCCGTTGGAGCGGCCCTGATAGACGGTGCTGAAGCGTGCCAGCGAATCGAGGAAGGGGGTGCGGGTGTCGGCGCCGGGCAGGTGGTTGTAGATGCCGCTGTATTCCTGTCCGAAGCTTTCGACGATGATGAGCACCACGTTGGGGGGCGGGGTGCGGAGGCTGTCGGGGGTGGTGTCGAGCACAGGGGCCGTCTTGGCGGCCAGGGGGATGTTTTCGGGGTTGTAGAGATGCAGGGCGTCGGAGTGGGACATGTAGTTGTGCGGCTCGAGTTGCGGACGCATGAGGGTGCGGACGATGTTGTAGCCGCTGTTGCCCACCAAGGGGATGTTCTTCGGCTGGCAGTAGCGGGCTGCATCCTCGAGTTGGAGGAAGGGACCGAAGCCTCCGCGCATGAGGAACCACACCAGCAGGAGGCCCGAAGCGAGACCAATGAGTTCGTTGGTCATCACGGTGTTGGGGTTGCGCTTGGCGAGGCGGATGCGATGGTTGACGACGAAGAAGGCCACGATGATGAGAATGCCGAAGACGAAGGCATACCAATAGTTCACCATGAAGTGGGGTATCATCTTGTCCATGGGGCCGCTGTTGCCCAGATAGGTGAAGATCTCGTTGGAGAGCATGTGGTAGGTGTACTGGTAGTAGGCCGAGTCGGCGGCGCGTGCCACCAGGAGGAACAGCACGGGGACCACGTAGAGCACCTCGGTGATGATGCGATACCATTTTTTCCACCTTGCCTGAATGGGCAGCAGCATCAGCACCGCGAAGGGGAGCAGCACCATGCACACCGTTGCCAGGCCGAACACCAGGTTGCCCCACAGCATTCCGGCCCATTCGCCGAAGGACTCGAGATGGAAGATATGGCTGTTGGCAGCATGGAAGAGAATCTGCATGGCTTCCAGCGAACAGAAGGCCAGCAGCACCTTGTAAAGCAGGTAGAAATATGTGTTATGTCCTTTTTTAGTCATGATAGTCATTGATAGTTATATACTCTCAACTTAAAACTCTCAACTGATTACGGCCGCCACCCGGATGTCTCCAGTATCTTGCGGCTGTCGGTATCGGCGAAGAGAGCGCTCATCGACACACCGGTTTTTTTCATGTATTGCCGCACGATCTGCCATCCGAGCCATGCGTTGGTGCGGGGCGCCGACCCGTCGCCGAAGGCGTTGGTCTTGGGGGCGTCGTCCACGAGGTTGTTCAGCTGCGTCATGTCGTTGCTGAAGAGCACCTTGTTCTGTATGAGCCATCCCCACACGTTCTCGGCGTTCTCGGTCATCCAATCGAGCTGGGCTTGGCTGTAGCGGAGCTTGATGGTGTCGGGCGTCGACGGCAGCACCTGGTCGAGGAAATAGAGCGTCTTGCCTTCGGCGATGGCGTAATCCAGGAAGGTCATGTCGCCCTCGGGCAGCTCGATGTGGTTGCGGGCGGCAGCGGCCATCACGTCGGCGGCGATGTACTCGCGTCGGCAGAGGCGTGTGATGTAGGACGGTATGCCGAAACGCTGCAATTCCTCCACATGGCCGAGGGCATAGTTGTCGATGCTGATGGCCATGTCGGTGAGGTTGCTGAAGATGCGGTTGGGGTAGTTGCCCAGGTCGGCGGTGACGAGGGTGTAGAAGTAGCTGTAGGACACCTCCGGACAAAGTTCGTGGGCGCGAGCCATAGCGTCGCCCAAATCCTGCTCGAGCCACGAGAGGTCGTGGTAGAGGCTGTCGGTGACGGCGTATAGGCGGCGCACCATGGGGTCGTCGCGGAAGTCGTTGAGTGCGGCCATGAAGGCCGGGTCGACGGGATTGTAGTTGAGCAGCGGTGTGTTGAAGTCGGCGGCGTTGCCCTCGTTGGCGAACAGGAACTGCTCGAACCGATGGATTTTCACGGGCGCTGCCTTCTCGCCGCAGCTGGCGGCACACAATCCTGTCACAACAATGCAGAGACACAACCAAGTGTGTCTCTGCCATTGTTGAAGCTTATGTATATGCTTATTCTGCATCTTTCGTAGCCTCTTCTTTCTCGGCTTTTTCGGCCTCGTTGAGGATGCGGAGCTTGGCCTGCATCAGCGCAATCTGCTGGCGAGCGCCCTGCATCTTCTTCTCGAACTCCTGCTTCAGCAGGTCGGCTTGCTTGCTCGAAGCCAGGAAGCCCAGGTTGTTCTCCCAGAGGGCCAGGTCGCTGCGCAGTTTCTCGATTTTCTCCTGCAGCTCCTGCTTCTCGTTGTTGACGAAGCGGCGGGCGTCGCCGCCGGCGTTGCGGATACGCTCGCGGTAGGCGGTCTCTTCGGCCTCGCGGGCGCTGATTTTCAGCTGCTCGAAGATGCGGTCGATCTCGCCGCGGAACTCTTTCTGCAGACGCTCCTTCTCGGCCATGGGGACGAATCCCACCTCGGCCCAGCGGCGCTGGAATTCCTTGATGGCGCTGAGGTTCTCCTCTCGGTTCTCACCAAACTGGTGGGCCTTGAGCTCGGCGATGATGGCCTCCTTGGCGGCCAGGTTCTCGCTCTCGGAGCTGCGGCGCTCGGCGAAGAACTCGCCCTTCTTGGCGAAGAACTCGTCGCAGGCTTTGCGGAAGCGCTGCCACACCTTCTCGCTCACCTTGCGGCTGGTGGTGCCAATGGTCTTCCACTCCTGCTGCAGCTGGAGCAGCTCCTCGGTGGCGTGTTTCCAGTCCTCGCGTTTGGCGATGGCTTCGGCCTTGAGGCAGAGGTCTATCTTCTTCTGGTAGTTGCTCTCCTGCTCGTCGCGGATGGCGCCGAAGTATTCCTTCTTGTCGCTGTAGTGCTTGTCGATCATGCCCTTGAACTTGGTCCAAATCTCCTCGTTCACCTCGCGGGGCACGGGACCGATGGTCTTCCACACTTTCAGCAGCTCGTCGAGGGCGGTGGTGGTGTCGTTCCATTCCTTGGTGGTTTCGGGGCGCTTCTCGGTGAGTTCGGCGGCCTTGTCCACCAGGGCCTGCTTGGCTAGCAGGTTGTTGTCCAGCTCTTCCTTGCGCTGGTCGTAGTATTCTTTGCGGCGCTCGTCGATCTGGTTGGCGGCGTTGCAGAAGCGCTGCCAGATGTCCTCGTTCTGCTCTGTGGGCACGGGGCCTATCTCTTTCCAGCGGGCACGGAGGTCCTGCAGGCCCTTGAAGGCCTTGGTGACCGACGGCTCCATGATGAGTTCTTCGGCGCTTTCGCACAGTTTTATCTTCTCCTCGAGGTTGCGCTTCTGGTCGAGGGCGCGGAGCTCGCGGTTGATTTTCAGTTTGTTGAAGAATTGTTCAATCTGGAAGTGGTAGTTCTGCCAGAGGTCGTTCATCTGCTCGCGGGGCACCTCGCCGATGGCTTTCCAGCGCTCCTGGATGTTGTTGAACTTGTCCATAGCGGTGCGCACCTGCTCCTCTTCGGAGTCGATGAGTTGGCGCATCTCTTCGATAAGGGCCTGCTTGGCCTCGAGGTTCTGTTTCTTCTGCTGCTCGAGGTCGTCGAGGTATTTCTGGCGTGCGGCGCGGTATTGGTCGTGCAGGCGGTGCATCTCCTCAGCCACAGCGTCGTTTTCGTACTGGTAGTCGTCCTTGTTGCCCCCTTCGGCGATGAATTTCTCGAAGGCGGCGTTCTGCACCTCGCGGTTCAGTTCGTTGAAACGGGTGCGGATGGCGGCCACGCGGTTTCTGATTTTCTGGATGTCCTGACCCATGAGTTCCTTCATGGCTTCGACCAGCTCCTCGCGGGTGCAGGCGCTGTAGTCGGGTTCAGGCTCGGCTTCGGCTTCGGGGGTTGCCGGCTCTTCCGCAGCTTCGGGGGCTGCCGGCTGCTCGGCGTTGGAGGGTCCTTCCGGAGCCTCGACGACAGGGGTCTCTGCCGTCTCGGGGGTGGCAATAGGGGTTTCGGCTGCCTCGACGGCGGCTGAAACAGCGTTCGTCTCCACGTCTGTGGCGGCGTTCTCAGGGTGCGGCAGAACCTCTTCGGGGGTGTTCTGCAGGTTGTTGGTCTCTTCCATCTTGATGGTTTTTTGTTTGTAGAACTACTTATATAATAATAAGTTAAAGGTTTAAAACTCGCGCTCCCCTATTCGAAGAGCAAATGCAAAGATAGCATTTTTTTTTGAATGGGCGAAAAATATTTTATTTTTACCCTTGTTTCGCACCCACCCAAGATGGGATTTGCTCGACATCCATCATGCTTTTTTTTGAGAAAGGCTGGAGGAAGTGACTGGTTGACAGGGGCCTCAGGCGAGGTTGTGGAGGTAGGAGGCTACGTCGTCGAGCTGAATGGCGTCGGCGATGGAGTAGGAGCCCACCTGTTCGCGGCGGAGGGCGCTGAGGAAGGCGCCGCTGCCGAGGGCTTCGCCCAGGTCGCGTGCCAAGCTGCGGATATAGGTGCCTTTGCCGCAATGGATGCGGAAGTCGGCTTGCGGCAGATGGGCGGGGACTTCGCCGAGCGGGTGCTGGTAGAGGTTTTTCGAGGGTATGTCTTGGGGCGACGGTGTATGGGGGGCAGCAGGAGCGTTATGTGTCGATCCCTCGCGGAAGGCGGTGATCTCGAAGCTGTAGACGTTGACGGGCTTGGGTTGGATGGTGACCGAGGGGTCGTCGGTGCGGGCGTACTCGTAAGCCCGCTGGCCGTCGATCTTGACGGCGCTGAACATGGGCGGCACCTGAAGGATGGTGCCGGTGAACTGACGGACGGTCTCGTTCAGCAACTCGGCGTTGATGTGCTCGAAGGGGAAATAGTGGTCGACGGGACGCTCGAGGTCGTAGCAGGGGGTGGTGGCACCGAGGACGAGGGTGCCGGTGTAGACCTTGTCGCCGTCCTGCAGCTGCGGGATGGTCTTGGTGGCTTTGCCTATGCAGACGAGCAGGAGGCCTGTGGCCAGGGGGTCGAGGGTACCGGCATGGCCTATCTTGAATTTTTTAAGGCCGTAGGTGTTGCGAACTACAGATTTAATCTTGTTGACGGCCTGGAAGGAGGTCCACTGGCGGGGTTTGTCGACGGGGATGACGATACCCGCCTGCAGCTGCTCGAGGGTGACCATTTAGAAGCTGAAGATGATGGTGGCGACACCGACGATGGCGCAGTAGAGGGCGAACCAGATGAGCTTGCCTTTCTTCACGATGTTGATCATCCACTTGCATGCCAGGCAGCCGCTGATGAAGGCTGCGAGGAATCCGACGGCGAGGGCCACGGGCGAGAGGCCGGCCATAGCTTGCGAGACACCCATTTCGGCCATATCCTTCACATCGAGGAGGGCTTCGCCGAGGATGGGGGGAATGACCATGAGGAAAGAGAACTGTGCGAGGCGCTCTTTCTTGTTGCCGAGGAGGAGACCGGTGGCGATGGTGGAGCCCGAACGCGAGAGGCCCGGCAGCACGGCGAGGGCCTGGGCGATACCGATGATGAAGGCGTGCAGGGGCGAGATATTCTCGCGCTGGCGCGGCTTGGCCCAGTAGCTGAAAGCCAGCAGGGAAGCGGTGACCAGCAGGCAGATGCCCACCACGAGGAGGCCGCTACCGAAGATGGCCTCCACCTTGTCCTTGAACAGCAAGCCCACGATGGCTACGGGGATCATGGAGATGAGGATGTTGACGGCATACCGCATACCCTCGTTCCATTTCCACTTGAAGATGTCGGCGAAAATCCACACGATTTCCTTCCAGAGGATGACGACGGTGCTGAGTACCGTAGCCACATGAACGGCGACGGTGAAGGTGAGGTTCTCTTCGCCACTCATGCCGAAGAGGTTGGCTCCGATGGCCAGATGGCCGCTGGAGGAGACGGGAAGATATTCGGTGAGTCCCTGGATGATGCCCAGGATGAGCGCTTGCAACCAATCCATAGTGAAGACTATTTAGTTATTGTTTCTTGCTTTTGTACATGATGGCCAGGATTTCGACCACGAAGCCCACGATGATGAGGATGGGTGCGAGGACGAGACGACGGTTGTCGAACATGGCGGGATTGAAGGTGTTGGGGTCGTCGCTGCCGCCGCCGCTGAGGAGGATGTATCCCAGGGCGAGGACGACGAGGCCGGCAATCATGAGGATGTAGTTGATGCGGCCGAAGGCAAACTGGAAGCGTTTGCCGTTTTCTTCTTGCTGGATGGCAGATTTGTTCTCCATGCTTGTTTCTTTTTTCATTGGGGGGTTGTTAATTCTTTGCTATGTGGCGGCGCACGGTGATGGCGGTGGCGAGATAGGTGATGAGGATGCCTATGAGGATGATGGCCACCGCGATGAGTCCGTACCATACGAGGTGGTCGGCCTCGAGGAGGTCGATGCCGAACTGGTTGCCGAAGGCCCAGAGGGTGACCAGCACCAGACAGTCGGCGATGAGGCCGCCGATGGCGCCGTATGCGATGCTGCGCAGACGGTAGGGGCGTGCGATGAACGACGACTTGGCGCCCACCAGGCGCATGGTGGCGATGGTGTCGCGGCTGCTGTAGAGGGCTATGCGGATGAGGCTCGAGATGAGCACGATGGTGATGACCAGCAGCAGGGCCACGAAGACGATGAGGAACCACGACAGGCGGTAGAAGATGTCGCGGAGCTCGCCGACGACGTTCTCCTGGTAGGCCACGCCGGTGACGCCTTCCTGGGCTCCCACCTCGGAGCAGAAGCGGTCGAGGGTCTCGCTGCTGTTGTCGGGCAGGAGGGCCACGTTGAAGTTGACCATCAGCGAGGGATAGAGGGGGTTGTAGCCCGCAAAGCCAACAAAGTCCTCGCCGAGGTCCTCGGCGAAGATTTCGGCGGCCTGCTCCCTGGAGATGTAGTCGACATGCTTGACGAAGTCCATCTTCTCCACGCGAGCCTTGAGGGCCAGCGCCAGGGAGTCGGACACTTCGGGCGAGAGGTCGACCTTGTAGGTGATGCGCTCCTGGGTGTCGTGGGTGAGGCGATAGGAGTGGTACTCGATGGTGAGTAGCAATCCCAGCATAAAGAGCACCAGGGAGATACCGAGGATGGTAGCTCCGTGGGTGCCCCAGAGGTTGACTTTGTTTTTCATTGTCTATTTTAATTGGCCAGCATGACGGGCATGACGAGCATCAGGATGTCGTCCTTCTTGTCGGTGTCGTCGTCGCCATAGGGGAATATGATACCCGCGCGCGAGGGATGCGAGAGCTCGACGAGCACCTGCTCGCTGTCGAGGTAGGAGATCATCTCGGTGAGGAACTTGGCGTTGAAGCCGATGTCCATGGGGTCGCCTTCGTACTGGCAGGGGATGGTCTCGTGGGCGTTGTTGGAGAGCTCGAGGTCTTCGGCCGAGATTTCCAGTTTGTCGGCGCTGATGGAGAGGCGCACCTGACGGGTGGCTTCGGAGGCGAAGATGGAGACACGCTTGAGGGTGTTGAGGAACGACTGGCGGTCGAGGATGAGCTTGTTGGGGTTGTCCTTGGGGATGGCGGCCTCGTAGTTGGGGTAGCGGCCGTCGACGAGGCGGCAGACGATGTAGAAGTTGTCGAAGGTGATGAAGAGGTTGGTGTTGTTGTATTCGATGGTCACATCGCCGTCTTCCTTGCGGGCGGCAAGGATGTTCTTGACGATGATGATGGGTTTCTTGGGCAGGATGAAGTTGGTGCTCTCGTCGGAGGTGACGTCTTTGCGGCGGTAGCGGACGAGCTTGTGGGCGTCGGTGGCCACGAAGGTGACGCCGTCGGGGGTCATCTCGCAGAAGATGCCGCTCATCTGCTGGTGCATCTCGTCGTTGCTGGTGGCGAAGACGGTCTTGTTGATGGCGTTGACGAGGGCGGCGCCGCTCATCTCAATCTTGTTGGTGCTTTCGGCGACGGGCATGGTGGGGTAGGTGGCGGCGTCCATGCCGGCAAGGCGGTACTGGCCCTGTCCGGAGACAATGTCGATGGAGAAGTTGGAGGGGTCGACATCGAAGGTGAGGGGCACATCCTCGAAGGTCTTGAGGATGTCCAGCAGCATCTTGGAGGGCACGGCGACCTCTTCGGGGGCTTCCATGCGGCCGGTTTCGACGGTCATGTGGGCCATGAGGGTGGTGGTGAGGTCGGTGGTCTTGATGGTGAGGTTGTTCTCTTCGAGATGGAAGTGGAAGCAACCGATAATGGGCATGGTGTTGCTCGACGAGAGGACTCCGCTCAACGACTGCAACTGCTTGTGTAACTGCTGGCTGTTGACGATAAATTTCATATTCTCGGTGTTTTAAATTATTCTGATTCGATTTGCAAAGATACGAAGAAAGTCGGTAATGGCGCGATAAATTTGTTAACAATTAATCAACAGATACGGAGGTGAAGACTCCGATGGGGATGTGGTCGATGTCGGTCCAATGGATGGAACAGTTGGCGCGCGAGTACTGGTCGTCGAGGTAGAAGGTGCCGCGGATTTTGTCGTTGCGGTAGAGCAGGCGGTCGGGGGCGTAGAGGATGACGACATTGGGGTGGCTCACGCCGTCGGAGGTGATGTAGGTGCCTCCGATGCTGTCGGGGGTGGCCAGTTGGACGAGGTATCCCAGGTCGGGCTTGACATAGGAGGCGGTGCATTCGCGAGTGTCGATGACGGTGCCGCGAAAGTCGATCTCGTCGACTTTGGTGCATCCCACAAGGGTGAGCAACAAGGTGCTAAAAAAGACGAAGCGCTTCATTGAGAGAGGTTTTTTTGTCGGTGGATTCTTTGCGTTGGCCGATGATGAGGGCGCAGGAGACGTTGTAGTCGCCGGCGGGGAAGTGCTTGGTGTAGCTGCCGGGAATGACGACGCTGCGGGGAGGCACATGGCCGATGTGGGTCACGGGTTCGGGACCTGTGACGTCGATGATGTGGGTCGAGGCGGTGATGACGGTTCCGGAGCCGAGGACGGCTTCGCGGCCGATGTGGGCGCCTTCGACGATGATGCATCGCGAGCCGATGAAGGCGTTGTCCTCCACGATGACGGGTGCTGCCTGCACGGGTTCCAGCACGCCGCCGATGCCCACGCCGCCGCTGAGGTGCACGTGCTTGCCTATCTGGGCGCAGGAGCCCACGGTGGCCCAGGTGTCCACCATCGTGCCGCTGTCCACATAGGCGCCGATATTGACGTAGGAGGGCATGAGGACGGTTTGCGGGGCGAGGTAGGCACCATAGCGCGCTACGGCCGGCGGGACGACGCGCACGCCGTTCTCGGCGAAGTGGTGCTTCAGCGGTATCTTGTCGTGGTACTCGAAGGGGCCCGCCTCGAGGGTCTGCATGCCGCAGAGGGGGAAGTAGAGGAGGACGGCTTTCTTCACCCATTCGTTGACGCTCCATTGGCCGTCGTCGCCGGGTTGCGCCACGCGGAGCTGGCCGCTGTCGAGAAGGGCGATGGCTTCCTCGACGGCCTGTCGGTATTCTTTTTCGTTGAGCAGGTCGCGCTGCTCCCAGATCTGTTCGATGTGTTGTTGCATGGTTATCTGATTAAGAGGATGGTGCCCGTGAGCGACTGGAGCTTCTCCGGACGGGGGATGGTGCGGTAGTGGAGGTTGTAGACATAGGCTCCCTGGGGACAGGCGGTGCCGTCGTCGGCGGTGCCGTCCCAGCGGAGGTCGGTGCCCTCCAGGTGGGCGACCAGGAGTCCCGTGCGGTTGTATATCCAGACTTCCAGGTATTCTATTTCGTTGAGGACGGGTTGCCAGGTGTTGTTGGTGCTCTCGCTGGGGGTGAAGGCGTTGGGGGTGAAGACGGCGGCGCGGTCGATGAGGATGGCGGTGCGGGCGGTGTCGGTGCAGCCTTCAGGGCTGTAGGCAACGAGGGTGACGGGAAGGGTGTCGGTGCCGTCGGGGAAGGTGTAGCTGAGGCTGTGCTGCGTGAAGTGGTTGTCCTCGATAATCCACAAGCGCGACGAGGCGTACTCGCTGTTGTCGTGGAGGTCGAAGTTGGGATGGGTGTTGGTGACCATCAGGGGGACGGCCCTGATGTCGGCCTTGAGGTTGCCGGCAAGGATGCCCAGGTTGAGGGTGATGGTGGAGTCGCACCCGAGGACGTTGGTGTAGCTGTAGACATAGGTGCCGGATTGGTCGTAGGTGTGGTCGCCGAAGGTGTAGCTGTCGTTGGCGCAGATGGTGTCGTAGAGGGTGAATTCGTCGTGGAGGTTGACGGTGAGGTCGACGGTGACGCTGCTGTCGCATCCCTGCGACGAGACAAGGACAACGGTGTATTGGCCACTCTCCGCCAGCTCGTGGTTGCCCAGGAGGAAGGGGTGGTTGTCGCAGATGACGGTGTCGATGGAAACGTTGTAGGTGGGGTTGACGTTGAGGATGAGGGTGACGGTGCTGTCGGCGCCGTAGCGGTCGGTGAGCGTCAGCACGATGGTGTCGGCCGAATCGAAGAGGGCGCCGTTCCACGTGCAGGGGAGGTCGCTGTCGCAGATGGTGCGGCTGTAGGTGTAGCTGTGGTTGTGGTGCACGGTCAGGCGGTGGGTCACTAGCGAGTCGCACCCGTAGATGTTGGTGAGGTGAAGGGTGGTGTCGATGGAGGCGTAGTAGTCCTCTCCGAGGATGGTGACGGGCAGCTCGTTCTCCGTCACCTCGGTGACGATGAGGGTGTCGTGGGCGGGGAGCACATGCAGGTGCAGGGTGACGACGCTGTCGGCCCCATGCGAGGTGAGCAGCGTGACGGCGGTGTCGGCGGAGGCGTCGAGGGTGAGACCGTTCCAGAGGTAGGGAAGGCTGTTGGCGCAAAGGGTGTCGTAGGCTTGCGTGGCCACGTTGCGGTAGACGATGAGGGTGAAGACCACGTTGCTGTCGCAGCCGAAGGTGGTGGTGTCGCTCAGGAGCGAGTCGGCCACTTCGTCGTCGAATGTGCGCCCGAGGTGGCTATAGGGCAGCTCGTTCTCCACTATGGCGGTCGTCTCGTCGAGGTGGTAGCCGGGATGCACCACCACGTGCACGCGCGAGATGCTGTCGCACCCGAAGGGGGTGTGCGCCGATTCGATGATGTTGGCGTTGGCGGTATAGGTGTGGCCTTTCCAGGTGTAGCTCTCGCAGCCCTCGACGGTCGTCTCGGTGCGGTAGGTGGGGTGGAAGGTGAGGTCGACGGTGCTGTCGATGTCGCCGCAGGTGGAGTGGATGGTGTAGGTGTAGGCAATGGTGGTGTCGTGGGTGAGGCCTTCAGGGGGCGTGATGGTGAAGGTGGAGTCGTTGAGTATCGTGACGCCGTAGCCGCTGACGTCGTATCCCGTCACCTCGCACTCGTCGGGCGGCAGCAGGGTGGGGTTGAGCGACAGCTCCCACTCGAAGATGTAGCCGTTGTCCTGCTCCACACCGTCGAAAACCTCGATGTACCATTCGCCGTTCAGCGGACATCCCACAAGGCTGGCGAAGTTCTCGTCGGGATGGTAGAAGTGGGTGCCGGCGGCCACGTTGGAGGAGTCCACCCGGTAGTAGGAACGGCTGTTCTGGTATTCGGCGAATTGTTGGCTGCTGGAGCGGTAGACGTATCCCCCGTTGCCGGCATAGGTATACCCCGAGCTGGTGTTGTTGCTCCAGCAGTAGTTCCACCCGATGCCGGGAGCGTTGCTGTTGGCCGAGTGGGCGCAGGGGTTGGTGGGGTTGTCGGTGGTGCGGTCGGGGAGGCCCAGGTAGGCGTGGTCTTCGTTGGAGCCGGAGGGGCCGTTCCATCCGCGCGACGACGCCGGCAAGCCCGTCAGGCAGCTCGACAGCGAGGCATTACCGCTGTAGTTGCTGAAGCGCATGATGTCGGCCTTCTGCCCGTTGGGGCAGGTGACGTTGATGTAGAGGTCGCCCAGGAAGGAGTGCTCCATGTTGAGCCGCAGGAACAGGATGTCGTTCACCGAGGTGATGGTGGCGCCAGCGGCGAAGTCGGTGAAGGTGACGGGCGACCGGTAGGAGCAGCTCGTCGTGCCGCACGGCTGCCCGTCGGGGAGGTACACCTGCTCGCTGTGGCCGAGGGAGGCGTGGCTTTGCTCGATGACGATGCTGCGTGTCGAGAGGTAGCCGAAGCTCACTCGGGCGGTGTCGCTGTTGCAGACGCTGGTGGGCACGTGGAAGGAGACAATCTCCTGCGATGCCGCAGGAGCCGCCGTCAGCATGGCCATCGCCATCAATCCCATTATGAGCCTTCGTGTCTTCAATGTCTTCTTGTCCTTATCTCACCACCTCGATGGTGCCGCTCCGTTTCACGATGCCGTAGAGGCTGCGTGCCGAGAAGCGGAAGTAGTAGGTGCCGTCGGGGCTGTTGGTGTCCTCGGGGTCCCAGAATTCATCCTCTTTCGTGATGTTTTTCGCATGATACACCAGCGAGCCCCAGGCGCTGTACACCCACAGCTCGTTCATCGAGTACTGGCCGCATTCCAGCAGGTTCACCACCTTCCAGATGTCGTTGACGCCGTCGCCGTTGGGGGTGACGACGTTGGGGAACTGCAGCCAGTCGTTGACGATGGTGATGGCCTTCGTCACGCTGTCGTAGCAATCCACCGTAAGGCCGTAGGGGCCCATGTGGTGGAGCACCTCGATGAGGGTGACGTTCACGTCGCCCGACACGAGGTCGCCATCGGTCATCCACGAGTAGGAGGCCGTAGGTCCGTTGAGGCTGTCGCTACCGCTGCCGTCGTTTTTCGGTATCGTCCAGATGTAATCCAGCAGCCCTTCGCCCTCGACGGCGTAGAGGTCCACCGTCGGGTGCGACATCACGGGGCCTTCCGGCTCCCACCAGAAGTCGGGCTTGGGGGTCTCGAACACCCGCACCATGTTGTGCAGCACCGCCGTATCGCGGCAGCCGTTGATGCTGGTGGCCGCCAGCGTGATGGTGTAGGTGCCGGCGCTGTCGTAGGTGTGCGCCAGGTGGGTGCTGCTGTACCAGCCGGTATCGCCTGTGTGCCAGCGGCACGAGGCCTCTTTCTCCGTGCTGTCGGCCAGCCAGATGGTGAAGGGGACGCATCCCGCCAGGATGGAGTCGCGCACCCACCGCTCGCCGTCGGCGCTGATGTAGGGGGCGGCGCTGAACTGGGCGTCGATGGCCGTCAGCGTCAGGTGGGTGATGCTGTCGCATCCCTGCGAGGTGAGGTCCTGTATCAGGAAGTCTCCGGGGCCGCCGTAATCCACTCCGTTGTACACGTAGCGCTGGTTGCCGCAGATGGCAAGGGTGTCGTAGAGGTCGTAGCTGGGGGCGAAGCTGACGTCCACCTCGCGCACCACAGGGCAGGGGATGCCCGCCATCATCACGGTGTCGATGCGGTGGGTGGTGGCGGTGATGGTCAGCTCGTCCACCACGAGGGTGTCGCCCTCGCAGTAGTGGCCGTCCACCAGCCGGTAGAGCTGCGGGACGAAGCGCACGCTGATGACGGTGTCGAGGGTGGCGCCTCCGATGCCGTGAATGGTCACATGGTAGGTGACGGTGGTGTCCGACGTGCTGCCCAGGGGACGGTGGACGGCGAAGGTGGAGTCGTCGATGCGGCTCACCGAGTTGCCCGTCAGGTCGTATCCCGTCACCATGCTGTCCTGCGGCACCAGCGCGTCGTTCAGCACCAGCTCCCAGTCGAAGATGTAGCCGTTGTCGTGCGTCACGCCGTCGATGACCTCGATGTACCATTCGCCGTTGAGCGGACACCCCACAAGGCTGGCGAAACTCTCGTCGGGCTGGTAGAACTGGGTGCCGGCTGCCACATTCGACGAATCCACGCGGTAGTTGCAGAAGGTGCCGGCGTCGGGAGAATAGATCTGGTTGGCGCTGCGGTAGATGTATCCCCCGCCGGAGGCGTAGCTGTAGCCGGCGGAGGTGTTGTTGCTCCAGCAGTAGTTCCACCCCGTGCCGGGAGCGTTGGTCGTCGCCGAGTTGGCGCAGGGGTCATAGGCGTAGTCGTCGGAGTTGGCAACGCCCAAGGTGGTGTGGTCCTGGTTGTTGGAGGCGGGACCGTTCCATCCGCGCGACGATGCCGGCAAGCCCGTCAGGCAGCTCGACAGCGAGGCGCCGCCGCCGTAGTTGCTGAAGCGCAGGATGTCGGCCTTCTGCCCGTTGGGGCAGGTGACGTTGATGTAGAGGTCGCCCACGAAGGAGTGCTCTATGTTGAGGCGGATGTACTTGATGTCGTTCATCGACGTGATGGTGGTTCCCGGAGCAAACTCCGTGAAGGTCACCGCCGAGCGGTAGGAGCAGCCCATCGTGCCGCACTCCACGCCGTCGGGCAGGAAGGCGGTGTCGCCGTGCCTCAGGGCCGTCTCCACATTGCGCACCACCACCTCGTGGTTCCTGTCGAACCCCATGCCCACCACCACCGAATCCTGTGCGCAAACGGTGGTGTCGCTCATCACATGGACAATCCGCTGACCCTTTGCCCCGATGGGTAACAGGCAAAGAATCAGCATCGTATATTGCAGAATGTTATGTTTTTTCCGATGCATAATTGTCTGCAAAGATACGAAAAATATCCTATATGCAATGAAAAACTTTATTAAAAAAGACTAAAAAGTCTGTCACAAAGGCGGTGCCTCGCGCCATTGCCCATTTTCCTCTTGTCGCCCCTTCGGGGCTCCCGCCCCGCAAGCGCCTTCCTCCCCGGAAAATCCGGACATTCCGCAAACTTTGGCGCCGGAAACTCCGGAAATCCCGGAAAATCCTGCCTCTCCGGAAAATCCGCCTCCTCCGTTTTCTCCGGCATCTCCGACCCTCATATACCCCGTCTCCGAGCAGCGCCCCTGCTCGTCCTGCGCAAAAGCATAGACATGCAGCGTAGTGCCCTGAAACTCATCGGGCAGGGCCACCGCCGCCTTCTGCATCCTCCTGTAGACGGGATTGGAGAGATACCCCTCCTGCAGCTCCTCGCTGAAGATCCAGAAGAAGATGCTGTCGTGCGAGTCGCAGCTGCGACGCAGGGGGTTCTTCTCGAACTTGATATTCAGTACGTTGTCCTCATCCACCGACGCCTCCGTCATCGCCACAGGGGCCACAGGGCCGCAGCTCACCTGCAGGGCGGCGTAGTCGACCTTAAAGAAGCCCTCCACCGAGCTGAAAGCGTGCTGGTTACCTTTGACGAAGAGGTTCTGCGCCGTCATGTTCATCTCGTCGGCCGGGAGCTTGAGGCCCACGTTCACCGCCCATCGCATCTTTCCGGCCAGCTGCACTTCGGCCTTGAACATCGCGCGATGCGCCTGCTGCGCCTCCGTGCGCGGGTTGCGGGCAAGGGCGTTGTGCGAGCGCACACACCAAATTCCCTTCCAGCGGTAACCCACCACCGTACCTACCTTGCCGTTGAATCCCCCGAGGATTCCGTCTGTCTGTTTTGCCATATCAAATTCGTTT